>CAYMNV010000001.1:0-14331 GCA_964391915.1 uncultured Oscillospiraceae bacterium
CCATGTCGCCGGGGGAGAGCTCAAGCAATTTGGAGACGTCCTCGGTGACGCCGCAGAGGCGGTCGGCATGCTCCTCTGCCGCGCTTGCGTGACGGCGATAAACTGCGTGTCACACGAAAGCGTCGGCGGGGATTCGGTGCGAAGCCTCAGGCTTCCGCAAAGCCTCAGGCTTCCACGGTTTCCATGTCGTCGAGGGAGAGTTCAAGCAGTTTGGAGACGCCCTCCTCCTGCATGGTGACGCCGTAGAGGCGGTCGGCATGCTCCATCGTGCCGCGGCGGTGCGTGATGGCGATAAACTGCGTGTCGCCGGAGAGCGTCAGCAGGTATTCGGCGCAGCGGTCGACGTTCGCCTCATCCAGCGCCGCCTCGATCTCGTCGAGGATGCAGAAGGGCGCCGGGCTGACCTTGAGGATGGCGAAGTAGATCGCGATGGCGACAAAGGCCTGTTCGCCGCCGGAGAGGGCTGCGATGTGGTTGACGATCTTGCCCGGAGGCTGCACGAAGATCTCAATGCCCGATTCGAGGACGTCGTCCGGGTCGGTGAGCGTGAGTTTCGCCTCGCCCCCGCCGAACAGATCCCGGAAGACAACGGCAAAATTCCCGGCGATGCGCGTGAAACTATCGGTGAAGATGGTCTTCATCTGGCCGGTCAGGCCGCGGATCAGACCGCGCAGCTCGTCGCGGGCCTTTTCGGCATCCTCGATCTGCGTGCGCAGAAATTCGTAGCGGCCGAAGACCTCCCTGTATTCCTCAATGGCGGAGACGTTGACCGGGCCGAGGGCCTTGATCTTGTTGCGCAGTTCCGCGAGGCGGCGCTGGGCCTTCTGCGGCTCGGGAATCTCCTGGGCGATCTCGTCGGCCATGGTGTAGGTGATCTCGTATTCGTCCCAGAGATCGCCGATGATGCGGTCGTAATCCTTCTGCAGGTCGTCGAGGGAGGCTCTCGCCTTTGCGAGCCGGACGGAGGCCTCCTCACGCCGCGCGACGATGCTCTTCTGCGCGCTGCGCTCCTGCGTGGTCTTTGATTCAAACTCCTGCCGCTTCGCGTAGAGCGCGGTGATCTGCTCCCTGCGCTGTGCCGATTCCGCGTTGAGACGGGCGGTCTCCGCCTCGGCGGCGGCGATCTTCTCCCGGTGCGCGCGGATGGCGGCTTCCATATCGACGATCGCGGCCTTCCGCTCTTCCTTCCGGGCGAGGCGGTCCTCCTCGGAGACGCGGAGCCGCTCGATGTCGGCGCGGACGGCTTCAATATCCTTGTCCGTCAGGGCGGCGGAGAGGGCGAGCGCGGCGGCCTCCTCGGCATTGCGCGCCTTCTTTTCCGCAACCGCGGCGGCCTCTTTTTCGAGCAGGCCGATGGTTTCGAGGGCCTTTGCCTTGTCGGTTTCAGCGGCGGAGAGCAGGGCCGTGAATTCGGCCGTGCGCTGCTTCGCGGAGGCGTTAAGCCCCACGATCTCGGCGCGGCGGGAGGCGTATTCCTCCGCGTCGGCTTTCGCGGCGGCGATCTTTTCCTCAAGATGCCTCTTTTCCGCCTCGGCCCGGATACGGTCCTCCTTGGCGGTGCGCAGCTCGCTCTCCGTGGCGAGGGAATCGGCGGCGAGGGCGGAGATCTCCTCCCGGAGCCGCATGTATTCCGCGTTTCCGTCCGCAAGCTGCCGTTTGTAGGCTTCGGCCTGCGCCTGAAGTTCCTCGATCTCCTGGCGGCGGCTTAGGATGCCGGCCGATTTGACGGAGGAGCCGCCCGTCAGGGAGCCGCCCGCGTTGACGAGCTGACCGTCGAGCGTGACGATGCGGAAGCGGTAGCCGTATTTCTTTGCGATGGCGATGGCATTGCCGAGCTCGTCGGCGACCGCGATGCGGCCGAGCAGGCTCAGGATGACGCCGTCATATTTTTTATCGTACTTTACGAGGTCGCTGCCGAGGCCGATGAAGCCTTCGCAGTGCTCAAGGCCGTTCTCCGTCAGTTTGCTTCCATGCACGGAAGTGAGCGGCAGGAAGGTGACGCGGCCGCGGTTTTGCTCCTTGAGCACGCCGATGGCGCGGCGGGCGGCGTCCTCGTCCGTGACGACGACGTCCTGCAGCGCGCCGGAGATTGCGGTCTCGACGGCGAGGGCGTATTTGCTCTCGACCGAAAGAATATTGGAGACCGGGTCGAGGATTCCGCGCAGGGCGCCGGCTTTGGCCCTTTCGAGCACGAACTTCACGCTCTGGGCGAAGCCCTCCATGTGGTCCTCGAGATCCTGCAGCAGCTTTGCGCGGCCGAGGGCGGCATCCGCGTTCTTCTGAAGCGCGGCGCGGCTCTCCTCCATGGCGGCGAGCTGTTTTTCGCGCAGGCCTTTTTTGAGCGCGATGCCGGAGATGCTGTTTTGCAGCGACTCGGCGCGCGACGCGTTGTCGGAGAGGAATTCCCCGATATCCGCGAGATCCTTTTCGTTCGTGGCGATGAGCTCCCCGGTCTTGGCGGCGGCGGCGTCCATCTCGGCGAGGCGTTTCTCGTACTGCTCGGCGTCGGAGCCGGCGGTGGCCAGCACGACGCTGATGTGCCCGATCGAGGCCTCGGCCTTCGCGAGCTCCGCGGAAGCCTTCGCGCGGGCGGCGGCGTTTTCGGCCTCGGCCCCGGCGATTCCCTCAGCCCCGGCGGCGCATGCGGCCGCTTTTTCGGCAAGGGAGCCCCGCTCGGCCTCCTTTGCGGCAAGTTCGCTCCGCTTCGCTTCGGCGAAAGCGGCGTTTTCGCTGCCGGAGGCCTCCAACTCCTTTATTTCGCCGCCGATCCGCGCGATCTCGCTCTCGGCGTGCTGAATTTCATTTTTTGAAACGGCGGAATCGGCCGCGAGCCCGGAGATGCCCGCCTCGTTCTCGGCGATCTCCTTGCGGCGGCTCTCCACGTCGAAATCGAGGTTCCGGATGCCCTCGTAGAGGCTGCCTATGTATTCCTCCGCCTTGTTGTAATCGGCGTTGAGGGAGTCGTACTCCGCCTGAAAGACGCTGATGGAGCTGTTTTGCTCCTGCAGCTGGGATTTGAGCCTGCGCAGGTTCCGCATCCAGACGGAGATTTCGAGCGATTTTTTCTCCTCGGCGAGTTCAAGAAATTTTTTTGCCTTGTCGGACTGCTCCCTGAGCGGGCCGACGCGCTCCTCAAGGCCGGAGAGGTTGTCCCGCAGCCGCAGCAGGTTCTCATCCGCCTGCACGAGGCTGTGTTCGGCCTCCTCCTTGCGGTAGCGGTATTTGGAGATGCCGGCGGCCTCCTCGAAGATTTCGCGCCGCTGGGTGCTCTTGGCGCCGATGATCTCGGCAATCTTGCCCTGGCCGATCAGCGAGTAGCCGTCGCGGCCGAGGCCGGTATCCATAAAGAGCTCGTTGACGTCGCGCAGGCGGCAGATCTTATCGCAGATGCGGTACTCGCTGTCGCCGCTCCGGTAATATTTTCTGGAAACGACGACCTCGTCGCTGTCGATCGGCAGGGCACGGTCGGTGTTGTCAAGAAAGAGCCGGACCTCCGCCCAGCCGTAGCTCTTGCGGCCGGCGCTTCCGTTGAAGATTACGTCCTCCATCTTGATGCCGCGCAGGGCTTTGGTGGACTGCTCCCCGAGGACCCAGCGCACCGCGTCGCTGATATTGCTTTTTCCGCTCCCGTTCGGCCCGACGACCGCGGTCAGCCCACGGCCGAAGTTGAGGCGGGTTTTATCCGGGAAAGATTTGAAGCCCTGGAGTTCCAGTGATTTCAGGAACAATGTTTCACTTCCTAATCATCGTGGTTTCGGAGGGGCAGATTCGAAATGTGCCGCATGGGAGGGAGGCGTCGCCGAGGATGCGGATGTCGTATCCGGCCGCCTTCCAGGAAGCGAGGTTCGCGCGCTTTTGCCCGGCGGCTTTGGACTGTTCGGACGGGTTCACAAAGACGGTGAGCGCCCCTTTCGGGCAGTTCAAAACCTCCGGCGTGATTTTTTTATAAAGGCGCAGGCTCTCGGCAATCTCGCGGAAAGCGGGATGGTAGGGCCCGGCCAGCAGGTTCTTTTCAAGGGAAGGCTCCGCATGGAGCCCGGCCCGGATCACCCGGATCCCGGCCTCTTCAAAGAGATCGAGCAGCTCCGCGCAGAGCGAGGCGGCCTCGTCAAGCGTCTGGGGACGGTAGCCGCCCTCCCGCCAAAGCGCCGCCATCGGCGTATGGTCGAGCACCAGCGCCGGGTAGATGCGCATGGTCTCCGGTTTTAAGCGGATGAAGTCTCTCGCCGTTTGCAGGTCCCGTTCCGGGCTGCTCGCGGGCAGGCCGGTCATCATCTGAAGCCCGAGGGAGAACCCCCGCTCCCGGATCAGCGCCGAGGCCTTTTGGGTATCGGCAAACGTGTGCCCGCGGCCGTTCGCCGCAAGCACGGCATCGTCACTGCTCTGGGCGCCGAGCTCGATTGAACGGACATGGTACCGGGCGAGCAGGTCAAGGATCTCTTCGTTGACCGCGTCCGGCCGCGTGCTGCACCGGATGCCGGAGAAGGCGCCGGCTTCCACCCATTTTGCGGCGGGCGCGAGCAGGGAGACCATCGTCTCCCGCGGGATCATCGTGAAGCTGCCGCCGAAAAAGGCGATCTCGCTCCCGGCAGAGAATCCGGAGAGCGCATCCGCGGCTTTTGCGCAGCAGGCGTCGACCTCCTCCGGCGTGGGGCATCCGCTCTCGCCGGTGATGCTCCGCTGGTCGCAGAACGAGCAGCGATGCGGGCACCCGGCCATCGGCACGAAAAACGAGACGTTGGCGTGTCTCATTCGCCCATCAGCTCCAGCGCCTCTTTCGCCGCCATCTGCTCGGCGGCCTTCTTGCTCCGGCCTTCTCCGCGGCCGATCGGATTGCTGTTGAGCATGACCTCGACGACAAAGTGCTTGTCGTGATCGGGGCCGGACTCGGAGGTGAGCACGTAGGTGAGCTGCTCCTCGGGGTTCTGCTGGATGATCTCCTGCAGCTGCGTTTTATAATCCTTGAAAGACAGTCTTTCAAAATCCTCAAGCGAGGGCTTGATGAAGCGCAGCACGAAGTCCCGCGCGGGCTCCATGCCGCCGTCGAGGTAGATCGCCGCGAGGAAGGCCTCAAAGGCGTCGCAGAGGATCGAGGGGCGTTCTCTGCCGCCCATCTGCTCCTCGCCGCGGCCGAACATCAGGTAGCCGCCGAGCCCGAGCTCCTGGGAGAAGCGGCTCAGCGTCTTTTCGCAGACGAGGGAGGCGCGCATCTTGGTGAGCTGTCCCTCCGGAAAATGCTTATAATTGTGGAACAGGTAATCCGAGACGACGATGCTTAAAACGGCGTCGCCGAGAAATTCCTGCCGCTCGTTGCTCTCGCAGCGGCCGTGATTTTCGTTCGCGTAGGAGGAGTGGGTCAGCGCGATCTCCAGATAGTGCGGATTCGCAAAGGTATATCCGGCCGCTTCCTCAAGCGCATGGGGCATTTCAAAACTCATTCTTCCGCCTCTTCTTTCCTCTCCGCGAGCGCGGAAAGAATCGCGCCGTTGACATCCGTCTCATAAAAGATCTTCGCCTGTTCCAGCGCGTTGCGGAAGGCGATTGCGTCGCTGCTTCCGTGGGCTTTGATCACGGGTTTCGTGATGCCGAGCAGAGGCGCGCCGCCGCGTTCGGAGTAATCCGTCCTCCGCTTCATGTCGCGGATGCCTTCCTTCATCGGCAGGGAGCCGAGCTTGGTCAGTATATTTTGGGTGAACATGCGCTTGACCATCTTGGAAAAGGCAAGCCCGGTGCCCTCCGTCGTTTTTAAAACAATATTGCCGGTCCATCCGTCGGCCACGGCCACGTCGCACGCGCCGAAGAGCAAATCCCGCGGCTCCACGTTGCCGATGAAGTTAAGGCCCGACCGCCGGAGCAGTGCATAGGCCTCCTTCTGCAGATCGGTGCCCTTGGATTCCTCCGCGCCGATGTTGATGAGCCCGACGCGCGGATTCGGCACGCCGGCGGTTTTTTCCATATAGGCCGCGCCCATCACGGCAAATTGGACCAGCATCTCCGGCCGGCACTCGACGTTGGCGCCGAGGTCCAGCATCATATAATTCGAATCGAGGCCGGGCATCTCCGTCGCGAGGGCGGCGCGCTTGATGCCTTTGAGGCGCTTGGCGATAAAAGTCGCCGCCACGACCGCAGCGCCGGTGCTTCCGGCGGTGACCGCGGCATCCGCCATGCCGTCGGCAGCGGCCTTCACCGTCAGGGCGAGGGAGCTGTCCTTGTAGGATTTCAGCACCTCGGCCGGTTCGGCGCAGACCGGCATCACGAGCGGCGCATCGAGGAATTCGATCCCGGCCGTGGGGATCCCTTTTTCGGCGCAAAGGGCCCTCATCTCGGCCTCTCTGCCGACGGCGAGGATCTCGACGCCCAGTTCCCTGACGGCCGACGCCGCGCCCTCCAGCGGAGCCAGAGGGGCGTTGTCGCCACCGTAGATATCCAGTGCGATTTTCATAAAGAATCCTCCTTTCCGGGGGGTGGGTTTCTTACTTCAGCATGACGTCCAACGCCGCGAGGGCTCTCTCAGACAAGGCGAGATAGCGCTCCTGCTTGCCGCGGAGGCGGTTTTCCAACGGCGGGAGCAGGCCCATGTTGCTGCCCATCGGCTGAAACTCCGTCTGGGCGCGCAGGACGGACACCTCTTCCGGGTCTGCGACGCCCTCTTCCGGCTTATCGGATTCCGCCAAACCGGTTTCCGGTCTGCCGGATTCCGGTCTGCCGGCTTCCGCCCGGTCCGCGCCGGTGATGTAGCGCACCAGCGCGCCGAGCATCGTCTCGCGCGGCAGGAGGAGCGGGGCCTCTCCGGTTTGATAGCGGCGGGCGTTGATGCCCGCGAGAATGCCTGTGGCGGCGGACTCCATGTATCCTTCGACTCCGGTGAGCTGGCCGGCAAAGAAGAGCCTGCCGTCGCCCCGGAGGGACAGATTCTCCGCGAGCAGGCGCGGGCTGTCCATAAACGTATCGCGGTGCATCACGCCGTAGCGCAGGAATTCCGCTTGCTCAAGGCCGGGGATCATCGAAAACACGCGCTTCTGCTCGCCCCATTTGAGGTTTGTCTGAAAGCCGACGAGATTCAGCATCGTGCCTTCGCGGTTTTCTTTCCGGAGTTGGACGTTGGCCCAGGGGCGGTGCCCGGTCTCCGGGTTTTTGAGTCCGACCGGGCGCATCGGACCGTAGCGGAGCGTGTCGGGGCCGCGGGCGGCCATGATCTCCACAGGCATGCAGCCCTCGTAGACCTTCGGCGGCGCGTCGAAATCGTGAAGCGGCGCCCGCTCCGCGTGCAGGAGCGCTTCCACAAACGCCTCGTACTGCTCCTTATCCATCGGGCAGTTGAGGTAATCTGGGTCGCCGTGCCCCCAGCGCGCACCGTAAAAACATTTCGTAAAGTCGATGCTGTCGGCCGAGACGATCGGCGCGACGGCGTCGTAGAAGGAGAGCGTTCCCCCGAAGAGCTCCGAAAGGGACGCCGCGAGCCCGTCGGAGGTCAGCGGCCCGGTGGCGCAGACGACGGTGCCCTCCGCGGGCAGCTCCGTCAGTTCCTCACGGACGATCTCCACATTCGGCAGGGAACGGATGCGGTCGGTGATATAGGCGGAGAAGGCCTCCCGGTCGACGGCGAGCGCCCCTCCCGCGGGGACGGCGGCGGCCTCGGCGGCCTCCATTGTCAGGGAGCCCAGACGCTTCATCTCGGCTTTCAGGAGCCCGGAGGCGGTCTCTAAGCGCGAGGCCTTGAGCGAGTTGGAGCAGACGAGCTCCGCAAAGTTTTCGGAATGGTGGGCGGGGCTGAATTTTGCGGGCTTCATCTCATAAAGCCGGACGGTTTCGCCGGCCTTTGCGAGCGCCCAGACGGCCTCGCAGCCGGAAAGCCCCGCGCCGATCACGGTGACGGGACGGCTCATTTTTTCTTCTCCTCCGGACGCTGGTAATCGCACTCCGGGTTGGAGCAGACGTACATCGGGCTGCGGCCCTTGCGGTAGAGCAGCGTCTTGCCGCAGGTGGGGCAAAGTTCAGCCGTCGGCTCATCCCATGTCATAAAATTGCAGGTCGGGTTGTGCTCGCAGCCGTAATAGGTCTTGCCGGTCTTGGATTTTTTCGATAAAATTTTGCCTCCGCACAGCGGGCAGGCGCCGTTCGCCTCTTTGACGAGGCGCTTTGTGTTTTTGCATTCCGGATAGCCCGGGCAGGCGAGGAATTTTCCGAAGCGGCCGGTCTTGACGACCATGTGCCTGCCGCATTTCTCGCAGATGACGTCGGTCTCCTCCTCGGGGACGGCGATTTTTTCGGCGCCCTGGGACTGCTGGGCGGTTTCCAACTCTTTGATAAAGTCGTCGAAGAATTTTTTGATCATATTCTGCCAATCGATCTTGCCGGCCTCGATCTTGTCGAGATCCTTCTCCATCTTGGCGGTGAATTCCACGTCGACGATGTTGGAGAAGTGCTCCTTGACCAGATCGACGATGACGGTGCCGAGGGGGGTCGGCTTGAGAGCCTTGCCGTCGCGCTCGACGTAGTTTCGCGCAAGTATCGTGGTGATGATCGGCGCGTAGGTGCTCGGGCGGCCGATGCCGTTTTCCTCGAGCGCCTTGATCAGCGATGCCTCGGTGAAGCGTGCCGGCGGCTGGGTGAAGTGCTGGTTCGGGTGCAGGCTCCGCAGGCGCAGAACGTCGTCCTTTTCGGCCCGCTTCGGGATGGAGGATTTCTCCTCCTCCGGAGAGGCGGAGACCTCGTAGAGCTTCGTGAAGCCGTCGAAGCGCACGGTGAACCCACTCGCCTTAAAGAGGTAGTCGCCGGCCTCGATGTCGATCGAGACGGTGTTGAGCACGGCGGCGGCCATCTGGCTCGCGATAAAGCGCTCCCAGATCAGCTTGTAGAGTTTATATTGGTCGGAGGTCAGGCACTCCTGGAGTTTTGCGGGCTCAAGATCCGGCATGGTCGGGCGGATCGCCTCGTGGGCGTCCTGCGCGCCGGCCTTCTGCTTGAAGGCGTGGGCGGTCTGGGGCAGGTAATCCGGGCCATAGGTTTTTTCAATGTAAGCGGCGGCGGCGTTCCTCGCCTCCTCGGAGATGCGCAGGGAGTCGGTTCTCATGTAGGTGATCAGACCCACGGCGCCCATGCCGGGTACGTCGACGCCCTCGTAGAGCTCCTGCGCGACGCGCATCGTGCGCCGGGACTGGAATCCCAGCCGGAGGGAGGCCTCCTGCTGCAGCGTGGAGGTGATGAAGGGCGGCGCGGGCATCTTTTTGCGGACGCCCTTTTTGACGTTGCTGATGACGAAATCCTTGCCGGCGAGGTCGTCCGCAATGGCCTTGGCGGCCTCCTCGGTGGGGATCTCCACCTTTTCGCCGTTTTTGCTCTGGAGGCGGGCCGAGAAGGCCGTGGATTCGCCGCGCTCACAGAGCTTCGCGTCGATGGTCCAGTACTCCTCCACATGGAAATCCTGAATCTCCCGCTCGCGGTCGACAATCAGGCGGACGGCGACGGACTGCACTCTCCCGGCGGAGAGATTGGAGCCGCCCCGGATATTCTTCCAAAGGAAGGGGCTCAGTTTGTATCCCACGATGCGGTCGAGGATGCGGCGGCCCTGCTGCGCGTTGACGAGGTCCTTGTCGATCGTGCGCGGGGAAGCCATGCCCTGTTTGACGCCGTAGCGGGTGATTTCATTAAAAGTGACGCGGTTCGCCGCGGTGAGCGGCAGCCCCAGCAGATAGGCAAGATGCCAGGAGATCGCCTCGCCCTCGCGGTCCGGGTCCGTCGCGAGATAGACGTTCTCAACGGAGCCGGCTTCCTTCTTGAGGTTTCGGACGAGGGTCTCCTTGCCGGAGATCAGCATGTATTGCGGCAAAAAGCCGTGCGCCACGTCGATCCCGAGCGTGCTCTTCGGCAGGTCGCGGACGTGGCCCATCGATGCGACGACCTCGTAGTCCGGCCCCAGATATTTCTGGATGGTCTTGGCCTTGGCCGGGGACTCGACGATCACAAGATTTTTGTAAGTCTTGGCGCCGCGGCCGGTTTTGGTTTCGAAATCCTGTGTTTCAGCCGTGATAATTACTCCTTTTATCAACTGTATCCAGATGATGTGATGAATTTTGGGGGTTTATGCGAGCGTGAATCTCCGGCCGGAGACCGGTTTCACGAGCCCAGAGAGCTCCAGCTCCGTCAGGGCGGCGGCGGTCACCGAGGCGGGTAGCCCGGTCATGGAGGAGATATCGTCCGCGAAGAGCGGCGTTCTCGAAAGAATGGAATAGACCGCCCGCGCGTGGTCGGAGAGATCCTCCGGCATCTCGCGCCAGCGGGGGCCGTCCTCGCGGGAGGGTTCCTGCCAGAGCCGCTCCGACGGCTGGTCGGGTTTGGCGGCCGCTTCATGGGCGGGTTCGGGCCGGAGTTCGTCTCCGTAGAGCGGACGGTATTCCTCGATGATGTCGCCGGCGCAGGAGACGGGGATCGCCCCCTGCCGCAGCAACCGGAAGGTGCCCTTCGAGGTGCTGCGGAAGACGTCCGCCGGCACGGCAAAGACGTCGCGGCCCTGCTCGAGCGCGAAATTCGCGGTGATCGA
This sequence comes from uncultured Oscillospiraceae bacterium, assembly GCA_964391915.1. Taxonomy (GTDB): domain Bacteria; phylum Bacillota; class Clostridia; order Oscillospirales; family Ruminococcaceae; genus UMGS1668. The sequence continues at coordinate 10,541 of CAYMNV010000001.1, forward strand.
GGTCCCGCTGCGGGCGGCGGCCTCCACGACGCAGACGCCGAGCGAGAGGCCGGAGATGATGCGGTTGCGGATCGGGAAATATGAGGACTGGGAGGCGGCATCCGGGGCGAATTCGCTGACGACGGCCCCGTTGGCCGCGATGATCTCCTTGAGTTCCTTATTTTCGGGCGGGTAGGTGCTGCAGATGCCGCAGCCCTGCACGGCGATCGTCTTGCCGCCGGCCTCGATGCAGGCCTTGTGGGAGGCCGTGTCGATCCCCTTCGCCATGCCGCTGACGACGGTGATGCCGGAGGCGCCGAGCCCCCGGCCCAGACTCTCCGCGGCCTTTCTGCCGTACTCGCTCATGGAGCGGGTACCGACCAGTGCCACGCACGGGTGCTTCGCCACGGAGAGATCTCCCAACACATATAAAACGACGGGGCAGGCGGGGATGCTGTGCAGAAGCTCCGGAAAATCCGGATCCTCTTTTGTGATCACGGAGGCGCCGTAGGCTTCGGCGCGTTCAAGGGCCTTTTCCGCGAGGTCGAGGCTGGTCGCCTGCATGCGGATGAGGTCGGAGGAGTCGAAACCGGGGATTTCGGCAGCAGCCTCGTTCCCGGCGAGAAAGAGCTCCTCCGGATCCGGAAAGCGCTCCAAAGCACGGTCGATCTTCGGGCTGCCGGGTGGAAGGATCAGGCCGAGCCAGATCCAGTGAAGAAGGCTCATGCTGTCATCTCCAGTCTTTTGAGGATCGTCAGCAGCCGGTGGCTGCGGAATAAATCAGGATGGCGGCAGCCGAGGCGGCGTTGAGGCTCTCGGCTCTGCCGGGCATCGGAATGGTGACGAGGGTGTCGCTTTGCGCGAGATCCTCCTCCGGGATGCCGCTGCCCTCGTTGCCGATGACGACGGCGCTCCGTTTCGGGAAGCGGACCCGGCCGAGCGGAACGGAATCTGCGGAGAGGGTGGAGGCAAAAATCGTGCAGCCGTGCCGGTGCAGCGCGGCGAAGGCCTCCGCGGCATCCGCGAAGACGGCGACCGGCAGGCGGAACAGGCATCCCATCGACGCCCGCAGCACCTTCGGCGACCAGATGTCCGCGCTCCCGCAAAGGAGCACGCCGCGGACGTCCATCGCGTCGCAGGTGCGCAGGATGGTGCCGATGTTGCCGGGATCCTGCAGGCCGTCGAGCACGACGAAAAGTCCGTCCCGGCCGAGATCCGCCCGGTTCTCCGGGAATTCGCAGACGGCAAAAACGCCCTGCGGCGTTTTGGTATCCGAGAGCTTTTCCGCCACGGGCGGGGCGATCTCCTGCACATCCGCGGCGGCCGGGATCAGATCTTTAAGATAATCCGGGTATTTTTCCTTTGCCTCTTCGGTGAGAAAGAGGCGGCGAACCGCGATGCCGCTCCGGGAGGCCTCGGCGCAGAGCCTGGCCCCTTCCGCCAGAAAAAGGCCGGACTCTTCCCTCGCTTTTTTACTCTTGAGCAGAGCGGCGGCCTCCTTGACCATCGGATTTTCACGGCTTGTGATCGGCATGGGTTCTCCTTTATATTATAACAAAAATAGAGGATTAAAGAAAAGCCTTCCGGGGGAAAAAATTTCCTCCGGATACCATCCCTTACTATAACAATTCGCCCGAGTTCAGAAAAACCCGGGCGTTTGGATCGATCTTAAAGCGCAATGCTCGCTTTTTCCACAAGGGCAGAAAAGCCTTCCGGATCATGGATGGCAATCTCGGAGAGCATCTTGCGGTTGAGGGTGATGCCGGCTTTCTTGAGGCCATACATAAACTGAGAATAGTTGGTGTGGTTGAGCTTGCAGCCCGCGGAGATTCGGGTGATCCACAGACGGCGGAATTCCCTCTTTTTCTGCTTCCTGCCGATGAATGCGTAGCGCCCGGTCTTCATCACCGCTTCCTTCGCGGTGCGGAACAGCTTGCTTCTTCCAAGGAAGTATCCCTTTGCAAGCTTTAAAATTTTCTTTCTTCTTTTATGGGACATGATCCCGCCTTTAACACGAGCCATTTGTAGTTACCTCCGTTATATCTTTCAATAGATAGATGTGTGTTTTAGGAAAAAATCAGCCGCCATAGGGCATGATTTTTCTGAGTTTTTCCATATTGGTGGCATCCGCATAGGTGGCGTGACGAAGGTTGCGTTTACGTTTCGCATCCTTAATGCTGGAATTCAGCTTGTGGGATTTAAACGCCTTGTTGCGTTTGATCTTTCCGTCCTTGGAGAAGCGAAAACGCTTCTTTGCCCCGGTATGGGTTTTCAGCTTAGCGTTGGCCATTGTTTTTTCCTCCTGATTATTGATTGCAAAAAGCAAATATAAAACAAGTACTGCGGGTTACTTCTGAATTTTGGAGTTGATGGTGACGACAAGGCTCCTGCCTTCGAGTTTGGCAGGCTTGTCTGTGGTGCCCAGATCCGCGCATTCGTTCAAAAACTTCCGCACAAGCTCCGCCCCGAGCTCGGTATGGGTCATCTCTCTGCCGCGGAAGCGCAGCGAGAGCTTCACCTTGTCGCCGTCCTCGAGGAATTTCTTCGCCCGGTTGAGCTTCGTGTTGAAGTCGTTGGTGTCGATGTTCAGAGAGAGACGCACTTCCTTGGTCTCGATGATGTGCTGGTTCTTTTTCGCTTCTTTTTCGCGCTTGGCCTGTTCGAAGCGGAATTTGCCGTAATCCATAATGCGGCAGACCGGCGGGGTCGCCTGAGGGGCGATCTTCACGAGATCCAGATTTTTTTCGGCCGCGATCTGCATCGCTTCTCTTGCCGAAAGAATGCCTAATTGGCTGCCGTCGGAATCGATCACGCGGATCTCTTTGTCGCGGATCTCTTCGTTAATGAGCAGTTCCTGTTTGCCGATGACTAACACCTCCAAAATAAAAAAACGCGCAGCCCAAGAAGACCGCGCACCGCAATCCGGTAAAAGATTACCGGGACGATTGACCCGCCTCGCATCCGCGGGCAGGTGAGAACGGTTTGTTCTGCTTTCTTGTAAGGAAAATTATAACCGCCCGCGCCTCTTCTGTCAAGTATCGGGCCGAAAAATCTTTTTTTGCCGCGGCGATTCGGGCCAAAAAGAGAGAAATACACAAAAATCGGGCGGAGGAAACGCCGGATGCGCCCTCCGCCCCTGTGATTTTCCGTGATTACTGCTCCGCTCCGCATTCCGAGCAGAATTTCGTGCCGGGGGCAAGTTTCGCACCGCATGCCTTGCAGAATTTCGCACCGGCGGCGGCATCGGCGGGGGCGGCTTTCGGGCCGCTGAGCTCTGCGCGCATGGCCTCGATGCTGCGGCGGTGCTCGGCGATCTCGGCATAGAGTTCCATGACCGGATCGTCCAGAGTTTCGCCCTCATCCAGCTTCGCAAGGTAATACTCCCCGATTTTTGCGGTGGCGGCGGCGATGTTCCGTTCCTCTCCGGTGATCTTCACGCTGATTTTTCCGTTTTCGATTGCGGTGCCGGTCTTGTCGACCGCAGTTTTCGCGAGGTCGTTCAGCTTATCAAGAAACGCCATGACAATTTCCCTCTTTCCCAAAATTTTAATTCAGGCCTTTGCTGAGTTTTGATCGTTTCGAGTCCCGCTGACGGGATCAGAAACCGGATTTTCCGAAGCCGGGAAGTACCTTCCGCAGCCTACAGCTTAATTATATAAAAAATATTGGAAAAAGTCACTATCCCAAAAGCACCGATTATTATAAAAAACATACTTTTTTCAAAAAGTTTCCGGAAATTCCGGTTCCGGGGCATCCTGCCGGAGAAAAGAGCCCTCTGCGAGGGAGAATCCCCGCCGTTTTCCGGCGCGCGC
>CAYMNV010000001.1:14431-32076 GCA_964391915.1 uncultured Oscillospiraceae bacterium
GCGCGCGCTATTCCACCGCGATCTCCCGGCCAAAGTGGAAGGACCGGATCGGCAGCCCGGCGGCCTCCCTTCCCATTGAGAGGGCCAGCAGCTTTTTGTAGAGCCGGAGCTGGTCGGCGCGCGCTATTCCACCGCGATCTCCCGGCCAAAGTGGAAGGACCAGATCAGCAGCCCGGCGGCCTCCCTTCCCATTGAGAGGGCCAGCAGCTTTTTGTAGAGCCGGAGCTGGTCGCCGTAAAGCTCCCCGAGCGTTTCGATCCGGTCCGCGTGATCGGTCTTGTAATCAAGAATATATAGATTTCCGTTTTCCTCAAAGATGCAATCCGCGACGCCCTGCACGGTGATCGTCTCCTCCGCGGCGTCGTAGCCGAGCTCCCTCGCAGGGAGATCCTGCATGAAGCGATACTCGCGCAGCACCCGGGACGAGGCCTTGATCCGCTGATAAAGCCCGCTCCGGAAGAAAACGCGCAGTTTTGCGGGATCGGCGGCGGAGGCCTGTTTTGCGGTCAGGAAGCCGAACTCCGCCAGACGCTTTCGCTCCTCCTCCACGGAATGTTCCGCCCTTTCGAAATCGGCGAATTCCATGAAGGCATGCAGCGCCGTGCCGCGTTCCGCGCCGGAGAGGACGCCGTGCGTCGGCCTCGCCGAGAAGCGCGTCTGGTCATAAAGTTCGCCGTGCGTAAGCTCGGAGACGCCCTTTTTCGCCGGGATCAGCGCGGAGGCGGCATAGGGGTAGACCCACGCGGCGCGCCGTTCCAGCAGCCCGATCAGGGCGCGGTCCGGTTCCGGGGACGGGGCTTCGGCGAGTGCCTGCTCCGGCTCCGCCGCCTCGCCCGGCTGCCGGACGGAGAAGGCCCACCGGGTGTCGTCCGGCAGGGGCACGAGATCCTCAAGGCCCGCGAGCATGCGGAACTGCGCCGCATCCGGGTGGCGCAGCAGGGCGGTGCAGATCCAGTCGAGCGGGGATTTCGCGTTGGTGAGCGTGAAGGCGCCGAGCTGCGTCTCCTCCCTTGCGCCGGAGGCGAGCCCGGAGAGGTACTCCGCCGCGTCCGGCACGGCGCCGGTAATCACCAGCCGCTCCTTCGCCCGCGTCAGCGCGACGTAGAGGATGCGCATCTCCTCGGCAAGGGAATTTTTCTTTAAAGCCAGCCCAAGCGCCTGCTGCGGTGCCGTCTTGTAGCGCAGGCCGGTCGTCTCATCCCGTCCGGCGCAGGCAAAGCCCAGCGTCGGGTGAACGGCGGGCCGGTCCACGCGGCTGTCGTTATGGAATTTCCGCCCGGCGGCGCTGAAAAACACGATCGGGAACTCAAGCCCCTTCGCGCCGTGGACGGTCATGATACGCACCGCGCCGCCACTCTGAGAAGCCTGCCCGGCCGGCTCGAGGTCGTCGCCCTTTTCGATCAGCCGGTCGGCGAAGCGCAGGAAGCCGAAGACGCCCTTCCAGCCCGCGGCTTCCCGCTCGGAGGCGTAGCGGATCAGCAGGCGCAGATTTGCGAGCTTCGTCTCGCCGTTTTCTCCGGCGCGCATGATGCCGGGGAACTGCGTTCTTTCGTAGATGCGTTCCAGCACGGTGTCGGAGCTCTCGCAGGCGGCATAGGTCCGCATCTCCGAGAGAAACTCCAAAAATCGCGCGCACTTTTCGTCGCCGTCCTCCGCCGCCAGCTTCACGGCGCGGAAGAACGGGAGCGTTCTGCCCTTGAGCCGGATCCGTGCGAGGTCGTCCGGCGTAAAAAGAAACATCTCGGAGAGCATCGCGCCCGCGAGCGGGAGATCGAGCAGCGGATTGTCTATGGCGCGCAGCACGTCCATCACGGCGGCAATCTCGGGCCTTGAGAAGAAACCTTCGGAACGCTCGCACCGCACGCCGATGCCGCGCCTCCGCAGCGCTTCGGCGAAGCGGTCGCCCCGGCCCTTCATGGCGCGCAGCAGGATACAGAAATCCGAGTATTCGGCCGGGCGCAGACTCTCGCCGTCCTTTACGGTCACGCCCGCTTTTACCATCGCATCGATCTTTTCCGCAACGGCCTCGGCTTCGGCGTCCGGGTATTTTTCATTCTCCGCGTCGGTTTCCGCAAGCACCAGTTCGCAGCGGACGCGGCCGTCCTCCGGGTATTCCGCGGAGGCGATCAGGCGGTCGTCGGGGCCGTAATCCATCTCCGCGGCCGCCTTCGTCATGATCTGGGAAAAGAGAAAATTGACCGCGCCGGCGATGTCCCTCCGGCTGCGGTAGTTGCGCCCGAGAGTGACGACGGCCGGAAAGTTCTTTCCGTCGAAAGCGGGCCACGAGTTCCGCTTCTGAAGGAAGAGCTCCGGCATCGCCTGGCGGAAGCGGTAGATGCTCTGCTTCACGTCGCCGACGTAAAAAAGGTTTTCGCCGCCGCGGGAGAGCGCGCGGAAAACGGCGTCCTGCGCGGCGTTAATGTCCTGGCACTCGTCGACGAGGATATAGTCGTAGCGGGCCGAGATCTCCCGCGCAGCAGCGGTCGGGATATAATTTCCGGCGCCGTCCTTTTCGGTCAGCAGGCCGAGCGTGAAGTGCTCGAGGTCGGCGTAATCCAGCAGCAGATTTTCGCGCTTCTTGTCGGAATAGCGCCGGTCGAATTCCATCGTCAGGGAGAAGAGATCCTCCGTGAGCGGCGCGAGCATGGCCACGTCGTCCCGGAAATCCTGCTCCGAGGCGAAAAACTGCTTTTTCGCAAGATCCGAGACGATCTTTTTGTACCTGTCCCGGATCTCCTTGGCCCGCGGGCCGGCTGCGCCCTCGTACCCGCGCAGCGTGCCGAGCCTCTGCCAGCTTATATTTTGCAGGGAGCCGCGCAGCTCGTCCCAGCCGCCGCTTTCCGCGAGGGCGGCGAGACGGCTCAGCAGCTCCGCATCCGAGCAAAGCGCCGCCCCGTAGGCGGAGAGGACGTCCTCCTCCCCGTTTGCGAGCGAGAGGGCGTACGCCGCCTGCTCCCGGCAGTTCCGGAGCGCCTCGCCCGCATCTTCCAGAATGATCTCTCCCCACGGGTGATTTTCAGGGGAAATATCCGGATCGTATAAACCATGGACCGAATCAAGCCAGCTTTCATAGTGCGGCTGGGTGCGGAGCCAGTCGTAGAGGCGGAGAACGGTGTCCGCGAGGTCGGAATCATCCCGCCCCGCGCCGAGCGTTTCGCTGAGCGCGAGAAAGCCCTCGTCCTTCGCCGCGTACTTCTCCTCCATCACCTCGGCGAGCGCCTCGTTTTTGAGAATATGGAGCTCCTTGTCGGAGGCGACGCGGCTCTGCGGTGAAATGCCCAGCGCGCCGAACTGCTCCAGCACGAGGTCGAGGCAGAAGGCGTCGATCGTGCCGATCCGCATTTTTTCAAGCAAAATCTGCTGCCGTACAAGCCGGATATCGCCCGGCTTTTCCGCCAGTTTTTCCGAGAGGGCCTCGGTGATGCGGTTTTTCATCTCTCCGGCGGCAAGGCGGGTAAAAGTCATAATTAAGAAGCGGTCCGCGTCGACCGGGTGCTGTTCGTCGGTCAGCATCCGCAGCACGCGCTCGGTCAGCACGGCGGTCTTGCCGCTGCCGGCCGCGGCGGAGACAAGGAGCGTGCCGCCCCTCGACTCAATCGCCTGAAGCTGCTCCGGGTTCCAGTTCCGTCCGTTCATACGCCGCCCTCCCCGATGCTGTCAAAGAACTCCTTTTTCGTCAGCCTGCCGAGCTTCACGCAGGGGCCGTCCTCCGGCATCCGGCAGACGGACTGAAAGCGGCAGCGCTCGCACTGTTTTTTGTCGTCGCGCGCGGCCGGCATAGCCTCGATTCTGCCGGCGCCGAGCTCCTCAGCCATGGAGGCGAGCACGGAGGCAACATGCCTCTGGATGGCGCCGAACTGTTCAAGGGTCGCGAGGTTCGCCGTGTCGTAGCCGTTCTGCTTCATTTTGACGGGGATGTAGACTCCCGCGAGGCCCGGCTCCATCGCATTGAGCACGGAGAGGTCGTCGAGCAGCAGGCCGTTCATCCGAAAGCGCGCGGCGGCGTCGGAGGAACACGGGTCTGCGGCGGCTCCGCGTTCCGCGGCGGGGGCGGTATCCTTCGCCGGCATATAGAGAATGCCCGCGGGCGTGTCGCCGGCGAATTCGCTGCGCCGATCCTGCCAGATGGAGAAGAGGTAGATCAGCATCTGCATGTTGAGGCCGTAGTAGACGTCCGAAAGATCAAAGGCCTTCGTGCCGGATTTGTAATCCACCACGCGGGCGTAGCGCTTGCCGTTCTTTTCGAGCACGTCCACCCGGTCGATGCGGCCCTCGACGAGCACGGTTCTACCGTCGGGCGTCCGCAGGCGCAGGGGCTCCACGCCCTCCTCCTCTGTGACGGGGACTTCAAAGCCCGCCGGCTCAAATTCGGACTGCCGGAATTCCTCGGCAATCCGGGCAAAGAGCCGCGTCAGGTGCCCCGCGAGGCGGGAATACAAGTAAAGGAAGCGCCCGGATTTGTTTTCTTCGCCGCCGAGCACGCCGGAGAGGTATTCCTCCAGAAGTTTGAGCACCTCCGCCTTCCGCTCCTTTTCGGAGAGCGCGGCGAGCCCCCGGCCGCCGTGGGTCTGCAGCATGACCTGTAGGATGTAGTGGATCAGGTTGCCGGTGTCGAGGGGCGAGAGTTCGGCCTTTCTGCGCTCTTTGAGGCGCAGGCCGTTCTGCACGAAAAACGAGAACGGGCAGCTCTCGTAAGCCTCGATCTTGGAGGCGGAGAGGCGCAGCTTTTTGCCGAAAAGCGTGTCGGCGAGGCCCGGCTCCGTGATCGCGAAGCGCGAGGGGTCGACGCCGCTTCTGAGCCTTTCGCACGTTTCTTTCCATCCGGGGCGGACGCGGAGAAATTCCCGCAGGGTGGCGGAATAGGCGCTTTCTTCGCCGGATTCGGCCAGCGCGTCGAAGGCGTTGCGCTCGGTCCGCAGGAAAAACTCCCTGCCGGAATCGGCGGCGTTTTTCGACCGGAGGCCGGGGAAGAGGGAGGTGAGCCGCGCGAGGAACGAAGATTCCCCGAGCTCGTCGCCCTTGACATCCCAACGGCTGCGGCAAACGACGAGCTTCTCCGAAGGTGCGGTGAAAGCCGTGAAGGCATAGCTGCGCTCCTCGGCGAGCAGGTTTTCCTCCGTGTCGGAGAGCTCGAATCCGATCTCCGCGAGCTCCTTCTTCTCCGCGCTGCTGAAGAGCCCGCCGGAGCCGAGCGGCGCGGGGAAGACCCGGTCGTTGAGGCCGATGATAAAAACGGCCCTGGAATCCACCGGGCGCAGGCGGTCCGCGGTGCCGATGGTCACACAGTCGGCGGTCTGCGGCACGACGCCGAGATCCGCCGCGGAAACGGACATGGCAAAGAGCTTCGCCATCTTGGCGAGGCCCAGAGAGACGCCGCCGAGGCCGGCATAGAAGCGGTCGAGCAGCGCCACGAGGGAATCCCAGAGCGTCGAGAGCTCGGCCGCGGCCTGCAGCTTTCCGGCCGCCTCGTAGCTTTCGGAGAGCCGCTTCAGGCCGTCGGGAATGCGGCAGGCTTCAAGAAAACGGAAAAATTCGTCGCAGAAGCGGCGCCCGTCGCAGCGTTCGAGGCCGGTTTTCAGCGCCTCAAGCGGCTCCATGATTTGCCGGCGCATGGATTCAAGCCTTTCGAGCAGCGCGCCGTCGCCCTCGGCGGGCAGATCGAATCCGGATGGGCTCGCAGTAAACGGCTGCAGAAAGAGCCGCCCGCGGATGCTCCAGATCTCGCAGTAATTTTCAAATTCGGCCACGTCCTCCTCGGAGAAGGGCAGGAGGCCGGTCTTCATCATGCGCAGCACCGACGCGGCCTCAAAATTCCGCGTGCAGCCTTCGAGCGCCGCCAGCGCAAAGGCGGTCAGCGGCAGATCCGCGGCGTCGTCCCGCCGGTCGAGAAAGTAGGGGATGCCGGCCTTCTCGAAGGCGTTGACCAGTGGGTGTTCATAGGAGGAGAGCTCCCGCCCGATCACGCAGATGTCGCGCCAGCGGTACCCCTGCTCCGCCAGCTCCCGGACGGAGGCGGCGACAAAGGAGGCCTCCTCGTAGGGATTCGCGGCCTGACAGAGCTCCACCGTTTTGGAAAAATCCCCGGTGAACGGTACGGAGACCGGCTGCAGGAAATGTTCCGCCAGATGCCGGATGGCCGGGGCGACCTCCCCTTCGGGAGAGAAGCCCGCGTCCTCGACGAAGGCCGGGATGCCTGCGTCGGCGGCGGCGCGGTGGAGCCGGGAGGCCGTCTTCTGACAGACCGCGAAAGGCCCCGCTCCGGCAAGACGGTCGAAAACCGTGTCGCAGCAGAGCGAAACCGTGACCTCCGGCGCCGCCTCCAGCATCAGGGAGACAAAACGCGCCTCCGTGGCGCTGAAGCGGTTGAAGCTGTCGAAAAAGATCTTTTTATCACGGAAAAATTCTTTCGTCTCCGGCATCTCCGTGACGCGCGGAATCTCGTCAAGCTCGTCGGCATAGCCCGCGCTCACCATGGCGCGGTAGATAGAGAGAATCTTTGCGAGATCGGCGGCCTTTTCGCCCAGCACGGAGCCGGCGCGCTCCCCGGCGATCTTCTCGAGATCGGCTCCGGAGACGCCGCCCTTGCGCAGCTCGCCGTCCGCCTGCACAAGCTCCTCCGCGAAGGCCGCGTCTTTTGCGGATTTCGTGAAAAAGCTCAGCTCGCCCTCCGTTTCGGCAAGGGCGGCGCTCATCAGCAGCAGGCGGCCGGTGTCGTCGATGTGGTCGCCGGCAAATCCGCCGTACCGGCGGAAGATCCGCTCGCAGAGCTTCGGAAAGCTCAATACCTCGGCGAGGCTCCGCTTTTCGCTGCCGAGAAACGCGCCCAGCAGCTTTTCGCTCTCAAAGGAGAACTGCCGCGGCACGATCAGCAGGGCGCCCTCGCCCGCGGCGGCGATGCGGTTATATAAAGCCCGCCTTCTGGCGCGGCTGTCGGTGCCGATGATGAGTCGAAGCATGGCGAATCCTCTCCTTTCCATTCCGTTTCCATTTTATCACAGGATACGGAAGAAGAAAAGTTCCGCCGATGCGGGGAGGACAAAAAGATCCCATCAAAAAACGCCGGCATGATTTTCTCCGAAAAAATACGCGGCATTGCTGCCGCGCGGTAGAAACTTTTTATTTTGCCGTCGGTTCCGACGGAAACCGGGCTTAAACGGAGGCCGCCGTCAGCGCAGAGAGGGAAACAGGCCGGAGAGATCCCCTGCTTCGGCGGCGGGAGAAAGCCGGGAGGAGATCCCGCCCGCGATCCGGAGGAGAGCATCCTTCGCTGCCGGGTCGCGGATCTGCAGGGAACGGCAGAGCTGTTTTGCAGCGCGTTCCAGCGCGGCCTTTCTCTCCGGCTTCGAGAGGGGCAGCAGAAGCTCAAGCAAATTTTCCCGATGCTCATCGGTAATTTGCAGGCCGCGGGGATCCTCCCCAAGCAGCGCAAGCCCAAGCGCGTTCGTGACGACCGGCTCGCAGAGATTGATCAGAAGCCCGTCGTAATCCGGGCAGCAGCTTTTCAGCAGACGAACCACGAGATCTTCTTCAAAACAGTGGAGAATACCGTTTTCCGTCAAAACCCGCCGCAGGTATTCACCGACGTACCGGATGCCGGAAAGCTCCTCCGGAACCGGAAGACTGAGCTGATAATCGATGCTGCAGGGAATCTGATGGGCAAAAAAACGAAAATCATACCGATGAAAAAACATCCCGATTTCCCGCAGCGTATCCCGGTAGGATTGATTCCGGATTTTCGGCGCGGTCAGGCAGACGTCCGTCCAAAGTTTCCGGCACGCCTCCGTCTTTTCTTTGATGACCTCCTGCCCGCGGGCAAAGAGCATGTCGAAATCCGAGCCGGCAAGCCCGGCAGGAGAGACCCCGTCCCGGCTCATCGCCTCGCCGATGGTGAAACAGACGGAGGAGAGCAGTTCCTGCGCCGTCTCCACGGGTACGGAGGAACTGTCTCCCATCGTATAAAGGGCGGTTCGTTTTGCCAGCAGCCGCCAGAGCTTCAGCTGAACGGCGGCCTGTTCCTCATCGGAAAGCGCGCCGAAATCGAAAAAATTTTGCGGCAGAGCCAGCGCATTCTCTCGGCTCAGAGCAGATCACCTGCCTCGTCATCCTCGACGTCCCCGTCGTCCCCGTCGTCCCCGCCGTTCCCGCCGGCCCCGCCGGACAGGCTGCCGTCCTCCCGCACGGAGCGGCAAAGCTCCTCCAGGGAAGTGCCTTCCAGATAGTCGATGGAACCCTGCGCGCATCCGTCGAAAACCTGTTTCATGTATCCGATCAGTTCCTCATCCGGAATCCGTTCCATGGATTCGTTTTTAAAATAGTAGAAAATCTCTTGAAGCTCGGAAATCGTCTCCTCGTAGGTCTCCTGTGTCAGAAAAGGGGAGTCACAGAAGGCGTAAATCAGCTTTTTCAGGATGCCTTCGCCGAATTCCACCCTTCCCGTGTTCTGCAGCGCCCGGAACCGGTTCTCCGCAAGCATCTTCATCTGCGCATCGGAAAGGGAAAGCCCGAACGGCGCGGTCCATTCGTTGCAGCCGCGGAGTTCTTCCAAAGCGGCCGTCTTTTGCAGGTCCATGAACTCCAACCGGTTCTCCATACTCAAAAACACCGTCCCCGTCTCACGAAAATCCGGCCGTATCCCGCCGGGAAAACGGTCCTATCATAGCACGGAATCCGGGCGGCTGTCCAGAAAATTTGCAGGAGGGCCAAACTTCCGCGGCCAAAACGCGCATAAAACAGGGGCGGCGTTTCCTCCGGGAAGGAAACGCCGCCCGATAAAACCGATGGTCCGTTTATTCCATGCCCATGAGCTGCAGCGGATCCGCGTAGGCGTCGCCCTGCTTCATGACGAAGTGCAGGTGGCTGTCCGCGCCGATCTCTGCGAGGTTCGTCTCGCCAAGGGTGCCCAGCACGTCGCCGCGGGCAACGGTGTCGCCCTCCTTGATCGCGACGGAATCCGCCGCGAGGCCGCAGTAGACGGAGATAACGCTGTCTTTGTGCTCAACCTGCACGCATTCGCCCCAGAGCGGGTCGTTCCAGATGCGCGTGACGGTGCCGTCCGCGCAGACGTGGATATCCGAGCCGACTTCGGCGGCGATATCGATGCCGTTGTGGGTGCGCCATTCGTTCAGCGTCTCGTTCTTGACGAGTTCCCCGTCGCTGAAGTCGTTGATGATGTCGCCCTCAACCGGCAGCGACCAGATCGTTCTGCTGCTGAAGATGCCGGCCTCGGCGGAAGGATCCTGCACGGCCTCCTCCCCGGCGGCGTTCGCTTCCTCAGCAGGCTCCTCGATCCCGACCGTATTGTCTCCGGCCTCCACAGGGACTTCCTCCTGCGGAGTATCGACCGGTACCTCGGCGGGCTCCTCCGGCTCGGCGTAATCTTCGTTTTCGTTGACTTCTTCAAAACCGTAGGATTCGGCTGTCTCCTCCACCGGAACGTTCTCCTGATCCTTTCCGGACTCTAAGCTGCGATCGACGGAAATCCATGCCGCGGCCGCCGCTCCGAGCAGGCAAAACGCCAGAGCGACATAAAATCCTTTCCCGGCAACAAAACGGGTGCCCCCGTTTTCTCCTGAATTGTTTCTCATATTTTTGACCACCTTTTTTGAATCTCGTTTAACCGTATTTTGCGCGAAGCCGGAGGCGAATATACAAAAAAAGAGAAGCGCCGGGGCTTCTCTTTCTGCCGAAATAATATCAAATTTTTTCCGAGGCCGCTTTTTATAAATATTCCTTTATTTTTTGATAGCGTTCGATCAAGTCGGAGAGAGAAATTTTCGCGTTTGCGGGGCTCGTGGAGGGCAGAGGGAATTCCGGCGCGGGGTATCTTCCGGCGTGAAATTTTTGATAAAACCCGTGGGCGGCGGCTCCGGTCGTAAAGACGGCCCGGATCTTTGCCGCCTCAAAAATCACGGAGAGGTCGTTCGGTTCCGCTCTGCGGATCGAGGCGTCGCCGGCGCCCGCGATGTCGCAGGCGGCGAGCGTATCCCAGAGCGCGATATGATGCCGCAGCACAAAATCCGCCTTCTCCTCCGGAGCCTGCGGCTGCGGTTCCCCAAAGAGCGCCGCCATCACCGGCCAGAAGCGGTTCTGCGGATGGGAATAATAAAATCCGCGGGCGCGGCTCGCGGGCGACGGCATCGTTCCAAGCACGAGCACGGAGCTATCTTTATCATAAACCGGAGCGAGCACGTGCGTCACCCGTCCTGCGGTGATGCTCAAGGCGATCCCCTCCTTTTTTAAAACGCTTTCTCTCAAAAAGTATACCCCAAACCGTAAAAAAATCAAACCTTGTGCCCGCGGGGAAGCGTGCACGCGGGTTTCGCCAAAAACCGTGCTGTTTGCACATTATACAGATAATTCCCAAGTGATTTTCATATAAAATCACTTAAAAATCCGCCCAAAAATGCGTTTGAAACGAGGAAATTCATTGACAGTGCCGGTGCATCATGGTAGACTTACGTTGGATTAAAAAACGCGCTTTCCATAAAAATGAAACAATCCGGGCCGCGCGGGAGTGGCGCTGTCCGAAAAATATGCATGCCCGTTTTTCCGCCGGCAGGGGCTTTTCGGAGCCGGACGCGGCGGAGAGGCGGAGCGGTTCGGCGGGGATTCACGGGCGGAGACGTCCGCGGAAAAAGCAAGACAGGGGGAACGATATTTTTATCATCGGCCCGGAATTGCGCGCCCGACACAGAGAGGGAATCCGGGAGCAGGCAGGCGGATTCCCGGCCGGATGATAACAAATATAGCTTACGAACAAATTATCATCAAGGAGGGTCAAACTGTGAAAAAACTGCTTTCTCTCATCGCTTTGGTTCTTGCTCTGACGCTTTGCTTCGGCGGATGCGCAGGCACCACGGAAGAGAGCTCGTCCGCACCTGAGGCGGAGACTTCGGGCACGGAGAACAGCGATGTTGTCACGATCAACGTCCTGTCCTCCGACGATTTCGCCGGCTTCCGCACTTCCGTCATTCCGGAATTTGAGGCATCCCATCCCGGCATCAAGATCAATTTCCAGTCCGTCGGCTACGACGCCCTGCACCAGAAGGAAGTCACCGCTCTTGCCGCCGGCACCGACACCTATGATGTCGTCGACGTCGACTGCATCTGGACGCCCGAGTACGTCACCAACGGCTACATCGACTGCGTGGACGACCGCATCTCCGACGAGATGAAGACCGGCATCCTCGACGTCTGCATGGATATCCTCCGCTACGACGACAAGGTGTACGGCCTGCCGATGTTCAACGACCTGTTCTTCATGTATTACAACAAAGAAATTCTCGAGAACGCCGGCATCACCGAGCTCCCGGAAACTTGGGAAGAATATGATCAGGTCTGCCAGCAGCTTCAGGCGGCGGGCGCCTGCGATTACGGCAGCGCCTACGGCTGGGCTCAGGCGGAGGGCCTGATCTGCTACTACATGGATTATGTCTGCGCGTTCGGCGGCAGCCTTCAGGATGCGGAGATGAACCCGACCATCAACACGCCGGAGAACGTCGCGGCGCTGCAGTTCATGGTCGATAGCCTCTACACCACCAAGACCACCGATCCGGCCTCCATCACTTCCGACGACCGCAACGCCATCGAGCTGTTCTCCCAGGGCAAACTCCCGTTCTGCATCAACTGGAGCTTCGCGTGGGGCCAGTTCAACGATCCGACGCAGTCTCAGGTCGTGGATAAAGTCGGCGTTATGATGATCCCGGGCCACGGCGACATCCGTTCCGCCGCCTGCGCGGGCTCCATGGGCCTCGCGATCGCCTCCACCTCCCAGCATAAGGACGAGGCGTGGGAATTCATCTCCTTCCTCGCCAGCAAGGAGATTCAGAAGCGTCAGGCCATCGAGGGCGGCGCGCTCCCGATCTGGGCCGACCTCTATGAAGATGCGGAGCTTCTCGCCCAGCATCCGGCCGCCACGGAGATGGTCGAGCAGGCCAAGATGGCTTACAACCGTCCGTCCTTCGTCTATTACAACGAATTCTCCACCGTTCTGCAGGTCGAGATCCAGAATGCCCTGACTCAGGCCAAGACGCCGGAGCAGGCGCTCGCGGATGCACAGACCCAAGTGGAGCAGATCGCCGCGACCTACTGATTTCAAACCGGTTTTTTCTTAAAGAGGGGCGGGCGCACAACCCGCCCCTGCTTTAAAATTTCAGGAAAAGAGGGTAGGATATGCCCAAACCATCCCTTTCGCACGCAAGGCGGAGAGACGGCCGGCGCCCGTATGTTTATCTCGCGCCCGCCTTTCTGCTTCTCGCGGCGGTCGTCCTGATCCCGCTGCTCTACGCGCTCTATCTGAGCTTTTTCAAGACGCAGGGCGTAAACCGGGAATTCGTGGGCCTCGCCAACTACATCGACATTCTAAAACAGAGCTATTTCTGGTCCTCCACGGGACGCACCCTGTATTTTACGGTCGTCTCCGTCGCCACCGAGTTTGTGATCGGGCTCGGCGTCGCGCTGCTGCTCTCCCAGAATTTCAAGCTCCGCGGATTCCTGCGCGTGATGCTGATTCTGCCGTGGGCGCTGCCGACGGTGGTCAACGGCGTGCTCTGGAGCTGGATCTTCAATACCAGCTACGGCTCGCTCAACGGCCTGCTGCTGGAGGCGGGCGTCATCGACGAATATGTGAACTGGCTCGGAAAGCCTTTTCTTGCCATGAACTGCGTGATCTTCGCGGATGTATGGAAAAACTACGCGATGATCGCCCTGATCCTGATGGCCGGCCTTCAGACCATCTCGCCCACCTACTATGAATCCGCCATGATCGACGGCGCCAGCGTCTTCCAGAGATTCCGCTATATCACGCTGCCGATCCTCAAGCCCTCCATCCTCGTGTGCCTGATTACCCGCACGATGGAGGCCTTCAAGGTCTTTGACATCGTCTATACCATGACCAAGGGCGGCCCCGCGAACGGCACCCAGGTCATTTCTTACTATACCTATCAGATGACGTTCGGGTCGAGCAAATTCGGCTACGGCGCGGCGCTGTCGTATCTCGTCTCGTTCGTGATCCTGCTGATGGCGCTCGCCTATATCCGGGCTCTGCGCGGAAAGGAGGAGTAGACCGTGAAAGATTCCAAAACAAAGACCGCCCTCCTCTATCTCGCCGGGGTGGCGCTGCTCGTCTATATCCTTCTGCCGTTTCTCTGGATGCTGATCTCCTCCATCTCCTATAAAGTGGAGCTGATCGCCGTGCCGCCGCACTGGTGGCCGGAGGAACCGACCATCAATAATTATCTGCAGCTTCTCGGCTTTAAAGATGTGTCGATCAGCGCCGGTGAGATTCCGCCCTTCGGCACCGCCATGCGCAACAGCCTGATCATCGGCTTGTCGGCGACGCTGCTGTGCGTCGTGATCGGCACCTTTGCGGCCTATGCCTTCGCGCGCATGAAATTCCGCGGCCGCGACAAAATGATGATCTCCGTCATCGCGATGCGCATGCTGCCGGAGATGGCCCTCGTGCTGCCGCTCTATATGATTATGGTGAAATTCAACATGACCGACTCCAAGATCTTCCTGACGATCGTCTACACGTCGTTCGTGCTGCCGTTCGTCATCTGGATCCTGCGCTCCTATTTTGAGAGCATCCCGGTCTCGCTCGAGGAGGCCGCGCTGATCGACGGAGCCTCCCGCTTTACGATCATTCGAAAGATTGTGCTCCCGCTCGCGATGCCGGGCATCGTCACGACCTGCATCTTTGCGCTGCTGACCTGCTGGGATGAGTTCCTGTTCGCCCTGATCTTCGCCTCCACCTACAACGCCAAGACGCTGACCATTGCAATCTCGGAGTTTACGACGCGCCACATGATCGACTACGGCCTGATGATGACCGGCGGCATGCTCGCGTCGCTGCCCCCGATCATTTTCGCCATGTGTCTGCAGAAATATATCGTACGGGGCCTGACCGAGGGCTCCGTGAAGGAATGAGCCATGGAATACGCACCCGATAAAAACAGAATCGCCTCCGCGCTGGAGAGGGTGATCTCCGGAGAGGCGGAAATCCGGGCGCTGGTGGGCTTCGACGGCTACCTCGACAAGCTCGTGCGGCTTAAAAAAAGCCAGACGGAGGAGCTTTTCTATTCCAGCATCGGCGAATTTGCCGCATTCATCCACAACAAGCAGGGCATCAGCTCCGACATCGCCTTCCATACGGTCTCCGAGCAGCTCGGCGGAAACGCCCCGCTGATGGCGCTCGCGCTGGCGGAAAAGGGCTTTCAAACCACCTGCATCGGCGCGATGGGCCTGCCGGAGCCGGATAAGCATTTCGCCCGGCTCTGCGAAAAGGCAAAGGTCATCTCCGTGTGCGACTACGCGCCGTCGTTCAATATGGAGTTTCAGGACGGGAAGCTGATGTTCGGCGAGGGCGAAAAGCTCGACGGCATCGACTGGGCGCGGATCCGGGAGATCGCCGGCCTTGAGGAACTGGCCCGCGCGTTTGAGGAGGCGGACGTCTTCGGCTACGCCAACTGGAGCAGTTTGTCGAAATCCGCGGATATCCTTGGGGGTATCCTTTCGGAGATCCTGCCGCGGATGGCGCCCCGGCCGGAAGGCTGCAAGCGCCTCGCGTTCTTCGACCTCGCCGATCCCTCGGCCAAGACGGAGGAGCAGTTCCGGGAGCTTTTTGATGCGATCCGCGGGCTGCGCCGGCGCTACACCGTCGCCGTCGGCCTCAACCGGAAAGAATTCCTCGCCGTTTATAACAGCTGGTTTGGAAAAGCGGAGAAGGAATTTTCCGAGCGGCTCGTCGAAGAATTGTGCGCGGATTTCCCGGCGAATGAAGTCGCCGTGCACGTGCCGGACGGCTCCTATGCCGTGGAAATCGGAAAAGGATACGGTTTCGTGCCGGTCACGCGCGTCGAAGATCCGGTTCTGACGACCGGCGCCGGCGACAACTACAACTCCGGCTACTGCCTCGGCGCGGCGCTGGATCTGCCGGCCGCGGACTGCGCGCTGCTGGGGAACCTCTCCGGCAGATTTTTGGTGAAAACGGGCCGGCCCGCCTCCGCGGAGGACCTGCTGCACGCCGTCACAATAAAATAAGGAGGAGCAATATGTACACGCCCGCGAATTTTTGTGAAGAGGATATCGTTCATCTGCCCGCCGATATGAAGCGGAGTCTCGATTTCTATATGGAAGCCGGCTACCCGGAGCAGGTCGGAAAAATCGACCTCTCCGCCTACCGGAACATCGTATTCACCGGCATGGGGAGCTCGTATTCCGTCGTGCTGGGCCCGGCCGCAGAGCTTGCGAACGCCGGATTCTGCGCCTCGGCCGTGATCGCGAGCGACCTTTTGCTCTACCGGCTGCCGTCCGTCGGCGCCGACACGCTGGTTGTCATGGTCTCCCAATCCGGCGAGAGCGCCGAGATCGCCGGGCTCTGCGAAAGGCTGCCCGCGGGGACCTTTGTCATCGCCGTCACCAACGATCCGGAGAGCACGCTCGCCAAACGCGGCGACCTCACGCTGCTGCTCCGCATGGAGACGGAGAAATCCGCGAGCACGCGCTCCTATCTCGCCCCGACGCTGCTGCTGCATCTCGTCACCGAGGCCATGCTCGGCTGCAGCGCGGAGAAGGCGTATGAGGATCTCGTGCTCGCGCTGGATTACCTTGCAGAATCCGTTGAGCATTTCGGCGAATGGAAGGAGGCCGTCGGGAATTTTCTCGGCCTGCCGCCCTATCTCGCCGTGATCGCCCGCGGCTGGAGCTACTGCACCGCGGACGACGGCTCGCTTTTTATCAAGGAGACCGCGAAATATCCGGCGGTCTGCTTTGAGGCCGCGCAGTTCCGCCACGGGCCGTTCGAGCTTGTGGAGGAGGGCTTTGCGGCGTTCGTCTTTATCCCGGCCGGCCCGGGCGAGGCGGAGCTCCTGCGTATCGCCGCCGACATCGCGCACCACGGCGGCAAGGTCGTCGCCGTCGCGCAGGAGGGCGTCGCCGTGCCGGAGCACAAAAATATCCTGCCGCTCTATCAAAATTATGTCTCCCAGCGGCTCGCCCCGGTCGGCAACATTCTGCCGATCTTCGTTTTCGGCATCGTCGCGGCGGAGAAGAAGGGGCTGGAGGTCGGCGTATTCCGCTCCTGCCCGAAGGTCACGACGACGCTCTGAGCGCTTCGCCGCCGCGGAGAGGCCCGATTCCGGAGCCCCGCGCGGCGGGCGTTTTTCCATGAGAAAAAAGACGGCGCCCGCCGATCAGGAGGCCGCCCGGGAGTATTTCATGATCAAACTTACCGTTCTGGTTTTTCTCTCGTTTCTCTTTCTCGGAGCGCCGAATTCCCTGATCGGCACCGCCTGGCCCGCGGCGTATCCGGGGCTCGGCGTGCCGCTTTCGTGGGCCAGCGGGCTTTCCTGCGCCAGCCAGTGCGCGATGGTGGCGGCCAGCTTTTTCAGCGGCCGGCTCTCCCGAAGGCTGAGCACCGGCCCCGCGATCGGAATCTGCCTGCTCGTGATGGCGCTGTCGCTTCTGGGAATTTCGGCCGGCGGAAGCTACTGGCTGTATCTGCTCTTCTGCGTGCCGCTCGGCCTCGGCATGGGTTTTCTGGATGTCTCGATGAACAGCTTCGCGGCGCTCCATCTGCCGGCGTGGTGCATGAGCTGGCTGCACGGCTTCTGGAGCCTCGGCGCGATGGCCGGGCCCTACGTCATGGCCTTTTATCTCAGAGATGAGGACTGGCGCGGCGGCTACGCGGCGATCGGCCGGGCGACGCTTCTGTTTGCGGCGCTGATGGCGCTCTCGCTGCCGTGGTGGAAGAAGGCCGGTTTCGCCGGCGGCAGGCAGGAGGATATCTCCGGTTCCGCCATGACGGCAGGGGAGATTCTCCATTTGCGCGGCATCGCGGAGGCATCCGGCACGCTGGTGCTTTATAACGCCGTGGAAGGCACCGCTTTCCTCTGGGGGAGCAGTTATCTGGTGCTCTCGCGCGGCATCACGGAAGCCGCCGCCGCCCGGTGGATCTCGCTCTTTTTTCTCGGAATCGCGCTGGGCCGGATCGGCTGCGGCTTCCTCGCCATGAGGCTGCCCGGCCAGACGATCGTCCGGCTGGGGGAGGGCGCCGCGGCGCTGGGCATCTTCTGCATGCTGATCCCGGCAGGGGAGAGCATCCTTCCCGCCGGATTCCTGCTGACCGGCGTCGGCTGCGGCCCGATCTATCCGACCACGCTGCGCAGCACGCCGGAGATCTTCGGCAAGGAGGCCGCGAAAGCCGTGATGGGCGTGCAGATCGCAATTGCCTATGCGGGATCCGCCTTGCTGCCGGCGGTCTTCGGCTGGTTTGGCGAGCATGTCTCGATGGCGCTTTTGCCATACTTTTTGCTGCTGTTCCTTGCCGGAACGGTCGCCGCCTCCGAGCGCCTCAACCGGATCCGAAAAAAGGCCGGCGCATAAACAAAGCGAACCCCCGCCGCCTGAAAATACATAAAAACATCCCGCCTCTGCCGCAGCGAAATGCTGCCGTCGGGGCGGGATTTTTTTCACTTATTTCAGAAAATTTGCTCAGGCGCGTTTCCACTTGACGCCCTGCGGCGTATCCTCAAGCAGGATGCCCTCCGCCTTGAGCTCGTCGCGAATGCGGTCGGCTTCGGCCCAGTTTCTCGCCTTTCTGGCGGCTTCGCGGGCGGCGATCTTCTCCTCGATCTCCGCGTCGAGGT
>CAYMNV010000001.1:32176-49188 GCA_964391915.1 uncultured Oscillospiraceae bacterium
GCCTTTCTGGCGGCTTCGCGGGCGGCGATCTTCTCCTCGATCTCCGCGTCGAGGTCCTCGGTTTTGCGGCCGCAAAACCAAATGGAAGGCTTGCTCAGGCGCGTTTCCACTTGACGCCCTGCGGCGTATCCTCAAGCAGGATGCCCTCCGCCTTGAGCTCGTCGCGAATGCGGTCGGCTTCGGCCCAGTTTCTCGCCTTTCTGGCGGCTTCGCGGGCGGCGATCTTCTCCTCGATCTCCGCGTCGAGGTTCTCGGTTTTGCGGTTATAAAGGATGCCGAGCACGCCGGTCAGCGTGTCGAAGAGCTTCGCGGCCTCCGTAAGCGCCGCTTTGGAGCGCGGGGAGGTGAGAAAGCTGTTGATGTCCTTGGCGAGGTCGAAGACCGCGGCTACGGCGTCGGCGGTGTTGAGGTCGTCGTCCATGGCGGCGTCGAAGGCCTCCTGCCTCGCCTTGATGGAGGCAAGGAACTCGTCCTCGCCGCCGGTCTTTTCGTCAAGGCCGTTTTGGATGGCGAAATCGAGGTTGCCGCGGCAGGTATAGAGCCGGTCGAGCGAAGCCCGGCACGATTCGATGACCGCGAGCGTGTAGTTGAGCGGCATGCGGTAATGCGCCTGAATCATCATGAATTTGATCGGCTCGTAGCCGAATTTCTCCGCCACCTCGCGTGCGGTGAAGAAGTTGCCGAGGCTCTTCGACATCTTGACGTTGTCGACGTTGATATAGCCGTTGTGCATCCAGTAATGGACGTAGGGCTTGCCGGAATAGCATTCGCCCTGCGCGATCTCGTTCTCGTGGTGCGGAAAGATCAGGTCCTGCCCGCCGCAGTGGATGTCGATGGTTTCGCCCAGGTATTTGTTGATCATGGCCGTGCACTCGATGTGCCAGCCGGGGCGTCCCTCGCCCCACGGGGAATCCCAGCTCGGCTCGCCCGGCTTCGCGGCTTTCCAGAGGCAGAAATCGAGCGGATCCTCCTTCTCCTCGTCCACGTCGATGCGGGCGCCGGATTCGAGGTCGTCGACGGACTGGCCGGAGAGCCTGCCGTAGCGGCCGAATTTCCGCGTGCGGAAGTAGACGCTGCCGTCCGGGAGGGCATAGGCGTAGCCCTTCTCCTCAAGGCCCTTTACAATCCGGATGATCTCCGGGATCGTGTCGGTGGCTTTCGGATGGATCGTCGCCGGGGGCACGCCGAGGCCCGCGGCGTCGGTCTGATATTCGCGGATATAGCGCTCCGCCAGTTCCTTCACGGTCGTGTTTTCTTCGGCGGCGCGGCGGATCAGCTTGTCGTCGATATCCGTGAAATTCTGAACGAAAGTGACCTTGTTTCCCTTATATTCAAGGTAGCGGCGCAGCACGTCGAAGATGCAGATCGGGCGCGCGTTTCCGATATGGATGAAGTTGTAGACGGTCGGTCCGCAGGCGTAGATTTTGTATTCGCCGGGCGTGATCGGAACGAGCTCCTCTTTTTGTCTGGACATCGTGTTGTAAACTCTCATTTTTTATCCTCCGGTTCGCTTACCGCTGTTTTATAGAATCCACTGGGAATCCGGATCGGCGGCGCAGACGGGTTCCGCGGCAGCCTCCGCTTCCGGCTCCTTTTTCACGCAGTTTTCCAGCTCCCTTTCCAGCCGCTCGATGGCGGAGCGGAGCCGGCAGAGTTCCTGCGAGGTCGGGTCCGGAATATGCACCTGGTCGAGCTGCTCCGTCTTGACGCCGTGGATGCGCACCACCCTTGCCGGCACGCCGACGGCCGTCGCGCCCGCGGGGATCGGCCCCAGCACGACCGCGTTGGCCGCGATCTTGGCGCCGTCGCCGACGGTAAACGGCCCGAGCACCTTTGCGCCGCAGCCGACCAGCACATCTTTGCCGAGCGTCGGGTGGCGCTTGCCGGTATCCTTGCCGGTGCCGCCGAGGGTGACGCCCTGATAGATGGTGCATCCGTCGCCGACCTCGGCGGTCTCGCCGATGACGACGCCGGCGCCGTGGTCGATCAGGATGCCGCGCCCCAGTTTCGCGCCCGGATGGATCTCGATGCCGGTCGTGTGGCGCGCCATCTGGGAGATCGCCCGCGCAAGAAAATACCACTGATGCTGATAGAGCCAATAGGCCGGTCGGTGCCACATGATCGCATGCAGCCCCGAATAGAGAAGCAGCACTTCGAGGCTGTTTCTCGCCGCCGGGTCCCTCTCTTTTACCGCGCGGATATCCGCCCGCAGATTGTCAAACATTTGTATCCGCTCCTTTCGGCTTTGAAAACAGGTTAAAAATAAAAAACGCCTCTGCCGCAATTTCTGCGACGGAGGCGGTACGAATCCCGCGGTTCCACTCCGGTTTCTCACTTAGTTCGTCCCGATCAGGACGCCGTTCTGTAACGGGAACTCCCGCAGTCGGATACTCCCGGCTCCCGCCTCTTTCGCAAGGCAGTGCTCGGTTTCCCCTTCCGTGCTTCCGGGTGCATTTCGCCGCCCCTTCGCGAACCCCGCTTTCAGCATGTGCGGGCTCTCTCTGGCGCGCCGGTCAACGGCTACTTCTCCCGGTCGGACGCATTTCGATGATGTTGAGATGAATATACCACAGGATACTCGCAAATGTCAATCCCGGATCCTCTTTTCCGCGCCCGCGGCGCCTTTATTTTGCATCGGATATGGCCGCGGAAACCAAAAAGTGCAGGATTTCCTGAGTTTTTCGGATTCCCTTCCCTTTGGAGAGGAATCGTGGTAAAATGGATCCTGTTCGCTTTTTTCTGTGGGAAGGGGAGTTCGATGAAGCTTTTTGGAAAGAACAATGAATTGCAGATGACCGAGGGCACGATCTGGAAGCTGCTGGTGCTGTTTTCCGTTCCGCTTCTGATCGGCAACCTGTTTCAGCAGTTCTACAACACCGTGGACAGCGTCGTCGTGGGCCGGTTTGTCGGCAAAGAGGCGCTGGCTGCGGTCGGATCCACCGCCAACATCATCAACGTCCTGATCGGCTGCTCGACAGGACTCGCCACCGGTGCGAGCGTCGTCGTCGCGCAGTATTTCGGTGCAAAAGATAAAAAGGGCGTCGAGGACGCCGTGCACACCGTGATGCTCTGCACATTCGGCCTCTGCCTGATTTTTACGGCGATCGGCATCCTGATGGTCGATCCGATGCTGCGGCTGATGGCGACGCCCGCCGATGTCTACGAGGGCGCACGCACCTACCTGCGCATCTATTTCTCCGGGATCTCCTTTACCATGATTTATGATATGGGCGCCGGCATCCTGCGCGCGGTCGGCGATTCCAGGCGTCCGCTCTATTTTCTGATTGCCTCCTCCATGCTCAACGTCGTGCTCGACCTGGATTTCGTGCTCAATTACGGGCTGGGCATTGCTGGCGCCGCATGGGCGACCGTGATCTCTCAGGCGGCCTCGGCCTTCCTGATCCTGTTCTCTTTGACAAAGACGGATGCGATTTACCGCCTGCATTGGAACCGCCTCAAGCTGGTCTGGCCGATCCTCAGCAAGGTGGTCCTGGTCGGCCTGCCCACGGCCTTCCGGATGATGATCACCTCGTTTTCCAACGTCTTTGTCATGTCCTACATCAATTTCTTCGGCTCCGCCTGCATGGCCGGCTGGTCCGCTTACGGCAAGATCGACCAGTTCATGTTCCTGCCGATGCAGAGCCTCGCGCTGAGCGTCACGACCTTCGTCGGGCAAAACCTCGGCGCAAACAACTGGAAGCGCGCGAGGGACGGCATCAACGTGACGACGAAGATGGCGATCTTTGCGACGCTCGTGCTGATGGTGCTGATCGAGGTCTTCGCGGAGCCGGTGGTGAGGCTCTTCACCAGCGATCCGGATGTGGTGGAATACGGCGTTCTCTTCTGCCGGATCGTATCGCCCTTCTACTGCATCTGCTGCGTCAACCAGGTGCTCGCCGGTGCGCTCTGCGGGGCCGGGGACTCCATGACGCCGATGGTCTATATGCTCTCCACCTTCGTCGTCTTCCGCCAGATCTACCTCTTTGTGATCTCGCGGGTCTACAATACGGCAATCTCGGTCGTCATGGGCTACCCCGCGGCATGGGTGCTGTGCAGCCTGCTGATGTTCTGGTACTTTAAAAGCGGCCGCTGGGAGAGACGGGCGAGGAACATCACCGCGGTATGATGCTTCGGGAACATGCGGGCTTCCCGGCCTGCCTGTTTTCCGCGCGGGCGCCGCATGCGGTTCCAAAAGAAAAAACGGCGGAGCCCGATCCGGAAAGCCTTATTTTATTGAGGCGGACCGCTGTTTTTTGGAATTTTCATGTATCCCCCGGGAGAAGAATCCTGTCCGGGGGCGGAGGGGCGGATTCCCGGCCTTCCGCCGGCACGGCTTTCCCCATAAATACAAAAGACCGGAGGCGGATTTCCGCTTCCGGTCTTTTTTTTAATACGGTTCGTCGGGCGAAGAGGCCCCGCTGCGAAGTTTCTCCCTTTGCAGGAGCCTCCTCCGCTTCTCGATGCGCAGTCTGCGGTATTTGCGGATGTTGTAGAAACGGATGCAGAATACGGCGGCGGCCAGAATCAGAAGCGTGCCGAGCGGCACCGCCACCCAGCCCCACCACGGCACGGAAGCCTTCTCCGGGGCGGGTTCGGCCTCCGGCTCTTCCGCATCGGCGGGCGTGCCGGAGAGCGCTTCTTCCTCGGGGTAATACGTCAGGATGTCGGAGACCATCGCGGCGTTTTCCGGTACCGTGAGGGTGATGTGCGGGTCGTCCGCATCCGCCGCATGGGTGTCGTCCGCGGTGATGTCGGCGGCAGTGAGGCCGCCCGCCAGCAGCAGGCGGATGCTGTCCGGGTAGGTGTATTCGGCCGCGCCGTCGCTGCTTTCCACGCCGTCGGCACAATCCAAAGCGTAGTCGACGCCGTAGAAATTCTCGAAGCAGTAGTCGAATAAGGCGATGGAATCCTTATATTTATCGTATTTGCTGGTGCTTTTCAGCGCCACGCAGATCAGCCGCACGCCGTCCTTTTCCGCAACCGTGACGATCGTGTGCTTGGCTTCCTCCGTCCAGCCGAGCTTTCCGCCGGTGGCGTAGTCGTAGCCGAAGGCGCCGTTGTTTTCCGACCCGACGATCATCGCATGGTGGGTGCCCATCACGCGGGATTCGCTCTGCTTGTTGGTCGGCGCGATCGTCCACTCCCACGCATCGAAATAGGTCTCGAAGCCTTTGACCGTCAGCGCGTATTTCGTAATGAGGCACAGGTCGTAAGCGGAGGTGACGTGGCCGGTGTCCGGCATCCCGCTCGGATTGACGAAGTGGCTGTCTTCGCAGTGAAGCGCCGCGAGCTTTTCATTCATCTGTGCCACGAAGTCGCCGATGGATCCCGCGGCTGCGTCGGCGAGTCCCTGCGCGCAGTCGTTGGCGGATTCCACCATCGCGCCGTAGAGCAGATCCTCGATTTTGCAGATCTCGCCCTCGGAGAAGGCGAGATGGGTGGAGCTGTGGTCGTAGGTCGCCGCGTCTTTGGAGAAGGTGTAGCTGTCCGCCGGACTCAGCACCTCGAGCGCCATCGCCGCGGTCAGGATCTTCGTCACGCTGGCGGGATACATCTTGGTATGTATGTTTTTGCCGACCAGCACCTGGCCGGTATCCGCATCCATGACGCAGTAGGCCGCGGAGTAGGCGGAGGGCGGAGCGGATGCAGCCGCGCTTGCGGGAAACGCCGACAAAAAAAGGAAGCACACGGAACACACCGCGCAGAGAAGTCTTTTCATGAGAGGATTCCTTTTCTGTTTGGATTTCATTTTTGCCCTTCCGGGCCTTCAAACGTCCGTTTGAAAAAAAGATAAAACGTCCGCCTCGCAAAGCGGGCATAAACACATTCGGGAGAGGGCCGAAAAACCCCATCGCGGTTTCGGAATGCCGTCCGGCACTCAGGGAACTCTTTTTAATAAGTGCATGCGGCACGCATTTTCCCGGCGTCTTTTTTGTATTTTATCATACTTTTGTGATGCCTGTCACGGCAAAACAGCGAATGTGGAATATTTTTATCCGGTTTTGCAGATACTATCGCCAAAATAAAGACAAGGAGCTGTTTTTTTATGATGAACGCATTGGACAAGTTTGCCCTGTTTCTGGTGATCGTCGGCGCGCTCAACTGGGGGCTGATCGGCCTGTTCCAGTTCGATCTCGTCGCGTGGCTGTTCGGCGGCGCGGCGACGCTGGTCAGCCGGATCGTCTATACACTGGTTGGGCTCGGCGGGATCTGGAGCATTTCCCTGCTCTTTAAAGATTACGAGCCCGGCACCGCGTCTCAGGCGGGCTGACGGCATCTCTCCGGAGCGCCGTCTGCGCTCCGTCTCCCGAAAAATGCAAAACAGAATCTCAGCATGACAAAAATACCAGCCGATTACGGCTGGTATTTTTTCGTGGCTGATGAAAAATCAGCCGAGCTGACGGCAAATCAGCCGAATACTTTTTCAACGGTATCGCGGGCGATCATGATCTCTTCGTTGGTCGGGATGACCCAGGCCTCGACCTTGCTCTCCGCGGCGGAGAACTTGCTCTCCTTGCGGCTGGCGTTTTTGTTGAGCTCTTCGCCGATGGAGAGGCCGAGGAACTCCATATCGGAGCAGATCTCGGAGCGGATGCTGCCGGAGTTTTCGCCGATGCCGCCGGTGAAGATGATGGCGTCGATGCCGCCCATCGCAGCCGCATAGCCGCCGACGAATTTCTTGATCTGGTAGGTGAACATATCCAGGGCGAGCTGGGCGCGGGCATTGCCTCCCTCGGCGGCGGCCTGCAGGTCGCGGCAGTCGTTGGAGATGCCGGAGATGCCGAGGAAGCCGGATTCCTTATTCATCAGGTTGGACATGCGCTCCGGGCTGAGGTTTTCCTTACCCATCACATAGGTGACGACGGAGGGGTCGATGCCGCCGCAGCGGGTGCCCATGATGAAGCCGTCAAGCGGGGTGAGGCCCATGGAGGTGTCGAGGACCTTGCCGTCCTTGACCGCGGAGAGGCTGGAGCCGTTGCCGAGGTGGCAGATGACGAGCTTGGTGCCCTCCGGCTTTTTGCCGGTGATTTCAAAATAACGCTTGGTGATGTAGCGGTGGCTGGTTCCGTGGAAGCCGTAGCGGCGGATGGAGTATTTCTCATAATACTCGTACGGAATGCCGAACATGTAAGCTTTCGGCGGCATGGTCTGATGGAAGGAGGTGTCGAAGACGGCGACCATCGGGACGCCCTTGCCGAAAACTTCCTGACAGGCCTTCATGGCAATGGCCTGGGGCGGATTGTGCAGCGGGCCGAGATCCTTGAATTTGACGCCGATATCCTCGATGACTTCGTCGGTGATCAGCGTGGAGGATTTGTATTTTTCGGAGCCGTGGAGCACGCGGTGCCCGATGGCTTTAATCTCGCCGATGTCGCCGACGACCTTGTTTTCGCCGGTGGTGAGGAGCTTGACGAGCTCGATGAAGGCTTCCTTGTGCGTCGGGAAGTCGACGTCGTATTCGGTCGCGAAGCCGGCCTGAGTCTTGTGGCTGATGTGTCCGCCGAGGCCGATTCTCTCGCAGAGACCCTTTGCGACGACTTCTTCGGTGTCCATCTCGATAAGCTGATACTTAAGGGAGGAGCTCCCGGCGTTGATAACCAGTACTTTCATATTCCTACCTCCAAATAATAAATCCGTTTTATTTGGTTGACGGCGCTCTTGACGCCATCACAACATTCCTATATTATTACAATATGTGTAAAATTTCAAGCCCCATACAGCTTTACAGGCAAATTTGGGCATTCTCTGCATGAAATCTTTTATGCGAGGGGGGACCGGATATGAAAATCGCCGGGATCATTGCGGAATACGATCCGTTCCACAACGGCCACGCCTACCAAATCAATAAGACGAAGGCCGCCGGCGCGGAGGCGGTCGTTGCCGTCCTCGGCGGGGATTTCACCCAGAGGGGCGAGCCGGCCTACTGCCCGAAGGAGCTCCGCGCAAGGGCCGCTTTGCGGTGCGGCGCCGACCTGATCCTCGAGCTCCCTCTGCCTTATGCGATCGGCAGCGCGGAGCGGTTTGCGTTCGGCGGGATCTCCCTGCTCGCGGCGTTGGGCTGCGTCGGGCAGCTCTCCTTCGGCAGCGAGAGCGGGGATCGGGAGGGCATATGGGCCGTTTCGGAGGTCCTCTCCTCGCCGGAATATGCGGAAGAACTGAAAGCCTGCCTCGCGAGCGGCGTTTCGATGGCCGCGGCGCGGGAGGAGGCCGTCCGGAGAATTCTGCCGGAGAAGGCCGATCTCCTCAAAAACCCCAACGATTCCCTCGGCGCCGAGTACTGCAAATGGGTGCGGAAGCTCATGCCGGAAACGGAGATTCTGACGATCCGCCGCTACGGCGCGGGGCACGGCGAGATG
The DNA here is from genome assembly GCA_964391915.1 of uncultured Oscillospiraceae bacterium. Taxonomy (GTDB): domain Bacteria; phylum Bacillota; class Clostridia; order Oscillospirales; family Ruminococcaceae; genus UMGS1668. Next base: position 40,534 of record CAYMNV010000001.1, read on the forward strand.
ACGGCCGCGCACGCCGGCATCGTCTCCGCGTCGTACCTGCGCAGCTTTTCCGCGCCGGAGGAGATGCGTCCCTATATGCCGGAGGCGGCGTACGAGGTGCTGGCGGAGGGGTATGCTGCCGGCAAATTCCCGGCCGAGCCCAAAAAGCTCGAGACCGCCGTGCTGGCAAAGCTCCGCACGCTTTCCGAGGAGGAATTCGCCATGCTGCCCGACTGCGCCGCGGAAGGGTTTTCCCACCGCGTTTACAGCGCAGCCCGGAGAGCCGGCACCTTGGAGGAATTTTATGCGCTTGCCAAGACGAAGCGCTACGCCATGAGCCGCATCCGGCGCATCGCGGCCGCGGCCTTTACCGGCGCGGATCTTTCCGTGCTCAGCATCGGAGGGCCGCCTTACTGCCGCATGCTCGCGATGAATGAAACCGGCGCCGCCGTGCTCAAAGAGGCGGCGAAACGCCCTATGGGCATTCCGATCGGGTGCTCGCTTGCGGATCTCGAAAAGACCTCTCCCGAGGCGGCGCGTTTCGCAAAGCTCGAGAGCCGCGCGGAGGATTTATATCAGCTCTCCCTGCCGGAACCCGCCCCCTGCGGCGCGGAGTACCGCCGGCAGGTCATTAAGGAGTAATACCATGACGGAGGAAAAACGCAGCATGTGGAATTATCTCTGGCCGGCGCTTGTGATCGTCGGCGCGAACGTCTGCTATCATCTGCTGACGAAGGTCACGCCCGCGGGGGTCAACCCGTTCGTGACGCTCTCCGTCACCTATCTGACCGCGGCGGCGGCCTGCTTCGTTCTCTCCCTTGCGGCCGTGGGCGTGCAGGGATTCGCGGCGGCGGTCCGGCAGGTAAACTGGACCGGCTGGCTTCTGGGGATCGTGGTCGTCGCTCTTGAGCTCGGCGCCATCAGCCTCTACCGCGCCGGCTGGGATATCAGCATCGGTTCGCTCGTCACCAACATCGCGCTTGCGGTCTGCCTGCTGGCGGTCGGGCTCCTCTTTTTCCGCGAGACGCTCAACCCGAAACAGCTTCTCGGCGCGCTGCTGTGCGTCGGCGGGCTGGTTCTGCTCAATCTGAAATAAAAAACAAAACCGGCGCCCCGCGGGAAACCTTCCGCGGGGCATTTTTTATGGCAAAGCCGCCGCCCGGTTCAAACGCCCCGCCCGGCTCGTTTCACCGCGGCCGGGGAGTTTTCCGCCTATCCGGCCGGCGCTTTCCCCAGGCCTTTACGGGAGGTCCGGTCCCAGAATCTTTTTGATCTCCCGGAGGCTCCGGATCTCGTATTCCGGCACGTCCTCCGGCTCCCCGGAGAAAGGCAGCCCTTCCGGGTTGTACCAGCAGGCGTCGATGCCGGCCGCGTGGGCGCCGCGGATATCGCTGGTCAGCGAGTCGCCGATCGCGAGCGCGGCTTCCGGCTCAAATCCCGGGATATTGGCGAAGCAGAAGTCGTAAAACGCCCGGTACGGTTTCGGAACGCCGACCTCCTCGGAGATGAAGATGCCGTCCATCAGCTTCCCGAAGCCGGAGAGCTCCATCTTCCGGCGCTGCGTCTCGGCGACGCCGTTGGAAACCACATACTGCTTGTAATTTTTGCTGAGCTCCGTACAGAGCGTATAGGAATCGTCAAGGAGATAACAGACGCCGCCCAGCGCCGCCTGATAGATCTCCTGAAAGTCCGCGGCGTCAATCTCCGTAATCCGGAGTTCCCGAAAGAGGATCCGGAAGCGCTCGAGCTTCAGGTCCTCCTTCGCGAGCTCGCCGCGCTCAAAGCGTTTCCAGAGGCTTTCGTTGATGCCGGAGTAGAGAGAGACGGTCCCGTCGTCCGTCTCGCGGCCGAATTCCCGGAACGTCTCCCGCAGCGCGCAGCTTTCGGATTTTTTGAAGTCCAGCAGCGTCTGGTCGACATCCCAGAACAAAAACCGGTAGTTTTTTCCCATGGAGGCCCCTCTTTCTTCCCGGGACGGAGCGAAGACGTCCGCCGCGGCGTTTTGATGAAAATGAATCTGGAGAAAATCATAAAACAGCCGGGGCAAAAAAGCAAGCCGAAGCAAAATTTTCCCGGAATTCCAGATTTTTTTTCGGGCATACTACAGGCAAAAACGGATTCCCCGCTTTTTTGGAATCAATTTTGTGGTAAAATAAGATCGGAAGCGGTCGAAACCGCGAAAGCAGGCTGCCGGCGGCCATTCAATTCCGCCGGAGAAGGGAGCATCCCATGAAAACCTTCCGTATGATATCCGCTCTTCTGGCGCTGATCCTCCTTTTCGGCATATCCGGCTGCGGGAAGCAGAAGGAGCAGAGCTCCGCGACTCTCACCGGGGATGGGGAGCTCGTCATCACGCCGGCGGAGTCGGAGAGCGAGCCGGAATCCGAGCCGGAGACCTCCTCCGAGCCGGAGGACGAGACGTATATCAACAATCTCCGTGCGCTGGAAGCGATGGGCGCGGATTTTGTGGAGATTGCGGATCTCAGCGCCGAGGACGTGCCGTGGGGCCCGGGCATAAATTTTAATGAGGAGGGAAAACCGATCGCCTGCGTTCAGCTGCAGGAGCAGTACGGCAAATACAACGCCGATTTCCTCCGCATCGGCGACGAATACAAAGGAAAAGTCTACCTGACCTTCGACGAGGGCTACGAAAACGGCTATACCGCGGATATCCTCGATACGCTGAAGGAGAAGGGCGTCAGCGCCGTCTTCTTTGTCACGCTCCCCTACGCGAAAAAAGAGCCGGAGCTGATCCAGCGCATGATCGACGAGGGGCACGTCGTCGGCAACCACTCGGTGCACCACAAGAATTTTACGGAGATCACGCTTGAGGAGGCTTACGCCGAGGTTGCGGACTGCCACAACTATATCCAGGATACCTTCGGGTACAGCATGTACCTCTGGCGGTTCCCGGAAGGCAAGTTCTCCGAGCAGAGCATCGCCCTGCTGCAGAAGATGGGCTACCGCAGCGTCTTCTGGAGCTTCGCCTACAAGGACTGGGACGCCGCCGCCCAGCCCGACATGGATACGGCCTTCTCCAAGATCACCGGTTCTCTGCACGATGGGGAGATCTTTCTGCTGCACGCCGTCTCCGCGACCAACGCGGCGGTTCTCGACAGCGTGATCGACAGCGTCCGCGATCAGGGCTACGAATTCGCGAAATATACGCCGGATTGAGCGTCCGAAATATAGGAATACAAAAAACGCCGCGGCCTGCGGAAAAGCGGGCGGCGGCGTTTTTATGCGTTTATTTGGTGGAAGCGAGTTTCTCCCTTGCCTCCTCGACCGCGCGCGCGAGCTGGTCGGCGCAGGAGGTCGGGTTCTCCCCGCAGCGGTTGCCCCTGAGGACGGCGACGATCTTCTCCGCCGGCCAGCCCTCAAGGATCTTCGGGATTGCGGAGAGGTTGCCCGCGCAGCCGCCGGTGAAGCGGATCCCTGTGACGATGCCGTCCTCGGAGATGTCGAAGCGGATTTTTCTTGAGCAGACGCCGTGCGGCGTATACGTATATTCCATCGCAGTTTCCTTCTTTATCTATTTATATTTCCGGCCGCGCGGGCCGTATGATGTTCCCTCCGGGATTTTCCGAAGGAAGGCAAGATCTTCTCTATGCAAAAATCCGGACCACCGCTCAGCGGTCTTTCGTAAAAACGTGCAGATCGAAGGAAATCTCCGTCTCAAGCGTCTTTAGCCGCGCGGCCCTCTCCGAGCCCTTCTCCGAGGTCTTCCAATAATACGGCGTCATTTGAAAAAGGGCGGCGATGTCCTCCGGGTCGTCCAGAAAGATCGTGCCGCGCACCCGCCGCACATCCTGATAGGTGAAGCCGGCGTAAGGCGTCAGCTTCTCCTCGTTTTCGTAGGGCTCGTCGTAGACGGCCTCCTTGAGTCCCCAGAGGTGCCGCCTGCCGGGCACGGCGTAGAGAAACGTGCCGCCGGGCTTGAGCACGCGCCGGAATTCCTCCTCCGCGAGCGGGGAGAAGAGGTTGAGCACGAGATCGGCGCAAGCATCCGGCGCCGGGACCGCAAACACCGAGGCCACCGCCCACTCGATTTCCCCGGAGCGCTTCGCCGCGCGCCTGACCGAGGGCTTCGAAATGTCGAATCCGGCGATAATCGGGGAGAATCCCTTCTCCGCGAGTGCCTCCCGGATGCCGGAGGTGTAGTAGCCCTCCCCGCAGCCGCAGTCCAGAACGACCGGTGCGGAGATGTCGACGCAGGCCTCCGCGGCCAGCTCCGAGACCGCCTCCAGCAGCGGCGCATAATAGCCTTTCGATAAAAAGCGCGAGCGGGAGGCCGCCATCTCCCGGCTGTCGCCCGGCTCTTTGGAATTTTTCCGGTTTGCCGGCAGCAGGTTGCAGTAGCCCTCCGCGGCGAGGTCGAAGCAGTGGTGGTTTTCACAGCGGAGGGAGCCGCCCTCCTTCTCGAGCGGTGTGCCGCAGACCGGGCAGACGAAAATGCTCATGGTTTTCCTCCGAAGACGTACAAAAGGATCAGTGCCGTTTGGAGAAGCAAAAACAGCGGCACCAGAATGCGGAATTTTGCCTTGCGCGTCTTGTGGCGGCAGATCCGCATGCCGCAGAGGGCGCCGGCGGCCCCTCCGAGTGCCGCCCATCCGAGCAGCACGGCCTCGGGGATGCGCCGGCGGTTTGCGACCGCGAGCCGCTTGTCGCGCAGGAACAGAAAGAATGCGATCAGATTGACCGGAATAAAATACCCAAGCAGGAGCGGGACCGGAAGAGAAAAAAAGCCGGAAACCGGATTCCCCGCGGAGGAAAACCAATCCGAAACCATCTGCGGCATGTCTTGTTTCCTCCTTCCGGGGCGGCCCTTTTTGCATGGATCGGTAACTGAGAGCTATTTTATCATGGATCCGTTCCGCCGTCAAAGGGCCGTCTTGCCATGGCGGCATTTTTGCGTTAAAATCTTTGGTAGGAAGGGGGGAACCGCGATGGAGGATGAAATTTCCGTTTACCGAGTCCCGGGCAGAACCGAACTCGGCGGCAACCATACGGATCACCAGGGCGGCAGCGTCCTTGCGGCGGCGGTCGACCGCCGGGTGACGGCGAAGGCGAAAAAGACCGGGGACGACCGCGTCACCGTCCGGTCGGAGGGTTTTGGGGAATGCTCGTTCGATCTCTCGGAGACCGGCGTGGAATTCGCAAAACCGGGGACATTCGACGCTCTCGTGCGCGGCGTCTGCGATTCGTTTCTCGAGAGCGGAAACTCCTTCGGCGGCTTCGAGGCGGAGGTCACGTCGGAGATTCCGGCAGGAAAAGGGCTCGCCTCCTCCGCGGCCTTCGAGGTGCTGATCGGCACCGTAATCAGCGGGCTTTATTTCGGCGAGGAGGTGCCGCCGGAGCATCTGGCCGTCTTCGGCCGGCGGGCGGAGAACCTGTTTTTCGGCAAACCTTGCGGCCTGATGGATCAGCTTGCCTGCGCGGCGGGCTGTGTCATCTCGGCCAATTTCCGCAACCCGTATCTGCCGGGGTGCGAGCGGGTCGATTACGATTTTTCCCGGAGCGGCTATACGCTCATCATGGCGGATTCCGGCGCCGGGCACTGCAATCTGACGGAGGACTACGCCGCCATCCCGCAGGATATGTGCGCCGCCGCGAGGGCGCTGGAATGCGAGCGCCTCTGCGACGCGGAGCCGGCGGAATTCTTCGCGCAGGCCCCGGTCATCCGGGACCGTTTCGGCGAGCGCGTGATGCTGCGCGCGTGGCATTACTTCTTTGAAACCCAGCGCGCCGAGGATGAGGCCGACGCCCTCCGCGGCGGCGACTTTGAGGCATTTCTGCGCCTCTTCCGCGAATCGGCGGAGAGCTCCGAGCAGCTTCTTAAAAACATCGTCTCCGAGCGCGAGCCGGAGCACCGCCTCGAAAAGGCCATTCTGACGGCGAGGGGACTGCTTGGGGAGGACGGCGCCGTGCGGGTACACGGGGGCGGTTTTGCCGGGGCGGCGCAGTGCTTCGTCAAAAACGAACGCGCCGACGGTTTCATTGCGGAGATGGAGCGGAGAGGGTTCCCCTGCATGACGCTGCATATTTTATAAACCCGGCGCGTTTTTTCCGGATTCTTTTTGCCGCATGCCGGGTGCATAAAGAACCTTACATAAAATCCGCGGGCCGGAGCCGCTTTTTTGGATTCGGCCGATGCACGGGTATCGGTGTATTTTATGGATTTCTCTGAGCCGCATGCCGGGCGCATAAAAATTCGGCGTAATTCGTGGGCGGGAGCCGCTTTTCCCGATTCCGCCTGCCGATGGATAAGATGCGGGCGGGGAATCGCCCTTCTCCGGATGGTTCCTCTAAAAAACAAATAAAAAATAAGACGGGCCGTCTCTTTTCGAGACAGCCCGTTTTTTTGTCCGCTGCAGGTCTTACCCGATGATCTCGGCGATTTTCCGGAGCTTTTCCGCAAGGGCATCCCGCTCCGCCAGAAGGGCGGCGCAGTCCTCCGTCTCCTCTTTCGGGAAGCCGTTTTTGCCCAGCCCGCGGACCAGCGCCGGATAATCCTTATAGGCGATGTTCAGGTCCACGGTCGTGCCGATGCCGGAAGCGGTGCCCTTGCTGCTCCACTGCCAGAGGCCGCTCGTCTCCTCCAGAGAATTTTTGCTGCCCCACTGCGCGCACCAGATCTCATACTTCTTCAGGCGCTCCGGCTCCGCGGCCAACAGCTTTTCGAGGTTGGCCTTGAAGGAGTAGACGCCGCAGAGATAGCCCTTCTCCAGCGCCTTTTCAAAGAAGGCGTCGATGATATCGAGCTGCTCGGCGGCGGGGAGCGCCGTCTGGGACGAAAGCTCGATGTCGCAGAAGATCGGATATTCCGGTTTTACACCGGCGATCGTCTCCAAAAAGGCGGCGCCCTCCGCTTTTGCGCTCTCCGCGTCCGCGGATTTGCAGAAGTGATAGAACCCGAAAGGGATTCCCGCGGCGGCGCAGCCCGCGAGGTTTGTCTTCAGCATAGAGTCTGCGCTGCCGCCGATACCGGCGCGCAGGATCGCGAAACGGATGCCGGACGCCCCGACTTTTGCCCAGTCGATCGTTCCCTGGTATTTGGAGACGTCGATGCCGTCAAAGACCGCCATCCGCGTGCTCCTCCTTGTCGCAGTAGGGGTAGTTGTAGCAGAGGGCGCGCTTGCTGTCGGCGATGCCTTCGGTCGTCGGATCGATCACGATGCCGAGCTCCGCCAGCAGGTTGAGAATCAGGGTGAGCACGTTGACCACTTCGGATTCGCTGACCGCAGGGACGATATCGAACAAACCGAGTACGGAATAGATCGCGGCCGCGGTGACCGGAATGGCGGCCAGCAGCCAGGTCTTGTTGCGCAGACGGACTTTCCAGTTAATCATAAAAACACCTCTCATGCACGCGGGATGTGTTGGATCCCGGCGAGCCTTTCTTTAACGGAGGCCATATCCGCCTCCGCCTTGTAGATTCGTTCCACAAGATTGTTGTGTTTCTCCACCTTCCCCTCAAGAGTATCGAGCCTGCCGATCAGAAGATCCACCTGGCGACGGAGAAGGATCTCCTGCTCCGCACGTTCCCGGTGGCTGATGAGAAGCTGCACAAGTACGGTGGCCGCGCCGGTAATCAGGGCGGCCAGAACAGCTTCCTGCATATGCTATGCCCCCCTGTAAGAAAGCGCGCCGTTTTTGCGGATCGGGTAAAAATCCCCGGATTGCCGCCTCACTTTTTTCATCCGAGGTTCCCTTCCACACTCCAGGTGTTGTCCGCGGCCCGCTTCTTCAGCAGCACGCCGGAGTACCGATCCGCGATCCCGTAACTCTGTTCTTTGCACCAGACCGTCACGCCCGAGGCGAACGCGACGGCAACGGCCCCGGCCCCGGCCCGAAAGACGACGATCTCCGTGTCGAGCGGAAAGGCGACGCTTGCGTAAAGCGGTACGGTAATCGTTATGTCCGCGCTGTTGGTGCAGACGAGATCCCTGCCCGCGTCGGCAAGCTCGAGCGTGTGGTTTGCGGTGATCTCGGTCTGGTCGGAGGCGGCCTGCAGCGGCGTCACCTTGCTGTCGGCGTCGAGCGTCGCGATGCCCGCCGCGACCGCGCCTTTCGCCTCAACGGCGCCGCCGGTTCCGGTGACGACGAGGTTACCGGCCGTGGTGCCGAGCTTTCCGTCGGAGGTCAGGTTCCCGTGCGCGTGGGCGGAGGCGGCTTTCCCGGCGAGGCCGGAGGCCAGCTCGTCAACCGCTGCCTGTACGTTCCCGGCGGAGAGCCCGGAGGCCGCGCCGGCATAGCCGATCTTTGCCGCGTCGTAATCCCCGGCCGCCGCGGAGACATCCCCCGCCCGGCCGAAGACGGAGGAGACTGCCCCGGCGGTGAACTGTGCCCCGGCGAGCTCCTCCTTCGTGCAGGTCAGGTCGGCGTTGGCGTTGAATTTCGGGATGACGACGCTCCGCACGATCTCCTCGACCTTCTCCTGCATCTCCGCGGCGCTCAGGCCCGGCACATCCGCCTGCCCACAGACGCCCTTCCCCACAAGGTCGGCGTCCGTGATTTTCGATAATGCCATATCCATGTTCCTTTCCCGGTTATTGGGGACGCTCACCCCTCGTCCCTGAGCAAACTGTACCTCGGCCAAACACGGAGAAATGATGATTCGCAAAGGAAATAAGATCTGAAAATAAAGGGAAATTCGATTTTTTTGCCGAACCGCCG
>CAYMNV010000001.1:49288-61939 GCA_964391915.1 uncultured Oscillospiraceae bacterium
CTTTTTTCATCGCGTGGCCCGCAAAAAAACGCCCCCGAAATAATCCGGAGGCGCATGCTCATGAGATTTTTATAAAAGATTTCGCTTTTTAAAACCGGATCCGGCCCTGAAAAATAAAAAAACCGCCGCGGGTTTTGCGCCGCGGCGGCAGGGAACAGGCCTTTTTCAGTATGTAATAAATTTGGCCTTGCCGATCAGCGGCAGAAGTCTTGCCTCGCCCTTCCAGGCGCGGACGAAGCCCATGATGGTCCAGACGAGGCCCACGATCATGCCGACGCCGGAGGCGACCCACCCGAGGAACGGGACGATGGCCACTACGCCGCAGGCCAGATAGAACAGGGTCAGGACGAGCACCTGGTTCGCATGGAAGCGGATGAATTTGGAATTCGGTTCCGCGATCATGGCAAACGCCGCGAAGACGATGGAGATGTACTGCAGGGCGGCAAGTTTGCCGAGCGCGGTGCGTTCCTCGGCGGAATAGTTCTCGGTGAAATCGGTCTCTTCCTCGACGACCGGAGGCTGTTTTCCGTCAACGGGTTTTCCGCAGGAAGGGCAGCAGGCGGCGCCCTCCGGGATGTTTGCGCCACAGTTGGAACAAAATGCCATGGATGGTCACTCCTTTCAAATGTCTGACTACAGTATAATAGTATCCGTTCGGCAAAACAATGCCGACGCTTCAAGAAAAATATAAAAAATCCCAAATTCGGCAAAATCCGAATGATTTTAGTTGCGCAGGCTGTGGATCGGGGCGGGAATCCTTCCGCCGCGGGCGATGAATTTTTCCGCGGAAAAGGAGGAGACCTCCATCACCGGGGCGCTGCCGAGCAGGCCGCCGAAATCCACCCGGTCGCCGGGCCCTTTCCCCAGCGCGGGGATGATGCGCACGGCGGTGGTCTTGTTGTTGATGACGCCGATCGCGGCTTCATCCGCGATGATCGCGGAGATCGTTCCGGCGGAGGTGTTTCCGGGGATGGCGATCATATCGAGCCCGACGGAGCACACGCAGGTCATGGCCTCAAGCTTCTCAATGCGGAGGCTGCCCCTTTCGACGGCGGCGACCATGCCGGCGTCCTCGCTGACCGGGATAAAGGCCCCGGAGAGCCCGCCGACGTGGCTGGAAGCCATGATGCCGCCCTTTTTGACGGCGTCGTTGAGCAGCGCGAGGGCGGCGGTCGTACCGGGGGCGCCGCAGCTTTCGAGTCCCATCAGTTCCAGAATCTCCGCGACGGAATCCCCGACGGCGGAGGTCGGCGCGAGCGAGAGATCCACGACGCCGAAAGGCACGCCGAGGCGGTTTGAGGCCTCCTGCGCGACGAGCTGGCCGACGCGGGTGATCTTGAAGGCGGTGCGCTTGATCGTTTCGGCCACCGTGTCGAACGGCATGCCGCCGCATTCTTTCAGCGCGTGGGCGACGACGCCAGGCCCGGAGACACCGACGTTGATGCAGCACTCCGGCTCGCCCTCGCCGTGGAACGCGCCCGCCATGAAGGGGTTATCCTCCACCGCGTTTGCAAAGACCACGAGCTTCGCGCAGCCGAGGCAGTCCCTGTCTTTGGTCAGGAAGGCGGTCTCCTTGATAATCTCGCCCATCCGCGCGACGGCATCCATGTTGATGCCGGCCCGGGTGGTGGCGATATTGACGCTCGAGCAGACGCGGCCCGTCTCGGCGAGCGCCTCCGGGATGGCCCGGAAGAGCGTGTTGTCGCAGCGGGAGAAGCCCTTATGCACCAGCGAGGAGAATCCGCCGATGAAATCCGCGCCGACCGTCTCCGCCGCGCGGTCCATCGCCTTGGCGAAGGGGACGTAGTCGTCCGAATCGCAGGAGGCGGCCACATCCGCGGCCGGGGTGACGGAGATGCGCCGGTTGACGATCGGGATGCCGAATTCCTGCTCGATGGCCTCGCACACCGGCACCAGATCCTTCGCGTAGCGGGTGATTTTTTCATAAACTTTTTCGCAGCAGCGCTCCATCGACGGATCGGCGCAGTCCCGGAGCGAAATACCCATTGTGACCGTGCGGACGTCGAGATGCTGCTCATCGATCATCTGGATCGTCTGGATGATATCTTCGGTATTGATCATAGTTACTGTTACTCCAAATCGGCGGGCCGAAATCTGCTTTGCCCTTTGCGGCCCGGAAACTAAATTTTATGCATGGCGTTAAAAATATCTTCGCGCTGGATGTGAACGACGAGCCCTTTTTTGTCGCCGGCCTCCAGCAGGGAACTGCGCAGCTCGTCGAACGGCGTGCTGCACTTGGAGAGATCCACCAGCATGATCATCGTGAAGTACTGCTGCAGGATGGTCTGGCTGATATCCATGATATTGATGCTTTTTTCGCTGAGGAAGCCGCTGATATAGGCGATAATGCCCACGGCGTCCTTCGCCACGACGGTGATGATCGCGTTCATACTGCGCCTCCGGACTTGATGAATTATTTTTGAATTATAGCATGCTTTCTGCATTTTGAAAAGTACCGTTCCTGCATAAAACGAAAGGATTTTCGGAAATTCCGGAACGGAATGCCTCCGCGCCCAAAAATGGAAAAGCAAGGGGCGGGATTTTTGCCGCCGTTTTCGCTGGAAGTCCGTATCCCGGAGACAACGGAAGGGGGCACGCCGTGCTCAAAGCGGAGCGGAGAAATGGCCGTAGATTCTTACGTGAAACCTTTTTAGGGAAACCGGAGCCGGCTCTCCGCGCTCATGCGGAAATAAAACGAAGGCTCAGAGATCCTCCTCCGTTTTGACCGGGATGCCGTTTTGCAGGAGAAGCTCGGCCGTCATGCCGTTTCCGGGGACGAGCGTCCGGGTGAAGGTGCCGTCGTAGATGACGCCGCAGCCGCAGGAGGGGCTTCGGGCCTTGAGCACGGCGCCGTCGGCATGGGTTTCTTTCGCAAGGCGGAGGGCGATCTCCGCGCCGCGCAGGTAAGGCTCCGTGACGTCTTTGCCGTCCTCCGTGACGACCCTGCCGCCGCGGCGCTCGCCCGGGGCGCGCGGAGTCGGCAGCCCGCCGTCGCATTCCGGGCAGACGCCGATCAGGATATGCTCTTTTCCGAGAGCGAGGACTTTTTCGTTCGGGCAGCTTTTGCCGTCGTAGCGGCAGGCGCAGCCCAGCAGGCACCGGCTGACAAGAAGGATTCCCATGGCCGCCCTCCTTTTCTTTCGTCCAATTATAGCAGAAAATGCGGGAACAGGCAAATTCGCGCGGAGGTGCTGCCGCGGGGGATCCCGGCGGCAAAAATCGGAAACGGCCGGGGGAAAACCCGCCGGCCGCGCTTCTTTTCGTTGGTTCCCACGGCGGCGGGCCGCCTTATGCGCCCTCCGTCTCCAGCAGCAGCACGCCGGTGTCGCTCTCAAACGGCGGGATGTGGACGGCCACCATCTCGCGGTGGGAGGTCGGGATGGATTTGCCGACGTAATCCGCGCGGATCGGCAGCTCGCGGTGGCCGCGGTCGATCAGAACGGCGAACTGGATGTCTGCCGGCCGCCCGAGGGAGAAGATCGCCTCAATGGCGGCGCGTGCGGTCCGGCCGGTGTAGAGCACGTCGTCCACGAGGACGACTTTTTTGCCGACGATGGAGAAGGGCAGATCCGCCTTGCGCACGACCGGCGAATCGGCGAGGTGCGTCAGGTCGTCCCGGTAAAAATAGATGTCGAGGTCGCCGCAGGGGATGTCCGCGTTTTCGATCTTCAGAATGTTGTCATGGATGAGTCTCGCAAGAGGCTCCCCGCGGCTGCGGATTCCGACGATGCAGAGATCCTCCGTGCCCCGGTTGTGTTCCACGATTTCGTGCGCGATCCGCATCATCGCCCGCTGCAGGCCGACCCCGTCCATCAGGACCGCTTTTTCCTTCGCCATCCGCGCATTCCCTCCCCATTCCGGAAATATATTTCCACCATACTATCCGCTCACGTTTTTGTCAAGCGAAAAAAATCCCGTACGGACGCCGTTTTTCCACAGGAAAAACTTTTTTGGGAGCACGGGTCGCTCTTGAAAAACAAAATGGAACTTGATATATTAGAATAGTAGATAAGAATATTCGGAATAAAGGAGGCAACGGGATTGACAGAAAAAAAGCAGCGCAGAGATCTTGACCTTCCGATCTATCTGTTTCATCAGGGAACGAATTACCGTTCCTACGCGTTTCTGGGTTCCCACCCCGCGCGGAAAGGGCGCGCGTCGGGAGCTGTCTTCCGCGTGTGGGCGCCCCATGCAAAGGCGGTCTCGGTCGTCGGCGATTTCAACGGCTGGGATCACCTCGCCGACCCGATGGAGGAGATCAGCGGCGGCGGAGTCTGGGAAGGTTTTATCCCCGGCGTGAAACAATTCGACCGCTACAAATTCGCCGTCACGGCGGCGGATGGCAGAGTACTTCTGAAAGCGGATCCCTATGCGTATCACAACGAGACGCGGCCGGCCTCCGCCTCTATGTTCTATGATCTGGATAATTACCTCTGGCAGGATTCCGCCTGGATGAAAAACCGTCCGAAGCATCTGCGCGACCTGCCGATGAATATTTACGAGCTGCACCTCGGCTCGTGGAAGCGCTACCCCGACGGCAGTTTTTTCTCCTACCGCAAGACCGCCGATGAGCTCGCGGCGTACGCCACCGAGATGGGCTATACGCATGTCGAAGTGCTGCCGCTGACGGAACATCCCTACGACGGCTCGTGGGGCTACCAGTCCCTCGGTTATTTCGCGCCGACCTCGCGCTACGGCACGCCGGAGGATCTGATGTATTTTGTCGATACCCTGCATCAGGCCGGCGTCGGCGTGATCTTCGACTGGGTGCCCGCCCATTTCCCCAAAGACGCCTACGGGCTCGCGGAGTTCGACGGCGAGTGCTGCTACGAGTACCGCAGCCCGCTGATGGGTGAGCAGGGCGAGTGGGGGACCAAGGTCTTCGATTTCGGCCGCAACGAGGTGCGGTGCTTCCTGATTTCGAGCGCCAACTTCTGGTGCGACAAGTTCCACGCCGACGGCATCCGTGCCGACGCGGTCTCCTCCATGCTCTACCGCGACTACGGAAGGTCCGGGGACGACTGGGAACGCAATTCCTCCGGGGGCCGCGAGAATTTCGAGGCGGTCGCCCTGCTGCGGGATTTCAACTCCTCGGTGCTGACCGGGTTCCCGGGCGTCTCGACGATCGCGGAGGAATCCACCGCATGGCCGATGGTCACGAAACCGCCCTACACCGGCGGGCTTGGTTTCAGCTTCAAGTGGAACATGGGCTGGATGAACGATATGCTGGAGTATATCTCCCTCGACCCGGTCTACCGCGCCTACAATCATGACAAGATCACGTTTGGCCTGATGTACGCCTTTTCCGAGAATTTCATCCTGCCGATCTCCCACGACGAGGTCGTCCACGGCAAGAAATCGCTGATCGGCAAGATGCCCGGCAGCTACGAGCAGAAATTCGCCGGGATGCGCGCCTTCCTCGGCTTCATGACGGCCTATCCGGGTAAGAAGCTGCTCTTTATGGGGCAGGAGTTCGGTCAGTTCATCGAGTGGGACGAGAAGCGTGAGATCGACTGGATGCTTTTGGATTTCGAGGCCCACCGCCGCCTCCGGGACTATACGAAGGCCCTCAACCACCTGTATCTTGAGACCTCCGCCCTTTGGGAGCGGGACGACAGCTGGGAGGGCTTCCGCTGGTCGGTCTGCGACGACAGCGCCAATTCCGTTGTCGCCTTCCGCCGCATGGATGCGCACGGCGGCGAGATCCTCTGCGCCGTCAACTTCTGCCCGGTCGAGCGCCCACAATACCGCGTGCCGGTGCAGGGGCCCTCGGTCTGGCAGGAGATCCTCTCGAGCGACGATACGGAATTCGGCGGCTCGGGCATCCGGAACGGCACCGTGGAAGCCGAGCCCTCCGGGGACGGCGGCTATGCGGCAGCGCTCCGTCTGCCGCCGCTGTCGGCCGTCTATTTCAAAAAACTTCCGGAAGGGGTCTGATGCCGTGAAGCGAAAAAAGATGATTGCCATGCTCCTTGCCGGCGGGCAGGGCAGCCGGCTTTCCGTCCTGACGAAAGATATGGCAAAGCCCGCGGTGCCCTACGGCGGCAAATACCGCATCATCGACTTCCCGCTCTCCAACTGCGTCAATTCCGGCATCGACACGGTCGGCATCCTGACGCAGTACGAGCCGTTTGAGCTCTCCGAGTATGTCGGCAACGGCCAGCCGTGGGACCTCGACCGCATGGGCGGCGGCGCATTCATCCTGCCGCCCTACCAGCGCAGCGGCGGCTCGGCCTGGTATAAAGGCACCGCCAACGCCATATACCAGAATATGGCCTTCATCGACCGCTTCGCCCCGGAGTACGTCGCGATCCTCTCCGGCGACCACATCTACAAGATGGATTATTCCAAAATGCTGGCCGTCCACGAGGAGAAGAACGCCGCCTGCACGATCGCGGTCTGCGAGGTGCCGTGGGAGGAGGCCTCCCGCTTCGGCGTCCTGAGCATGAATGACGAAGGCTTCCTCACAAAATTTGCCGAGAAGCCCAAACATCCCGAAAGCAACCTTGCCTCGATGGGCATCTACATATTTTCCACAGATAAGCTCCGCGCCTATCTGGAGGAGGACGAGGCCGATTCTGCCTCCTCCAACGACTTCGGCAAGAATGTGATCCCGCGGATGCTCTCCGCCGGGGAGAAGATGGCGGTCTACCCCTTCCGGGGCTACTGGAAGGACGTCGGCACGATCAACAGCCTCTGGGACGCCAACATGGACGTGCTCAACCCCAATGTGCCGCTCGACCTCTACGACCCGGAATGGAAAATTTACAGCCGCAGCCCGGTGATGCCGCCGCATTATATCGGCAGGGATGCCTCGGTGCAGGATTCGATGGTCACCGAGGGCTGCGACGTGGACGGCACGCTGGATTTCTCCATCCTCTCGGCCGGCGTAACGGTCGGAAAGGGCGCGGAGGTGCGCTACAGCATCGTGATGCCGAACGCCGTCATCAAAGAGGGCGCGAAGGTGGAATACGCCGTCGTCGCCGAGAAGGCCGTCGTCGGGGAGAACGCCCGTGTCGGCCGCAAGCCGGAGGAGATGGAACGGCCGGAGGAATGGGGCGTCGCGGTCGTCGGGCCGGGCGTCGAGATCCCTCCGGGCGCCGTCGTCGCACCGAAGGAGATTGTCGGCAGGAAGAAGGCGAGGGCGGAATGAACGAAAGGGACGTTTTGGGCATCATCGTCTGCAACATGCACGACGAGCTGATCTCCGAGCTGACCGCGCAGCGCACCCTCGGCTCCGTGCCGTTCGGCGGTCGGTACCGCTTCATCGACTTTGCCCTCTCCAATATGGTGAATTCCGGGATCCGGGATGTGGCCGTCGTACCGAGCATCCGCTATCAGAGCCTGCTCAACCATCTGGGCAGCGGCCGCGAATGGGATCTCGCCCGCAAGATCGGGGGCCTGAGCATTCTGCCGCCGTACGGCAGGAGCTCCTCGGCCGGCGTCTATCACGGCCGGATGGA
Organism: uncultured Oscillospiraceae bacterium; assembly: GCA_964391915.1. Classification (GTDB taxonomy): domain Bacteria; phylum Bacillota; class Clostridia; order Oscillospirales; family Ruminococcaceae; genus UMGS1668. The sequence continues at coordinate 56,773 of CAYMNV010000001.1, forward strand.
GGCGCTCGCCAACATTCAGGATTATATCAAGGCGAACACGGCGGAGACCGTCGTGCTCAGCGACTCCGACGTCATCGCCAATATCGACTTCCGCCCTGCCGTCGCGGAACACCTCGGCAGCGGCGCGGATATCACCCTGCTTTATAAAAAAGCCGAAGTCACGCCGGATATGCACGCTTACAACCCCCTCTTTTTTGATGAAAAGGGGCGGCTCGCCGACATTTACCTTTCCCCGGAGCTCTCCGGAGAGCAGAACGTCTACCTTGATATCGCCGTCATCCGAAAGCCCCTGCTCGACGAGCTCGTGCAGGAGAGCGTACAGCGCGGCGAGCACAGTTTCCTCCGCTCCGTGCTCATGGCAAAGAAGGACGTGCTCAACATCCGCGGCTTCTTCTGTCCCGGCTGGGGAGATAAGGTCAACAGCCTCACGGATTTTTATCACGCGAATCTGGCCCTGCTCCGCCCGGAGGTGCGCGCCTCGCTCTTTCCCAAGGACCGCCCGATCTACACGAAGGTGCGGGATGAGGTCTCCGCGCGCTACGGGCTTGCCTCCGAGGTTGCCGACTCGCTGGTCACCGACGGCTGCATCGTCGAAGGCAGCGTCTCCGGCAGCGTCCTGTTCCGCGGGGTTCACATCGGGGAGGGCGCCGTCGTGCGCGGGTGCGTGCTGATGCACAATACGCGCGTCTTACCGGGCGCCGTCATCGAGAACGTCATCACCGACAAAAATGTCGTCATCACGGAGGGGAAAACACTCTCCGGAGCCGAAACCATGCCGCTTTATATCCCGAAGGGGACCGTCATTTAACCGATCTTTTCTACATCCGCCCGATTTGACAATAAACAGACAGGAGGACGCCTATGAAGATTCTGTTCGCCGCCAGCGAGGCCCGGCCCTTCATTGCGACAGGCGGGCTTGCCGACGTGGCAAACGCGCTGCCGAAAAGCCTCTGTGAATCCGGCGAGGACTGCCGGGTCATCATGCCGCTCTACGCGGATATCGCGCCGGAGCTCCGGGAGCTGCTCACGTTTCTGACGGATTTCAGGGTCCGGCTCGGCTGGAGGGACCAGTACTGCGGCCTTTTCTCCGCAAAATACGACGGCGTCGTTTTCTATTTCCTCGATAACGAATATTATTTCGGGCGTCCGGGCATCTACGGCCACCAAGACGACGCGGAGCGCTTCGCTTTCTTCTCCATGGCGGTGCTCGAGGCGATCGCGCATATGGATTTCACGCCGGATATCCTCCACTGCAACGACTGGCAGACCGGGCCGATCCCCGTCTTTTATAACGTCTTTTACCGCCGCGGCGAGGGCTATGAGAATCTCCGCACGCTCTTCGCGATCCACAACATTCAGTATCAGGGCCGCTTCGGCATGGAGGCGGCGGACGACATCCTCGGCCTGCCCAAGGAGTACCGCTGCGCCGTCGAATGGAACGGCGGCTGCAACTACATGAAGGGCGGCATCGACCAGTGCGACGCGGTCTGCACGGTCAGCCCGACCTATGCCGAGGAGATTCTCGACCCCTGGTTCGGCTGCGGCCTCGACGGCTTCCTGCGCGAGCGGAAGTACAAGCTCGCCGGGATTCTCAACGGCATCGACGACGACGCCTACGACCCGCAGTACGATCCGGCGATCCGGTACACCTACACGGCGGAGGATCTCTCCGGCAAGGCGATGGATAAGGCCGCCCTGCAAAAGGAGCTCGGCCTCGAGCCGGAGCCGGAAACCATGCTGATCGGCATCGTCTCCCGCCTCGCCTCCCACAAGGGGTTCGACCTCATCCGTTATCTCGGCGACGAACTGATGAATCTGCCGGTCCAGCTCGCGGTCCTCGGCTCCGGCGAGTCGATTTACGAGGAATTCTTCCGCGGCCTGCAGAATCGCTTCCCGGGCAGGGTGCGCATGGTGACGGGCTTCGACCCGCGCCTTGCGAAGCAGATCTACGCCGGCAGCGACGCCTTCCTGATGCCCAGCAAGAGCGAACCCTGCGGCCTGTCGCAGATGGTCGCCCTGCGCTACGGTTCGATCCCGATCGTCCGCGAGACCGGCGGACTCAAGGACAGCGTCCGCGACCTCGGCAGCGAGGACGGAAACGGCTTTACTTTTAAGTCTTACAACGCCCAAGATATGTTCGACGCCGTCCGGCGCTGCACCGCGCTCTATGCCGATAAGGAAAAATGGCTCGCCGCCGTCGCCGCCGCCATGCGCTGCGACAACAGCTGGCACCGTTCCGCGAAGGTCTACCGGATGCTTTATAAAAAGCTCTGCGGCTGAAAAAATTAAAAAATGCAGGAGGCTCTTCCCGTAACGGGAAGAGCCTCCTTTTTGATGCTGTTTTTGCGTGGGTCAAAAGCTTTGCCGCCCGGAAGGGAAGGCATCCGGTCTGCGGCGGAGGAAAACGGCATAAAACGGTCCGGAAGCGGCGGAAACAGGGGAATCTGCCGCGGCCCGTTTTTGTAAAAAGGGAATTTTACCGGGGGAAGGATTTGTTCCGTCCTGTGCATCCCGGTGCGGCGGCGCAAATTTGCGGGGCCTGTATCCGTGGCGCATTTCTTTTACGCGCGGCCGTCGGCTTTTGCATTTTCCCCAGCCGGAGGAGCGGCTTTCCGTACCGCGGTCAGGTATTCAGCTTACCGGATTCCGTGTATTCGAGGCCGACCGCGTAGAGGCCGAAGGGCTCCCCGGCAACGGCGTTGCCGATGCGGATCGAGATCTTGTCGAGCCGCGGGAGCAGGCGCTTCCGGCCGAAGGTGCGGGCGCCGTCGTCGCTTTGCCACGAGAAGGCGGGCCACGAGAGGGCGGACCACTTGAAATAGCGGAAGACGGCGGACTGCTGCCAGACGGTCTTCCAGACGCCGCGGACCTTCGCCTCAACCTTTACGGAGGTACGCGGGTGGGGCTCGAGCTGGACGGCGAGGTAGCACAGCGCCTTGTCCGCATAAAAGTCGTTTCCCGCCGGCGCCGGCAGATCCCAGTGCGCCTCAATGGCGGCGCCGCAGTCTTTGTAGTAGCCGTCGGTGCCGTCGTCGGCGTCGGCGAGGTCGAAGCGGAAGACCCGCCCGTCCGCGCCTCCAAAAAAGAGGCCGTCTCCCTCCGCCCAGACGACGGTGGCCGGAATGTTCTCCCAATAGTAACACTCGTACTGGTAGTTGCTGTAGGGCTCGCCGCTCGCGTAGTCCCGCTGGCTGCCGTCGAGCAGATAGAGCCTCGTGCCGACCGAGAGAAGGAAGAAATTCCTCCAGACCGAGGCGCAGGCCCCGGCAAGATTCCCGGCGGCGGTAAGGGCCTTGTCGATGTAGAAGCTCCGGCGCTCCGCGTATTTTTCGCCGGTGGCATCCTTCTCCGTCAGCGCATAGATGCCCTCCCCGGTCAGGAACAGAGGCTCCCCGCCGAGGCTTCCGAATCCGCGCGTGCAGACGGCGCCGGGCCCTTTGAGGATATTCGTCACGGGGAAGACCGCCTCGCCCTCCGAAATCTCTCCGGTGCGCAGAATCACGTTGCCGTTCCCTTCGGCATTCTCGCGGTGTACGGCCAGCAGATTCCCGACATGCGAGTAGCCCATGATCCGCGAGCTTCCGGCGCCGAGATCCGCATACCACGTCTCACCGAAGTAGGCGGGGTTGTCCATCTGGGAGTACCAGTCCCGCTCCGGGTAATCGGGGTTCCCGGCGGCGAAGACGCGGTTTTCCGCGCCCTCCGCGCCAAAAAGCGTGCAGACCCGGCAGTCGGCGATCATGGCGGCGTATTCCGGAATCGTCTTGCCGGCGGAGACGACGACGTTGTCCTCGCCGGTCACAGGGGAGACGCCCGGCGCGCTCGCAAAGGTGATCTGCCCGAGCGCCGTGTCGACGGTGTAGTCCGTCCCCTCCGTGAGCGTGACCCAGACTTTGTTTTTGGCCGTGGAGGAGGCACCGAGTTTTCTGACGACTGCGGAGCCGCCCTCGATGCCGTCATAGGAGAGCTGGTAGACGGTGGCGGTGGCGGTGGCGAGGAAGCTGTCGGTGAAGCGGGTGCCGATCAGGTTGAAGGGCTCGTAAGGAGTGCCGCCGCCGTCCGGGTCGCGGGAGATCGTGACGGTCGGCTCGTAGGCGAAATCGGCAGCCTCCCGGAGCTGCCAGATAGTCGGCTCGGATGCCGGATTCCCGGCGTTATAATCCGGATTTTCAAAATACCCGAGCACGCGGTAGTGCGCCCGGTCGAAGATCCAGAGCTTTTCGCCGAACTGAACCGCGGCGGAGTACGCCTCGTTCATATCGGAGGCGAGCGGATGCTCCGGGTTGTCGAGATAGAGCCCCGTACCCGCGTGGACGACGCGTTTCGTGCCGGAGCTGAGGTTCAGCAAAAAGACGCCGTAAATCTTCGCCCCGTACTCCTGAAATTCGGCATACCCCGGGCGCTTAACCGGCTTGCCGGAGAAATCCGGCATCATGTTCGGCGCGTCGGGGCTGCGGGAGGAATCCACGTGCGCCGGCGGGCTCGAGAGGTCGACACCCCGGAAGCGGGAGATCTTCACCTCCGAAAGGCGGGATTTTCTTGCGTAACTGACGGTGATTTTCGGCATGGCGCGCCTCCTCAGTAGCAGTCGGCGACATCCGCGGGAATGAGTTTCGCGCATTCCCGCAGCGCCGCGACGTATCTCGCCCGGTAATCCGCGGCCATGTCGGTGTCGTCGGAAACCTCATAGAGAAAAGCCGCCAGCCCGTCCGGCAGCGCGTACCTCACGACGCGGTCGGAATACGGAATTTCGTCGCCGAGCGCGCCGAGCACCGGAGCGTGCTCAAACGGCTCCTTTCCCTCCGATCTGAGCACGCTGTTTTCCACGTCGAGCGCCTCCGCCAGAAGCTGGTTGATCCAGCCGAGGGCAAAGCAGGTGAGATCGGAGTCGTTGACGCGCTCCCCGACCATGCCGAGCGCCTGAGAAAATAGATCGTTTGCTGTCATTCGTCATCCTCCTTAGTAAAAAATCTGCATCCCCATGCCGGGCCCAGCGTATCGCTCCCGGACGGCGGAAACTGATGATTTTTCCCGTAATCCGCGGGAACCGCACGCGTTCCCGTGAAAAAAAGACGCAGCCGGCCCGAAGCATTTCCAAAAAAAATGAAGGGGCCGCAGCCGCGTACCGTGGGGAGGTGACCTCATGAGGGAATCCCCGGCCGCCGGA
>CAYMNV010000001.1:62039-71174 GCA_964391915.1 uncultured Oscillospiraceae bacterium
CGCCGGAGACGGATGATCTTTCGGCAGGGCGTACGGGAACCCCATCCCCCTGCGGAGCACAGAGACAAACGGGGAATTTTGCCTGCCCAGCGAGGGAAAAAGTTCCCCCAAAACTTGCCCGACGCGGGGAAGGCCGGTCTTTTCCGGCAAAAATCCGCGAAAAACCCTCCATATTTTATATTTATATAAAAAAATCTTGGAAGAAGGGCCTCCCTCGTGGTATAATCCATACTGGATTTTTATCGGCGGAGGTGGAATGCTTGCCACAGGACAACATTCGGAATTTCTGTATCATCGCCCATATCGACCACGGCAAATCGACGCTTGCGGACCGAATTCTCGAAAACACACAGGCCGTCGCCCCGCGCGAGATGGAGGATCAGCTCCTCGACAACATGGATATCGAGCGCGAGCGCGGCATCACGATCAAGGCGCGGGCCGTGCGGCTCAACTATACGGCGGACGACGGAAGGACCTACATCCTCAACCTGATCGATACGCCCGGACATGTGGACTTCAACTACGAGGTCTCCCGGTCGCTCGCGGCCTGCGAGGGCGCGGTGCTGGTCGTGGACGCCTCGCAGGGCGTGGAGGCCCAGACGCTTGCCAACGCCTACCTTGCGGCGGATCATGATCTGGAGCTGGTGCCGGTCATCAACAAGATCGATCTGCCCGCCGCCGACCCGGACCGCGTGGCCACCGAGATCGAGGATATCATCGGCATCCCGGCGATGGATGCGCCGCGCATCTCCGCCAAGACCGGAGAGAATGTCCACGCGGTCATGGAGGCCGTCGTGCACCATATCCCGGCGCCGAAGGGCGACGACGACGCGCCATTTAAAGCGCTGATCTTCGATTCCTATTACGACAGCTACCGCGGCGTCATCGCGTACGTCCGCGTGATTGACGGCTGTCTGCATACCGGCGAGTGCATCCGAATGATGTCGACCGGCGCCGAATTCGACACGGTCGAGATCGGCTACATGGGCGCAAAGCGCCTCGTGCCGGCGGAGAGCCTCAGCGCCGGCGAGGTCGGCTACATCACCGCCTCGATCAAGACCGTCGCGGATACCGCGGTCGGCGACACGATCACGGCGGCGGAACGTCCCGCGGCGAAGGCGATGCCCGGCTTCCGCAGGGCAAACCCGATGGTCTACGCCGGCATCTTCCCGCTCGACGGGGCCAAATACCCGGATCTGCGGGATGCGCTGGAAAAGATGACGCTCAACGACGCCTCCTTAAGCTTCGAGCCGGATTCTTCGGCCGCGCTGGGCTTCGGCTTCCGCGCGGGATTCCTCGGCCTGCTCCACATGGAGGTGATCCTTGAACGGCTCGAGCGAGAGTACGGCCTCGACCTCATCACCACGGCGCCGAGCGTGATCTACCGCCTGCACCTGACCGACGGCACGACCGTCGAACTCGACAACCCGACCAACTACCCGGATCCCGCGATGATCGAGTCCAGCGAGGAGCCCTACGTCAACGCGACGATCCTCACGCCGACCATATATATCGGCAGCATCATGGATCTGTGCCAGCAGCGCCGCGGCATCTTCAAAAACACCACCTACCCGGCGCCGGACCGCGCCGAGATCCGCTACGAGCTGCCGCTCGCGGAGATCATCTACGATTTCTTCGACGCGCTCAAGAGCCGCACCAAAGGGTACGCCTCCTTCGACTACGAGCTCAGCGGCTACAAGCCCAGCCGGCTCGTCAAGCTGGATATCCTGCTGAACGGCGAGATGGTCGACGCCCTCTCGATGATCCTCTTTGCGGATAACGCCTATCCGCGCGCACGCCGCATGACGGAGAAGCTCCGGGATAATATCTCCCGCCAGCTCTTCGAGGTGCCGGTGCAGGCCGCGATCGGCGGCAAGATCATCGCGCGCGAGACGGTCAAGGCCCTGCGCAAGGACGTTTTGGCCAAGTGCTACGGCGGCGACATCACCCGCAAGAAGAAGCTGCTTGAGAAACAGAAGGAAGGCAAAAAGAAGATGCGCCGAATCGGCTCCGTGGAGCTGCCGAAGGAGGCCTTCATGGCGGTGCTCAAGCTCGACGACGACTGACCGTCCGCCAAAGCCCTTGCCCGGGCGCAAAAAAACCGGCGGAGAAAAAGCCCCTGCCGGATTCCCGGAGGCCGCCCGGATTTCGCGGAAAAAGATTTTATCGGAAATTTTGGGCGAAAAAAAGGTTTTGCCCGTTTTTCGGCGTATATATTCTACAGGAATGATGAAGACTTTGCCCCGCAGGCGCGGATTCCGGCGCCTGCGGGGGAAAGAACGGGAGGCGAACGGAATGACGATCCGCGAGAGAACGGAACAGCTCGAACGGGACACGCTGTCCCCCTATGCCTGTCTCTCCGCCGAGACCAAGGGGAGGGAGACGCCCATCCCCTCCGACGGCATCCGCACCGAATTCCAGCGCGACCGGGACCGCATTCTCCACTGCAAGGCGTTCCGCCGGCTCATGCACAAGACGCAGGTCTTTTTGAGCCCGGAGGGCGACCACTACCGCACGCGCCTCACGCATACGCTTGAGGTCGCCCAGATCGCCCGGACGATGGCGGTGGCGCTGCAGCTCAATGAGAATCTGACCGAGGCGATCGCTTTGGGGCACGACCTTGGGCACACGCCGTTCGGCCACGCCGGGGAGCGTGCGCTGGATGAGATCGCTCCGGAAGGCTTCCGCCATTACGAGCAGAGCGTGCGCGTCGTGGAGCGGCTCGAGCGCGACGGCGCCGGGCTCAACCTCACATGGGAAGTCCGCGACGGGATCGGCACGCATACAAACGGGCAGGCCTGCACGCTCGAGGGCAAACTTGTGAAACTTGCGGACCATTTCGCCTACGCGCACCACGACCTTGAGGATGCGATCCGCGCCGGCGTGCTGTCGGAGGAGGACGTCCCTTCCGCGATCCGGGAGGAACTGGGCAGGGACCGGGAGACCCGGCTCACGGCGCTCATCAACTCGGTCATCGAAAACAGCTCGGGTGACATCCGGATGGACGGCCATACGGAGGAAGTTTTCGCCGATCTCGAGGCGTTCATGTTCGAGGCGGTCTATACGAACCCCGTCGCCAAATCGCAGGAGCACAAGGCCATGGCCATGCTCAAGCAGCTCTACGCGTTTTTCCTCGAGGATGCGAACCGCCTCCCGGCCGAGTACCTCGCCATTGCGTTTCGCGAGGGCGCCGACCGCGCGATTTGCGACTACATCAGCGGCATGTCCGACCGCTACGCCATCAAGCTCTACACCGACTACTTTATCCCCAAGGGATGGAGCAGGGAATAAAAAAGAAAGAAATTTCACGAAAAACCGCACTTACCGAAAGGAGGGGACGACATGATCCCGCAAAGCTTTATCGAAGAGCTGAAATTCCATAACGACATCGAAACTGTCGTCTCCTCTTATGTTCAATTAAAGAAAAAGGGCCGCATCTCCGTCGGCCTGTGCCCGTTTCATTCGGAGAAGACGCCTTCCTTCACCGTCTACCCGGAGAGCCAGTCTTTCTACTGCTTCGGCTGCGGCGCGGGCGGCGACATCATCGGCTTTATCCGCCGCATTGAGAATCTCAGCTATGTGGAGGCCATCCGGCTTCTGGCCGAGCGCACCGGGATGCAGGTGCCGGACGAGGCCGCCGACGACAAAGAGGCCATGCTCAAAACCGCCATCCTCGAGATGAACCGCGAGGCCGCGCACTTCTTTCATGAGCAGCTGATGGCCCCGGTCGGGAAGAACGCGCTCGATTATCTTCTGAAACGCGGTCTTTCGCCGCAGACGATCACGCATTTCGGCCTCGGTTACGCGCCGCCCGGCTTCTACGGGCTCTGCGGCCGCCTTGAAGAAAAAGGGTACAGGCCCTACCAGATGGAGGAGGCCGCCCTTGTGCGTCAGGGCAGAAACGGCAAGGATTACGACGTCTTCCGCGACCGCGTGATGTTCCCGATCCTTGATCTGCGGGGCAACGTGATCGGCTTCGGCGGGCGGAAGCTCGCGGGCGACGGCCCCAAATACTACAACTCGCCGGATACGCCGGTATTCAAAAAGACAAAGAACCTCTTCGCCCTCAATTTCGCCAAAAAAAATAAGCCGGACGACTTCATTCTCTGCGAGGGCTATATGGATGTCATCTCCATGCACCAGGCGGGCTTCACCGGAGCGGTGGCCTCGCTCGGCACCTCGCTGACGGAGGACCAGTGCCGGCTGCTTTCCTCCTACACGTCGGAGGTCGTTCTGGCCTACGATGCGGACGAGGCCGGCAGAAAGGCCTCCCGGCGGGCATCCGGCCTTCTGGACGAAGTGGGCGTCCGCTCGCGGGTGCTGGTCGTCGAAAACGCCAAGGACCCGGACGAGTACATAAAAAATTTCGGAGCGGCCCGCTTCGGCCAACTGCTCAAAAAGAGCAGCGGCGCGACGGAATATGAGCTCGACCGGATCAAATCCAAATATGACACCAATACGCCCGAGGGAGTCATCGCCGCCGTCAGGGAGGCCACCGTCCTGGTGGCCGGGCTCCGGAATCCGCTGGAGCGGGATGTCTGGGCGGCGAAGATTGCCTCCGATTACAGCCTCCCGAAGGAGGGCGTAATCGCGCAGGTGGAAACGCTGCTCAAACGGCAGATCCGGAACCGGGAGAAGCACGAGGAGCGCGAACTGCGAACCTTCGGCCTTTCCGCCCGGGACGACGCCGTCCCCGAGCGGGCGGGAAACCCCGCCGCGGCGGCCGCGGAGGAGCGGCTGCTCGGTACGCTCTACCGCCATCAGGAGCTTCTGCCGGAATACGCGGCAAAGGTGCGGCAGGACGAGTTCGTCTGCGGGCTCTACGCCCGGATGTTCGGGCGGATGGCGCAGGCGGCGGCCTTTCACAAGGAAGCCGGCGCATCGCTGTTTGCGGATTTCAGCCTGGCGGAGCAGAGCGCGGCGGAGCGGGTCTTCGCCTATGCGCGCGAGCACCGCTACGAGCCGGAGGAGGCCGCGGACGCCTACGACGCGATGCGGAAGGCAAAAGAAAAAAAATCGGATGCGGAAATCAAGGATATGCCGGACGCAGAATGGGAAGAATTCATGAGAACCAAGCTGGCGGCCAAAAAAACGGATACGCCGTAAGAGGATGCGGAATCGGCAATTCATAGACATTCAGGGGGATGAAACAATGGCAGAAAAGAAAAGCGGGCTCAGCGAGCTTCTTGAAAACGGAAAAGGTAAGGGCAAGCTGACCACCAAGGAGATCACCGATTTTCTCGAGGAACAGGATTACGATGTGGAGCAGGTGGACAAGCTCTACGACCTGATCGAGGGTTCCGGCATCGAGATCGTCGAGGATTTCACGCCGCCGGTCGACGAGGATTTCGACCTCGCCGACATGGAGGACGAAGATCTTGACGACGAGGACGGCACCGTCATCGAGGGCTCCGGCATCGACGACCCGGTCAAGGTCTACCTCAAGGAGATCGGTCGGGTTCCGCTGCTGACGCCGGATGAAGAGGTCGATCTGGCCGAGCGCATGGCGCAGGGAGATCCCTACGCCAAAAAACGCCTCTCGGAGGCAAACCTCCGGCTGGTCGTCTCGATCGCGAAACGCTATGTGGGCCGCGGCATGCAGTTTTTGGATCTGATCCAGGAGGGCAACCTCGGTCTCATCAAGGCCGTCGAGAAATTCGACCACACCAAAGGCTTCAAATTCTCCACCTATGCGACCTGGTGGATCCGTCAGGCCATCACCCGCGCCATCGCGGATCAGGCCCGCACGATCCGGATTCCGGTGCACATGGTTGAGACGATCAACAAGGTAAAAAAAGTCAGCTCGCTGCTGCTTCATCAAAACGGCCATGAACCGACCGCGGATGAGATTGCCGCCGAGCTGGACATGTCTGTGGATAAGGTGAGGGAGATCATGCGCGTCGCGCAGGAGCCGGTCTCGCTCGAGACGCCGATCGGCGAGGAGGAGGATTCCCACCTCGGCGACTTCATTCCTGACGACGACGCCCCCGCGCCCGCGGACGCCGCCTCCAACATGCTGCTGAAGGAGCAGCTTGCCGAGGTGCTCAAGACGCTGACCTCCCGGGAGGAAAAAGTGCTCCGCCTGCGCTTCGGTCTGGACGACGGACGCAGCCGCACCCTTGAGGAAGTCGGCAAGGAATTCAACGTCACCCGGGAGCGCATCCGCCAGATCGAGGCCAAGGCGCTCCGGAAGCTGCGCCATCCGAGCCGCAGCAAAAAGCTCCGCGACTTTCTGGACTGAGGGCTTTCCGGATCGACTCAGGAGCCGTAGTCCTCGAGAAGCTTCGTAAGTTCCGCCTCGTCCGTGACCGGGATTCCGGCCGCGAGGGCCTCCTGATCCGCCTGCGGCAGGCTTCCGGCGTAGATCTCATAGATCTCCGCGGGGTAGGCACTGCCGTTGCGGAAGAGGGCGAGCTTCCCGTCGTAAACGCCGAGCGACATCGTCTCGGCTTCGGCTTCTGCCGTAACGGGGATGGTCCCGGTCTCGGCGGGCTCCGAGGTGCTGATTTCCGCGAGGCGATAGACGACCGCGGTGAGTAAGACGGTGACGCAGAGCGCCGCCGCTGTGACGACAAAGGTGTGTTTCAAGGCCGCACTCCCTTTCTTGTTTCAGTAAAATAGTATTGCCCGGCGCCGGAAAGGCTTATGCAGGGCGGCACATTTTTCGCGGATGTTCATACGGCCTTCATTTATTTTGTGTAAAATGAATCCATCCATACGGACGATTTTTGCTTTCCGGGAGGATAAGGCATGTTATTTAAGAAAAAAACCGTTTCCAAGAAAAAGACGGAACCGGCCGGGAAGAATCGGCCGCTCTGGCTCCGGACCTCCGGAAATCTGCTCCGGTACGTGGGCAGAATTTTGGCGACGGTATTCTCCGTCTTTGTCATCACCGGCTGCATCGTGGGATGCGTGCTGGCGGTGACGGTCCTCGGCATGATCCAGGATGAGTCGGAGATCGATCTCACCAAGCTGGAGCTCAACTACACCTCGGTCATCTACACCAAGGATGAGGACACCGGCGTCTACGTCGAGGATACCAAGCTCTACGGCGACAACGGCAAACGCGTCTGGGTAAACTACGAGGAAATTCCGGATTATGTTGTCGACGTCCTGGTTGCCGCGGAGGATAAGCGCTTCTGGGAGCATCAGGGAGTCGACTTTACCCGGACGATCTACGCGACCGTGAAATTCCTCACAGGCAATACGGACGGCGGCGGCTCCACCATCACCCAGCAGCTCATCAAAAACGTGACCGGCGAGGACGAGGTCCGCATCGACCGCAAGGTGAAGGAGATCTTCCGCGCCATCGCGCTCGAGAAGCAATACTCCAAGCAGCAGATCCTCGAGGCGTACCTCAACGTCGTCACCTTCGGCTACAACACCTACGGCATCCAGGCGGCGGCCAACATGTATTTCGATAAGGACGTCTCGGAGCTGACGGTCGCGGAGGCCGCGGGCCTGATCGCGGTCACCAACAACCCGAGCATCTACGAGCTCTTCGGCCACGAAGAGAATAACGCCGAGCGCCGCTGCTACATCTATTCCCAGATGAAGGAGATCGGCTACATCAACGAGGAGGAATACGAGACGCTGTGCAACACGCCGCTCTCCACCTCGCGGGGCCAGATCAGCGCGGACGAAACCGGCGGGTACCAGTCCTGGTTCATCGACTACGTGATCGAGGAGGTCATTTCCGACCTGCAGGACGAGTACGGCTGGACCTATCAGCACGCCGAGGAAGAGCTTTACAACGGCGGCTACCGGATCTACGCCACGGTCGACAACCACGTCCAGGGGATTCTGGAAGATTTCTACGAGAACACGGATAATTTCCCGCAGATGAGGAACGAGATTCAGCCGGATTCCTGCTTCGTCATCCTGAATTACGACGGAGAGGTCGTCGCAATGGTCGGCGGCAGGGGAGAAAAAACCGGCTCCCGCCTCTTCAACATCGTCTCGGACGGCCGGCGTCACCTCGGTTCCGCCATCAAGCCCATCTCATCGTATGCGCTGGCCATCGAGCGTGACCTGATTACTTATTCCACCGTCATCAAGGATGAGGCTGTCCATTTCGCCGGCGAGGAAGGCTTCACTTCGGACTGGCCGGTCAACTATTACGGCAGCTATCTTGGCGACGTCACCGTCGAATACGCCGTTCAGCGCTCCATCAATACGATCCCGGTCAAACTCGTCGAGCTGCTGACGCCGCGCGTCGTCTTTGATTTTCTGAAGGATAAGCTCCATGTCACCACGCTGGTCGAAAGCGGCACCAACAACGACGTCGCGGTCGCACCGATGGCACTCGGCTCACTCACCGAGGGCGTCTCTCCGCTCGAGGTGGTTGGCGCCTACCAGATGATCGGAAACGGCGGCCTCTACATCGAGCCGCACGCCTACACCGAGGTGCTCAACAGCGACGACGAGGTGGTGCTCAAGGCCACCACCGCCCCCGAGCGCGTGATCTCCGCCGAGACCTCCACGATCCTCAATAAACTGCTCCAGCGTGTCGCAAACGGCCCGAACGGCACCGGTACCCGGGCAAGCCTCAACAGCGTCGGCTACATCACCGCGGGCAAGACCGGTTCCGCGAGTGAGAACACCGACCTCTGGTTCGTCGGCATGACGCCGTATTATCTCGGCGCCACCTGGATGGGCTATACCGAGGGCATGCAGGAGGTGCTCTATTCCACCTACCCGACGCCGATCATCTGGCACGACGTCATGCTCAAGGTGCATCAGGGCCTCGATACCAACAAGGATTTCCCGATCAGCAACAACGTGGTCTCCGCGAACTACTGCACCGAGACCGGCGACCTTGCCACCGAATATTGCCCTTCCACCGCGATCGGCTGGTACAAGAAAGACAACATGCCGGGCTACTGCACCGAGCACTACTCCGGCTCCGCCGCGCACGATGACGACGAGGATGGAGAATCCTCCGGTTCCGACCGGGTCATCACCGTCCGGGGCTGACGGTTTCCCGGCGCCGCATTTTGGATAAAAGAAAGCCCCGCCTTTTTGAGGCGGGGCTTCTTCATAGGAAATTTTCCGTATGCCGAACTGCTGCACCGAGCACGACTCCGGCTCCGCCGCGCAGGATGACGACGAGGACGGAGATTCCTCCGGTTCCGG
>CAYMNV010000001.1:71274-82373 GCA_964391915.1 uncultured Oscillospiraceae bacterium
ACTCCGGCTCCGCCGCGCAGGATGACGACGAGGACGGAGATTCCTCCGGTTCCGGCCGGGTCATCACCGTCCGGGGCTGACGGTTTCCCGGCGCCGCATTTTGGATAAAAGAAAGCCCCGCCTTTTTGAGGCGGGGCTTTCTTCATAGGAATTTTTCCGCTTCAGGCCGGAGGGTTCTCCGTGCCTGCGTGAAGCTGCTGTTCCTGATTATTTCTTGAGGGAAATCGCAGCGGCGGAAACCAGGGCGATCATACCAAGGGCGATCACGGCGCTGATAGAGGAGGAAACACCGGTGTTCGGGTTGGTCTCTTCTTCGTCATCGTCGTCGACGGTGGTGGCGCCGGCAAGTTCGGTGTTGGTGATGACATACTGGCCAAGGGTGTCGCCGGCCTTGAGGTCGTACTTAACTTCGTCGTCGTCGGCGAGGTTGACTTTGCCGACATAGGTCAGGGCGGTACCGTCATAGGTGTAGAGGTAGACGATCATTTCATCGTCGTTGGAGGAGAAACCGAAAGCCTCTTCGTCATATTCGTCGAAGTTAACGGTCAGGATGGCTCTGTTGGCAAGTTTGACGTTGCTGTTGAAGCTCAGGAATTTGAATTCGTTGTCTTCATACTTTTCGACGATCTCGTCGATGTCGACAGTGTTGCAGTCAAAGTTGATGCCCTTCTGGTCGGTGGTCTTGACAAATTTGATGGTGTAGCCGTCAAAATCAACGCTCAGGGATTTGCTGCCGGCGGCCTCGAAGCCTTCGGTCGTGATGACGTTGGCAGTGCCGGCTTTAACGGTCAGATCGTTGTCGACGTTGGCTTTGATGGTCTCAGGGGTGATCTCTTCGTCCATCAGTTCGAATTTGGCGATGCCGGCGCTGGTGGTGACGGAAGAGCCGACAGCCTTGGAAGCCTTGACCTGAATCTCCACTTCGGAGGCGACGGCCAGGGCAAGATCCTTGAATTTAACGGTCAGCTTCGCGGTGTGCGCAGCGGCGTCGACGACAGCGATGGAGAATTTCTCCACGTACTGTTTGCCGAGCTTGATGCTGGCGGAGTAGTCGTCAAAATCAAAATCCTCGGAATAAGTAAACTCTACGGTTTCGGTGGAACCATACGGCGTCTTGACCGTATCGCCGAAATTAATCTGTCCTTCTTCGACGTCTGCGAATGCCACGGCGCCCATGCTGAGAACCAGCACCAGAGCGAGCATCACGCTGAAAAGTTTTTTCATCTGGATGACCTCCATTTTTGATTTCGAACCTCTTCGGTTCTATTTTGATTATAGTTGCCGGGCTGTAACTTTTCAACGCTTTGTTGTTACCATTTTGTAATACATGATCTTCCGTTTTTCTTACCAAAAAAAGCATGCTCCAACGCGCCGCAAAAAAGCGTGCGCGGTTGCGCGGTGCAAAAATCGATGGTATAATCTTCTTATATCATGAGGCCGAGCCGAAAACGGCCGTCCCCGGAACGGAAAGGATGGTTTCATCAATGAAAATGACCCCCGAACTTACAAGCCGCATCGACGCGTGGGTGGATGCCCATCAGGAAGAATATCTTGCCGACCTCGCAAAGCTCATCGCGCACCCGAGCCGTGCGCCGGGCGGGCATTATGAGGGAGCGCATCCCTTCGGCGACGAGTGTGCCGCCGCGCTCGACGAAGCCGCGGAGATCGCGAAGGGATATGGCTTTTCCACTGAAATCCGCGATTATTATTGTTTGGTTCTCGGCCTCGGCGAGGGAGAAGAAAAAGTCGGTATCCTCGGGCATCTGGATATCGTTCCGGCGAGCGGCGAATGGCACTATCCGCCCTTTCAGCTCACCCGCAGGGAGGACGGCCTGCTGATCGGCCGCGGCGTTCTGGACGACAAGGGGCCGCTCTGGGCCTCCGTCTTCGCGGCCAGATGCCTCAAGGAACTCGGACTGCTCCCGAAGCGCAGGCTGGAATTCTTCTGCGGCTCCGACGAGGAGTGCGGCATGGAGGATCTCGTATATTACAAAAAGACCTCGGAACAGCTTCCGGTCGTCGCCTTCACGCCGGACGGCAGCTATCCGATCTGCCACGGCGAAAAGGGCATCATGGATTTCACGCTCGATATCCCGGTGGAGGGCTCCAACATCGTCGATTTTGTCGGCGGCGCCGCCCATAACATTGTCCCGGATCACGCGGAGCTTGTGCTCTCCGGCGTCAGGGCCGAAGACGTGGCAAAATGCTTTGCGGGCAGCCAATGGGTCACCGTCGCGCAGGAGGGCGAAAACGTCCGGATCACCTCCTCCGGCATCGCGATGCATGCCTCCACGCCGGAAGGCGGTGTCAGCGCCATCAAGAACATTGCGGACGGCCTCAGGGGCAGTTCCGTGCTGAACGCGGCGGCGGAGAAAGCGGTCGCCTATGTCTCGCAGTGCCTCGCGGATTACTACGGCGCCTCCATCGGCGTGCCGTATGAGGACGAGCCCTCCGGGAAACTGACCCATGTGGCCGGCATGATCGACATGGCGGACGGCGTCATCCATCTCCACATCAACATCCGCTATCCGGTCACCTGTGACGGAACGAAAATCAGCGGAGAGATCCGGGGCCTGGCGGCGACATACGGCGCCGGCTTCTCCGCCCTGCGGGATTCCAAACCGATCTATATCCCGGCGGAGTCCGATCTCGTCCACCTGTGCATGGAGACGATCGACAGCGTGTTTCACCGCGACTGGCAGCCCTATACGATGGGCGGCGGCACCTACGCCCGCCTGATGACGAACGCCTACGCGCTTGGCCCGGAGGATCCCGGTTTCGAGAGCCCCTTCGGCATCGGCGGCGGCGGTGCCCATCAGCCGGACGAATGCGTTTCCCTCGAGCTGATGCTCAACACGGCGAAGGTTTACGCGAGGCTCTTCCTCGGGCTGGACGAGCTGACCTTCTGAGCCCTTCATAAGGGAAGTATCCGCCACAGACGGAATGCCCGGAACCTGTATGAAGAGACGTCTCCGGGTCGGCCGGAGCAGGGAAGGAATTCGAGCGGAAACCGCATAAGGAATTTTCGCCGCGGGCCGGCCCTCGACAAAGCGGAAAAAACGCCCCGGAAACGGCCGGAGCAGGGAAGGAACGCGGAAACGGGTTTGAGAGTATGCCTTTCCAAAGCCCGCGCAAACCGCATCCTTTTGGCGTGGTCAGTCCTTTCATTTGATAAAAACAGGGAGCCGGTGAGCTTTTTGAGCTGCAAAGTGATCAATCTGGAAAAAGGGATGCCTCCGCTGGAGACGGCGCTGGCCGAGCTTTCTTCGGAGCTGCGCAGGGCAAAGGCCGCCGGCTTTTCCTATGCCAAAATCATTCACGGCTACGGCTCCGGGGGCAAGGGCGGCGCGATCCGGGACGGCGTGCGAAAAGCACTCGCCGGCTACCGGAGGAGCGGCCGCATCCGGGCGTTTGTGCCGGGGGAGGAATTCTCCGCTTTTAGCGCTGAGACACGGGGAATGGAGGATGCCTGCCCGGAGATTGCCCACGACCCGGATTTCGCCCGGCAAAACCACGGCGTGACGGTGGTGCTGCTGTGAGGCAAAAGAGCGGATCCGCGCGGCATCGTAAGGCTTCCATTTTGAAAAGAATATGGTATAATAACCATAAGACGGCTGTGATGCCGTGATTCCATGGCCCGCCCGCAGCGCTCGCCTGCGGCGGCCAATCGTACCATAACGCGGCCGCGTTATGGTACAATAAAATCAAGCTGATCAAATTATCCGAAAGGAAGGCGTGTTTCTGATGTACGATAACGACGAGGAGGGCATCATGATTGTCTGCCCTTACTGCGGCAAGGCGGTTTTGATCCCGATGGGCTACAACCGGGATAAATTCCTCTGCCCGCGCTGCCACAAGGCCATCCCGCTGGATGCGAACATTCTGGAGCGCCTGCGCGGCCAGGCCGATACCGAAAAACTTGGCGAAAACGAGGATGCCGGCCGGCGCGGCCCCTGCTGCGGCTGCAACCGGGGAGCCCTCTGATTTTTCCCATGAAAAAAACGCCCTTTCGGGCGTTTTTTTATTTGGAGGACCGGCGCAAAAATTTTGGCCGGAACCAGTAGGTGTAGATTCGCATGACCTGCGCGAGGGCGAAATCGTAGGCGAGGAAGAGCACGTTGCCCAGCGCAAGGAGTACATAGACCGAGTAGCGGCCGAAGTCGCCGAATTCCGTCATGATATCCGGGATCTGAAACACATAAATAATGATTAGATAAGAGACGACGATGCAGGCGTTGAAACAAAGAAACTTCAGCAGCCAGACGAGCGGCTTAAAACGGAGTTTTTCGAGCTGGAATTTCGTGATCGGGTAGTGGCCGAAGAAGGCGATGAACATCAGCATGGCCTCTTTATCAGGCGTCAGCAGAAGCGAGAGCAGCGATACGGCGACGTAGAGCGTAAAGGCCCAGTTTGCTCCGGTCTCGACCGCGACGGAGACCATCAAAAGCCCCGCCAGGGCGGGGAGCGCATAGGTGGAAAAAGGAAACATGCCGGTCAGAAAGAGCAGCAACGTACAGAGCGCCGCCACCATTCCGCAGAGCGCAACCTGTTGGCTCCGTTTCATCCGTTTCCCTCCCTTTGCCGGTTCTGCTATCCATCATACCGCAATTTTAAAGATCCGTCAAAGCCTTATCCGCTCAGCAGCCGCCGCCAAGGCAGTTGCAGAAAATATTGAGACAGTACATGCCGACGCACCAGTCGCAGCAGTCGCAGTCGTTATAAGAGGAGCCGGAGGTGGTTGCCCGCCCGAACGGCATCCCGGTGTTGCGGGAATACATGCACTGCTGGTAGGCGGCGCGGTACTCCGGGTTATTTGGATTCATGCGGTTCGCCTGCGCGAAGTGGCTCAGCGCCTCGTCGAGCCAGCCTTTTTTATAATAGACGCTGCCCTTGAGGAAATACCATTCGGCATCCCGCTGCGGCAGGGCCACGCCGTCCAGCAGTTCCTCCGCCTCGGCGAGGCGGTTCTGCATGATGAGCCGGCGGATATCGGCAAACTGACTGTTTCCTGAGGCGTAACTTCCGGAAGAAGCGTATCCGCCGGAGCCGTAGCCTCCATACTCCCCATAATAAGAACCGGAGGCGCCGGCGGAGCTCCCGCCGTTTTTCCGCATGGAGGTGATCTCGTCGTAGGCGGCGTTGATCTCCTTCATTTTCTCCGATGCAACGTCCTGGAGGGGGCTGCCGGCGTATTTATCCGGGTGGTATTTCTTGACCAGCGTGCGGTAGGCTTGCTTGACTTCGTCGTCCGTCGCCGTGGGGGATACGCCCAGAATTTTATAAGGATCACCCATTGCCGCCCTCTCCTTTCTTTTTCAAAATTCGTTCAACCTCGTTTTTGAGGCCGAGAAAGACGATATTTTCGAGAATGCCGTCAAACTGCCCGGTTTCGAGCAGATCGTAGGCCGCGCCGGCCTCGGCAACGGTCAGGTAAAGCGACCCCTTCGCGTGCTCGGCGGCGTCTTCGCTGTCTTCGGCGCAGAGGAAGGGATTGTAGTTCCCGGTCCTGCGGTCGTCCTCAAGGTCGTCCAGCGCGTCGCAGAGGTAGATGTACCGCCCGAGCAGGTAGCCGAAGCGCCGGAGCACGACGGCCTGCGTCCCATCCCCGGGGAGGAACGTACCGAGCACCGCGGAGAGAAATCCCGCGGTCGGCTCCGCGGCGCGGTCGACGGAGGAGCAGCCCTCCGCCTCGAGCTTCTGCTGAGCCTCCACCATCTTCGCGGCGGCTGCGTCCACTTCCGATGCCTGTTCGCAGACGGCAAGCGCGCGCTTCCGGACAAACTTCGCATAAGGCAGCAGCAGGAAGGCGAGAAGCCGTTTCCGCAAGCCGCGGTCTGCGAGGTCGTCGTGGATCTTGTAATAAAAAAGCACCATGGCCGCGGCGGCGGAGAAGGTCTGAACCTCCCCCGGCAGGCAGCAGGCCTGTTTTCGTATCGGATGGGCTATGCAGCGGCATTTTCCGAAGCAGGCTTCGCCTTCCGCCTGAACGGACATGCCCACCAGCGACAGAAACGCAAAGTCGTAGCTCAGCGTCAGCCGCGCAAACGGGCCGAACCTCCGGCCCAGCTCATGGCACAGGCCGCAGTAGACCGCCTTATAGGTCTCCGCCTCCCGGATTTTGAGCTCCGGGCGGCAGGGCTTGAGGTATCCGAACAACGCCGCCCAGCCCCTTTCCGATGTGTCCTTTTGCTATTTTACACCATCATTTTCCGAAATAAATGAAGAAAGTGTAAATACTGTCCGAACAGGTTCCACAGAAAAAGCAGGAGATGAGAAAAAATTCCCCACTCGGGAAGAAAGCGGGGCAATTTTCGTCGGGAAGCAGGGCTTTCCGTCCGCGGGAAGCGAGTTTTTCGGAGAAAACACAGAATTTTTATCCATGCCCTTTACCTCGGCGCGGCAAAGTGGTACGATAACCTTTAATCTTCATTATTGACTGGAAAGGCCGTGATAATTTGAGAAAAATGATGCTTGGCAACGAGGCGGTGGCCCGTGGACTCTTTGAAGCCGGCGTAAAGTTTATCTCCAGTTATCCCGGCACACCCAGCACCGAGATCACCGAGTATGCCGCCGCGTATGACGAGATGTACGCCGAATGGGCGCCGAATGAAAAGGTGGCCGTGGAGGCGGCGCTCGGCGCTTCGATCGCGGGCGCAAGGAGCTTCGCCGCCATGAAGCATGTCGGGCTCAACGTCGCCGCGGATCCGCTGTTTACCAGCTCCTATACCGGCGTCAACGGCGGCCTGCTGATCGCCGTCGCGGACGACCAGGGCATGCACTCCTCTCAGAATGAGCAGGATTCCCGCCACTACGCGGTCGCCGCGAAATTGCCGATGCTCGAGCCCTCCGATTCCGGCGAGTGCCGGGATTTTGCGAAGGCCGCATATGATCTCTCCGAGGAATACGATACGCCGGTGCTGCTCCGGCTTTCCACCCGCGTCTCCCATTCCCAGAGCGCCGTCGAGCTCTTTGACCGTGAGGAACGGGAGCTCCGGCCTTATAAAAAAGACATGACGAAATACGTCATGATGCCCGGCCCCGCGAGGGCCCGCCACGCCGTCGTCGAGGAACGGATGAGGAAGCTCGCCGCCTATGCGGAGGCGTGCCCCTTCAACCGGATCGAATGGAACGGAGAGGAACTGGGGATTATTACCGCAGGGATCGCCTATGAATTCGTCAAAGAGGCGCTGGGGGACCGCGCTTCCGTGCTCAAACTCGGGCTTGTGAATCCGCTGCCGGAGCAGATGATCCGCGACTTTGCGGCAAAGGTCAGGCGCCTCGTCGTTGTGGAGGAACTCGACCCGGTCATCGAGACGCAGGTGCGCGCGATGAGCATCGCGTGCGAGGGCAAGGAGCTCTTTACCCTCCGCGGCGAATACACGGCGGAAATGATCCGGGAGAAGCTTCTCGGCGAAAAGCCGGAGCATCTCGACTACCCGGAGAAGATCCCGCCCCGCCCGCCGGTCATGTGCCCGGGCTGCCCGCACAGAGGGCTGTTTTATGTTCTCCATAAACTGAATTTGACCGTTTTCGGCGATATCGGCTGCTACACGCTCGGAGCCTCCGCGCCGCTCTCCGCGATGGATACGACGATCTGCATGGGCGCCTCGGTCTCCGCGATGCACGGCTTCAATAAAGTACGCCCGGAGAACGCCGCGAAATCCGTCGCCGTGATCGGCGACTCGACGTTCATCCATTCCGGCATCACGGGCCTGATCGACCTGTGCTACAATAAGGGCACGTCGACGCTGATTGTGCTCGACAACCGCATCACCGGCATGACCGGCCACCAGCAGAACCCGACCACCGGCTACACGCTCAAGATGGAGCCGACCCCGGAGGTCTCGATCGAGGCGCTCTGCGAAGCCTGCGGCGTCAAAAGGATCCGCGTCGTCGACCCGTATGATCTCGCCGCGACCGAGGAGGCCGTCCGGGAGGAGATCGCGGCGGAGGAGCCCTCCGTCGTCGTCAGCCGCAGACCCTGCGCGCTGCTCAAGGGCGTCAAAAAGGGCCTGCCCTTCCGGGTGAAGGCCGATGTCTGCCGGAGCTGCAAACGCTGCTTCCAGATCGGCTGCCCGGCTATCCATCTCGAAAACGGCAAGGCGGCCGTCGACGATACGCTCTGTGTCGGCTGCGGGCTCTGCGCGCAGATGTGCCCCTTCGGCGCGATGGAAACGACCGGGAAGGAGGAAATTTGACATGGCGGATACGAATATCATGATCGTGGGCGTCGGCGGGCAGGGAACGCTGCTTGCGAGCCGTATTCTCGGCGACCTGCTGATGAAACAGGGCTGCGATGTCAAAATTTCCGAAGTGCACGGCATGAGCCAGCGCGGCGGCTCCGTCGTCACCTACGTCAAATTCGGCGACGCGGTCGCCTCTCCCACCATCGAGGAGGGCTGTGCCGATTATATTCTTGCGTTCGAGCGGTGCGAAGCCGCCAGGTGGCTGCCGTATCTCAAAAAGGGCGGCACCCTGATTGCGGCGGATCAGCGCATCGATCCGATGCCGGTGATCACCGGGGCAGCTTCCTACCCGGAGCGGATCTTTGAGACGATCCGCTCCCTCGGCGTCGAGCTGATAATCGTGGATTCCGTCAGGCTGGCCGAGAAGGCCGGCTCTGCCAAGGCTGCAAATGTGGTGCTGATCGGAGCGCTTTCGAGGCAGTTTCGATTTACGGCGGAGGAATGGGAAGCCTCCATCGAAGCTGTCGTCCCGGAAAAATTCCGGGAACTCAATCTGAAAGCCTTCCGCCTTGGAAGAGAAAGTGAAAAGGTGAAAACCGATGAAACATATATTATGTCAAGTTGAAACCGCATCCCGGGACGAACTCGCCGCCATTCAGGGCGAGCGTCTCCATAATACCGTAAAGCGCGTCTACGAAAACGTGCCGTTCTACCGCCGCAAACTGGACGAAATGGGCATCACTCCCGAAGATATCCATACTGCGGAGGATGTTCGGAAGCTGCCGTTCACCTATAAGCAGGATCTGCGAGACAACTACCCCTACGGCCTCTTCGCCGTGCCTACGGAGGAACTCCGCGAGATCCATGCCTCGAGCGGCACCACCGGCAAGCAGACGGTCGTCGGCTATTCCGAGAAGGATTTGAAAATGTGGGGTACCCTCACCGCGAGAGCGCTTGCCGCGGCCGGCGGGACAAAAGAGGATTTCGTCCATGTCGCCTACGGGTACGGCCTCTTCACCGGCGGCCTCGGCCTGCATTACGGCGCCAAGGAGCTCGGCGCGACGGTCATCCCGGTCTCGAGCGGCAACACAAACCGCCAGATCCAGATCATCCGGGATTTCGGCTCCACGATCCTGTGCTGCACGCCTTCCTACGCTCTCTATATGGGCGAGACGATGCGCGAAATGGGCATCGCGCCGGAGGAGATCCATCTCAAATCCGGCATCTTCGGCGCGGAGCCGTGGTCGGAGAACATGCGCAAGAGCATCGAGCAGCTGCTCGGGCTTGAGGCGTTCGATATCTACGGCCTCTCCGAGGTCATGGGGCCCGGCGTCTCCTTCGAGTGCGCCGAGCACGACGGCCTGCACGTCAATGAGGACCACTTCATCGCCGAGGTCATCGATCCCGATACCGGAGAGGTGCTTCCGGACGGGGAGCAGGGTGAACTCGTCTTCACCTGCATCACCAAGGAGGCGCTGCCGCTGATCCGCTACCGCACCAAGGATATCACCTCCCTCTCGCGCGGCGTCTGCGCCTGCGGCAGGACCTTTGCCCGGATGGCGAAGCCGATGGGCCGCACGGACGATATGCTGATCATCCGCGGCGTCAACGTCTTCCCGAGCCAGATCGAGAGTGTGCTGCTCGAAAGCAGCGGCGTCAGCCCGAACTACGAGATCTATGTCGACCGGATCAACAACCTCGACACGCTTGAGGTACATGTGGAATTCCTGCCGGATATGATCGTCGATATGGTCAAGGATATTCAGAAGAAAGAAAAGGAACTCCGGGCCGCGATCGAATCCACGCTCGGCGTCTCCACCAAAGTGGTGCTGGTTCCGCCGAAATCCATCGAGCGCAGCACCGGCAAAGCCAAACGGGTCATCGACAAACGGGTCATCTGATAAGAAAGGGGCGGCAGAATCATGATCAAACAGGTTTCGGTCTTTGTGGAAAACAAACCGGGTCATCTCGTTGAAATTGCCTCCGCACTGGCGGATGCGGGTATCGATATCCGCGCGCTCTCCCTTGCGGATACCACGAATTACGGCATCCTCCGCCTGATCGTTGCGGAGCCGGATACCGCCTGGCGCGTGCTGCGGGAAAAGGGGCTCACCGTCTCCCTGACGGATGTGCTCGCGGTCGGCGTCGACGACCGGCCGGGCGGCATGGTGCGGGCGCTCGCCGTACTCGCCGAGAAGCAGATCAGCGTGGAATATATGTATGCGTTCATCGGCGGCACGGAGGACGGCGCCAAGGTCATTCTCCGCCTCGACAACAACGAGGCCGGCGCCGCCGCGCTCCAGGAGGCAGGCATCCGCATCCTTCAGCCGGAGGAGCTGTATCAGCTCTGAGCAGTGAAAAAACGTCTTTGGAAAGGTGTGCTTTTCGCCGCGGGCGCCTGCCGGCTCTGAAGAGCCGAGAGCAAAACCATGCGCGGGGCGTATCGGCGGGCATCTGTTTTTGCCGCGCCTCTTGCCCTGCGGCCGCAGGGATCGTTTTTCACTGTTTTTGAACAAAAAAAGCGGGCGGGGACCGTGTTCCACATGGAGCATGGGTTTCCCGCCCGTCTTTTTTTGTTTTTCGTCTCAGAGCACGTCCGCGTAGCGGCGTTTGAGCGCCGCAAGCCTGCTCGTGTAGCTCTCGGCATCCTTTTCAAGGCCCTGCGTGAGCGCCTCCCGGAGAGAGGTACTCCCGTGGGGAGGCGCTCCCGGTCGTGCTCCCACCCGTTTGCTCAGAGCACGTCCGCGTAGCGGCGTTTGAGCGCCGCAAGCCTGCTCGTGTAGCTCTCGGCATCCTTTTCAAGGCCCTGCGTGAGCGCCTCCCGGAGAGAGGTACTCCCGTGGGGAGGCGCTCCCGGTCGTGCTCCCACCCGTTTGCTCAGAGCACGTCCGCGTAGCGGCGTTTGAGCGTGGC
>CAYMNV010000001.1:82473-101687 GCA_964391915.1 uncultured Oscillospiraceae bacterium
TCCTTTTCAAGGCCCTGCGTGAGCGCCTCCCGGAGAGAGGCAAGCTCCCGGTCGCGTTCCTCGGCGGCGGCCTGCCGGGCGGCAGAGTATTCGGCCGCCGTGCTGCGAAAGGCACTTTTTACCGCCCCGCCGGAAAATCCTTTTGCCGCCATGACCTGCGGAAGCTGCCGCTGGGAAGTCCGGTTTGCGATGTAGGCGCTGCGCAGATCCGCGGCGGCGTCTTCGGAAGACTCTCCGCTCTCCCGCTCGTAGGTCTCCCGGCGGCGCTTCTCAGAAGCGGCGAGAGTCTCGTCCAGAAGCGTTTTCTGGTCGAGGTATTCCTGGTAATCCGCATCGTCGGCCTCTTCACCGGAGCGGACCACCGTAAGGGAAGAGGTTTCCGCCGCGCCGCCGGAGTTTTTTCCGGAGGCCTCCTTTGCGGCCTGCTTTTCCAGATAGGCTTTTTTTGCACCGAGCGCGGTGCCGTCCCCGGCCGCCGTCTCCGGGTGCCACTCGTTGAATTTTTTAAGCTGGTAAGCGTAGGTCGCCTTCGCCGGCTCGTCTCTGGAGTTGTAGGAGTAACTGTGCACGACGGTTTCTTTGCCGGTCGTGGGGTTGGTGGTATGCGTTCCACCCGTGGAATCCACATAGGAGACCGGGTTATTGACCACTTTGATGGCCATATTTTTCTCCTTTCCGAGAGGGGCGGCGGAAATCCCGCCGCCCCTTTTCGTTTTTTGTGCTTCCGGCTTCTTTTCGGAGGTCTGCCGCGCCTTGACGTACTGCGTGCGTCAGGCCGCGACCGTTTGCGTGATGGATTTGACGCCGGAGGTGAAGAGCGCGTTGTCGAAGGCGGCGGCCTTCACCGTGACGGTGGAGCCGGCAAAGGCGGAAACGGGTACGGAGACGGAGCCTCCGGTCACCTGAACGGCGCTCGGAGAGTATCTCGGGTCGGAGCCGTCGGTCGTGTAGAACAGGAAATCGGCGCCGCTGGAGGCGATATCCACTTCCTTGTCGGTGGCGTCGTAGCTGAGCGTCGGATCGGCCTGCTTCGCGCCGGAGGCGACCGCCGCGTAAACACCGTCGCACCGCGCGCCGAGCACGAAGGCGTCGTAGATGAATCTACCTTCGAGCAGTGCGCCGTTGATACCGGCCGGATTCTCCTTGACGAAGTAGTCCTGCACCTTTTTCGGCTGGATGACGGCGTTTTTCTGGGTGATCAGGAAGTAGCACTGGGTGCTGTCCTTTTTGAGGTAGGTGTCGGGGACGACGACGACCTCGGCGCCCATAAAGGTGCCGAGCGCACCCTTTGCGAGGATCTGTCTGCCGAGCGACTCGACACCGAGGAACTGGCTCGAGAGGCGCAGTGCGCCGAAGCAGGTCCAGCCGATGAAGATATAGCGGTTTTCGGAGGGCACGTTTTTGTTGCTCATCGCGACCATGCCGGCGGAGATCTTTTCGGCAATGTCGTCGGAATCGGGCGCTGCGGAGAGGACCTGGATCGTTCCGGCGTAGTCGATGAAGCGGCCAAGGGCGTACTGGTCCATTTCAGGCACGGCCTGCTCGTTCATCTCGATGGCCAGCATCTTGGAGGCCTCCTTGCTGCCGACCTGCTCGGTGTTGTTGCCCTTGTCGATCGTGATGGAAAAGCTGCGGTCCTTTTTGAGCATCAGCTCCTGGTAGGTGTCCTGCAGTTCGGTCGGCGCGCCGTATCGGTTGGTGCCGGTGCGCTGGTAGTTGTTGAGGGCCTGGGTGACCGGGGTATAGACGTTGAGCGTCTTGACGCCGGAGAAATCATAGTCTTTGCTGGTGGTGCCGTCGACCACGGATTTGACCGTGAACGCGCTCGCGATCTCCTTCGCATACTTGGTCGCAAGATTTACTGCCATAGTTTATCCTCCTGTCGATATGAATGAGATCTTTCGGATAGGCCGGGCGGAACCGGGTGCCGCCGTCACTCGTAGAGCAGCCCCTCGGCGAATTCGTCGACCGGGCTCTCGGCGCAGCTGCTCTTCGCCGGGCCGATGGAGGTCTCGCGGAGCATCTTCTCCACGCGCAGCAGCCGGAGGTTCTTCTCAAGGCGGTCGTTTTCGAGCCGGAGATAGGCCTCCGTCGGGGTTTCGCCTTTTTCGACGGCCTCCTGCAGCCCCTCGGGCAGCGGCTCGTTTTTGAATTTCGGAAAGCGCTCAAGGAAGCGGAGCCACGGCAGATCCCCGTCGTCGGAGAGATTCTGCTCCGGCTTCGGGGGCTCAGGCTCCTTTCCGCCGACGGGGAAGCCCTCCTCCGGGAAAATCTCCTCGTCGGTCATTTTGGTTTCCTGTTCAGGCATGGCTTTTTTCTCCTTTCCCGTCGGCGTTTTCAAGCGGCCGGTCCACGGCGACGGATTTGCCCGCGGCGGGGCATTTCGGATTGACGCA
Source organism: uncultured Oscillospiraceae bacterium (assembly GCA_964391915.1). GTDB lineage: Bacteria > Bacillota > Clostridia > Oscillospirales > Ruminococcaceae > UMGS1668. Next base: position 84,870 of record CAYMNV010000001.1, read on the forward strand.
GCAGTATTCCGCCGTGGAGCAAGGGGCTCCTTCGGCGTCGGTGCCGGGGCGGACGCGCCGGATCCGCATGGCGGTTTTACAGACGGAGCAGAGCATGGGGATTCTCCTTTTCTGTCAGACGGCCGGTTCCGGGGCGGCCGGTGCAGACTCCGCGCTTTCGCGGGCTGCCTGCCGTTCCCGGATTTCGGCGATCAGCTTGTTTTTGTTGCGGATATATTTGTCGGGCACGCTTTCAAGGTAGGAGACCGCGTCGGTCAGCACGCCGCTGCGGAAGAGGTTGTCCGCGGTCTGCACCTGAAGCAGCTCGCTCCAGTAGCTCGCCTTGCCCACGTCGACTTTGAGGCCGAGGCCGTCGTAATCGACCGCTCCAAAATCCATGAAGACCGCGGCCGGGCCGTTTCCGGCGTCAAAGATGATCTCCCGCTCGCCGTAGCGGCAGCGCATCAGGTCAAGCAGGATCCGCACGCTGTCCTCCCAGAACTGGTAGTAGGAGAGCCGCTGCAGCTCCAGCGGGGCGGAGGCGGCCTCCTGAACGGCGATGATGGCGGAGGTATTCTCCGGCCGCACGTTCCCGAGCGCCGCATCGCTTGCGCCAAGGAAATCCCGCGAGTAGGAGATGGTCCGTTCCACGAGCTCCAGCACCTGATTGCTCATATCCGCCGCGCGGAAGGAGGAGGCAACCGCCGTATTCGGGTCGCCCGCCACGCCGATGGCCTGCCCGACCTTGTTGGTCCACTCGCGGATCTTCGTCATATCGTAGAAGAGCTTTGGGAAGGCGAGGCGCTTCTGATGTTCCATGGCCATCGCCCAGAGCTTGTTGACGAAGATTTGGTTTGGGATAAGCCCGGTCAGCGATGCCCTGCCGTGGTAGCTGTTTTTCACCGGCTCCCAGTTCATCCACGCCACCGGGTAGAGCCGCAGCCCGGTCGCCGCGGGTGCGTGCACGAAACAGTCCCGCGTGGTCCGGCAGAAATGCACGGCGCCGTTCTCCTTCCAGAGCCGGATGAGCTCCGTGCAGAGGTCGTTTTCCGCGTCGCCGTCCTCGTTCATGTACTGGGAGCGGGTATCCGGGCCGATCTGTTCCCAATCCGGGGAACGGTTGGCCCTTGCCTCGGCGCGGACCTCCGCGGCGCTCCTGCGGCAGACGAGCAGCAGGTAGGGCTGATCCTGCACCTCCTTGTCGTAGGGGTTGCCGAAGAGCACCTTCGTGTTGTCGAGGTTCTCCAGTCGGATCTCGCCGTCGGCGCCGCCTTTCGGCAGAAAGTGAAAATAGAAGCAGCCGTCGCCGTCGACCGCGCAGTTGCGCAGCATGTCGCGGGCGAGGGTCTTGGCCTTCGTGTGTTCGATCACACGGTCGATCTCTCCGGTCAGGACATCCGCGGTGAACGCGCCGTCGTCGGTGCGGCGTGCCGGGGTGAGGGACACGGCCACATCGTCGGACACGATGGTGGAGATAAAGTACGCCACCACCCGCTTGAGAAAATTCAGCACCGGTTTTTCAAGGTCCGGCACATGTACGCCCTTCCACTGGTCCCCGATGTAGAAGTCCTCGTTCTTCCGGACATCGTCGTAGAGACCGATCGCCCGGTTGTAGCCGTCCGCACGGAGGTATTCCTCCCAGATCGTACCGGGCGCAATCCTGTTGTTCAAATCACCATCTCCTTCGTTGTGTTTCGCCCGGAAGGGGAGGACTCAGTCCTCCGGTTTCGGGCAGCCGTCGTAGCCGAAGAGTGCCTCGTACTGCCTGCGCAGTTCCGGGGAGAGCGTCCCGCCCTCCGCGGGAGCTTCCCGTCCGGGTTTTTCCTTCGGCCGCGAAAGCAGAATGCCGCAGAGCATACCGAGCGCAAAACAGAGTGCTTCCGTCGTGTACCGCCTCCTTTCTTTTCCGGGGAGAGCCGTCCCTGCCGGCCGAAAAAATCAGATGGTTGGGACCGCCCCGGGGAGCTCTCCCGCCGGCAGCATCAGGGTAACGCCCGGAAACAGGGCGTTCTGATGGACTTTTTTCGCACACAAAAGCCTTAAGGAAGACGATTCTTCTTCGGGCGTTTCCGCACGTCAAGGTTGCAGGCCACCTCCCGGCAGAAATCACGCCGGGGCAGCAAAAACCGGGCATTTTCCACGGGCTTGTCGGCCGCAACAACTTTCAACCGTCGCTATTCTTCAGGCGTTTCCGCGCGCCAAGGTTGCAGGCCACTTCCCGGCAGAAGCCGAGCCGCCGCGGAGAAATGGGTTTGGCTGCCGCCCTGCCGGCGGCATCATTTTTTCTCCGGGCGTTTGAGCGCGCCGAGGTTGTAGGCCACTTCCCGGCAGAAATCACGCCGGTACTGATAGAATTTGTTTTCGCCGCACCAGCACTCGCCCATGTAGCAGTAGGGAATCTCCTCCGTCAGGGAGTCGATCACTTTCCGGCGAAGCTCGCCGCGGATCCGGTCGTCCGCGATGTCGGTGCCCACCGTGAGCATGGCCTGCTCCACCGCGCGGATCAGGTGCTCATCAAAGGAGAGCCCCGTGCTCAGGTAACGCTGCTTTCTCGTCTCGTAACCGCGGATCACGGCAAGCGTCAGCTGCTTGAGGTCGCGCGGCAGGGGCGCCTTTTTGAGTCTCCGGCGCAGATAGGCCGGATCCCGGCCGGGACAGCCGTCTGTTTGATAAAGATAATTCATCTTCCGTCCCTCTTCTGTCTGTTTCTTTTTATCCGCACGGCTTTGGCGTGCGGTTGTTTTTTGGCGGCAGGCTGCTTCGCAGAAAAGAAGCTCCGCCCTCGGCACATCTTTTGCACAAGAGACGCCATACGCTTCGGTCCCGATGGTTCCGGTACGCGGTTTCCCTCATTCCCGGCGCTCACTCCATGCTGCCATAACGGAGAAGCAGGTCGGCCTGCTCCTCATAATCGTCCCAGGCCGGCTTCAGATCCGGGGAGGGCCTGCCGGCGATGAAGTAGCGGATGGCGTCGGGTGCGTGGGTGAGCTCATGCGGCTCCGGCGCGACGTCGTTCGGGTCGTTCGGGTCGATCAGCAGCCCCGGCATCGCGCGGATCAGGTTCCGGCAGCAGGGAAAGACCTGCAGCGACGGGGCGAGTTCTCCGCGTTCGTCCGGCACCGGCCGCAACCATTCCCGCAGCGCGAGCCATCCGGCGGCGCGGCCGTTCTCGGCTCTGGTCAGCAGGATGCCGCGCTCGGCGAAGAGCTCCGCCACACTCTTGCCGGTCTCCTGCCGGCGGTTCCACATATCGGGCGGCGCCGTCGAGCAGTAGACCGGCTCTTTGGTGTTTTGCAGGATCAGCTCCGCGGCCCGGCTGATGATGAGGCCGCTCTGGTAGACCTCGCGGTAGACGTAGGCGCGCCCCTCCGGCGCCATCGCAATCCAGTAGCCGGCCAGCATGTCGAGGCCATAGTCCATCGTGAAGTAGCGCCGCCACTCCGCCGGAATCGGGAAGGGTCGGCAGACGTGCAGATCCCGCCGCCATTCGGTGAAATACTGCCCCTCGTAGACATCCCAGTCCCCATAGAGAAGGGCGCGCTGCTCCTTCTCCGGCAGGTTCCTGAGCCGCCTGAGGTAGCCGGGGTCCTTCTCCATCAAAAAGCCGTTGTCCTTCGCCCCGGCCGGGATAAAGAGCCGTGTCCCGGCGCCGCAGTCGTGAACGACGTCCGGCTCGCCGATGTCGAGAAAGCGCGCCTTGACCCAGTGGTGTCCGATGCCGCCCGGATTCGCACTGGAACGGACCGATTTCGGGAAGTCGTTGGCGCCCCGGAGCCGCGAGATCAGGTAGAGGTACATCCCTTCTGTGAAATGCGTCAGCTCGTCGAAGCGGATCACGTCGTATTCGGAGGACTGGTAGCGGTAGACGTCGTTTTCGTTGTCGCAGTAGCCGAAATCCACAAGCGAGCCGTTTCGGAATCTGCCGACGTGTTTCGCGGCGTTGTACCGGTAAACCTCCTGAGGATAGAGCTCCAGCGAAACCCGGATCAGTGACTTTTCGAGCTCGGGATAGGTCCGGCGCAGGACCAGCTGCTTGCTTTTTGGGTGCTGCAGGGCGTAGACCAGCGCATCCGCGAGCTGACCCCAGCTCTTTCCGCCGCCGGCCGCCCCGCCGAAGAGCACCTCGTCCGCCTCCGCCTTCAAAAACCGCATCTGCTTTTCGGTCAGCGAGAGTTCAAGGCTTTTCATGGTCGCCCTCCCGGATCCGAACCTCAAGCCGGAAACCGTCGTCTCCGGCCTCATCCTCCTTATCGCCGATCCCGAGGCACTTGCAGAGCAGCTCCAGCGCCTTCATCTTTTCGGATGCCTTGAGGCCGCCCTCCGCTTCCGGCGGGGAAAATGCCATCTTCGCGATCTCCGCCAAAATCGTCTTTTCCGTCGGTCTGCGTTTACCCATGTCGTTCACCTTGTGAGGATGGGTGTTCTCCAGAACGACGGATGCCGTCGGTCCGCGTTTGCTCACGTCTTTCGCCCCCATAATTGCGGCAATAGAACATATGTTCTATTGCAGATTCTGCAGGAATTCCTTCTTCTTCCGCTGGAAAATCGCGTACAACAGGGTCCCGCTTTTCTTCCGGGATCAGGGGTCCGTCGCCTTGTGCTAAAATTATTCGGATTATTTTTTCCAAAATTTTTACCTCCCAGCTCTTGACTATGTGAAGAAAAAATTCTAAAATAGAGGCATAGAACAACCAAATACTTCAAATTTCCGGTTAGCAAGTATAGAATATCAAGAAAAAATTCTTCAGTCAACAGAAAAATAAGAAAATATTCCTGATATACCAAAATTGTCACAACGAATATTTTCACCGGAGGGCGGACAAATCAAAATGGAGTTACTGGAAAGGATTAAAATTCTTGCGGCAGAAAAGGGCGTTTCTCTTGCAAAAATGGAACGGGAATGCGGATTTTCGAAAAATTCCGTGATGAAATGGGATAAGAGCATTCCGTCGGGAGAGAAGCTTCTCCGGGCGGCGCAGTATTTTGGAGTCTCGGCGGACTATCTGCTCGGCAACAGCAAGTGCCGGGTGATGGCCGGCGAGGAACTTCCGGATATCTATTTCCATTTTTTAAAGGGCGCGAAGGAGCTGAATCTGACCGAGAGCGACATGGAGCTTCTGCTCGATATCGCGAGCCGCTTTAAAAAGGAGGATGTCCGTTGAGTTTTATGGAGAAAGCGGAGCTATACCGCCTTGTAGATGAGCGGCGGGCGGCCCTTTCTGTCGGCGGCCCGGCGGACCCCTATCAGCTGGCGCGGCGTCTGGGCATCACGGTCTCCTGCTATGCGTTCGAATCCCGGCGCCTCTCCGGCTTTCTGATGCGGGGCGACTATCACTCCGAGATCGTGCTCAACGCCGCCGGCAGCCCGGAGAGCCGCCGGTTTACGGTCGCGCACGAGCTGATCCACTACCTTCTGCACGGCGGGAGGCAGTTTTTCTGCGGAAATACCGGCCTTTCGGAAGGAGACACCGGCGCCTTGGAGTGGCAGGCGAATCAGGGCGCGGCGGAGCTCCTGATGCCGTACCGCAGCTTTCTTCCTTTTGTAAAGAACATACGTTCTATTCTGCTTGCGGATGAGGGACGTGCCTTCCGCCTGATTGCGAAGGAATTTTCCGTCAGTCCGTCCACGGCGCAGCTCCGTCTGCGGGATCTTGCACCGGAGTTTGAGCAGTACTGCGCCGGCGTGCCGCTTGAGGAGCTGCGGATCGTCGCCGCTTCAAAGGCGAAAACGCCCTGCCGCTCGATCGACGTCTGAAACCGGCGGTTTTGCCCAGAGAAAGGTAGGATCATCCGTTCCTTTCGCCCATGATCCTACGCCTCCGAAACGCTTGTTTCTGATGAGGATTCCATAACCCCGTGCGGGCGCACTGCGGTCGGCGCTTGGCTCCGAGTCTCCTGCCATTTTGGGATTTCAACTCCCGCATAAGATCTGTTTTGGCCCCTCCGGCCAGAAAAGAACCGGGCAGGCGGGTTTGCCGGTCCGGTTTCGTTGACGGATCATCACTGTTCGAGGGTTCGGCTCCGGGTTTTGTTCCGTTTCGGAAATCCGACTTCCGCGGAGGATCTGTTTTTAATTTTTGGGCAAAAAAAGAACCGGGCAGGCGGGTTTGCCTGTCCGGTTCTTCGTATCTGTGATTCAGTTTTCAGGCTTTGTCTCCGGGGCCGGCGGCTCCTCCGCAGGAACGTCCGTACCGGCCGGGGCATCTTCTCCGGAATCCGTCGTCTTCGGAGCTTCCTCTTCCGGTTCGGAGATGGAAGGAGTCCCTTCAGCGTCGGGCGCGGCATCCGGTTTCGGTTCCTCCGGAAGCGGCTGGCCGTCCATGATGGCCTTGAACACGTCGCCGCTGATCTTTTCTCTTTCCATCAGCAGGTTTGCGGTATTCTCAAGCTTGTCCCGGTGCTTCTCGAGGATGGCTTTTGCCTGATCGTAGGCATTGTCGATGAAGCTGCGGATCTCCGCGTCAATATCGGAGGCGACCTCGTCGGAGTAGTGGCGGCCCTGCGAGAGGTCGCGGCCGAGGAAGATCTCATTCTCGTCGGAGCCGTAGACCATCGGACCGAGCTTTTCGCTGAAGCCGTAGCGCATGACCATATTCCGTGCGAGGGTGGTGGCACGCTCGATGTCGTTGGAGGCGCCGGTGGAGATATCGCCGAAGACGATCTGTTCCGCGACGCGGCCGCCGAGCAGGGTGCAGAGCTCCTCCTCCATAAAGCGGCGGGTGATATAGTTGCGGTCCTCGGAGGGCAGGCTCATGGTATAGCCGCCCGCGTAGCCGCGCGGCACGATGGAGATCTCATGCACGGCATCCTGCGTCGCGCAGAAATAGGTGACGACCGCATGGCCTGCCTCGTGGTAGGCGGTGAGGCGCTTATCCTTTTCGCTGACCTTGTGGGAGCGCTTTTCCGGACCGGCGACCACTTTGATGGTGGCGTCCCCGATCTCCGCCATGGTGATGGCTTTCTTTCCGCGGCGGGCGGCGAGGAGGGCGGCCTCGTTGGCGAGGTTCTCAAGGTCGGCGCCGGTGAAGCCCACCGTGGATTTTGCGATGACGGCAAGATCCACGTCGGGACCGATCGGCTTGTTGCGGGTATGAATTTTTAGGATGGCTTCCCGGCCGATGACGTCCGGCAAACCGACGGTGACCTGGCGGTCAAAACGGCCCGGACGCAGCAGCGCGGGATCAAGGATGTCCGCGCGGTTGGTCGCCGCGATCACGATGATGCCGGTGTTGGAGCCGAAGCCGTCCATCTCGACGAGCAGCTGGTTGAGCGTCTGCTCGCGCTCGTCGTGGCCGCCGCCGAGGCCCGCGCCTCTGTGCCGGCCCACGGCGTCGATTTCATCGATAAAGACGATGGAGGGGGCGTTCTTCTTGGCCTGATCGAACAGGTCGCGGACACGCGAGGCGCCGACGCCCACAAACATCTCGACGAAATCCGAGCCGGAGATCGAGAAGAAAGGCACGCCGGCCTCTCCCGCGACGGCTCTCGCCATCAGCGTCTTGCCGGTGCCGGGCTGGCCGACCAGCAGCACGCCCTTAGGAATCCGGGCGCCGAGAGTGTTGAATTGCTCAGGGTTCTTCAGAAATTCGACGATCTCCTGGAGCTCCTCCTTCTCCTCGTCGCAGCCGGCGACGTCGGCGAATGTGGTCCTGCGGGATTCGTCGGTGACCTTGTATTTGGCCTTGGCAAAATTCATGACCTTGCCGCCGCCTGCCTGCCGCATCATGTAGATCCAGAACACGGCCATGGCTCCGACGAGCAGCATCGTAGGCAGGATCGAGAACCACCACGGCGTCTCGTCCACCGGCAGGTAATCCTGCTGCATCTTTGTGGCGGACCACTCCGGGTGCCTCTCCTCGATGCTCCGGATGTCGTCGAGAAAGACGCTGACGTTCGGCACGGTGTACGTGATTTCGTCTTTGGAGTCCGCCGGCTTCATGGTCATCTCGCCGGTGCCGAGGTCGAGCGTGTAGCTTGCGACGTTTCCGCTGTCGAAGTAGTTAAGTATTTCGTAATACTTTAAGGGTGTGACCTCGGGCGTTTTCATGTTGGAAAACAGCACGGTCGCCAAAATGACGGCAAGCCCGATGGACGCGTAGGAAATAATGCCTTTCCACTTGTTGCTCAAGGAATCAACTCCGATAAATTATTTTTCTTTTTTCATGTAGACTTCCGGTCTCAGAACACCGACGTAGGGCAGGTTGCGATATCTCTGGTTGTAGTCCATGCCGTAGCCGACCACGTATTTGTCCGGTACGACGAAGCAGCTGTAATCCGGCTTGATGTTTACCTGGCGGCGGTCCGGTTTGTCGAGCAGGGTGGCGACCCGGATGCTTTTGACGTTGCGCTGCCGGATGACGTTGGTCAGATAGGAAAGCGTGAGCCCGCTGTCGAGGATATCCTCCACGATCAGGACGTCGTACCCCGAGAGATCATGATCGAGGTCCTTGATAATTTTGACGACGCCGCTGGTTTTGACACCCGAGCCGTAGCTGGAGACGGACATGAAGTCGATCGAAACCGGGATCGTGATGGCACGCAGCAGATCCGCCATAAAAATGACGGAGCCCTTGAGCACGCCTACCATAATCAGGTTTTTGCCCTCATAGTCCGAGCTGATCTGACGGCCGAGTTTCTTGACCGCCTTGGCCAGCTCCTGCTCGGGAAGAAGGATCTCCTCGATATCGTCTTTCATGCATTCTTTCATTTCCACAACATCCCCCAATTGTTTTCGTTTTTTCCGCGCGGTGACACATATCCGCGTCAGCAGCGCGAGGTTTTTATGACCGCGACCGTTTCGGTTTCCTCCGTGACTTTGGCGCGCCGGTCGGTGCCGAAGCCTTCGATCCAGAGAACGCCGTCGTCGTCCGCAATTACGGCGACGGTTTTGCGCAGATGAACCGGAACTTTCGCCTCATTGAAGAGCTTTTTCAGTGTCTTGGTGCAGCCGGTGAGGTTGATCTGGTCGCCCTCTTTCCGCGAGCGGATGACTGCGACGCCATGAATTTTATCATAATCAAATGCATTTTTCAAAACATATTGATGAAATTCGTGTGAATTTTTAAAGTGGAAAGCGCCCAAAATGTGGCATTCGGCAAATTTTCCCGGAAGAAGCTCGACGATCCCCTCCGAAAACGGCGATTCCGCGATCGCCTCGGCGGGGCGTTTGTCCTCCCGGCAGACGAGCCCGCCTTTCTGGACGAAGTAGGCGTCCTTTGCGAGCTCCAGTTTGAAGTCCTCTTTCCCGAAGCGATCCGCGATCCAGACGATACGCTCGTAGTCGCAGGGGAAGCCGAAGCGCCGGAGCATTTTGGCGGCCGCGCGGGTTTTGAGCGCCGGCTCCGCAAGAGCCAGCGTCTCGCCGTCGAAGCCGGTCGGGATCTCGGCGGTATCGAGCAGTTCGTCGGAGAGGTCGTCGAGAAAATCCCGGTCCTGCCGAAGCTGCTCCGTCATGCGCAGGAAGGCCCGCTCAAAAGAGGGATTGATCTCCAGCAGGGTGGGGACGGCGCTGTGGCGGATGCGGTTGCGGGAATATTCGTCCGTCAGATTGGTGCTGTCGGTGATATATGGGATGCCCTGATCCGCGCAGAACTCTTCGATCTGGTTCCGCGCCGTCTCGATCAGCGGCCGGATGATGTCGCCCCGGACCGGCGGGATTCCGCACAGGCCCGTAAGCCCGGTACCCCGCGCCATGTTGAAAAGGAACGTCTCGACGCAGTCCGAAAGGGTGTGCGCGGTGGCAATTTTTGTGCCCTTTCCCATGCGTTTGGCGCAGTGCTCAAAATATTGATAGCGCAGCTCCCGGCCGGCCTCCTCCTCGCCGAGGCGGTGTTCCTCGGCGTAGGCGTGGACGTTTGCGTTCAGAACATGCAGCTTTACGCCGTATTCCCGGCACATCGACCGCACGAAGCGCTCGTCCCGCAGGCTCTCGGGGCCACGGAGGTTGTGGTTGACATGGGCGGCTTCGAGCGTGAGGCCCCACTGCGTCGCCAAAAAGCTCATCAGATGTAGCAGCACGGAGGAGTCGCAGCCACCGGAGATGCCGACCAGCACCTTTTCGCCGGGCTGCAGCATCCCGTATTTGGAGATGGTTTCTTTCATCCTGTCAAGGGTCAGTTTCGGGAACCGGGTGCCGGTTTCAGGCTCCATGCCATACCGTCCTTTCTTATCAAAAATGATCGTCTCGCTCTTCCGAAAGGGCCGCCGCGTCTGTCCGCCGTGCCGCAAATCCCGGAATTTCCGGAACCCCCGTCTTTCCCCAAGCCGGCGCTTCCGGAATCCCCGGAAAAACTCCGCACCCGCGGGGCACAAAAATCCGGAGCCGCATTTTCAAAAATATTTCTCTCCCACGGCCGCCGTACTCCGGGGCCGACGGAGAAAGGGGAGTGCCCGGATGGTTTCCGGCGGCACTCAGCCGTTTTCGGATTTAAACAGCTCCAGCGAGTAAAATCTCGTAAACTGTCCGTCCCAGCGGAGCTTGACGGTGCCGGTCTCGCCGTGGCGGTTTTTCTCCACCATGCATTCCGAGATATCCTCCTCCGGCGCGGGCTTGCCCTCCTGTGTGGCGTAGTAGGATTCCCGGTAAAGGAACATGACGAGGTCCGCGTCCTGCTCGATCGAGCCGGATTCTCGGAGGTCGGAGAGCATCGGCCGGTGCTCGGAGCGCGATTCCGTCGCGCGCGAGAGCTGGGAGAGCACCATCACGGGCACGTTCAGTTCCTTGGCCATCAGCTTGAGGTTCCTCGTCATCTCGGAGACCTCCTGCACGCGGTTGTCCGTCCTTCTGCCGGAGGACATCAGCTGCAGGTAGTCGACGATGACGAGGTCGAGATCGCGCACCCGCCGGAGCCTTGCCTTGATCTCCGGCACCGTGACGCCGGCCGTGTCGTCGATGAGGATCGGCGCCGCGGAGAGAATCTGTGCCGATTCCGCGAGGCGCATCCAGTCGCTCTGGCCGAGTTCCCCGGTGCGGAGCAGCCGGCTCTCGACCCTCGCCTCGGAGGAGAGCATCCGCGAAGTGATCTGCTCCTTCGACATTTCAAGGGAGAAGACGGCGACCTTCTTTTTTTGCTTGAGCGCGACGTTGGCGGCGATGTTGAGCGCGAAGCTCGTCTTGCCCATGCCGGGGCGCGCCGCCAGAAGGATCAGATCCGTGCGGTTGAAGCCGTTGATGATGGCGTCAAGGGCGGCGTACCCGGTCCGGAGGCCGGCGTATTTGTCCCGGTCGGGGCCGGAGAGCTTCTGTAAGCGGTCATAGGTCTCATAAATGGCGTCCCGTATCAGCACAAGGCCCTTGGCCTCGCGCCCCTGCCGGATGTCGTAGATGTTCTGCTCGGCGGAATCCAAAAGAACTTTGCCCTCGCAGCCGCTCTCCTTTGCCTCTTCAAGGATTCCTCCGGCTGTAGCGATCAGGCTGCGCAGGAGCTGTTTGTCGAGCAGGATATCGATGTAGGCACCGAGGTTCCGCACGGAGGGCACGATGTCGGTCAGGTGGGAAAAATAGACCTTTGCGTCCTGCTCGTTCTGAAAGACCTCATCCTCCTTGGCCGCCTCGAGCAGCGTGATGAAGTCGACCGGTTCCCCGGAGGTAAACATCCGGATCATGATGGTGAAGATCGCCCGGTGCTGCGGCCGGTAAAAACTCTCCGGCTTCAGCTTGTCGATCAGCTCCGGCAGGCAGCTCGGTTCCACCAGTACGGCCCCGAGGACGCTTTGCTCCGCCTCAAGGCTGTACGGCATTTCCATCCCGAGGAGGTAGGAAGAATCCTTCTCCATAGCAGCTCACCTCAATCTCATTCAGATGGGAGTTTCAGCTTTCCACGACCAAAACATAGACGCTGGCGCTGATGCCGTAACCGAGCTTCACCTCGGCCGTATAGGTGCCAAACGCCTTGATCTCGCTTTCCAATACGATTTTTCTGCGGTCGACCTCGACGCCGTACTGCTCCTTGAGCGCGGCGGCGACTTCCGCGGCGGTGACGGAGCCGAAGAGCTTTCCGCCGGCTCCGGCGCGCTCCACCCTGCGGACCGTCTTCTCGTTAATTTGTGCGGCCATCTCCCGTGCCTTCTGCTTTTCCAGCTCGATCTTCCGGGCGGCGGCGTCCTCCTTGGCCTTAAGTTCCGCCGTGGCCTGCGGCGTCGCCTCGATGACCAGCTTCTTGGGGATCAGATAGTTGCGGGCGTACCCGTCGGATACGTTGAGCAGCTCCCCCTTTTTGCCGGAGCCCTTGACGTCCTCGATAAAGATCACTTTCATGGATACTCGCTCCTTTCAGAGAAAATCCTTTTTGCCGCCGCAGGGTCCGCCTCCCGTCGGGAAGCGGCGCGGCGGGCCTTTCCGCTATCGGACGGCCGAAACGGAAACGGGTTTAATCGGCGCCCAAATGATCATTCCTTTTGCGGCGCTCCGTCGGGTGCAGCCGCGGCTTCGGCGCTCACGGCATCCGTGTGGCCGGCGGCGTTGTCATAGTACTCGTCGATGGACTGGTACAGCGCGGAGAGCGCCTCCTCCGGCAGAATATCCTTCATCTGCGCGCCGGCCATGGTCAGATGCCCGCCGCCGCCCAGCGCCTCCAGAATCACCTGTACGTTCATCGCGCCGAGGGAGCGCCCGGAGATCGAAGTTCCTCCGTCCACCGGGAACAGAACGAACGAGGCGTTGGCGCCTTCGATCGTCAGCAGCTCGTCGGCGGCCTGCGGGGCGACGAGGGAAACATCCGGGTAGGGCTTTGCGATCGCAATGGCGCAGTTACGGTAGAGCTCCGCGCCGGCGACCACCTCGGAGCGCTCCCGGTACTCCTCCAGCGTGCCGGAGAACAGCAGCTTGACCGCCACGGTATCGGCGCCCTGGCGGCGGAGATAGGCGGCCGCCTCAAAAGATCTCGCACCGGCCCGCATCGTGAAGCTCTTGGTATCGAGCATGATGCCGGCGAGCAGGGCCTCCGCCTCCGGTTTGGTGGGCCTGCAGGAATCCGGGAAATATTGCAGCAACTCCGTCACCATTTCGCAGGCGGAGGAGGCGTGGGGTTCGTGATAGAAGATCACCGCGTTGTCGATGTGCCCGAGCATGCGGCGGTGGTGGTCGATGACGACGACATTCCGGCAGGCGGAATAGACCTCCGGAGACTCAAGAATGTGCCGGACGTGGGTATCCACGATGATCAGCAGCGTGTCGGGGCCGATCTTGTCGAGCGCCTCTTCAGGAGAAATAAAGAGGGTGAGGTCGCCGTTCTTTTCGTAGCGGTGCACGAGCGGCATCGCGAGGCAGGTCTTGCGGTTGAGCACGATGCGGACCGGCTTGCCCATCAGGCTGACGGTACCCGCCATGCCGATCGCCGCGCCTATGCAGTCGAGGTCGCCGAAGCGGTGCCCCATGACGAGGACGTTATCGCTCGAGTTGATCAGATCGGCCATGGCGGCCGCGACGATTCTGGTCTTGACCTTTGCGCGCTTCTCCACGCCCTTTGCATAGCCGCCGTAGAATTCGTAGCCGGAGGGGTCGCGCACGGTGGCCTGGTCGCCGCCTCTTCCGAGGGACATCTCCAGCGCCTGCGACGAGGCAGCCTGCAGTTCCGGCAGCGTCGAATATCCGCGCCCGACGCCGATCGAGAGCGTCACGGGCAGGCCGTCGGAGGTGGTGATCGCCCGCGCCTTATCCAGAATGGTGAAGCGCTCCGCGATCAGGCCGGCGAGGTGCTGTTCCTCCATCACGGCGATGAAGCGGTTGCCGTCGGTCTTTTTGAGCATCGAGACCGTGCCCGAGGCAAACTCCTCAAACATGCTCTCCACTTCGCCCATGATCCGGCTGCGCTCGCTCTCCTTGCAGTTGGCAAAGAGGTCCTCAAGGTTATCCATCAGGATCGTGAGCACCGCCGGGTGCGTATCTTTATAAAGTTTCCCAACGCGCTTCTCTTCGGTACGGTCGATGAAATAGTGGAAGATGAGCCCGGCACTTTCGTCCTCGCTGCGGAAGACCTCGTAGTTCCGTTCGCCGACCGCGGCCATGCGGCTGTCGAGGAACGGGGAGTCCTCGGTCAGCACCGGGGAGAGGATACCGATATTCGTGCCGAAAAGTTCCTTTTCGCAGGGCATGTTTTTCTGAAAATTCTGGTTGAACCAGAGGATCGCGCCTTTATGGTCCGTCACCAGCACCGGCAGCGGAAACGCCTCCAGCGCATTCCGCTCGGGTGCGGAGAGTTTTGCCGCGACCGATTCCAGAAAGAGACGTGCCTCGGCCCTCGAGCGGAAGACCCGGAGCGCAACAAAGGTACCGGCAACGATCGTGAGGGTTGCTTCCACCACAAAGACCGTCAGATTATAAAACGCCGTCACTATGGTGGAACTGCACGCCAGAATGAACAGCGTCAGCAGCGCGGGGCCCATGAAGCCAAGCTTCTTTTTCACAATGCCGCCCCCTTTTCGAAGAATTTTGTCTGTGTATTTAATTATTATATCAGAAGAAAAAAATGATTACAATAGCCGCGGCCCCATTCGGGGCACGATAAATGCGGGCATTTTCCCCAACAGGAGGAGGATCCGGTACCAAAAAAGGCAGAAGCGTTCCCCTCCGCGGGTGCCGCCGTCGGCCGAAGCTTTTTCCATCAAAAGCGCGAATGCGTTTTGCCTGTCCGGAATCCCGCGGCCGGCATGCGGCGAACGGCGGAAAGATTCTTCCGCCGTCTCCGAGATCCCTGCAATCGGCTCCGGGCGCATGCCCGCGCAGAAGACGCCGCAGGGGACCGGGCCGCGCTTTCTGTGATGCCGCCCGCGCGGCCGGCTGCGAAAAATGAAATTTCGCCAAATAAAAAAACGGGAAGCGCGGATCCGCTTCCCGAATTTTTGTAGCTGTTTTTTATACCGCGGACTTTGAGATCTCCTCGATGATCGGCAGCACCATCGGGGAGCGCTTCGTAAGCCCAAAAAGATAGCTTCCGACCGCGTCCTTGATTTTGGTTTTAAGGTTCTGCCAGTCGCGCTTGTTGTCGGAGATGCTGGCCTCGACGGTCTTGCGCACGATCTGTTTCGTTGCCTCGAGCATATCCTCCGCCTCCCGCACATACACAAAACCGCGGGAGACAATGTCCGGCCCGGCGAGAATATCGCCGCCGTCGTGGTCGAGCGTGAGGGTGACGATGATCAGGCCGTCCTCGCCGAGACGCTTTCTGTCGCGCAGCACGACGCTGCCGACGTCGCCGACTCCGAGCCCGTCTACCAGGATCGCCCCGGAGGATACGGTGGAGGCAGCGGTGATGCCGGCCTCGTTGAGTTCAATCACGCGCCCGATCTCCGGGATCACGACGTTTTCCGGCAGCATGCCCATGCTGAGGGCGAGTTCGGCATGCTTTTTCAGATGCTTATATTCGCCGTGGACGGGGATGAAAAAGTGCGGTTTGGTCAGCGCCAGCATCAGCTTCTCCTCGTCCTGGCAGGCGTGCCCGGAGACGTGGATCTGGCTGTAGCGCTCGTAGACGACCTCCGCGCCGAGGCGCATCAGCTCGTTGACGACCCGCCCGACGTCCTTTTCGTTGCCGGGGATGGGGTAGGCGGAGATAATGACGAGGTCACGGGAGGTGATGTTGATCTTGCGGTGGTCGCCCATCGCCATTCTGGTCAGGGCGGCCATCGT
Organism: uncultured Oscillospiraceae bacterium; assembly: GCA_964391915.1. Lineage (GTDB taxonomy): Bacteria > Bacillota > Clostridia > Oscillospirales > Ruminococcaceae > UMGS1668. Next base: position 100,474 of record CAYMNV010000001.1, read on the forward strand.
CTCGCCCTGGCTTCCGGTCGTAATGATGACCGCCTCGTTTTCCGGCAGGCGGCAGACCGTATCCAGCGAGACGACGGTCCCCTCCGGAGCGTCCAGATAGCCCATCTCAAGCGCCTTGGCGGTGACCTGCTCCATGCTGCGGCCGACGACGGCTACTTTTCTGCCGAAGCGGACGGCGGAGTCGATCGCGAGCTGCACCCGGTGGACGTTGGAAGAAAACGTGGCGACCAAAATTCTGCGGTCGCCGGCGTTTTTGAAGAGCAGGTCGAAGGATTCCCCGACGGTACGCTCGCTCGGCGTGTAGCCGGGGCGTTCCGCGTTGGTGGAATCGGAGAGCAGGGCCAGCACGCCCTTGCTGCCGAGCTCGCCGAAGCGGGCAAGGTCGATAATCTCGTCGTTGGTGGGCGTATAATCCACTTTAAAGTCTCCGGTCTCGATGACGATGCCGGCGGGCGTGTGCAGGGCCAGCGCGCAGGAATCCGGGATGGAGTGGTTGACATGGATAAACTCGACGTTCATGCAGCCCAGAGTGACGGTATCGCGCGGCTTTACAACGTTGAGGACCGCTTTATTAAGCAGGCCCTTTTCCGCCAGCTTGCCTTCGATAAGCGCAATGGTGAAGCGCGTCGCGTAGATCGGGACGTTCAGTTTCTGGAGCAGATAGGGGATGCCCCCGATATGGTCCTCATGGCCGTGCGTGATGACGAGGCCGCGGATCCGGTCACGGTTTTCTTCAAGATAGGTGAAATCCGGGATGACCAGGTCGACACCCAGCATCTCGTCGCCGGGGAAGGCAAGCCCGCAGTCCACGATCACGATGTCCTCTTCATATTCAAAAACCGTGAGGTTTTTACCGATCTCGCCGAGTCCGCCGAGCGGAATGATCTTAAGCGGCGGAAGTTTGGTATTTTTGGAAGGACGCCCGCGCTTTTTCTGATTCCAGCCTGCGGGAGAATTGTTTTTCCATTCCATGGGAGCGCGGTTGACGGGGATCTCATGGGACACATTTTTTGCATGCGCGCCGGGATTCCCGCCCTGTGCACCATGGCCTCCGTTCTGAGGACGGCGGTTTTTGTTTTGGGTATGGGGATTTCCGTTCTGGGTGCCGGAATTTCCATTCTGGGCGCCGGAATTTGCATTCTGGGCACCGGAATTTCCGTTCTGGGCACCGGGATTTCCTTTTTGAGCATGAGAGCTTCCGCCCTGCATATCGG
>CAYMNV010000001.1:101787-104819 GCA_964391915.1 uncultured Oscillospiraceae bacterium
TTCTGGGCACCGGGATTTCCTTTTTGAGCATGAGAGCTTCCGCCCTGCATATCGGAATTTGTGTTTTGAGCATCAGGTTTTTGTGGCGCCGGGGTTTCCTTCTGGGCGCCGTCCTTTACCGGAGAGACCGGTTTCTGATTTTTGGGGGGACGGCCGCGGCGTTTCTGTTTTTGCCGCTGAGGGGTCTCGGCTTCGGGTTCGTGTTCATGTTCGTATTGGCTCTCCGGCAGGTTTGCCAGCACGTGGTCCAGTTTTTCTAAGTTTGACTTCTGCATTTTTGCCCGGGCGGCGTTTCTTGCGTTCGGATCGCCCGGATTTTGTTTATTGTCCAAATAATTGCCTCCTTTTTCGATAAAAGGTTCCTTTTTTGTATCATTCGGCATTTTCCGTGATTTTTTCGAAAAATAAAAATAAAATCAAAAAATATGTAATTTTTTGTTGTTTTCGGCATCAAAAACAGGCCTTTCGGGATTCCGAAGGGCAAAAATCAGCTTTTTCGATTAATTCCGGTCCAAAAATCATTAAATTAATCATATATGAATTTAATTTATCTGTCAATATTATTTTATGAACGCAAAAAAATTATTCGCTCCGTATTAAATCAGATAAAATCAGTATGGACGAAAAATCAAAAAATAAACGGGGAAATTTTCCTATAAAATTTTCTTGCAATTTCCTGATTCTTCTATTAGTATAGAATCAGAATTTGCCAATTTTTCTGTGGCGGGTGGTTGTCAGAATGAAAGAGGTTACGGTTTATACGGACGGCGCCTGCTCCGGAAACCCGGGGCCGGGCGGATGGTGCGCGATTCTTGTCTATAAAGGCCAAGAAAAAATTCTTTCCGGCGGCGAGGCGCTCACCACCAACAACCGGATGGAGCTCTCCGGCGCGATCGCCGCGCTGGAGGCGTTGAAGGAGCCGTGCCGCGTGCTGCTGGTTACGGATTCCCAGTACCTTGCGAACGGGATCGGCAAGGGCTGGGCGGCCGGCTGGCGGGCAAAGGGCTGGAAAAAATCCGACGGCAAACCGGCGCTCAACCCGGATCTCTGGGCGCATCTGCTGGAGCTCATCGGCATCCACGAGGTCCGCTTCGAATGGGTGAAAGGCCATGCCGGTCACCCGGAGAACGAACGCTGCGACGCGATTGCGGTCGCGGAATCCAAAAAGGCCGCCGTTTAGCCGAAAGATTCCGCTCGTTTTCCGCCGCACAGGAGAAGATTTTCGGAGTTCTTCCGTATTTTTAAAGTTTTTTTAAAAAATTCATGGATAAGTATTGCAATTCCTACTAAATTAGTATAGTATAAAATCCTGGAAGTTTTTTAAGAAAACGAGGAACATCAGGAATGAAGGAATCGGAAAAAAGATTGGTATATGTGGATAACGCCGCGACGACCCCGATCACCAAAGAAGTGCTGGACGCCATGCTTCCCTGGCTGACGGAGGGCTACGGCAACGCCTCCACGATTTATGAAAAAGGCAGGGAAGCGGGCTGGGCTTTAAAGCACGCCCGGGAGACCTGTGCCGCGTGTCTGGGCGCCGGGGAGGACGAGATCTATTTTACCTCCGGCGGCTCCGAGTCGGATAACTGGGCGCTCAAGGGAGCGGCTCAGGCGATGGCCAAACGGGGCAAAAAGCATATCATCACCTCGGCCTTTGAGCACCACGCCGTACTGCACAGCTGCATGGCGTTGGAAAAACAGGGTTTTGAGGTCACCTATCTGCCGGTGTATGAGAACGGCATCGTCCGTGTGGAGGATGTGGCGGCGGCGATCCGTCCGGATACGGGGATCGTCTCCATTATGTACGCCAACAACGAGATCGGCACCATCCAGCCGATTTCGGAGATCGGGGCCCTGTGCCGCGAGCGGAAGATCTGGTTCCACACCGATGCGGTACAGGCCGTCGGGCATGTCCCGATCGACGTCAAAGAGCAGAACATCGACCTGCTCTCCCTCTCCGGCCACAAGATCCACGCGATGAAGGGCATCGGCCTTTTGTATATCCGCAAGGGCGTCTCGCTGCCGAATCTGATCGACGGCGGCGCCCAGGAGAAAAACAAGCGCGCCGGCACCGAAAATATCGCCGGCATCGTGGGCCTTGCGAAGGCGCTGGAGCTTGCAACGATGGATATCGAAGAGCGCGCCGCAAGGACGAAGATCCTGCGCGACCGGCTGATCGACAACATCCTGAAGATCGACCGCACGCGCCTCAACGGCGACCGGGAGAAGCGCCTTCCGGGCAACGTCAACATCTCCATCGAGGGCATCGAGGGCGAGGGCCTGCTGCTCTGGCTCGACCATTACGGCATCTGCGCGTCCTCCGGCTCCGCCTGCACGAGCGGTTCGCTTGATCCGAGCCATGTGCTGCTGGCCCTTGGCCTTCCCCATGAGGTCGCCCACGGGTCGCTGCGCATCACGCTGGGTGACCAAAACACCGAGGAGGACGTCGACGCGATCCTTGCGGTTTTGCCGGGCATCGTCGAGCGCCTGCGGGGCATGAGCCCGCTGTGGGAAAAAATCCAGTCCGGGGATACTTCCGCGGTCAGGATGATGAAGTAAAAGATTTCAAAATTATGATAGAGTGCCGCGGCTGCGGCAGCACGGAGGAGTTCAGTCATGTTATATTCCGAAAAAGTATTCGATCATTTCACCAATCCGCGCAATGTCGGCGAGATTCCGGATGCCGACGGCGTCGGCGAAGTCGGCAACGCGCGCTGCGGCGATATTATGAAGATGTACCTCAAGATTGAGGACGACATCATCAAGGACGTAAAATTCAAGACGTTTGGCTGCGGTGCCGCGATCGCGACAAGCTCCATTGCAACGGAGATGATCAAGGGCAAGCCGGTCGAGGATGCCCTGAAACTGACCAATGAGGCGGTCATCGAGGCGCTGGATGGGCTTCCCGCGGTTAAGATTCACTGCTCCGTCCTTGCGGAGCAGGCCGTCAAGGCCGCGCTTTCCGATTACTACACCCGCCGCGGCATCGACCCGCTGCCGATCATCGGACCGATCGGCGACGTCGCCTGCGC
>CAYMNV010000001.1:104919-129906 GCA_964391915.1 uncultured Oscillospiraceae bacterium
CGCCTGCGCAGAATAACCGCGTTTTCGCGGAATAACTGTTTTTCCCAATCCGGGGAAGAAAGAAACCCGATTTTGACACATAAAGGAGATGCTGCTATGAAATTCTATCGCTGTGCGCATTGCGGAAAGATTATCGTCATGCTGCACGAAACTCCCGTCCCCACCATCTGTTGCGGTGAGCCCATGCAGGAGCTGAAACCGGGCACCATTGACGCCGTCGTCGAAAAGCATCTGCCCGTTGTCACCTCCAAATGCGGGCGCTATACCGTATCTGTCGGTGAGGTCGCTCACCCGATGATCCCGGAACATTACATTCAGTGGATCTGCTTTGAAACCGAAAAAGGCTTCCAGCAGAAATATCTGCAGCCCGGCGACGAACCCAAGGCCGTCTTCGCTCTTGCGGAGGACAAGCCGGTCGCCGTCTACGAGTACTGCAACCTCCACGGCCTCTGGATGACCAAACTCTAATCAGAACGGATGCCATAAACCGGAGACGGCTTTTCGCTTTTTGAGAAGGGCCGTCCTTTTGTATGCGGCGTCTTCGTGTTCCCATGTTCCTGTACCCGGTTTGTCGCCGGATGAAAAAAGGCGTGATGCGGAAATTTCCGCACCACGCCTTTTTATTGGTTTTATTCGATGAGCATGAGAAAAACAACACGGATGCCCACCTATGGGAGAGATCCCGTGCGGTTATTCCTGCCGGAACTCGCCCCAATCGGGATGCTCCGCGGATGCATCGGCCGCAGGCGCAGGATCGGATTTTTCACCGGAGTCCGGCCCGGAGGCGGTATCTTCGCAGCCGCAGCCCGTGACTGCCGCCGCTCCGGAGGGGACGGCCCTTTTCTTTACGGCCTGATAGAGCAGGAAGCCCAGCGCAAGGACGGCCACCGTGATTCCGATGCCGACGGCGACCCAGACGAGCGGGGAAAGGGAGCCGGTGCTTCCGTTCTGCTCGACCCAGAGAATCAGGAAGGGGGAGAGGCTGGTGAAGCCGATCGCAAAGGAATCGGCATTCGGTCCGGAGGCGAACGCAACCTCCACAACCGTGGAGTCGTCGGAGAGATAGGCAAAGCTCGCCGGAGCCGAGGAGGCGTCGGCGACCACGGCGCGGTAAATGCCCTGCGTCTCTACGAGGGTGATCGCATCGGATTCCTGCGCGCTGCCGTCGGCGAGGTCGTACCAGACCGTTTTTCCACCGTCGACCTTGTAGTATCCGCTTCCTTCAAACGCGTCCTGCTGCATCACATGCGCGATGGCGATCCGGGCGGATTTGTACGGCGCCTCGGGGATTCCGAAGTCGGCGTTGATCTCGAAGGAAACGGTTCCGGAAGTTTTTCCGGTGTAGCCGGAGCCGGAAGTCTGGAGCGCGAGGTCGAAGATGGCCGCCGCATCGCCGCTCTCCAGCAGGGATGCGGTGGTGGAGTCGGTGGAGGAGGCCTCCGTGATCGGGTTGACCAGCAGCTCCATGTCCTCGGTGCCGCCCTCAAGCTCCACGGTGATGCCGGAAATCGGCGTGTTGCCGGAGATGGAGTAGGAGAGCGTCTTCGGCTCTTCCGGTTCCGCGACAGGCTCCATCTCCTCAGGGACGGATTCGGATTCCGGTTCCGAAACGGCTTCGGAGGAGGATTCCTCCGTCGGAGCGGAGGTCTCCGCCGGGGCGGTCTCCGTTACCCACTGGGCGGTGGCGGTATCGTTGCCTGCGATCACCACGGAAGTGCCCTCCGGGATTACGGTATTTACGGAGCCGATCAGCCATCCGGCGAAGGTGAAGCCGGCCTTGGTAAAGGTGTTTTCGGCGAGCGTGATGGTCTCGCCGGACTGATAGGTTTCTTTATAGGAGGCGCCCTGGCCTTCACCGGGCAGATAGGTCAGCTCGACGCCGGCGTCCTTCCAGGTTGCTTTGACGACGAGGCCGTCCCGGACGGAATACTTATCGCCGGGCTGCATGACCGTGCCGTCGACATTCCATCCCGCAAAGGCGAATCCCGTGAAGGTGTAAGGGTTCTCCGGCAGGGTATAGGTTTTGTCGTATTTTGCGTAGAAGCTGTCCGGGTCGGTTCCCTTCGCCTCCGTCGTGCCGGAGCGGAAGTACACCTGATAGTCGCCGTCGTGGATCCAGACGGCGGTCAGCGTCATGTTGTAACTCGTATTGAAAGGCGCCTCGCTGACGTCGATCGTATCGCCTTCCTCGAAGGTATTCCCGACTTTGTCCATCCAACAGACGAAGCGGTAGTCGTCTTCCTTGTATTCTGCAAAGTCCGCAAGGACGGCATCCGGCTCCTCGGCTTCAAAATCGCCCGAATAGGTTTTTTTATCGGAATTCTTACCCGCGGTGCCGGCGCTGTACGTGACGCCGTAGGTGACGGTGTCGTCCTCGTCGTCCTCGTCGTCTTCCCAGACGGCGGTCAGCTCAAGGGTGCCGTCCTCAAAACGGCGGTACTGGACGGTATCGCCGGACTGGTATTCCTTGCCGTTCTGATCCTCCCAGTGGTCGAATTCATACCCGTCGTCGACGTATTCGTCGTAGTCGTCGAAGACGGCGCCGGGGCGGAGAATGGTATAGTAGTCGCCTTCGTCAACATTTTTGCAGACTTTGGTTACGCTTTCGTTCCGGTCGGCGCTTCCCGCCTCATAGTAGACGGTGCAGTTGTCGGCAAAAACGGTCGCCGCGGTGGAGAAGAGCAGCATGGCCGCAAGCAGAACGGCCAAAAACCGGCGCACGATTTTCACAAAAACATCCCTCCGATTTTGTAATTTCCCATAAAGCCAACGGACCGCATCACGATCCGAAGAGATAAAACGAAGCCCCCGGATCGTTCCGGAGGCTTGTTTTTTTACAGAGAAGAGATTATTCCTTTTTCAGAAAGTTGTTCCAGCTGGTGTAGTTCTCGTCGTCGTCCCCTGCGGTGGCAACGTCGAATCCCTTCTTTGCCTCAAAATCGGAGGCCGGTTCAAAGTTGTCGTTGTAGAAATGCGGAGCGGGGGCCGGAGCTTCCTTGGCCATGGCCTTTTCCGGATAGGGTTCCCTGCGGGTGAGGCGCTCGGCCGCTTTCTGTTCCTCTTTGGCGTTTTTGCCGCGGATTACGAGCAGGGCCACGATGAGGATGGCAAAGACCAGAACGCCGCCGATGACGATCCAGACCCAAAGCGGAAGCCCGCCGCCGGCCGATTCATTGATCTCGAGCCAGGCGATCAGGAACGGAGAGAGGCTTGTAAAGTCGATGTCGAGGGTTTCGGCATTGGCATTGGGAACCAGCCGGACCTCTACGACGGTGCCCGCCTCGGAGAGATAAGCGAAGGAGGTCGGCGCTTCGGCGCTGTCCTTGATGATGATGCGGCTGACGCCGTTTTCCGTCTCAAAGCCGAAGAAGCTTGCTTCGCTCTCCTCGCCGGATTCGCTGTCAAAATAGAGCGCTTTCTTGCCGTCCGGGAGGTAATAGCCCTCCCCGGTGAATTTGTCGATCGTGGTGACGTGAAACACCGCAAGGGAAGCCTCGCCGTATGCGGAGGAAGGAACCTCCATGCTGCCCTGCATGGCGAAGGAGATGGTTCCGGAGACGGGCTCGCTGTAGGTGCTGCCGTCCACCAGCAGAGAGAGGTCGAACGCGGCGACGGCGTCGCCGTTTCCGATCAGCGCGGAGGTGGTGTTGTCGGCGGCATTGCTGCCGTTGATGGCGGTCACCCAGAGCTGAGCGTTGCCGATGTCGTCATCAAGCACCGCGGAGATGCCGGAGACCGGAGTCTCGCCGGAAATCGTATAGGAAAGAGTGCCGTCGTTTTCTTCTTCAGGCTCGCTGGATTCCGGCTCGGAGCTCGTTTCGGGCTCGCTGGATTCCGGCTCGGAAATGGGTTCCGGTGCGCTCGTGGCGGGCTCGGAAGCGGCTGGCGCGCTCGTGGTCGGCTCGGGGGCGGCAATGGCGGTCCACTGCGCGGTGGCGGAGTCGTTGCCGTTGATGGTCACGGAAGTGCCCGCGGCCAGCGTCTTGCTGACGGAGGCGATCCACCACCCGATGAAGGTGTAGCCCTCGCGGGTGAAGCTGTTGGCCTCCAGTTTGATCGTGGTGCCGGCCGAGTAGGTCTTGGTGTAGGCCGTGCCGGTGCCTTTGCCGGGGCTGTAAGTAAGGGTCACGTTGGCGACGGCGGTCCAGGTGGCCTTGATCGTCAGGTCGTCCTTGACGGTGATTTTATCGCCGGCCTTCTTGACCGTGCCGTTCACATCCCAGCCGGCAAAGGTGTAGCCGCTGAGGGTGTAGGGGTTGCTCGGCAGGGTGACGGAATCACCGTAATCCACGGTCTGGGTGGTGGGGTTCGTTCCGGTGGCCTTGCTGTTGCCGGAGGAGTACTTGACCGTGCAGGCGTCGTCGTTTTCTTCCCACTGGGCGGTCAGCGTGATCTCGTCGTCATCGTTGAAGGCCTCTTCGGGAATCGTGTCGCCGGCATCATAGGTCTCGCCTTTATAATCGCTGTCGCCTCTGGTGATCTCCCAGCAGTCGAAATCCCAGCCGTCGTATTCGTCCTCGTCAAAGATCTTGCTGACTTTTGGCGCGACGAAATCGCCGTCGGAATATTTCACGACGTTGTCTGCGTCGCCGGCTTCGCCGATCTTGTAAGTGATCTCAAAGTCGCCGTCGCCCTCATCTTCGTCTCTCCAGACGGCGTAGAAGTGGTACTTGTCGTCGTCGACGTCGGTGATGGTGTTGCCGGCATAAATTTTCTCTTCGGTCTCTTCGCACCACCAGTACCGGAAGGTCCAGCCGTCGTAGTCGTCGTCGTCGAAGATGTCGTCCACGTCCGGTACATCGAGCGGCAGGTCGTCGTCTTCATCATAGTACTTGATTTCGGTATCGATGTCCGGGCCGTCGAATTCATCGCTGTCGCTCTCAAACCAAATACTAAAATCATAGTTGCTCTTGGTGGCGGCCTCTGCGGTCACAGCGGTGCCGAGGTCGGGCAGAAGCGAGCCGCCCGCGCCAAGGACCATCAGCGCCGCGAGGCACAGCGCAGCCAAATTTTTAAAGAGTTTCACACTACATACCTCCTAAATTTGGAATATATTACTACAGTATGGATTATAGCACACGAGACAGGTAAAGTCACTACAGCAAATTATTAATTCTTTTTAAAATAAAGAGGGCAGGAGGGCGTTTCCGGAGGGATTTGGGCGAATTTCTTCCCGCATACGGCGAGAAAAATACTTGTCAAGGAAAAGCCGATTTGCTATAATATACCCGCGCGCCGCTGTGGTGGAATGGCAGACACCGCGGACTTAAAATCCGCTGCCCGTTGAAGGCATACCAGTTCGAGTCTGGTCAGCGGCACCAGCAGGCTCAGCCTGCGTGCAATTCGGGCTCCTCACATGGTGGGGAGCCGTTTTGTTTCTGCCCGCGCCGCCGTCGGATGGAATCCGGACGCCATCTGCCTGGCCTGAGCCGGAAATCCGCATCAACAGGGAATACATGCATACGTCACCGCGTGGGTCCCGGGCCTGCGTGCGAAACGCCCTCACGGCTGCGAGGGCGTTTTCTTTTGCACGCACGCCTGAGAGGGTACTTGCTCTTTCGGCACCCGACGGATATCTTGGGGAGACCCGCACCGGGCACCTTAAATAAAGTGGAAAAATCAGACGCTTTTTTTGCAGGTTTCCAAAAAAATTGGCATAAAAAAACAGACTTCGATCAGAAGCCTGTTTTTTTATGGAGCAAACCGATGCCGCGGCGTTCTTCCGCACGGTTTTCTCCGCGCGGGCGCCGCGCAAAAAGAGTATCTCGACGTCCGGAAAAGGGCTTCCTCTGCAGGCACGCCGCCCCCAAAAAAGATTTTTTGTTTCTCCGATGTACGTCCGGTGATCTTTTCCTGAGGGAGACGCAGCGGAGTCCGGGCCGCCGCGCGCCGGAAGCCCACAACCTTCCTGCCGCGTTTTTCCCGGGTACGAAAAGAGCGCGGGCGCCGGAATGGACAAACAAAAGACGATCCCCCCGCGTTCTTTCCGGGCCTGCAGGGGCGCGGGGCGGAAACAGAAGGGAACAATCCGGGTCAATCGTTTTTTTCGATTATGTAGGGGTGTGCGCCGTCGAAACCGAGCCTTTCGATCGGCAGGATCGGCCGGGGCGGGATCTCCGGCTCGCGGAGCACTTTCTCCAGCGTGACGATATCCTGCCATGTGCCGAACTTGTAGCCGATATTTTTGCAGCGGCCCGCCTCCCGGAACCCAAATTTTGCGTGGAAGCGGATACTCGCTTCATTGGAGGCGCAGATCCGCGCGTAATCCACATAGAAGTTCATCGCCACCAAGCAGTCGAGCAGCGCGGCATAGAGCTTTTGGCCGATGCCGGTTCCGCGGCAGTCCTCCCGAAGGTAGATCGAGGTTTCCGCTATCCAGTTGTAGGCCGCACGGGTGTAAAGCGAAGAAGCATAGGCATATCCGAGGATTTCCCCATCCCGCTCGCAGACGAGCCACGGGTACCGTTTCGTATATTTCTCCACTCGCCCACGGAATTCCTCCAGAGAAGGCACCTCGTATTCAAAGGAGATCACCGTTTTGCGCACATAGGGTGCGTAGACCGCCAGCATCTGTGCCGCGTCGTCCGGCGCGGCGAAACGCATCACTTCATTTCCCGTAAAGAGCACCACCTTATCACCGCCTGCGCGAGCGTCAGCGGCAGCAGGCAGCACAAAATCAGAATTGTTTTTCCGCCGAGCGCCGTAAAGAGGAAAAACTCCGGGAACAGCGCGGCGGCGATGACCAGCAGAAGGAACATGGCGCACACGAGAACGGCCCGCTTGAGATTGAGCGGCATGCAGGCCGTCAGCAGCGCCATCAGACCGGAGAAGGCCGTGTAGTAGACGCAGGCGGTGGAAATTTCGGCGGTTGGAATGCCGAAATAGGCGCCCAACGTCAGCAGCGTGAGCACACCGGCAAACACCGTTGCGCCCGCGAGGGCCGCCCATCGGAGCACCGATCTCATAAAATCTTTCGGGATCGGCATTTCCTCCGGCTCCAGAGAGAGGGCGAGCCCCGGGATGCCGGTCGCGAGCGCGCCGACGAGCGTCATCTGGATCGGCACGAACGGATAGGAAAACGGAAGGATCAGCAGCACCGCCGCCAACGCGAAGGAGTAGAAAGTTTTGGAGAGAAAGAGCACCGCGGTCCTGCGGATGTGGTGCACGACCCGCCGTCCCTCAGAGACGGCCGCCGGCAGCGCGTCGAAGCCGGGCAGCACCATGTCGGCGGCATGCCTTGCGGCGGGGGAGCCCGCCTTGATCGCGGCGGAGAAATCCGCTTCCCGCAGGGCAGGTACATCATTGACGCCGTCGCCGAACATCGCGACCATATGTCCCTCCGCCTTCAGCAGGCGGATGATCCGCTGCTTCTGCTCCGGCGAGACGCGGCCGAAGACGACGGTATTCTTAATAGCTTCCGCGAGTTCCGCGTCGGAGAGCGCGGAGGCGTCGGCGCAGCGCTCCGCGCCGGGGATTCCTGCCTTTTCCGCGACAAATGCGGCGGAGTGCGGATTATCCCCGCTGAGGATCCGGAGCGAGACGCCGTTTTTGAGAAAACGGCGGAGAATTTCGCCGGCGCCGGGGCGGATCTCTTCGCCCAGCAGGAGAAAACACAAGGGCTTGTCCGGCCGATAGAGGCCGTCGGAGCGGCTTCCCGCGCAGAGCAGCAGGACGCGGTTCCCGGCGGCGGCATAGCTTTCAAAATCCGAAAGGACCTCGGGGTCGGCGGTGAGGGCCTCCGGCGCGCCGAGAAGAAAGACGCCGTGCGGGCCGAAATCGGCCGCACAGTACCGGCGCTCGGAGGAAAAGGGCAAAGCGTCCGCGGCGTTCCAGCTTGTCTCCGCGGGGACGGCCTTTTCCAGAGCGGAGGTGGTGCCGTCGCGCTCGGGGAGCGCCGTCAGGATGCCTGAGAGAATATTATTATAGTTGAAGTCCGGGTCCAGCGGGACGATGCCTTTTAGCACGTCGACGCCGGTCGTCAGCGTGCCGGTCTTGTCGAGGCACAGCACGTCCGTCCGGGCGAGATTTTCATAGGAATAGATATCCCGCGGCAGGGCGCCGTGCCGCGCGAGGCGGATCACGCCCTCGGTGAAACTGACGCTGGTCAGCAGCCAGAGCCCATCCGGGATCATACCCAGCATCGCGGCCGCGGAACGGACGGCGGTCTCCGCGTAAGGGAGGCCGGAATAAAAATAGTCATACAGAAAGAGCACGGTGCCGATCGGCAGCACAAAGGCCGAGAGCCCGCGGATCAGCTTCCGGAGCGTCGCTTTGAGCACCGGCTCGGTCTTGTCGGCGGATCTTGCCGCCGCGGCGATCTTTTCGGCTCTCCGCCCGTCCCCGACGGCGGTCACCTTCGCGGCGCAGAAGCCGGAGACGCAGCAGCTTCCGGAGAAAACGGCGTCGCCCTCACGCTTCATGACCGGGATACTCTCCCCGGTGAGCATGGATTCGTTGAGCTCCGCCCGTCCGCCGAGCACGGCGAGATCGGCAAAGACCTGATCGCCCGCCCGGATGAGCACCACGTCGCCGAGGACGAGCTTCTCCGCGGGCAGGGAGATCTCCTCTCCGTCGCGGACGGCGGAGGCGTCGCCGCTCTGCAGCAGGGTGAGGCCGTCCAGCACTTTTTTCGCCCGGATCTCCTGAATCGTGCTGATCAGGAAGTTGCCGGCCACAATGCCGAGGAAGAGCAGGTTTTTCCACGATTCGGCCGAGATGACGAGGGCCGCCAGCAGCAGATGGATAAAGTTGTACCAGGTGAACAGGTTGGCCCGGATGATCTGCCCGACGGAGCGGCTCTGTTTTCTTTTCGGGACGTTGGCGAGGCCCGCTTTTTCCAGCTCCACGGCCTCCGCCGACGTCTTTGCACCCCAGTCCGATAAAATCTGCAAGCTTCGCCCTCCGTTCACCAATCCAGTTCTTTATGTATCAGGCGGCTGATGCGTTTGTAGACAAGCGCCGTCACGGCCGCGTTTGCGCCGGCCTTTATAATATTAAAAGGCAGGATCACCGGCAGCGTCATCTGGAGCACCACCTCCCGCGGCGTCTGCATAAAGATCGGCGTCAGCCAGAGGTTCATCCCGGCCATGACCGTCGTCTGCAGAAGAACACCGAGGGCGAGGGCAAAATAGGCGGCCCTGCGGCTTCTGTGTCGGCGGTAGATGGCGCCCGCAGCCAGAGCGAAGCAGCCGGTCGCGGCGATGTGCATGACGATGCCGATGATGCCGCTGCCGGAGCTGACGGTGAAGCCCTGGATCACCGAGACCACCACGGTCAGCAGGAAGCCCCACCACGGCCCGAAGAGAAAGGTACCGATCAGAATCGGGATGTCCGCCGGGTCGTATTCGAGGAAGGGCGCCGGCGGAAACGGGATCCGCACGAGCAGCATCAGCACGATGGAGCAGGCGGCCAGAGCGCCGAGCGTCACCATTTTTTTGGTTGAAATTGTTTTCATAAGATTCTCCCCTCGCCGGACCGTGCGGCCGGCCAATCATTAAATTCCGTACGGGGCAGAAGAATGCCGCCGTGCGGGGAAAATTCCGGCGGCATCTTTCCGCCGGAGAATGAGGGGCGTTTTCTTATAGTATGGCCGCGCGGCGCGCCGTCAAACCACGAAGGGAAGACGAACGAGGCTCCGCGCCCGATCCTAAAAAAGAAAGCCCCGATGAATGAAATGCCATCGGGGCCTTTGCGCTATGGTTCGTTTCGCCATCCGGACTTTACCGTCGGTACCGGAATCACACCGGTTCAATCGCATCCTGCCCGAAAGCGGAAAACCGCGGCTTTTTCCGCAGGTTTCCGGCCGTGCCGGGAGGAACGCAAGTCTCGGACTAATCCGACCAAAGCGGCCGGACATTACCGCCGGTAGGGAATTACACCCTGCCCCGAAACAGATTTTTTTTCTGGGAAAAAAGGAGGATTACTCCTTGTTGTCTTCGCCCTCGTCTTCGTCTTCGAGATCAAACTCGAGCAGCTCACCGCAGTTCGGGCATTTCATCTCTCCGCCGTTGATGGTGTCCTCGTCCACGCAGATGGATTCGCCGCAGGCGGGGCACTTGACTTCGTACATGCCGTCCTCGCCGCAGCAGCAGGAGCAGCCGCCCTCATCCTCGTCCTCGTCTTCGTCTTCGTCCTCTTCGCCGTAATAATCGTCTTCGAGACGGCCGAGGTCCTCGTCGATCGCTTCAACCTCTTCGCCCAGTTCGCCCAGTTCGTCCTCGGCGTCGGAGATGGCATACGCGACGTCCTCCAGGATCTCGGAGATGGCCTTGATGAGCTTCGTCTCTTTATTATCTTCCAGTTCCATGCCCTCGATGAGGCCTTTCAGGTGGGCAACTTTTTCAGTGATGTTCATAAACGGAAACCTCCATACTTCTTTTTTAAAAGGTGGAAAAAACGCGTTGTCTTTCGGAGATAGTATGCCCGGAAATCAGGCTCTTTCCATATATTCGCCGGTGCGGGTATCGACGCGGATGTGGTCGCCCTCGTTGATGAAAAGCGGAACCTTGAGCTCGGCGCCGGTTTCGACGACGGCGGGTTTCGTGACGTTGGTGGCGGTGTCGCCGCGGACGCCGGGTTCGGTATGGGTGACCTCGAGCTCGACGAAGGTCGGCGGCTCGACGCCGAAAATGTTGCCCTTGTAGGACATGACCTTGCAGTCCATGTTCTCAAGAACGAATTTGAAGTTGTCGCCGAGCGTGTTCTGGGAGATCGGGATGGTCTCAAAGCTCTCCGGGTCCATAAAATAGTAGAGATCGCCGTCGTTGTAGAGATACTGCATATCTTTTCTTTCGATATAAGCGGTCGGGAATTTGTCGGACGGGTTAAATGTGTGCTCGACCACGGCGCCGGAGATCACGTTTCTGATCTTCGTGCGGACGAAAGCGGCACCCTTGCCCGGCTTGACGTGCTGGAATTCGATGATCGAGTATACGTTTCCCTCCATCTCGAAAGTAGCGCCGTTTCTGAAATCGCCGGCAGAAATCATAATTTTACCTCCTAATTATAAATACGCGGAATCCAACAGTTAAATTCTATCCGATTTTTGCCTGTTTTGCAATACTTTGCGCGTGAAAATATGGCAGGGAACGCCATGACGGCTTGATTTTTCTTCAAAACCGGGCAAAACGCCCCGCGGAAAAGCCCTCACAGCCGGATTAATTTTTTTTCGCTCCCGGTGATGATGTCGCAGCCGTCCTCGGTGACCTGCACGATATCCTCAATCCGGACGCCGAACCGGCCTTCAAGATAGATGCCCGGCTCCACGCTCATGACGAGGCCCGGAACGGTCACGTCATGGCAGGTCGGCGAGAAGCGCGGATCCTCGTGGATCTCAAGGCCAAGAGAATGCCCCAGCCCGTGGCCGAATTTGCCCTCGTAGCCGGCCCTGTAGATCATCCTGCGGGCGACGGCGTCGATCTCGTCGCAGGGGATGCCGGCGCGCACCGCGGCTTCGGCGGTGGTCTGCGCCCGAAGGACGAGTTGATAGACCGCTTCCTGCTCCTCCGTGATTTTGCCGACGGCGACCGTTCTCGTCATATCGGAGCAGTAGCCGTTGACGGCGGCGCCGAAATCCATCGTGACGAAGTCGCCCTCTTTGATGACGTTCATCCCCGGTACGGCGTGCGGCATCGAGCCGTTGGCGCCGGCGGCAAGGATGGTCTCAAAGGCGAGGCCCGTCGCGCCGTTGCGCAGCATGTGGAAATCCAATTCAAGCTGCAGATCCTTTTCGGAGAGGCCGGGTTTGATCTGATCCAGCATATAAAGAAATGTTTGGTCGGTGATCGCCTGCGCCGCGCGGATCTGCTCCATCTCGTCGGGGGTCTTGACCCGGCGCTGACGGAGGACGATGCTGTTGAGGCGCGGGTCGTCCTTCATCTCGACGTTCAGCACCATCTGCAGGCTGAAGAGCTTCTCAACCGTCATGTAGCCGGATTCGATGCCGACGGTTTTTACGTGGTGCTCCTCGAAGTACGCGTTGAGCTGCGCAGTCAGGTCGCCCATCAGCACGACGTGCGCGTCGGTGATTGTGCGGGTGCCGACCTCAATATAACGGGAATCCAGGAAGATGGTCGCGTCGTCCCTTGTGACGAGCAGCACGCCTGCGCTGGAATTAAAACCGGTGTAATATCTGCGGTTGACGGCCGAGTTGATAAATGCGGCGTCCAGATCCTCCGGGAGTTCCCCGGCAAGGCGCTTGATTCTGTCCATAAGATGCCTCCGTATGATGCGTTTATTCGATAATGAAGCGTTCCAGCCGACGTTTGAGGCGGAAAAAGATCGTCTCCTCCGGGCGGATGGGTTTGGTCAGAAAAACTTTGGCGCCGAAATACTTGCCGCCGATGAGGTCCGTGAAAAGCTGGTCCCCGACGACGACGGCGTCTTTCGGCGGAACGCCCAGCAGCAGGCACGCCCTGCGAAATCCGTAGGGGAGCGGCTTCCTTCCGTTTTCCACATAGGGCAGGCCCAGTTTTTTTGCGAAAGGAGCGATCCGCTCGGCGCTGTTGTTGGAGACGATGACCATCGGGAACCCCGCCGCCTGCATTTTTGCGATCCACTCCGGCACGCCCTTGAGCGGCTTCTGGGAGCCGTGGGTGGAGAGAGTGTTGTCGACGTCAAGGATCAAAGCCTTTCCGCCGACGGCGCGCACGTCCTCCGGCGTGATGCCGGTGACCCTGCGAAAACGGTGTTTCGGCCGGTAAATTGCCATCTTCTCCCTCCTTTTTTATAAAAGGTTCCTTTCCGGATGGAAATAAGAAAGCGGACGGCAAACGCCATCCGCCTTCCGCGTAAGCTATTAATATTTGCGCTTCCGGGCGGCCTCGGATTTCTTTTTGCGTTTTACCGAAGGCTTCTCGTATGCTTCTCTCTTTCTGACTTCCGCGAGGACGCCAGAGCGAGCGCACTGACGTTTAAAGCGTCTGAGAGCGCTGTCCAAAGATTCATTTTCTTTGACGTGAACTTCTGCCATTACCTGATTTCCCTCCTTCGCCTCAAAGGCCGGAGTTAAAGGGCATTTTTGCCCTCCGTACATAAATGTAACGGGATTATTATATTACTTGCATTCTTGCGTGTCAAGTGGAAAACCCGCCGAAAAGATTTTTTCCTTTTTCGAAAATTCGCAGATTCGACAGTTGCGGCGGTTTATTTTACCACAAGGTTGACCAGTTTGCCGGGGACGCAGATCTCCTTGAGAACGGTTTTTCCGTCAAGCTGATCGGCGACGGCGGCTTTGGCGGCCGCAAGCGTCGCTTCCTCGCCGGCATCCGCGTCGATATCGATATGCGCCTTGATCTTTCCGCAGATCTGGACCACGATCTCGACGGTCTGCTCGACGCACTTCTTTTCGTCGTACTGCGGCCACGGCTGTTTGCAGAGCAGCCCTTTGCCGCCGAGGATCTGCCAGAGCTCCTCGGTGACGTGCGGGGCGAACGGATTGAGCAGCGCGAGCAGGAGTTTATATTCTTCTTCGGTGACGGAGCCGGAGTCGCTGAGGTCGTTGAGCAGCGTCATCATCGCGGCGATCGCGGTGTTGGCCTTGAGGCTGTCGATATCCTCGCCGACCTTCCGGATCGTGCGGTGGAATTCGCCCTCAAACTGCGGGCGGATGCCGCCGGAGGTCATGATATCCTGCAGCGCCCAGATGCGGTCGAGGAAGCGTTTGCAGCCCTTGATCGAGCTGGTGCTCCACGGGGCGGCCTTCTCGAAGTCGCCGATGAACATCTCGTAGAGGCGCAGCGTGTCGGCGCCGTAGTCACGGATCACGTCGTCCGGGTTGACCACGTTGCCCCGCGATTTGGACATCTTCTCGCCGTTCTCGCCGAGGATCATGCCGTGGCTCGTGCGTTTGCCGTAAGGTTCCGGGCAGGAGACGACGCCGATGTCGTAGAGAAATTTATGCCAGAAGCGGGAGTAGAGCAGGTGCAGGGTGGTGTGCTCCATGCCGCCGTTGTACCAGTCGACCGGAAGCCAGTAGTCGAGGGCCTCCTTCGCGCCGACGGCATCCGCGCAGTGCGGGTCGCAATAGCGCATGAAATACCAGCTGGAGCCGGCCCACTGCGGCATCGTGTCGGTCTCGCGCTTCGCGGGTCCGCCGCAGCAGGGGCAGGTGGTGGCGACCCAGTCGTCCATTTTGGAGAGCGGACTCTCTCCGGTGTCGGTCGGCTCGTAGGACTGTACGTCCGGCAGCAGGAGCGGCAGCTCCGATTCCGGGATCGGCTGCCAGCCGCATGTTTCGCAGTAGACCATCGGGATCGGCTCGCCCCAGTATCTCTGGCGGCTGAAGACCCAGTCGCGGAGCTTGTAGTTGGTCTTCGGGCGGGCCTTGCCCTCTTTTTCGAGGAATTCCGTGACGGCTTTTTTCGCCTCGGCGACGCTCATGCCGTCGAGGAAGCCGGAGTTGATAAGGATGCCGGAGGCGCAGTCGGTGAACGCCTCTTTTTCGACGTCGCCGCCCTTGACGACCTCGACGATCGGCAGGCCGAACTTTTTGGCGAAATCCCAGTCGCGGGTGTCGTGCGCCGGCACCGCCATAATGGCGCCGGTGCCGTAGCTCATCAGCACATAGTCGGAGACGAAGATCGGGATCTCACGGCCGCTCGCCGGGTTGACGCCCCGGATGCCCCGGATCTCGACACCGGTCTTATCTTTTACAAGTTCGGTGCGCTCAAAGTCGCTCTTTGCGGCGGCCTGTTCCTGGTAGGCGCGGATCTCGTCCATGTTGGCGATCTCCGGCGCCCATTTTTCAATGTAGGGATGTTCCGGCGAGATGACCATGTAGGTGGCGCCGAAGAGAGTGTCCGGCCGGGTGGTGTAGACGGTCAGGATATCGCCGGCGGTGGTGGCGAAATCGACCTCCGCGCCGGTGCTTCTGCCGATCCAGTTGATCTGGCTCGTCTTGACGCGCTCGATGTAGTCGACGGTGGAAAGATCGTTAATCAGGCGGTCGGCGTACTCGGTGATCTTGAGCATCCACTGGCTTTTGACCTTGTGGACGACCGGGCTTCCGCAGCGCTCGCAGACGCCCTCGACGACCTCCTCGTTGGCCAGCACGCACTTGCAGCCGGTGCACCAGTTGACGGACATCTCCTTTTTATAGGCAAGGCCGCGCTTATAAAGCTGAAGAAAAATCCACTGTGTCCATTTATAATAATTGGGGTCGGTGGTGTTGATCTCGCGGTCCCAGTCGAACGAGAAGCCCAAAGATTTGAGCTGGTCCTTAAAATGGGCGATGTTCTGCTGCGTGACGATTTTGGGATGGATGTGATTTTTGATGGCGAAGTTCTCGGTCGGCAGGCCGAAGGCGTCCCATCCCATCGGGTAGAGGACGTTGTAGCCCTGCATCCGTTTCTTTCTGGCGACGAGGTCGAGCGCCGTGTAGGAGCGCGGATGGCCGACGTGCAGCCCCTGCCCGGACGGATAGGGGAACTCGACCAGCGCATAATACTTCGGTTTCGAATAGTCGTTCACCGCGGCGAACGGTTTCTGCTCATCCCAGATCTTCTGCCATTTCTTTTCGATCTCCGCAAAATCGTACCCTTTCATTCTGATGCCTCCAAAAAACAGGTCTCGGCAGTATGGGCTGCCGGTTCTCTTATCAAAGTTTGCCCCGCCGGGTGCGGGAACACAAGCCCGTGTCGGCAGGGGCAAAAATCCGGAAATCCGCCGCGCCTCCCGGGGCAGGTCGTCCGGTTATTATTTTCCGGCGGGGTCCTTCGGCTCTTCATGCTCGAAGCCGACCTCTTCCACTTTCGCGTCGCTCCAGAGGCGCTCCAGCGAATAGAACTGCCGCGTCTCTTCGTAGAAGATGTGGACGATGACGTCCGCATAATCCATCAGGATCCACTTCGCGGAGGAATAGCCCTCTACCCTTCTCGGGGCGATGCCGTCCTCGTGGCCGATCCGGAAATCGATCTCGTCGGAGAGCGCCTGCACAAGGCTTGCGTTGTTCGCCGAGGCCAGCACGAAATAGTCGCCCAGCGAGCTGATCTCCTTTATTTTGAGCACGCGGATGTCCGTGGCCTTTTTGCTGTCGAGGATGGTCGCGATCTTTTTCGCGAGATCATAAGATTCCATAATTTACTCCCTTTCTTCAATCGGGCAGGTGACGACGACGTCTTTATATTCTTCCAGCAGGTCCCCGGTCTCCTTTGTGACCGGAAGGCCTTTTTCACGAAGATCCCCGGTGATCCACTGAACCGAGTAGGCGAGCGCCTTTTCGGGCTCCTCTTCGGTCAGCCTCCGGAGCCAGACGCTCCCCGGATACTCCCGGTCGGCGCTCGTGAGGTCCGCCATGTAGACCGTCTTTTCGAGCGGGGACATGCCGCCCCTGCCGGAAGTGTGGTAGCGCACGGCGTTGAGGATATCCCCGTCGGTCACGCCGAGCTCGTCCCGTATGTAGACGAAACCGGCCGCGGAGTGCCAGAGCGC
The DNA here is from genome assembly GCA_964391915.1 of uncultured Oscillospiraceae bacterium. Taxonomy (GTDB): domain Bacteria; phylum Bacillota; class Clostridia; order Oscillospirales; family Ruminococcaceae; genus UMGS1668. The sequence goes on from CAYMNV010000001.1 coordinate 121,348, forward strand.
GGGGGAGGCCTCCAGATTCTTGTCGAAAATTATACCACCCGTCAAAGCCGTTTGCAACTGCTCCTCCGGAGAGCTGCACTTGCAGATGTCGTGCACGAGCCCCGCAAAACCGGCCTTTCCGGGATCTGCGCCGTATTTCGGCGCGAGCAGAAGGGCACGCTCGGCGACGAGCAGGGAATGGCGCAGCCGCTTCTCCGACAGCCGCTTCCGGAGCAGATCCATGACCTTTTCCGTGTCCAGCCTGCAATATTCGGCGCAATTTATACGATTTGTCAAATTATCCACGATTTTTCTCTTTTCTGACAGGGTATGACCGCCCGGTGCGGATTCAGGAACCCGACTCGGCGGAGGCCTCCTCCGTTTCGGAAGCGCTCTCCTCCGGGTAGGTCGCGACAGATTCGATCAGGGCCTTTTTATAGTAGCCGCGGCCCTCGTCGACCAGCGTGAGGTCGCCGTTTTCGATCCGGAAAGTGACGTAGAACCAGTCGTCGTAGGCGCCCTTAAAATCGACCTGCAGGATGCCGTTTTCACGCAGGAGGATCGAGTCGAAGTAGCCGGCGTTCTCGGCGATCTCGTCGAGCTTTTCCTCGCTCGCGTTGGGGTAATATTTCTCCAGCAGGGTTTCGGTCAGGCCGTTGTAATAGATGTCGTCGACGAAATCCGCGCCGGCAGGGTAGGCCTTGAGGTCGGAGCGGTGCAGGTCGTCACGGGCGCCGTATTCGCGGAACTCGCCGTCCTTATAATAAAACCAGTATGGTTTCAGTGTCGGTTCCTCGGCGGCGGATTCCTCCTCATCGACGTAGCGGTCGTAGGAGAGATCCCAGGCGATGAAGTCACCGTTTTCGTCCTGAGAGAAGTTTCTCACCTTTCCGGAGAGGGCGGGCTGATAGACCTTGCTGTTTTCCACGCCGAAGATGTAGGTGAGCCCCATGTCTCCGCTTTGGTTGATCAGCACGAGCGCGCCGCCGGGGAGCTCGGCCAGCTTCGGGTAAGTATAACTGCCCATGCCGAGCATCTCAACGGCGTAGTCCTTCGTCACAAACCACGCGCTTCCGTCGAAGCCGCCGTTTGCGTCCGTAGTTCCGGATTCCGCCGTGAAGCCGAAGGCCTCGTAGGTGCCGTCCCCGTCGAAGTCGCGGCATTCAAACCAGAGGATGCTGCCCTCGGCGTATCCTTTCAGCACGGTGCGGAGCGCGTCCTCGGTGCCGGAATCGTCCGGCTCCGCCTCTATGGGCTCCACCTTGCCGACAAATTTATCGAGCAGGCCCGTGTAGCCGTCCCGGAGCTCGGCAAATTTTCCGGAGCATCCGACAAACAGCGCCGCGAGCACGGCAACGGCAATGAGCACGGTGATCAGTTTCTTGAGCATTTGCATTCCTCCTGTCGGGAAACGCGGTTATAGGCAGTATAGGCCGTGTTCCCAGATATATTCCGCCACGTTCTCCGGCACCGCGTAGGAGATATCCTCTCCCTCGCGCACCTTTTCCCGGATCTGCGTGGATGAGATTTCATAGACGTCGATCGGCAGGATCCTCACTTCGGCGCCCTCGCTCATCAGCTCGCCGGCCTTGGCGGTTAGGGCGCTCTCCTCTTCCCAGGTTCTCGGCGCGCAGACCAGCACGGCCTTTTCGGCAATGCGGTGCCAGTTACGCCAGTCCTCGAAGGAGAGCAGCATGTCGCCGCCGACGAGAAGATAGAATTCATCCTCCGGGTAGAGCTCCGTGAGCTCCTCCAGTGTGTCGGAGGTGTAGCTCGGGCCGCCCCTTTGAATCTCCAGATCGCTGACCTCTATGCGGGGGTCGCCCGCGAAGGCGATCCGGCACATGGCGAGGCGGTCTTCCGCCGGGGCGAGCTGCGGGGCATCCTTATGCGGCGGCAGACAGTTCGGGAGGATCAGCAGCCGGTCGGGACGAAGCTCTTCCAGAAAGGTTTTTGCGGCGTTGACGTGCCCGTTGTGCACGGGGTCGAAGCTGCCGCCGAAAATTCCGGTTTTCAAAGCGAGCCTTCCTTTCAGCCGTTCAAAACAAGTTTCGGTTCCTTCAGGTTCCGCTTATAGACGATGAAGCGGCGGCCGATGACCTGCACCGGCTCGCAGCCCGGGATAGCCGCCAGCGCAAGGGCGGCGGCCTCTTTGGAAGAAACGGGGGAGGTCTCCAGCACGGAGACCTTGACGAGCTCCCTCGCCTCGAGCGCCTGCGCAAGGTTCTGAATCACATTTTGGTTGACGCCCTCCTTGCCGATCTGAAGAACCGCAGGGATGCCGTTTGCAAGTCCGCGTAAAAACGCGCGCTGTTTGGTGGTAATCATAAATGGCCTTTCTCTTTTCTATAAAATAATCAATAATCGGCGTAAAGCGCCCTTGCGAGCTTTCGCAGCGCCCCGCCGGGGATTTTTATCACGGCCGGGTACCTTTTGACGAAAAGTGTCGGAAGAGCTTTTTTCGGAAATTACGGTGCGGGATGGAGTTCGGCTTCCCGCCGGAGCAGGCTTGCAAGTTTCCGCAGCGCCTTGCCCCTGTGGCTGACGGCGTCCTTCTCCTCCGGGGAGAGCGCGGCGAAGCTCCTTCCCTCATAGAGGAAGACCGGGTCGTAGCCGAAGCCGCCGCTGCCGTCCTTCTGAAAGGCGATCGAGCCGCCGCAGCGGCCCTCCGCCAGCAGCATGCTGCCGTCCGGCCGACAAAATGCGATTGCACAGGCAAAATATGCGCCGCGTTTTTCGGCCGGGACACCGTCGAGCGCCCGGAGCAGCTTTTCGATGCACATCTCCGGCGTGCCGTTTTCTCCGGCATAACGCGCAGTGTAGACGCCCGGATCGCCGTTCAGATAATCGACGCAGAGCCCGCTGTCGTCGCCGATCGCCGGCAGGCCGGAGGCTTCGCACACGGCTTTCGCCTTTAATACGGCGTTTTCCGCGAAGGTGGCGCCGGTCTCCTCGATCTCGTCGGGGCAGCCGGCCTCTTCGGCGGAGACAACTTCGTATCCAAGCGGCGCGAGCATCCGGCGGAACTCCGCCATTTTGCCCGGGTTGTGTGTTGCGATGATGATGGTTTCCATAGCTTTTTCTTTCTTTTCCGGAAAGATTCCCGGCTTTGTCTTTAAAATAATCTCCGGGGCCAGGACCGCCGGTTGATTTTTTGACTTTTGTTCTTTTGAAAGAGGGATAAATCATATGACCGGGAAAATTTTTCGGCCGTTTTTTCCGCTTTTTCTCGGCCGCAGGATGATCTCCTGCCCAAATGCCGCCTTGACCATAGCGATACTTCCGGTGCCGGACTTCGGCAGGCTCCGCGGATTTTTCCCCGGTATGTTTTCCGCACCGGACTTTTCGTTTCCCGGTCTATTTCTCTTCCGCGGCGAAAAGCGCCTTCGCAAAATCCTCCGCGTGGAAGGGCTGCAGGTCGTCCGCCTGCTCGCCGACGCCGATGAAGCGGATCGGGATGCCAAGCTCCCTGCGGATGCCGATCACGACGCCGCCGCGGGCCGTGCCGTCAAGTTTCGTCAGCACGATGCCGGTCAGGCCGCAGGCATTCTGGAATTCCCGTGCCTGGTTGAGTGCGTTCTGGCCGGTGGTGGCGTCGAGCACCAGCAGCGTCTCGACCGGGCAGTCCCCGGCCTCCTTTGCGATCACGCGGCCGATCTTGGCAAGCTCGTCCATCAGCCCCTTTTTCGTGTGCAGGCGGCCGGCGGTGTCGCAGATGACCACGTCGGCTTTGCGCGCTTTCCCGGCGGCGATGGCGTCGAAGACCACCGCGGCGGGATCGGAGCCCTCGGTGTGCTTGATCAGCTCGGCGCCGGAGCGCTCCGCCCAGACCTCGAGCTGCTCGATGGCCGCCGCGCGGAAGGTATCCGCCGCCGCCATGACGACCTTTTTGCCGGATTCCGTGTAGCGCTTTGCGATCTTGCCGATGGTGGTGGTCTTGCCCACGCCGTTGACGCCGATCATCAAAATAATCAGCGGGTGTCCCTCCGGCATCGGTTCCGTGCCTGAGAGCATCTCCGCGATGATCTGCTGCATGGCCTCCCGGGCCTGATCCGGCTCGGTAAGGTGCTCCGCCTTTACCTTTTTGCGGAGCTCTTCGCAGACCGCGGAGGCGGTGGAGACGCCGGCATCCGCCAGAAGCAGGGCCTCCTCCAGCTCATCATAGAAGGAATCGTCAAGTTTCGACACGGAGAACACGTCGTCGAAGCGCTCACGCATGGAATCCCTTGTCTTTTTCAACCCGGCGCTGATCTTGGAAAAAATACTCATAAATGATCCTCTTTTGGAAAAATGTAATCATGAAAACGGCGGTTGCCCGTCAGGCGGAACACATTCCTTAATAGAAATAAGGTCACGGTGCGGAGGTATTCCGCAGAGGCCGCGGCGGTCACTGCCGCAGATTCATCTCCATCCACTGCTCGCGGGAGATCAGCACCTGCCGCGGCTTGCTGCCCTCAAACGGCCCGACGATGCCTCTTTCCTCCATCTGGTCGATGATGCGGGCGGCCCGCGCGTAGCCGAGCTTCAGCTTGCGCTGCAAAAGGGAAGTGGAGGCCTGTCCCATTTCGACCACGCATTCGATGGCCGCCGGGAGCATCTCGTCGTCGTCCGAACCGTCGCTGTCCTCGTCGGAACCGTCAACGGAGCGCTTGCCCTTTTCGACGGCGGCATTTTTCTCGATCTCTTCCTGGATGCGCTCGTCGTAGGCGGCCGGCTCGTCGCCCTTGATGAAGGCCACCACGTCCTCGACCTCGTTGTCGCTGACGAAGCATCCTTGAATGCGCTGCGGCTTCGGCGAGCCGACGGGGCTGAAGAGCATGTCGCCGCGCCCGAGCAGCTTCTCGGCGCCGCCGCCGTCCAAAATCGTGCGGCTGTCGACGTAGGAGGAGACCGCGAAGGCGATGCGGCTCGGAATATTTGCCTTGATGATGCCGGTGATGACGTCGACGGAGGGCCGCTGCGTCGCGATGACGAGGTGCATGCCCGCCGCGCGCGCCATCTGGGCAAGGCGGCAGACCGCGTCCTCGACCTCGTTCGGCGCGACCATCATCAGGTCGGCCAGCTCGTCGATGATGATGACGATCTGCGGCATCGGCTGCAGGTCCTCCCTCGTCTCGGCGAGCTTATTGAAGCCGGTCAAGTCGCGGACGCCGTTGTCCGCAAAGAGCTTATATCTTCCCAGCATCTCGGAGACCGCCCAGTTGAGCGCCCCGGCCGCCTTTCTCGGATCCGTGACAACCGGTACCAGCAGATGCGGGATGCCGTTGTAGACGCCGAGCTCGACAACCTTCGGATCGATCATCAGAAGGCGCACCTCGCCCGGCGTCGCTTTATAGAGCAAGCTGACGATCATCGAGTTGATGCAGACCGATTTTCCGGAGCCGGTGGCGCCGGCGATCAGCAGATGCGGCATCTTGGCGAGGTCGGCCATCATGATGCGGCCGGTGATGTCCTTGCCGAGCGCCACGGAGAGCTTGCCCTTGGCGCTTTGGAATTCGCCGGAGTCGATGATCTCACGGATGCTGACGACGGCGATGTTTTTATTCGGAACCTCGATGCCGACGGCGGCCTTATTGGGGATCGGCGCCTCGATCCGGACTCCGGCGGAGGCCAGATTCAGCGCGATATCGTCGGCGAGGTTCGTGATTTTGCTGATTTTGACGCCGGCGGAGGGCTGCAGCTCATACCGCGTGACGGCTGGGCCTCTTGAGATGTTGATAACCCTCGTCTGTACGCCGAAGCTGTTGAGCGTATCCACCAGCAGGTCGGCGTTCTGCTTGAGCTCCAGCGTGATGTCCCCGGAATCCGTATGCGCGGCCGGTTTCAGCATATCCACGGGCGGGAAGCGGTAGACGCGCGTCTCGAGATCCTCCGTCATATCGACGGCGAATTCCCGCTGGGCCTTTTCGAGCGCATGTTTTTCGTCCTTTTTCTTATTTTCATCCTGCTGCGCCGCGCGCTGGATCAGCTGTTCCAGATCCTCGGAGGTTCTTACCCCCTCGCTGGTCGAGATCTCCGCCGGGATGCCGGAAGCGGCTGCGTTTCTTAGAACCTCGGCCTCTTTTTCCGCGACGAGCTGTTCCGGTGTCACAATCTTGAAGCCGTTGGTCACCACGGCCCTTTCATTCCGAAGAGGAGAGGGTGCGGCGGTCGCCTTGGCAAAGGTGTAAGTCGCGGCCGTGGGCGCGGCGGCTCCGGCGGATGCCGGAGAAGTCCGGGCGGGGATATCGCCGTCGAGCGGGATGTCGATCACGCGGTCGCGGCTCCCGGCAAAGGTCCCCGCCGCGGCGGAGCCCGCCGCAGTGCCGAGGAGTTTGCCCTTTGCATCCTGCACGGGGTCGGCGCCGTAGCGCTTCGGCGAGCGCACAGGATGCTGCGGCAGCGGGTCGTCGAGCGGGATGTCGATCACGGCGCCCGGATCCGGCTGCATCCGCGCGTGCTCCACCTGCTCGGTGTAGACGTCGCGCACTTTTTTGCCGGCCTCTTTGGTCCCGCGGGCAAGCCCCGCGAGCGTGGTGCCGGTAATCAGCATGAGCATCACAAAAATCAGGATAGATACGGTGATCTTCGCCCCGGACTCCCCTAAAAACAGGTAGAGCGGCACGCCGAGGATCACCGAGAAAAATCCGCCGCCCCGGAGCTCCTTTCCGTTGCTGAAAAGTGTCTTCACAATATTAAAGAAGCCGTCCTCCGGAACACCGTCCTTGATAAAAATGGTGGTGGCGGCGCAGATGAGAACGATCAGCCCCAGCACTTCCCAGACCTTTGCGGAGGAGGAGAAGCTCGGGCGCTCGAGCGTATTCATAATGGCAAGATACAGGAAAAGCGGCCCGATCAGATAGGCGCACCATCCGAACATTCCAAAGAGGAATCCGTGCAGCTCCGCCCAGAAATTTTCGCCGCTCACGAGCGTCAGCGCGATAAAAAACACGCCGAACGCAAGGAACAGGATCGCGAAAAGCTGTTTGTGCGAAGAGGCCTGTTCTTCCTGTTTTGCCGCGGAGACGCCTCTCTTTGCGGAGGTGGTTTTCTTTTTCGTGCTTTTTTCGGCCAAGTTGTCACCCCGTTTCGTCATGGCCAATGTCGGTTTCTCAGAAGGAGAAGAGCGTGCTGCCTGTCGCGTTTTCGTAGATGCCGGCTCCGATGGTCAGGAGGCCGAGGGCCAGCATATACCAGGCGAAATATGTAAACCGGTCGTTTTCGACCAGCAGTTTGACGAGTTTGATGGCGAGGAGGCCGAAGACCAGCGATACGGCCATGCCGATGAGTGCCGCCGCCCAGTTGATCGTTATGTCTCCGGAGAGCGCCGACGGGATCTCAAGCAGGTTGGCGGCGAGGACCGCCGGCATGCCGAGAATAAAGGAGTAGGCCACCGCGTATTGCCGCGAGAGCCCGCAGAGCAGCCCGACGGAGATCGTGGAGCCGGAGCGGGAGAGCCCCGGCAGCGGCGCAATCGCCTGCGTGATGCCCACGGCGAGGGCGTCGGTCTTCGTCATGGTTTCGGCGCTTTTATGCCCTTTGACACAGCGCCCGGAGAAAAACAGCAGCACCGCGGTCAGCAGGAAGCAGGCGCCTTCCACGAGGATATCGCTGTCGGCGGCGAGGGAAGTATAAAAATCCGAGAGGAAATAGGCGCCGATCAGCGGCACGCAGGAGAGCATCAGCATCAGCAGCATCCGTCTCTGCGGCGGCATGGCGTTGGCGCGGAAACGGCCGGTCACGAGGTCCCAGATCAAGTAAAAAAGTTCGAGGATGATCGAAACAACGGTCTTCCAGAAAGCGATGAATACGGCCAGCAGCGTTCCCAGATGGAGCAGGACGGTATAGATGCCTCCGGCCTCGCCGCCGAGCCCGGTAAAATGTTGGTAGAGCGAAAGGTGCCCGGAACTGGAGATCGGCAGAAACTCGGTCAATCCCTGAATAATCCCCTGAATCACCGCGTCAAGAATGCTCATGGTTGCCTCCGAATGTCACAATTTTATGGCGAAAATCCGGCCTCGTCCCGATGGGGGCCGTGCCGGGGCCGGATGCTTTCCGGTCGGCGGATACGCTGCGTGTTGCAAAATGAATCCCCCGGAAATCCGCTTTCGCAGAAAACGGGGAAATCCTGCATCCCGCGCGCCCCGGGGCTCAAAAATCCCCGGCTCCGTCAGGATGTCGTACGGAAAGAGCACGCCGTTTCTCCGAAAGAGGTCCCGGCCGGTCAATCCGGGAGGAACCCATAGTCCGCGCCCTCCGGGGCCGGCAGCGGGAGCTCGGCATACTGCCGGGAATCTGATGAATGTCTGTCTCTGCCGTAGCGGAGCACAGAGCCGGGGCTGAATTTTTCGTCGAGAAACAGCGCCGGGTCGGTTGAAATCAGGCCGGACACGGTAAAATGCCCGTTTTCGCGGTAGCCCTCCAGCGTACCGCCCTCAAATTCCACAAACTCCCGCGCATGTTCCTTTGGCGGAAAGATGCGGTCCAGCGGCTCGACGGAGTAGAGGATCATACATCCTTCCCCCTTCCGCCGGAGGAGCCGGACGTTTTCTTCTTATGCTGCCCCGCCGATTTTTTGCCTCTTTGAGAAGAATTTTTTTC
>CAYMNV010000001.1:130006-146673 GCA_964391915.1 uncultured Oscillospiraceae bacterium
TTTTCTTCTTATGCTGCCCCGCCGATTTTTTGCCTCTTTGAGAAGAATTTTTTTCCGCAGAAGGCTTTCCTTCCGCAGAAGGCTTTCCTTCCGGAGAGGAGGGGTTCCCTGCGGGCCGTTTTTCCTTTGCGCCGGGATTTTCTTTCGGGGCAGGATTTTTTTCCGGAGAAGGGCTTCCCTCACGGGAAGGGCTTCCCTCGCGGGAAGAGCTTCCCTCACGGGAAGAACTCCCCTTCGGGGCGGGATTTTTCCCTGCGCCTTTCGGAGCCTGGGCCGTTTTTTTGGAGTCCTCCGCTTCCTTCGCCTCGATCTGCTCGTAGAGGGAATCGATCGCGTCGGAGAGGCCGCCCAGCCGGTCGATCAGCCCCTCGGCGACGGCCTGTTCCCCATCGAGGACGGTGCCGACGTCGGTGATCAGTTCGCCGGTGGTGAACATCAGCTCACGGAAGCGCTCGGTCGTGATGCGGGAGTTGGAGGTGACGAAATTCGTGATGCGCTCCTGCATTTTTTCAAAATAGGAGAGCGTCTGCGGCACGCCCAGCACGAGGCCGTTCATCCTTACCGGATGGATGGTCATCGTGGCGGAGGGCGCGATATACGACACCTTTGCTGCGCAGGCGAGCGGCACGCCGATCGAATGTCCACCGCCCAATACGAGGGAGACGGTCGGCTTCTTCATGCCGGAGATCAGCTCCGCGAGGGCGAGCCCGGCCTCCACGTCGCCGCCGACGGTGTTGAGGATGATCAGCAGGCCCATGATTTCGGGGTCCTGCTCGATGGCGACAAGCTGGGGGATGACGTGTTCGTATTTGGTGGATTTATTTTGCGGCGGCAGGATATAATGTCCCTCGACCTGCCCCACCACGGTGAGGCAGTGGATGGGATAACGGCCTTTCGTCTTGGAGATGGAGCCGGTCTTGATGATCTCTTCGGTCTGTTCTTCCGCCTCTTCGCTTTCCGAAGAGGAGCCTTCCTCCGAAGAGGCGCCCTCTTCCTCGGAGGAGAAATCCTCCTCCGCCGCGTTCCGGAAATCTTCTTTTTTCAGCATACGGGGCCTCCGTTTTTCAAAATGGGGCGGCGTTCCTTTTTAAGAAGCACCGCATCCGGCGTTCGTCTTTCACAAAACGCCGCATTTCTTAGTTTACCCGGAGAGCCGCAAATATTCGGAACCGCAAAGAAGCGAAGCCGAAAAAACCGTATCTTATATTATAGCAAACCCATAAAAAATACACAAGAGAAAGCTTTGCCGGAGGCGGAAACGGTCTTTTTGTAAAATGAAGAAAAAACGCCGGAAGGCGAGCCCTCCGGCGGAATGCCGAACCATGAGAAACCGTCCATCCGCTTTCGGGTGCGGTGCCGGCACCGGCTTTCCGGAGATCCGCCTGGCGGTCAGGCACCATCCGTGAGGCGGTCCGAAAGAGCGGCGAAATCCCGGAGCGTCAGTTCCTCGGCGCGGACGTTCGGTGAAAGGCCGCATCCGGAGACCGCGGCGGCGGCTCTTGCCTTGTCGATGCCGAGGCCGGCGGAGAGGGAGTTGACAAGCGTCTTGCGCCGCTGCAGGAATGCCGCCTTCACGACGGAGAGAAAACGCCTTTGGTCTTTCGGCAAGACAGGCTTCTCCGCGGGAACGGCGCACCGGAGCACCACGGAGTCGCATTTCGGGCTCGGGAAGAACCACTCCTTCGGCACGCCGAAGAGCACCTCCGGCTCGCAGAAATAATGGAGCAGCACGGTGCCGGCCTCGCTCTCGCGGGTGCCGGGGCGGGCAAGAAAGCGGTCGGCAGCTTCCTTCTGTACCATGACGGTGATGTTTTGAGCACCGGCGTCCGTCTCCAGAATCCGCATGAGCACGGGCGTTGTGATATAGTACGGCAGGTTTGCGCAGACGGCGAAGGGCATGCCGCCGAATTTCTCCCGGATGAACGCCTGGAGGTCGAGCTTCATAAAATCGGCGTTCAGAATTTCCACGTTGCCGTATTCCGCCAGCGTCTCCTCAAGCACCGGGATGAGCGCCGGGTCGATCTCCACGGCGACCACTTTTTTTGCCCGTTTCGCGAGCTCCGCCGTCAGAACGCCGATGCCGGGGCCGATCTCCAGGATGCCGTATTCCGGCCCGGGTACGCCCGCCTCGGCGATGCTCGGGCACAGCTCCGGATTCACGATGAAGTTTTGCCCGAGCGATTTGTCGAAGCGGAAGCCGTGGCGGCCGAGCAGGTCCTTTATTGTTTCCATATTCGCAAGGTTCTCCATGCATGTCCTCCGTAAAAAGAAGTGCCCGCGGTCAAAGGCTGCGGGCGGAAATGATCATAGCCAGCTGAAATCCATATAGCTGAGGGTAAAGCCGGCCGCGGCCAGCAGCGCGATCACCATCAGGGGCGCGAGCAGCAGGCTGCGGGTGCGTTTCCCCGGGGAAAGGGCACACCGCGGCGTCTCAAAATGGAAAATATCCGAGTGGCGCATCAGCATCAGCGCCAGCGCCAGCCCGCCGAGCGCGAGCGTCAGCAGAGACCAGGTCAGGCTGAGCAGAACATAATTTTTATAAGCCATGAAGTCGTAGCAGGTGTCGAGGACCACCGATATCAGGTTATTGAGAAAATGGATGCCGACGCTCACCCAGAGGGAGCCGGTCCGCATCACAAAATAGCCCATTGCGAGGCCGAGGATAAAGGCAAAGGGCATCTGCATCAGATTCATGTGAAAGATGCCGAAGAGCAGCGCCGAGGTCACGAGCGCAAAGATGTCGCCGAAGCGGCGCAGGGACTGCATCACGACGCCGCGGAAGATCAGTTCCTCAACCAGGGCCGGCGCCACGGTCATCAGCAGCACATAGATTGCAAACGCGGCGGGATCCGACGGGGATTCGATATCCGGCATGGAGATGTGGATTCCCGCGCTCCCGAGGATGGTCTCAATATAGCTTGAAAGATAGGAGGCGACGGTCGAGACGCCGAGGCCCACGCAGATGCCGCCGACGGTCATTCCGGGATCGGCCTTCCGGAGCGGAAAGGCGACGGAGAAAGGGATTCGGATCGCGATGGCATAGATGGCGAACGGGATCGCCAGCGAGAGGATGTAGCTCCCCAGCAATACGGCCTGGTTGAGCCACTCCGGCGCCTGATACAGGCTGAAGCGGACGAAGAGGTCGGAGAGCAGGGAGGACGCGGCCAGATAAAGAATCCCGTACGCCGTCAGCGAGACAAAGACGTATCCCAGCATCGCGAGCCCGAGGCCGTTTCCGCAGGCGCGCAGCTTTTTTTTCTCCTGGATCTCCGGCGGGGCCTGATAGCTCGAATAGCCGGTGTTGTAATAGACGTATTGCGGCGGAACTTCGCTGCGGTATCCGTTGGGCCAGTCCATCGGTCATCCTCCCCCGTAAAAATTCTATCGCATACCATATCATAAAAGACCGCCGAAGAATACCGGTCTTTTGTAAATTTTTTGATTTTTGCCAAAGAAAGGGCATTTTCCGGCCGGAAAAACGCCCCTTCATCGGCATCGCCGAATCGCACTCCGGCGCATACTATGAACTGCGCTCCCATGGGGCTTTGAGATAGTCCGGGGCTTGGGACGTGCTTCCAACCCCGGACACCCGCTATTCATAAAACAGAAAGGAAACTCTTTCCCCGCATCTTATATAAAAGGAATGCCGCGTTCCGTCCGAAGACGGTCACGTCCGAAGACGCGCGGACCTGCGGAGGCGGGGGAAGGTTTCCTGAAAATCAGAATTTTCCGATCGTATCGGAGATCTCCTCCATATGGACGAAGGCTTTGATCCCCTGCGGGCAGTGGGAGGCGCAGGCCCCGCAGGAGATGCAGGCACAGGCGCGCTGCTCCTCCGGGAACTTCAGGTAGGCGTTCTTGGCCTCCCAGGTGGTCTTTGTCTCAAGAAACCGATTCAGCAGCTTCAGCATGCCGGGGATATCGACGCCGGCGGGGCAGGGCATACAGTAGCCGCAGCCCGTGCAGGCGACGCGCTCCATCCGCATCAGGTATTCCGCCGCCCGGGCGAGCGCCTCCGTCTGGGCTTCCGACAGCGGCTCTCCGGCGTCGAACACGGCGAGGTTTTCCTCCATTTGCCGGAGGCTGGACGCGCCGCTCAGGATCGTAAAAATGCCGGGCTTTCCGAAAAACCAGCGGTAGGCAAGCTCGGCGGGAGAGATTCCGGGACAGGCCTCCTCCAGCATGCCGCGCACGGCGGCAGGCGGATTCGCAAGATACCCGCCCCGCGCCGGCTCCATGATGATCATCGGGAGCCTGTGCTCCGCGAGCCAGGTATAAAGATATTCCGCGTCCTGCTCTTTCCAGTCGAGGTAGTTCATCTCGATCTGCGCAAAATCCCAGTCGTACTCCTCGGTCATCGTTTTCCAGAGCGCCTTGTCGCCATGGAAGGAGAAACCGAGCCGGCGGATCAGGCCTTGCTCCTTCTTTTCGCGGAGGATGCGGTAGGTGTCGGACTTCACCATATCCGGGTAATCCTCGTTGTCGATGGAGTGGGCGAGGTAGTTGTCGAAATAATCGACCCGGCATTTTTTGAGCTGCTCGTCGAAGATGCGGCGCACGTCCGCTTCATTCTTACAGAGCCAGACCGGCATCTTGTCCGCGAGGAAAAAGCTCTCTCTCGGATAGTTTGCCAGCAGGTCCCCCATGACGCTCTCGGATTTGCCGCCGTGATAGCACCAGGCGGTGTCGTAATAGTTGACGCCGCGCTCCATTGCAAGCGCGACCATTTTTTCGCTCTGCGGGATGTCGATGGAGCCGTCCTCCCGCTTCGGCAGGCGCATGCTGCCCATGCCGAGCAGGGAGGCTTTCTTTTCATAAAGGCCAGTATCGGTATACTGCATCGTCCGTGATCCTTTCTCTTTGCGGAGATTCTGTGAGGGGCAGGCGGGCCCCTTCTTCTGTATTTTACCATAAAATCCGAAAATGTGACAGCGGAGCGCCCGTTTTGCATCCGGAATTGTGAATTTTCCTTGTCGGAATCCCCCTTTCGGTTGACGGATTGCATGCTTTGCGGTAAAATAAGCTGATTCTCTATATGATTCAAAGTATAGAAAGGCGGCGTCAGGATGGGAATCCGGATTTCCCCTTCGCTTCTCTCGGCCGATTTTGCGAATCTCGGCGCGGAGGCGCGGGCCATGGAGGACGCGGGAGCGGACATGCTCCATATCGACGTGATGGACGGGCATTTCGTTCCGAATATCAGCTACGGGCCGGTGGTCATGCGCTCCCTGCGCAGGGTGAGCACCATGTTTTTCGACACGCACCTGATGATCTCGGAGCCGCTCCGGTATATTGAGGACTATGTGAAGGCCGGAGCCGGGCTTATCACCTTTCATGTGGAGTCGGACGACGACCCGGCGGCCGTGATCGATAAGATCCGTTCCTTCGGTGTGCGGCCCTCGATTTCCCTCAAGCCGAAAACCCCCGCGGAGGCGGTTTTTCCCTATCTTGCCGCGGTCGACATGGTCCTCGTCATGACGGTGGAACCGGGCTTTGGGGGCCAGAGCTTCATGGAGGATATGATGCCCAAGGTCGCCGCCATTAAAAACGAGGCCGCTCGCATTGGGCATCCGCTTGACATTCAGGTGGACGGCGGCATCGACGAGCGGACCGCGCCCGCCGCGGCCAGAGCCGGGGCAAACGTTCTGGTGGCCGGCTCCTCGCTCTTTCATCAGGCGGATTACGCTTCGGCGGTCCGCAATCTGCGCATGGCGGCAGAGGCCGCCCTGTAAGACCCTTTCGCACGATTTTTATTTCATTCCGGCCCGGAGAGGCGGCCTCCCGCAGGGCGCCGCTTTGTTGAAAGCACAATTTTCCCATGAGCCGGAAACCTGATTACCGGAGGCAAATATGTCATTTTTCGTTCCCGGCATCGTCCTTGAACAACGCAAGGAGCCGATGCTCTCCAGAGACATGGTGATGATGAAGCCCGACTCCCTGCGGACCTTTCAGAATCCTTTTGAAGAGATCCTGCCGCAGGAGCTTCGGCCCGAAGAGATCACCGAGATTGCGCGGCTCGCGGATATCATCGACGAGTCGGACGGCCGCTCCCTCTATGAGGAGCTGATCGAGGCCGACAAGCGCGGCGTGGATGCGGTGATCGCGGACGCCATCGACGACGAGCCGTATATTTCGAGCCAGCTCAACATCGCCCTTCACGAACCGGAAAAGATCGCCCTCGCGCTCGAACTCTGCGCGAAAGCCGTCCACGCCGATCTGTCGAAAACCCATGTCGCGGTTTACCGCCACGTCCTTGATATCACCATCCGCATTCCGAAAAAACTCGCGGGCGTTGATGTGATGCACTTCGGCGGCCGTTATCCCGCCGAGACCCGCGCCTACGACAAATTCCGCAGAGAGAAAAACACGCTCACTGTCGGCACCGGGGCGCTGCTACATCTGGTTCGGGCGGCCGAACACGGCATCGCGCAGACCTCTTGCTTTGTCACGGTCGCGGGGGACGCCGTTGCCAACCCGCGCAACGTGGAGGCTCCGGTCGGCACGCCGGTTTCCGAGATTCTTAAATACTGCGGTCTTGCCGCGGATCCGGAGGCGGTGATCGTCGGCGGTTCGATGACCGGGCGCTCCATCTCCGACCCCGAGGAAGAAAAGGTCGGGGTGATGACGAGAGGCGTGCTGGCCTTCCGTGAGAGCTACAAGAGCCTCGGCTACATCTGCATCGGCTGCGGACGCTGCGACCACGCCTGCCCGGAGGGCCTCTCCGCCAGCCAGCTGCGCCGCTTCGCCGAATTCGGCCGCAGGGACTTGCTGGAGCTTTACGATGTGGACCGCTGCATCGGCTGCGGCTCCTGCTCCTATGTCTGCCCGTCCAAACTGGATATCGGCACCGCGATTTTTGCCGCAAAGCGCAGCCTTGCCGCCGAAAAGGCGCTGGCTGAGAAAGGGGGTGCCGCCGAATGAACGAACACGGCCTGATTCTCCAGAATGCGCCGCACGTCCGCACGAGCGAATCCCTGTTTACCGTCATGACGGATATGATCGTCGCCATGGCCCCGCTTTACCTGATTGCATGGTTTTATTACGGCCCAAGGGCGCTGCTGCTCGGCCTGACCGGAGCCGCGACCGCCTGGGTTCTTGATCTGCTCGGTGCGCTGGCCTGCGGCCGGCGCATGGATCTGCGTGATCTCTCGGCCGTTGTCACCGGGCTTCTGATCCCGCTGCTGATGCCGGCCTCCATCCCGTATTATGTCGTCGTGACCGCCTGTGTTGTGGCGATCCTTGCCGTCAAGTTCCCGTTCGGCGGCACGGGCAACAACCTGTTTAACCCCGCCGCGGTCGGTTTCGCCTTTACCGCGATCTGCTGGCCGGAGCTGGTGTTCAGTTACCCGGCCCCGATGCAGGAGCTCGCCGTCGCCGGAGAGGTGGCGGCAAAGACCATCGTCAGCCCGGCGCACAGCCTGATGCGCGGCGCGATCCCGAGCCTCGATCTGTTCGATATGATCCTCGGCAACACGGCCGGGCCGATGGGCGCCACGAATATCCTCGTGATTCTGGCCTGCGGCCTCTACCTGCTGGTCCGCAGGACAATCGGCTGGCGCACGCCGCTCAGTTTCCTGCTGGTTGTGGGTATGATGGCGATGGCTTGGCCGCGTTCCCCGTTCGGCACGTTTGATTCCGTCGGCTGGGAGCTCTGTTCCGGCATGCTGCTCTTCGGCGCCGTGTTCATGATGACCGAGCCGGTCACCTCGCCGAAGCGCGACTTCGCCAAACTGCTGTATGGAGCCACAAGCGGCGCCGTGGTCATGCTGTTCCGCTATTTCGGCGGTTTTGAGGACGGCTTCGTCTTCGCCCTGATCCTGATGAACGTCTTTGCGCCGCTCTTCGACCGCGTCTGCGAGAATATTCTCCATCAGATCCGGCACGGCACGCTGCTGCCGAAGAAGCCGGCTCCCGGGGCGGAGAATCCGCCGAAGGAGAGAAAGAAACTGCCGAAGCCCGGCCTCAAAAAGAAAACCGAAACGGAGGTGGGCGTATGAAAAAGATGAATGCCGCAGCGGCTTCTCTGATGAAAGACAGCTTCCGCAAAATTCTGTTTTCCAACCCGGTGCTGGTCGGCGGCATGGTGGTGGGCGAGATCATCATCGGCGCCACCTCGCTGCAAAATGCCGTGGCCCTCTCCGTCACGTTTGCGATCGTCACGATTCCGGTACTGCTGCTTGCGCCTCTGATCGCCTATTTTGTGCCGAAGACCTGGCGCATTCTCTGCTATGCCCTGGTCTCGATGTCGATGCTCTTTACGGCGCAGGCCGCCGTCGCGCCTATCTCCCCGACGATCTTCGATTCCCTCGGCATCTATCTGCCGCTGCTCGCGCTCAACACGGTTGTCGTTGCCTATTCCCGCCTGATCTCCGAGGAGAAGGGCGTCGTCTTCAATCTGCTGGACGGCATCTGCTTCAGCCTCGGCTTTCTGATCGTGGCGGTGCTGATCGGCGGCCTCCGGGAACTTTTCGGCAGCGGCACCCTCTGGGGATACGAAATTCTGCAGCGGAAAGCCTCCGCTCTGAAACTGCCCTTCTCCGGATTCCTGATCGCGGGTTTTCTGGCCGCGGCGGTCGAAGGTCTCCGGATTCTGTTCCACGCCAAGCCCTATGAGCACTTCTCCGGCGGAAAGGAGGATCAGAAATGACGATTCTGCTCAACTTTGTCGGCGCCGCGCTGACCGCCCTCTTCCTTGAAAACATCGTCTTTGCGCGCGCCCTTGGCACGAGCTGGCTCCTTTACATGCTCAAGCACCCCAAGGAACTGGTCCGCTACTCCGTTTTACTTACCATCATTACGGTCACCTCGTCGCTCGCCGTCTATCCGCTGCGGGATTTCATCACCGGCACCGGATATGCGTACGTCCTGATGCCAATACTGTTTATTGTCTGCATGTCCGTGATGTATGCGCTCATCTATTTCGTCACGAAGAGATTCTGGCCGGAGGTTTTTGAAAACATCCGCAAGCGTCTCGCTTCGGCGACGTTCAACTGCGCAATTCTCGGCAGCCTGCTCATCCCGTATAACGAGGGCATGGATCTTGCCCGGACGCTCGGCTATTCCCTCGGCATGTCCGCGGGCTTCGTGTTCTCGGTCGTGCTGATCGGCGCAGGCATGGAGCGCATCGCGCTCTGCCGCGTGCCGAAGGCGTTCCGGGGCTTGCCGGTCCTGCTGATCTATCTCGGGCTGCTTTCCCTCGCATTTTACGGGCTGATCGGACACCAGCTTCCGACCTGATCCCGAAAGGAAATCAAAAATGGCAAGAGTATTTAAAATCAGACGCAGCGGGGATCGCTTCCATCAAAATAGGCGGGGCTTCTACCGGATCAAACGGTCTGCGGACCGCATTATCGATCCGCGGCGGAAGCTCTATATGAAGATCGCCGTCATTGCGGCCGTCGTTCTGCTGTTATTTGCCGCGGGATGGTTCGCCTACGAGCCGATCGTTCAGGCTCTGCTTCATTCCGAAGAGGAGGAGCCTTCGTCGGAGCCGGTCTCCGAGGTCTCGTCGGAGCCGGAATCCGAGCCCGAACCGGAGGAGGAGCCGGATCTCTTTGCGGAGCCGGTCCTTGCCGTGACGGTTCCGGCGGAAGTCTTTGCGGACGACGCCCGCTATGCCGCCTTCCTCGCCGGCCTCGGCGACGACGTCAGCGCCGTTGTGCTTGATCTCAAGGATGGCAGCGGCGCCGTGACCTACCGTTCGCCGCAGGCAAGCGTCGCGGAATACGGCACCCAGGCCGAGAACGCCGCAGACCTCGCTTCGCGGATCGAGGCGGCGCGCTCCGCCGGATGCGGCGTGATCGCCCGGATCTGGTGTTTTGAAGATCATACGGCGCCCTCCGGCTGTTACGAGGGCGCGGTCAAATACGGCAGCGCCGACGGCGTGCTCTGGCTCGACGACAGCGCGGAGAAAGGCGGCCGGCCATGGCTCAATCCCTGCTCCGACACGGCGAGAAAATATGTGCTTGACGTCGTCTGCGACGCCGTGAATTTCGGCGCCGACGCCGTCGTGCTGGAGGGGCTCCGCTTCCCGCCGGATCCGGGCGTTCAGTACGCCTGGTTCAGCAACGGGAGCTTCGACCGTCTGGAGACGCTCACGAGCTTCACGGAGCTTGCCGCGGCCGAGGCGGAGAAGCAGTCCGTGCCGGTACTGGCCGCATATGATGCCTCTCTGGTCGTGCTCGGCAGCACCTCCGTCTACGGAGGCAGCCCGGCCACGCTCCCGGCCTCCGGCTACGCGCCGGTGCTGGATTTTGCGTCTCTGGCCGGCGCCGCCGGACTCTCCGGCGCGCTTGCCTATCAGACTCTGCCGGCGGATTTCTCCGCGGCCGCAGGCGCGCTGATCGATGCGCTTGGCTATGGAAAAGACAACCTGCTGCTTCCGTTTGTAGAGACGGAGGGCCTCTCCGAAGAGGACCTCGCCGCCGTCCTTGCCGCGCTGCGGGAGAAGGGGATGCCGAACATCGCTCTGATCGGGAGCTATACGGCGGCGGGGACATCCGGGTCGGCCGCGGAGCCGGTTTCGGGGGAAGAAGCGTCGCATCAGGCGGAATCCTCCTCGGGTCCCTCCGCCGAACCGACATCCTCCGCCGGAAGTACCTCCTCCAAAGCAGGTGTCTCCTCAAGAAGCAGCTCCTCCTCCGAAGCGACCTCCTCCTGGAGAAGAACCAGCTCCGGCACTTCCGCGGAGAGCAGCCGCGTCATCATCGTGAAGCCCTGACCGCCCGGATTCCGTGCTTTTTAAACAATTCCCATGAAGGGGGACCGGTTCCGCCCGGATTTCCGCATACAAGAAAACGCCCTGCCGTCTGAAGAGACGGTAAGGCGTTTTTTATTGTTTGAAGCCGGCTGGTTCAGTTGCCTGCCGCGGGTCTGCTCGTCGATGCGGAGCTGGTCGTCGCGGGCCTGCTGGCTGCGGAAGAATTGGCCGCCGCGGAGCTGGAGGCCGCGCCGGAGGAAGATTCGGCTCCGGATACGGCTTCCGTCTCCGGCACAACCGGTGTGGTCGGCGGGAGAACGGCGTTCGGGTTGATCACGAAGTCGGCTTCCGTCTTCATCGCGGTCGTGGGGTCGGTCACCAGTTTCGCCATTACGACGAAGCGGTAATTCTCGCGGGTTGCGAGTCCCCAGCCTACGGTACAGGTGGAGAGGGTCAGGATCTTGTCGCTCTTGGTGACAGGAACATTGTAGGTGTAGAGGGAGCGGTCCTTTGCCGTGGCCAGCAGGAAATCATAATCGGAATCGTCCGGGTTGGGGTTGATATACCAGGTCGCCTTGCCGTCGATGGCCTTGTCGTTATAGAAGACCGCGAAGACTTCCCAGACCATGTCCTTGTCGGCGGTCGAGAAGAAGATATAAGGCGTCCTCTTTGCGAAGTCTTTATCCGAGAAATAGAAAAGCTGGGAGAAGCGCGGGCCGGAGGCGTCGTCGGCTTTATATTCCTGGTTGGTGGAGCCGAGGTCGCTGTGGCCGAAGATGATGGTGTTTTTGGAGAGCCCCGCCGCGCCGCCTTCAAACGTGTTGTATTTGCTGGCGTAGTAGGCGCCGTCGATCCAGTAGGTGCTGTAGACGTACTTGCCCGAAGCGTCGCGGTAGTTGTAGGAATAGGAGTTCACATCCTGGCAGACGACGGAATTCACGTCGGAGAGGCCCGGAACGCAGAGCCAGCCGACCACGTCGTCGTTGACGTTGAAGGCTGCGGCGATCTGCTCAAGCCTGCTGACGACCTCAACGGGTTTCGGTTTCTCCTCACCCGCCTCGGAGCTGTTCTCTTCGACGACGACACTCCCGCTGGATTCGGATTCCCCGGGCGTATGGCCGCCTGAGGAGCAGGAGGCGATCAGCAGGACGAGCAGGAGCACGACGGCCGCCGCGACGATGCCGAGACGGAGAATCAGTTTCCCGGTCGGCATGGTGCGGAAGGCTTCGGCGACCCCACGGAATTTTCCGGAGAAGCCGCCTCCGGCCGCAGGCGTTTCCTCGTCGTCCCAGCCGGCCGCTTCGGCGCCGGAAGGCTCCCGGGGCGTTTTTCCGGCGGGAAGGCCCGTATCCTCATATTCGTCCTCCGGGGAAGGAATCTCTCCGGCGGGCTCGAAAACCCGGGTTTCGCCGCCGACGTATGTACCGAAAGGTTTTTCTTCTTCCTCGTCCTCAGGCTCCGCATCGGCCCGGGATTTCTTGCGGAGAATATCCTTTGCCCCGGCCTCGGCGTCGTTCTTCAGGTCTTTCAGTTTGTCAAAAAAACTCATAATCATGCCCATCCTTATGATGAATAATAATAAAGTATATCACCCTTGCCCCTCAAATACAAGCGGAGCGCCGGTTTCTGGGAGAGATTTCCTGCCGTAGTCCGGGAGCGTGCGGAAATTTCCTAATAACAGTGCAAAAAAAGCGCCGGATTCCTGCTTCGGAGCGGTCGCACGGTCACTCATAAAGCCCGCCGAGGAATTCGGCAAAGCTCTCCGCCGTCCGTTCCTCCGCGCCGGTGTGCAGGTCGACGAAAACCACGGAGCCATCCTCCCGCAAAAAACACACCGGGTTCCCGAAATCGTCCTCCGCAAAGGGCAGATACCGGTCCCCGAAGGTCTCCTTCAGCCGGGCGGCCCTCTCCCAGACGCTGTTTTCCGCGTCCCTGTTGAACGAGAGCAGGGCCCGGAGCTCCCGCTCCTCGGTCTCCTCCGTGTCGAACGTCCCGGCGGAGGGGTAGCCGCCGTTATGGGCTTTGACGCATTTTACGAAATCGGCCGGGAAGATATACGCCTCGGCCGCCTCGAATTCGCGGATCAGGTCCGGGCTCTCCAGCGGCTCGGAAAAATACCATGACAGCTTCATGTCACGCAGCCTTTCTTTCCCGCCGCGGGCCCGGCCCCAAAAGCGGCCGCCGCACCGGGCGGATGTCGTCCCTATTCCGGAAGATCCGCCGCTATTGTAGCAGATCCGTCCGCATTTGAAAAGAAAAACCTCTTTTTATCCGTCGTGCTTCTCCTGCGGGCCCCGGAAGTCCACTACGGCCGGGTTTCCCTCTTCCGCCTCCAGATACAGCTCCTCGCATTTCTGCTGGGCTTCGATCAGGATGCGGACGGCTTTTTCCGACGCACGCACCATGGAGAGGTACATCTCCTTGTAATCCGCCATACCGTCACCTCATAAACAGTATGGATCGGCTTCGCGCAAAAATAAGTGGGGAAAACTGCCATGAAGGCGAGAACGCCCTTTCCCACAGAAAAGCCGTCCGGAAAAAACTTTTTCGGACGGCTCGCGGCGGAAGCGGAAAGCTCCTGTCAGGATGCGCAGGCGGTCTTTGCCTTTTGTTTATTCAAGTACATCAGATCGTCGATATGTATCAGAAAATCGGAGACGTTTGCGTATTCGGAGGAATAGCACTCGTAGCCCGCGCTCAGGTGGATCTCGTAAGGCACCAGCTTTTTGGCGTTGAACAGCGCCACATTCTCGTTGAGCCGGCGAATGGATTTTTCCAGTTCGGCGGGGTCTCTGATCGTCATCACGACGACAAATTCGTCACCCCCGTACCTCGCCAGAAAGTCGCTTCTGCGGAAGGTCTCCCTCAGAATGTCGGCGACGTATTTCAGGGCACGGTCTCCGCTGTCGTGCCCGTAGGTGTCGTTGATGGATTTAAAGCGGTCCACGTCGATCATGATGCCCGCCATCACCCTGCCGCGCAGGCGCTGACTTTTGAGGTGCAGGTAGTTGTCAAGCTGCCTGCGGTTGTGCAGGTTCGTCAGGTAATCCGTATCGAGCTGAACGTTCTGGATGTTGATGAACGTCAAAAGCAGGGAGAACGTCGCGCAGGCCCAGATCAGCGAAAGGCCGTAATGCATCGACTGCGCAATGCCCCCGAGGATTGGCAGCAGCGGGAAGAAGAGCAGGGTTCCGAATTCTTTGGAGGGCAGATTCCTGCGGTTGACAGATACGTAGATCGCCGAGTAGGCGCAGAGCAGGAAGCTGATTCCCGCCATCACGGGAAAATAGGGGCCGCGGTGGTAGACGTTGTTTTCATCGATATAAAACAGGATATTGTCCGAGACGTTCATGATGACAAGGATAATCATAATCAAGATCGGGAGCATCAGAGGGAAGGCGATCTTCCGGAGATGCGACTGGCTTTTGTGAATGTAATAATCCACATAATAGTTCCACAATACGCAGATCAGCGGGTTCAAGATATAATAGCACCCGGTGATGACCGGATAGGTGAGGGAGATGGCGCTGCCGGGCATGCCGTCAAGCAACCACATCGCCGAATCCAGAATCAGGATCAGGGCATCGGTGAGGATCAGGGCGAGATACAACTGCTGATCGGGCAGGTAAAGGCTGCTGCGGTGGTAAATATTCAGGGAAATCAAAAGCAGGATGGCGAGGCAGAAGACGTTCAGCTCCGCGTAGACCAGATTCTGAATACGATCACCTTCTTTGCCGCAAAAATAAAGGATGGATTAATTATCTATGATACAATATGTTTTCTACAAAATGCAAGATCTTCCGTCAAAATATTGCCAAAAGGCTTCATGGCGGCGGACTCAAAAGACGAAGCGATCCGGCAATCCGCTTCACGGCGAGACTTTTCTGTTCAGCATCACGCCGCGGCAGAGATACACAAAACCGAAGCATGCGCCTCCCAGCACCAAAAGCAGAAGAAGCGCCCCGCCTTTGGAAAAGATCAGGGGCATACAGCCGAGGGAGAGGTTGCCCATCGTGTGAGAAAGAATCGCGGCGAGTACGCTGCCGCCGCTCTTTACGAAAAAGAGCGTGATCAGAATCGAGATCATGACCGTATAAAGCAGGTAGCAGCAAAATGCCGGCAGAAAGCCGAATCCGGCAAGAAGATTCTGCGTCGTTCCCTCGATGAAGAAGAGGGGAAGGTGCCAGAGGGACCAGATCCCTCCGAGCAGCACCGCCGCCTTCAGCGGAGAAAATAGCGTGAGCATGCGCTTCAGCGCAAATCCACGCCAGCCCGCTTCTTCCCCGAGCGGCCCCATGAGCACGAGGATGTACAGAAAGGCGACCGGGACGAACCAGGGGGAGAACTGCGGCTCCGGAAGGCTTCCTCCGGAAAGAAAGACGATCAGGCAGGAGACCGCCGACACCCCCGGCATCGTCAGGAAGAGAAGCAGCAGCCAGTTCGGCCGGATGCGGATGGTCCACATGGATTTTAATAACGCGCGCAGTTCCGTTTTTCCCCCGAATTTGTACGCCAGAAGAAGCCCCGCAGCCGACGGCCCGAAACTGCCGGCCCGGAGAAGAAAATCATGGGGGAGCTCTGCGAAAAAAATGCGGTTTCCCACCGGCAGGGCGGGAAACCACAGCAGCCAGGAGACGAAGAACGCGGCCGTAAAAAATGCGGCGAGTTCCCGCCGGGGTTCAGGTAGGGCCGACTGCTTCATGGTGGCGGGTGCCTTTCTTTAAAATAAAATCACGGAGGAGCATCCCAAGGGCAATCGCCGTAAATATGGCCGTCCGGACCGCCTCCGCCGCCGGAGAGAGCGAAAAAAGCTCCCCCGTGAAATTGATCGTAAAATGGAACAGGATCGGCGCCAGGATGCTGCCGGTGCGGTTCGCAAGTTCCCCAAGGATCACGCCGAGCGCCGTGGTGGAGAGGGCGAAGCACACGACCGGAACCGCCCCTTGCGCGAGCAGAGCATTTTGGTAGGTGCCGGAAATAAAAAACATCGGCAGATGCCACAGCGTCCAGATGAGGCCGATCCCGGCCCCGTAGAGGACGAGTCCCCCGTCCTTCCAGCAGTCCAGCAGGCAGCCCCGCCAGCCGATCTCCTCGGCGAGCGGGCCGAAGAGCAGTGTAAATGCCGCGAACAGAAGAAGCCCGGCCGGATCGCTGCAATAGGCGAGGAGTTTGGACCAGTCCGGAGCGGAGGCGGTGAGCAGGGAAGCCGCAAAGACGGAGAGAACGGTCACGGCCGGAACCAGCGCGAACGTGACGAGCAGTTCCTTTGCGCCGGCGCGGCCGAAACAGACGATGCGCCGCAAAAAGGAGGCCCGATCCTTCCCGCCCGGGAGCAGCACAAAAATCAGCGCGATCCCGGAGGGGGAGGCGCCGGCGAGCGCATAGGCGGCTTTGGTGACGGCGTTCCCGAAATCAAGCCCCAGCAGGGCCGGCGCCGCCAGCACGCCCCATGTCCAGATCATGGTCACGGCGGCGAACCGGATGCCGCGCCTCATTTGTTGGGATAGGCGCATGAGATCACCAGACTTCTTTCGTGAGTTATCGACTGTCGAGGATCGCTCCCAGAATCAGCCCGACCGCGGTGCCTACGCCGGCCCATAAAATATTCAGGGAAAGGATCATGCAGAGCGCCGCGCCAAGAGCGGTCCCAAAGATCAGCCCCAGCCCCGTATAGGGGACGGAGCCCGGCTTCTTGTTTTTTTCCATAGTATCGGGTCCTCCTTATAAATGATGGATTCGGGTGGATCGGTCTCCTACCCCGGATTTTTGGCCCGCCGCCCGGAGACGGGGATATGAGCGGCTGCAAGCGGGTCTTATGCCCCGGCCGGCAGCGCGTACAGCACGTCGGCGCTCATGCCGAGAGCGGTCATGATCGTTTCGTTAAAATTGGTGACGGGAGAGGCGAGCAAATCGCCGTTTTTCGGTTCGCCGAGCACTGCCGTCAGGAGCCCTTCGATTTCTTCCTGCG
>CAYMNV010000001.1:146773-163130 GCA_964391915.1 uncultured Oscillospiraceae bacterium
TCCTGCGCCTGGCAGTTAAACAGGGTCAGCCAGGTCAGATTGGTCAGGCCGGAGAGCGGCATGAGGTCCGTCACCGGGTTGCCGCCCAGCGACAGCGAAGTGAGTTTCGACAGCCCCGCCAGCGGGGAAATATCGGTGACCGCATGATACTGCAGATCAAGCGACTCCAGATTTTTAAAAGATTCAAGGCCGTGAAGATCCCTGATCTGAGTCCCGGGCGGAATCTCCGGCTGCCACTCGATGCTGAGAGAAAGTTCTTTCACCGCTTCGGCGTCGGCGATGGAGATGTCCCCTTCGGGCTTGCCCATCTGTTCGCGCACCATGTTTTCCAGAACGGGATCCGAAAAGACGACGACCTCCGGCGTCCCGACTTCCTCACCGGAAACCGAACCCGCCGCCTGCTCCTCCGCGCATCCCGAAAGCAGCGCGGTCAGGCACACGAAAAGAAACATGCCGATCCATCGTTTTTTCACAGCGGTTCCTCCCTTGTTGCCCGGTCAGCCCACATCGGCTCCGGGTAAAGTTCCCAGATTTATCCTAAATATATAGAAAATGCAACGAAAAATCAAGGGCCCGGCATCGCTTTACGAAAGATTCCGCAAATTTTATCCCACCGGTCCGGAATAAGGAACGCCTTCCGCTTCCGGCGGCGCGGTAAAATCCTTCTTAAAAAGCCCGTCTTTCCGCAGTCTGCGAAAAGGCGGGCTTCTATCTGTCCAATGCAGAAAAATAAAAAATGTTTTGAGCATCACATTTTATTAAATGAGCATGGCTGGGAAAGGACCTGTCTCACATCCATGCCCGGCCCTTGGAGAGGCCGCCGAGATAAGTTTCCCAGAGCTCATGGCCGAGTTCCATAAATTTCATCGAGCCGTCCGCCATTTCATTTTCCAGAACGTCCCGGACGATGTCGGAATGGAAGCAATGGATCTTTTCGGCTCCGTTGGCGCTGTCGTTCAGGTAGATCAGGCTGAAGCCTTCCGCACAGAGCGCAAACATCCTGGGGAAGTCGCTTTGCACGATCCGGACCTTGTTATGGAGGGCCTTTTTGTCGACCGACGTCTCGAAACGCATCAGGTAGGGGATACGGCAATCTTTGGCGATCTCCTTTGTGCCGAGCAGCGGAATGATAATTTTTCCCGTGGCGTAAAAAGAGGATAGGGCGTCGACGGAAATGTAAAACCTATCGCTTTTTTCAAGGGCACTGCGGAAAAGTTCCAGGATGCTTCTTTTCACCGGCTCCTCTCCGCTCATCTGCCCGATCTCCTCAGGGCGGGAAAGATATCCGATGGGCAGAAAGTTGTATACGGCGTCGAAATGTCCGCCCGCCAGTCTGGTGACCAGGGAAGGTTCGGCCTTGAGAAGCTCGGCCGCTTCCTCCCGGCCGTAACTGATTTTTCTGTTTTTTCTCCGGGAGAGGGATTGGAGAAACAAGGCCAAATAGCTCTTATGTGTGATAAAAGTCATTAGCGGCGTCCGTCCGTCTATCTGGTTGGAAAACACCATCAGAAAACGATCTTTCAGCATAAAAAACGGGGCGGGTACCGGCTCCTCGGTTTCCCAGAGCGTCATGTCCACATACTGCTCCATTCTGGAGAGAGAGGACAGAATGCCGATGCCTGCCTCGGCGGCGGATGCTTCAAAGGAGGGCCGGTCGAACAGCTGATAAAAAGAGATGCTTCTTTTTCCCCGTGCGGCAGGAAAACTGAGACGGCAGAAGATATCGGTATAGAACGGATCAATCATGGGCAAAGAAGTGTAAAACTCCAAGGGCGTGTCCGGATCGCTCCGGATATAGTCGGAGACGATTACACAAAACATGTTGAGGACGGTCGTCTTTCCCAGAAAGCTGAGTTCCCGGTCCGGATAGTCCCGGCTCCCTCCGTTTTCCTCAAAGAAATCGCTGCTCAGCGCATACTCGATCGCGTACGCCAGAAAAGTCTCCAGCTCGTACTTCGAGCCGAATTCATAGACGACCGGAAAGATCTCCTGAACTTTCAAAAAACAGTCCCGGCAATAGATCGCCTCGGCAAAATAGCCGGCCGCCTGTCGGCTGAAAACCTGCTTTTCTTTAAAGAAAGGCAGACGTTTCCCGGTCAGGATCTTGCTCAGCCCGCTCGGCGTCATCTTTTAAAAGTAAATTTCTTTGCAAAGAAAACAAACTGGCAAAGTACCTCCCGCATCCGATATAATTAAAATATGAAATTTGTCGAACGGGGGAATGGGATGAGAACCGGTGCCCTGCTGGATGCGCTGATCGGCCTTGCGCAGATACAAAAAACGGATTTTGCCATCAGCATGAATATGACTATTTCCGTCAAATTCGGAGAACTTGCCTTTCCGGCATTTTCAAGCACCGGTGAGACATTTTTTGTATACTTATTTCTAAAGGCAATTAAAGATAATCATTCTCAAATAATAAGAAAAATCAGAAGTTTTTCCCGCTTCCGCTGATTCCGGGGGAGAAAAAGGCGCGGTGCGGCGGAAAGATGGGCTTCCGGCCCATTGGAATCACAAAAAATAATGCATTTCGCAGAGGGAAAGAAAAAATCATGACAACAACGAAAAAATGGGTATTTTTGAGGTGCGTACTGGCGCTGATTCTGGTGCTCAACGTGTTTTTGCCGGCCGTCCCCGCATATGCGGAAGGCGAAAGCGAGAGCGAGAGCACTCCGTTTTCGAAAGAGGAATTTTCTTCGGAAGAGTCCTCCTTCACAGAATCCTCCTCCGAGGAATCCGTTTCCATGGAGGGCACGACCGGGAGCGCCGATGTGACCGCCTATCTTACGGATGTTGAGTCGCTCGTCACGCAGGAGAATGTGGAAATTCCGGAAAACGGCACCCTCTCGAATACAAAGCCGATCAAGGTCAAAATTTCCTTTGGCGTGCCGGTGGTGGGCGACGATCCGACCCCGGCCAACCCGGTACATAAGGGCGACACCGCCTCGTTTGCGTTGAGCAACGCGTTCCAGCTGACCACAACCAGCAGCATCGTCCTCAAAAAGGGAGAGGTCATCGTCGGGCACGTCTCCTTTTCCACGGATCCCGTGACGAAGATGGTCACCGCCAACGTGGTGTTCGACGGGGATGACAGCATCTTCGTCGAAGGCACCGACCATGTGAGCTGCGACTTTACGGCCGAGTTTGAGTATGACGGCACCGGCTCCGCAGGCGATGCGGGGGATCATATTGTCGAGATCCTCAGCAAATCCTATACTGTTACGGTTCCGCCCGAGGAAATTCTTTACGACGTCGTAAAATCGGGCGCTGTAAATTATACCAACCGCTGCATCGACTGGTCGGTGGAAGTCTCCGCAACACAGGGCGGCGAGGATGTCGGCCTGGCGGGTTACCGCTTCGTCGACGATCTCACAAATGTGGGGGCTTACGTCGAAAATTCGTTTAAAGTGGAAGATGAAGCCGCCGCCGTCTCCTATGAAAACAACACGCTCGTCTATGAATTTCCTGCGGAGACGGAGAGCCCCGTGACCGTCACCTTCCGTACGGCGCTCACGGATGCGGCCCTCTACGCCACCACCGAGCAAAAGGTGACGAATACCGCCGCGCTGCAGGACGCGGATGAGAACGAGTTGGACAGCGGCTCTTTTGAAGTGAAGTTCACTCCGAAATGGATTGAAAAGGGCGGCACGGCGAGCGATACCCCCGGCAGCGCCGCCTATGATCCGACCGGCCGCACCATCACTTGGACGGTCACTGTGAATCACATGGAGGCGTCGCTCACCAACGCGGTGATCACCGACGCGATGCCGAACGGTCTCACGTTTGACTCGGCGACCGTGCAGGCCTGGACCGGCACCGCCTGGGGCGCCGCGGTCCCTATCACGCCGGCCGGCAACAAATTTTCACTCGGCAATATCAGCACCAAAATGCTGCTCACCATCGTCACAAAGGTGACGGACGAGGCCTATACGGCCAAAGTGACAAACTTTGCAAATACCGCTTCCTTCACATGGGACGGCGGCCCCGCCACGGGCCCCAGCGCCACCAAGACCGTCGGAATCGGCTACAACCCGATCTCCAAATCCGGCCTTGCGGATGCGCTTAACCAACAGATCCACTGGACCGTCAAGGTGGACACCAAGGGCCAGACGATTCCGGATCTTACGGTCTATGATCTTCTTGTCTACGGCGGCTCCGCCCTCAGCCTCGGCACGGTGACGGGGATTCCCGCCGGCATCAGTACGTCGGACCTGACCCAGCGGTACAATCAGAAATATGAAGACGGCAGCTTTGCCGGCGGCAGTCTCCAGATCACGGTTTATCCAATCGAGCAGAACGGTGTGCGGGTCGCGGATCTTTTAAAGATCACGGGCTTTGCAATGGATGCCGTCAACACGTTCCATTTTGACACCATTATCCTTAACCCGAGCATTTTCGCGGGAAATTCGACCACTTCCGTCAGCAATACGGCCACGCTCTTCAGCGCCAACACGAAGCTGAATGCGGCGACGGGCAGCGTCAATTACGCCAGCAAGATGTTGGTCAAACGGATGCTTACCCGAACCGCGGCCTCCGATCCCGCGGCCGGCGTCAACTCCGGCATCACCAACGACATGTCCCTCGGCTTCAACTATGATGAAAAATCGGTCGTCTTCCGCATCGGCGTCAATGCCAACGGCATGGATCTCAATAATGCGATCAACGCCGCGGGCCAGACCCTCGGCACGGCGACCGTCACCGATACCCTGCCGGCGGGCTGGGAATTTACCGAGATCGCCCCGGACGTGGATTACCTGATTTTTGAGGGCACCGGGAACGCCGACGGCACCGTCACGGCATCGGATACCACACCGGATACCGTGGCCGGCCTGACCGCGGATATCGCCGGAGGAACGGCCGCCTTCACATTCACGGCGCTGAATCATCCCTATGTGATTCTCGTCAAGGCACGGCTTACCGCAGCGACCGCCGCCGCCTATTTCGGCGAGAACGCAATATGGACGGATACCAACTCGGTTTCGCTCAAGACCGCCAACTGGACCGCCGGCGTCGGCAGCTCGCAGAGCGTCCGGATCGTCAGCACCATTCTGGAAAAAGACACGACGTGCCCGCAGACCGGAGAGCTGCTCTGGACCGTGGATTACAAACCCTATGAGCTCACCCAGCCCGGCACAAAGCTGAAGGATACCCTCCCGGTCGGCATCGACGTGCGCACGGACGCCTTTGGAAACCTGATTCTTGAGGGGAACATCACGGCCTCCGAACTGACCCTCAACATTGACGGCAGCTACACGCCGGGCGCCTCGGTCACGCTGACGGAGGGGAACAACATTGATTACGACCCCATTTTACGCACGCTGAGCTTTATCATTCCCGACAGCGCCAAAGCCTACCGCCTGACCTATCTTACCGACATCACGGGCGAGCCGGGCGAGGTTTCCAACGAAGTGGCGCTGATTGGCGCCGACAGCGAGCAGGAATCCACCGGGAAGCCCTATGTTATCTTGGAGGAGGACGGCGCCGCAACCTTCCAGAGGAACGGCTGGATCCGCATCACCAAGACGGATGAATCGAACGAGCCTCTTGCGGGCGCGAGGTTCACGCTTTACGCCTCCGACGGGGAGACCGTCGTCAAAACAGACGTGACTGGCGCCGACGGCGTGCTCAAATTCAAAGTCATCCCCGATGGAGAATACGTGCTCAGGGAGACGGAGGCGCCAGAGGGCTATGTTCTGAGCGCGAAGGCCCATACCCTGACGGTCACGACCGTTGGCGGCGTTGTGACCTCCTCGATCGACGGCAAGACCGGCAGCGCCTCCAATACCCTGGAGGTTCAGAACTTCCTGGAGGGCACGGTGGGCAATCTGACCATCACCAAGTCCGTGGCCGGGAACCGTGCCGACAAGGAGAAGACGTTCAATTTCACCGTGACCTTTGAGGGTGCCGAGGGCACTTATGAATATCTGGGCAGCGGTATTCCGGACGGGACCATTCAAAGCGGAGATACCATCTCGCTTGCTCACGGCCAGAGCATCACGATCCTCAGCCTGCCGAAGGATACCGCCTATACGGTGACCGAGGCGGATTACCGCAGCGAAGGGTACCGCACCACCAGCGAGGGCGCAGAGGGCGTCATTACCGCGGATGAGACGCAAACGGCCTCCTTCACCAACACCAAAAACCGTGTGGAAGACGACGACAAGAAACCTGTCGAAAAAGGCACCCTGACAATCACCAAGACGGTGAACGGCGATCTCGGGGACAGGGATCGGCTCTTCACGTTCGTCGTGAGCTTCGATACGGACGACGCTTTCCGTTATTCCGGCAGCAAATCCGGCACCATCGAGGACGGCGGAACCATCCAGCTGAAGCACGGCGAATCCGTCACCATCCGGGGCATTCCGGCCGGCACGGTCTACAAGGTTGTCGAAAAAGAGGCCGGGAAGGATGGCTACGCCACCAGTGCTTCCGGGGCGTCCGGCAAGATTACCGGGTCGGGCAAAACGGCGGCGTTTGTCAACGAGAAAGAGAGCATTCCGAATACCAGCGACGAGAGCGGGGATTCCCGCTGGATAGTCGGGCTCGCAGGTTCTCTCCTGATTTTTCTTGGGGCGGTCGGCCTGAGCCTTACCTTCAAAAAGAAAAAGGATAAAAAATAATCACTGATTTTTACAGGCAGGGTCCGCGGCGCGGGGATGGCATCGCGGGCCTCCTTTTGGGGAGAGGATTTCATTATGGGTGCTTCCGCAGAGGGAAGAAAAACGTTTTCGGATTGGTTCCAGATCCTTCTTCGCATCGTCATGGCACTGTCCGCGGTCGGAGCCGTGGTGTTCGCGTTTCTGTTGTTCCGCAGCGGGCGGGAGTACGCGCAGGGCGACGCCGTCTATGAAGAGGCGCGAGCGGCGGTCTCCATAGAGGCGGCCGCGCCGGAAAATGAGGCCGCCGTCTCCGGCATCGCGCCGGAGGGAACGGTTCCGGAGATCGATTTCTCTGCGCTTCAGCAGACGAGTTCCGATGTGGTCGGCTGGATCCTGTCGGAAGGGAACGCGATCAGCTATCCGGTCGTGCAGGGGGATGACAACGACTACTACCTCACGCACCTTTTTAACGGCGAACCGAACAAACTGGGCTCCGTTTTCATGGATTACCGCAGCAGCGGCGATTTCTCGGACCGAAACACGGTGCTCTACGGCCACAACATGAAAGACGGCTCGATGTTCTCCTCGCTGATCGATTATGCGGATCAGAGCCATTACGACCGCTTCCCGGAGATGGTTCTGTATACGCCGGAGGGGAATTACACGATCGAGCTCTTTGCCGGCCTCCTCGCGGACGGGCAGAGCGGGCTCATCTGCCGCACATTCGGCGGGGATGAAGAGTTTCAGGACTATGTGGATTCGCTGAAGGAATCGTCCACCTTTTCGTGCGAGGTGCCTGTCGGGCCGGGGGACCGGATTGTGACGCTCTGCACCTGCTCCTACGCCTACGACGACGCGAGGTACCTGCTCTTTGGGAAATTGACCCCGCTGGAGACGTCCTCCGCGGAATAAAGTTCGAAAAGTAAAAAATTAAAAAGCAGGGGGTTCCGGTATTTCTGCCGAAACTCCCTGCTTTTTAAAAAATGTTTTTTACCGGCGAGAGAAAAAAATATCCCCCCGAAGCCGCCTTTCTCTATCCCAAGCCGGGAGAGTCCGCCGCGGATCGGGCGGGGAGAGACTTTCCGTGCAAAACAGGACCATAAAAAAGCGGGCCGACCGCTCTCCCCGGCCGACCCGCAAACCCGGAAAAACTTTTTCCGGGTGTTTTTTGTTTTGCGGAACCGTTAGGTTCCCAGATAGGCGGCCTTGACCGCCTCGTTATTCAGGAGTTCCTTGCCGGTGCCGGTCATGATGATGCTTCCGGTCTCCAGCACATAGCCGGTGTCGGCGGTAGAAAGCGCCATATTCGCGTTCTGCTCGATCAGCAGGATGGTGACGCCGCGCTTGTTGATCTCCTTGATGATGCCGAAGATGTCGCGCACGACAAGCGGCGCGAGGCCCAGGGAGGGTTCATCCATCATCATCAGTTTCGGGCGGCTCATCAGGGCTCTTGCGACCGCAAGCATCTGCTGCTCGCCTCCGGAAAGCGTGCCGCCGGCCTGCCAGGAGCGCTCCTTGAGGCGCGGAAACAGCTCGTAGATCCAGTCGATATCCTTCGAGATGTCGTCCTTGCGCAGATAGGCGCCCACGCGCAGGTTCTCCACGACGGTCAGATCCGGGAAGATGCGCCTGCCCTCCGGCACCATGGTGATGCCCTTCTTGACGATCGCCGTGGGGTCCTTGCCGGCGATGCTTTCACCCTCGAATTCGATGGTGCCGCCCTTGGGCTTGACAAGCCCGGCGATTGTGCGCAGGGTCGAGCTCTTGCCGGCGCCGTTGGCGCCGATCAGGGTCACGATGTCGCCCTTGGGCACGTCGAAGGAGATGCCCTTCACGGCCTCGATGCCGCCGTAGCTGACTTTCAGATCCTTAATGCTAAGTATGATCTCGCTCATTCGCTCACCCCCAGATAGGCGTTGATGACGCGCGGATCCTCCTGCACGACGGCAGGCGTTCCGCTGCTGATGAGCTTTCCGAAATCAATGACGTAGATGCGGTCGGAAAACTGCATGACCAGATCCATGTGGTGCTCGATCATAAAAACCGTGAGATCGTATTTATTTTTGATCTGCACGATGAATTCGCCGAGCTCCTTGGTCTCCTGCGGATTCATGCCGGCCGCCGGCTCATCCAGAAGGAGGAGTGTCGGGTCGGTTGCCAGAGCTCTCGCGATCTCAAGCCGGCGCTGCAGCCCGTAGGGCAGGCTCACGGCCGGTTCGTCCGCGTACTGCATGAGGTTCTGTTCCTCCAGCAGGGCAGCCGTCTCCTCGCGCATGCGCTTTTCTTCCGCATAGCTGATGCGCAGCGTGGCGGAAAACACGTTCTGGTTCGCCCGCATGTGTTTGGCCGTCAGCACGTTGTCGAAAACCGTCATGCTCTTCCAGAGGCGGATGTTCTGGAAGGTGCGGGCGATGCCGAGCTTCGTGATCTGGTCCGGCGTCGGATGGACCGCCTTTATGCCCAGATATTTCTCCGCGTTCTCTCCCGCGTAGAGCTTTTTCATCTTGCCGCGGGGGTGGTTTGCCACGATGGGGTCGCCGTTGAAGGTGACAAGGCCGTTGGTCGGCTCATACACGCCGGTGACGCAGTTGAAAGCCGTCGTCTTGCCGGCGCCGTTCGGGCCGATCAGGGCGACGATCTCGCCGCGGTTGACTTCCAGAGAGAGGTTGTTGACGGCCACGACGCCGCCGAACTGCATGGTCACATCTTCGAGACGCAGCACGTTTTCAGGCATCCGTACCGCCTCCTTTCGCAGCGTCGGCCGGAGCCGGTTTCCGCCGGAACAGTCCCGCGAGCCCGCGGAAGGAGATCTCCCTGTCGCCCATCAGGCCTCTGGAGAAGAAGAGGACGATCGCCATGATGATGATCGAGAATACGAATTTCCGGAATCCGGAGCGGAACACCGTCGCGGAATCGATACCGAGGAACTTGCCCATGTCGAGCCCGCGCAGCCACCATTCGGAAGCCGCAATGTAGAGAAAGCTCGCGATGCAGGAGCCGGAGATCGAGCCGATGCCGCCGATGACGACGATCAGCAGGATCTCGTAGGTCATGGCGCTCTTGAACTGCGCCGCCTGCACCGTGTACTGGTACATGGCGAGCAGCGCGCCGGAGATCCCCGCAAAGAAGGAGCTGATGACGAAGCTCATCTCTTTGTGCTTAAAGAGGTTGATACCCATGGCCTCCGCCGCCACCTCGTCGTCGCGGATCGCCTTAAAGGCGCGGCCGTAGGAGGAGTTGATCAGCAGAACGATCAGCGCGATGCAGATGCCCGTCGCCAGAAATACATAGAGCGTCGGCGGGAACGGGATATCCGTAAAGGGGATAGTGACTCCCGTCAGATCCTTGTATTCGCGCATGACGTTGGCGCCGTTTGTCACGGGGCCCAGCGCATCCCACTGGAAGATCGCGCGGATGATCTCCGCGAAGCCAAGCGTGGCGATCGCAAGGTAATCCGATTTAAGGCGCAGCACCGGCAGGCCGATGAGCGCCGCAAAGAGCGCCGCGGCAAGCCCGGAGCAGATCAGCGCGACAAAGATGCCGGTGTCGAACGGAACGGCGCAGGCGTAATATTTATAGACCTGATCGGTGACTTTGACCGCCACCGGCATGGTAAAGATCGCATAGGTATATGCGCCGATCAGCATGAAGCCCGCCTGACCAAGAGAAAACAGGCCGGTAAAGCCGTTGAGGAGGTTCATGGAGACGGCGACCAGGGAATAGATGGCGCCTTTTTTAAGGACGGTAAAGAGGATGTGCCCGGAGTTGACCGTCTTTTCGAGGATAAAGACCGCGAGATAGACGATGACGATGGCGCCAAGGGCAATCCAGAGCTCGGTTTTGTTTTTCTTTTTCATGTATTCCGCCTCCTCAAACCTTATCCGTGGCTTTTTCACCAAAGAGGCCGGTGGGCTTCACGACAAGGATGATGATGAGCAGCGCAAACGTGAACGCATCGGAGAACGTGGTCCAGCCGCTTCCGGAGATACCGAAAATGGAGCTGCCGCCCTTGATGATGTTCTCACAAATGCCGATGATGAACGCGCCGATGACCGCGCCCGGGATGCTGCCTATCCCGCCGAACACCGCCGCGACAAAGCATTTGAGCCCAGGCATGCCGCCGGAGACCGGCGTCACGGAGGCGTAGTTCGTAAAGTAAAGCAAGGAGCCGACCGCCGCCAGGAACGAGCCGATGATGAAGGTGACGGAGATGACGGCGTCGATCTTGATGCCCATGAGCTGGCTGGTTTCAAAATCCTTGGACACGGCCCGCATGGCCATGCCGACTTTCGTGTGCTTAATCAGCAGCGAAAGCAGGATCACCAGCAGCAGGGTCAGGATCGGCGTGACAACGGTGACCATCTTGGTGGTTGCGTCCCAGATGACGACCGTATCGGAGAGCCACGGGATGGTCGGATAGACCTTGGCGAGGCCGCCGGTAAAGTACAGCGCGGCGTTCTGGAGCAGATACGACACGCCGATGGCGCTGATCATGACGGACATGCGCGGCGCGGTGCGCAGCGGCTTGTAAGCCACGCGCTCGATCAGAAAGCCCAGAACGACCGTCAGGATCAGAACCAGCGGAATAGACATCATCATCGGCAGGGAAGCCGAGAGATAGACCATCATCAGGCCCGCGCACATAAACACGTCGCCGTGGGCAAAGTTGATGAGGCGGAGAATGCCGTAGACCATCGTGTAGCCGATGGCAATCAGCGCATACTGTCCGCCTACCGAAATGCCCGACAAAATGTAGGACAGGTTGCTGTGCAGAAATTCTATCATATCTTTGCCTCCATTTATGCCGCTTCAAAAGGGAAAGAGCGTGCTTTTCCTTTTGAAGCGGCATAAGCGCAGTCCGACCGAAAATAACCGGTCAAAGTTCCGGTTACAAAGTGCGGCGGGGGCCGGTGACCCCCGCCGCTCGGCAAACTTCGCGTAAAATTATCCGACCGTGACAGCGGGCAGAGCATCCCACGTGCCGGTCTCGGTGTTGCAGTGCTTGACATAGGCGGTGTTGCGGATGGCGTCGCCGTTGGTCTGATCCAGGGCGATATGTCCGGAAACGCCGTCATATTCGGTGGTCCAGAGGGCCTGCATGACGGCGGCGGCGTCGGTGGCGCCGGCAGCCTTCATGGCCTCAAGGGCGAAGAAGTACGCATCATAACCCATGGCGGTCACAGCGGAAACCGTGTCGTCGCCGCCGTTGCTGGCGAGACGGGTGGAATCGGCGTTGACCCACTCTTTGAAGCTGCTGTCGAATTCGGCGTTCGCGCCTTCGGGATAGAAGGTGGTGACGGTGACGTCAACATCTTTGCCCTCGGCAGCCTGAAGGATGACGTTGGAATCCCAGGTGTCGCCGGCGAGGATCGGCATGCCGAGGCCCTGAGCCTGAGCCTGGTCGATGATCAGCTGCGCGGCTTCGGTGGAGACAGGGGAGAAGAAGACTTGGCAGCCTTCATTCTTGGCGTTGCTGATGTAAGAGGTGAAGTCGGAGTTGCCGTCCGGGAAGGTATCCTGCACGCAGGTGCCGCCGAGGGCCTCAAACGCCTGGACAAAATAGTTCACAAGGCCGCCGGAGTAGTCGTCGCCGAGTTTGGAGAGGCAGTAAGCCTTGGTGACGCCCAGCTCGTTGAAGGCATAGTTGGCAAGAACGGTGCCCTGGAACGGATCCAGGAAGCAGATGCGGAAGTAGTGCTGGTTGCCTTCGGTGACCTGCGGGTTCGTGCAGGTGATGCCGACGCAGGGGATGCCTGCAGCTTCGAAGGTCGGGGAAGCGGCGATGGAGACGCCGGAACCGTAGGAGCCGAGCACGACGGAGACGCCGGCGGAAACCAGCGTGGAAGCGGCGGTGGCCGCCTTGTCGTTGGAGCTCTCGTTGTCGACCTTAACCAGCTCGACATCGTAGGTGGTGCCGTTGATCTCAACGGTGGGGCTGACGGAGTTCGCATACTCGATGCCGAGGGTCTCCTGCTTGCCGCCGGCGCCGTTGTCGCCGGAAGCCGGCTCAAAGATGCCGATCTTTACAACAGGATTGCCGGATTCGGGCTGCTCAGCGACAGAAGATTCCGGTACGCCGGACTCGCTGGGTTCGCTGGTCTCCGGGGTGGTTCCGCAGGCGCCGAGAGATAATACAAGAATCAGCGCCAGAAAAATAGCCGCAAACTTTTTCATTGAAGTTTTTCCTCCCTATAAATGATCAAACACCGGAAGTGTCCGCACATGACGGACATCTGTATTCCGATATCCATGGATGATTATAATCTAATTTTTCTGTAAATGCAACACTAATAATTTACAAATTCATCTGTCTGTCTTTCTTTTCCTTTCGGCAAAAACATGCATCCCGCCGGACGGGGCCCGGGAACCCCGCCGAAGCCTGCAGCCGGAGCTTCGGCCCGCTTTCCGGGACGAAGGAATCGGAGCAAAACCGGAGGATCCGCTTTCACCCGAATGCCGTAATGATCGGAAAATCCCTCCTTTCGCGGAGCAAATGAGGCCTTTGCCGGGGCGCGGTTTGGCGAACAAAGTCGAAACCGGGAGACGGATGGGGAGGCGGCAGAGAATTATATGAGAGAACGGGTAAAAATGATCAGGCGTTTTGCAGGATTCAATTTTGGGACGCGGTTCCGTCATGATAAAACGCGTCGGGAAAAATGCGGGAAGCCGGCGGCATCGCCAAACAATCGTTCCGGAAAACGGTACTGAAATAAAAAATAAAACAGGGAACCGCTTTTTTAAGCAGTTCCCTGTTTTATTCGATGGCGGAGAAGGGGGGACTCGAACCCCCGCGACCCTTTCGAGCCCTACGCCCTTAGCAGGGGCGCCTCGTCACCACTTGAGTACTTCTCCATGGCAGCGTTCTCGCTATGATATTTCCCTTAAAAAGGTGTTGGCGGAGAGGGCGGGATTCGAACCCGCGGTCCCTTTTTGGAGATCACTGGTTTTCAGGACCAGCTCCTTAAGCCGCTCGGACACCTCTCCACGGTTTGGTCGAGTAATAATATATCACAACCCCGTCTCCGATGTCAACGAATTTTTCGGGAAAGAGGCAGGTTTCGTTTCCTCCGGGAAAAATCACAGCCCCGCTTCCGGCGCCTTGAGGCGCAGCAGCCTTGCGGACCAGACCACGGTGATCAGGCAGACGCCCACATCCGCAAAGACCGCGAGCCAGACCGGCGAGAGTCCCGCCGCGCCGAGCGCCAGAACGAGCGCCTTGCATCCGAGGATAAAGACCGTGTTCTGCCGCACGCAGGTCATCGCCTTTTTGCTGATCCAGACCGCCTTTGCGAGCGCGCCGATTCCGCCGCGCATCAGCACGAGGTCGGCGGATTCGATGGCGGCGTCGGTTCCCATGCCCATAGCGGCGCCGACGTCCGCGGCGGCCAGCACAGGCGCATCGTTGATGCCGTCCCCGGCAAAGACCGTGATGCCGTCCTTTTTGAGTTCGCCGACGATGGTCACTTTATCTTCGGGCATCAGCCCGGAACGGTATTCGTCCATGCCGCAGAGGGCGGCGGTGTCGGCGGCGGCCTTTTCATTGTCGCCGGTCAGCATGACCGTGCGCCGGATGCCAAGCTGTTTGAGCATGGCGACGGCGGCCGCGGAGTTCTCCCGCGGCGTATCGGCCAGCACCAGCGCGCCGAGATATTTTTCTTCTTCAAAGAGGTAAATATTCGCCTCGGGGAGAGAATCCCTGAGCTCTTCCGGCGCGAATTTGATGTTTCCGCAGGCGATCTGCTTGCCGCCGATCGTCACGGTGAGGCCGCGCCCGGCAATCTCGC
This sequence comes from uncultured Oscillospiraceae bacterium, assembly GCA_964391915.1. Lineage (GTDB taxonomy): Bacteria > Bacillota > Clostridia > Oscillospirales > Ruminococcaceae > UMGS1668. The sequence continues at coordinate 161,157 of CAYMNV010000001.1, forward strand.
AGACCTTTTCCGCCTCCGGGATCGCCAGCCCCATGCGGGAGGCCTTTTCCCGGACCGATTTTGCAAAGGGGTGGTCGGAATAGGTCTCGGCGGCCGCGCAGACGGCCAGAACCTGATTTTCGGTGTAGCCGTCCGCCGCGTAGATTTTTGTGACGGAGAATTGTCCGGAGGTGACGGTTCCGGTCTTGTCGAAGGCCGCGATCTTTGCCTTGGAGAGGAGCTCCATGTACTGGGAGCCTTTAAACAGCGCTCCGGCTTTGGAGGCTGCGCCAATGCCCGCAAAATAGGAGAGCGGGATGGAGATCACGAGCGCGCAGGGGCACGCGGCGACCAGAAAGGTCAGCGCCCGGTGGACGGAATCCGAAAAGGGGAGCCACCCGAGAACGGGCGGCAGAAAGGCGATCAGCAAGGCGGCCCCGATGGCGCAGGGCGTATAGACGGCCGAAAATTTCGTGATGAATTTTTCCGCCTTACCCTTGCCGGAGACGCTGTTTTCCACAAGATCCAAAATACGCGCCGCCGCGGAGTCGCCGTAGGTCCCGGCGGTCCGGCAGCGCACCGGTTTCCCGAGGATGACGGCGCCGGCCGGGATGACCGCGCCTTCCGCGTAATCGACCGGCAGACTTTCCCCGGTCAGGGCGGAGAGGTCGGCGGAGGCGCTCTCCGAAAGCAGCGCCGCGTCGATCGGCATACGCTCGCCGGATTTCACCAGGATTTCGCTCCCGACGGCGATGCTCTCCGCCTTGACGGAGACGATGCCTTCCGGCGTCACGAGGTTGGCGGTATCGGGCCGGATGTTGGCAAGCGCCTTGATCTCCCGCTCCGAGCGACCGACCGCGGCCTCCTCCAGCTTTTCACCCAGCGAAAACAGAACCGCGACCAAAGCCCCTTCGGTATATTCCCCGATAACAAAAGCCGCGATCACCGCGATGGTCATCAGAAGATCCTCATCCGCGCGCAGGTGCATAAGGCTCCGGAAGCCCTCTTTCAGCGTTTCCCAGCCGCAGAGCAGGGCCGCCAGCGCGGCGGGAATCCAGGTATATCCTTCCGGAATACCGAGGGCGGAGACGGCCAGCAGCACTGCGCTGACGCCGAAGAGAAGAAAATCCGCCCGGCGAAACCCGCTCTCCCCGTGCTCATTTTCGCATGCGCTTTCGTGCTCATTTTCGCACGGGTCTCCGTGCTCACAGGACTGCTCCATCCGCCTGCAGACCGCGCAGGATGTTTCTTCCGCCATATCGAAACCTTCTTTCCGTTACTTTTCTTCCACGTGGGAGATTCCCGCATTCAGAATCGAGGCAATGTGGACGTCATCGAGGGAATAATAAATTTGCCTGCCCTCCCGGCGGTTCTTGATCAGCCTTGCGGCTTTCAGGATGCGGAGTTGGTGGGAGACGGCGCTCTGCTCCATGCCGAGCAGGTCGGAAAGGCAGCAGACACACATCTCGCCCTCCGACAGCGCCGCCAGAATGCGGATGCGGGTTCCGTCGCCAAACATTTTAAAAGCCTCCGCGGTCGCCTGAAGCGTCTCGTCGGAGGGCATATTGGATTTCGCCTGCGCAATGATGTGCTGATGTTCCGGATGAAGCTCCGCCATCTCAAAAACCTCCTGAACATTTAATCATCTGATTATATGAACAACTATTCATATTTACAACATCAATATATCACGCACAGAGCGGTCTGTCAATCTTTTTTCGATTCATCCGCTAAAAAATCCTTGCCTTTTTGGGCAGCGGGAGACTTCGCAGAGAATTTTGGTTTTGCGGTATCCATGCGGCGGATTTTCCTGCGGCGGGGTCTCTGACCGGCGTTTTAAAATCCCGTTTTCCGGCGGCGCATGGTCCCGCAGCCGTTCTCGCATCTTGCATTCGCAAAAATATCCTTGCCTTTTTGGGCGGCTGGGGGCTTCGCGGAGGATTTTGGTTTTGCGGTATCCATGCGGCGGATTTTCCTGCGGCGGGGTCTCTGACC
>CAYMNV010000001.1:163230-209006 GCA_964391915.1 uncultured Oscillospiraceae bacterium
GGCGTTTTAAAATCCCGTTTTCCGGCGGCGCATGGTCCCGCAGCCGTTCCCGCATCTTGCATTCGCAAAAAAATCCTTGCCTTTTTGGGCGGCGGGGAACTTCGCCGGGGATTTTGGTTATTCGCCGGCACCCATAAAAAAATCCGAACCGTCTGCCGGTCCGGATTTCCGTATTCTCACTGTTATCAAAAAAATGTACCGCGTTTAAAAACCGTTTCCGGGTTCTTCCGGGCGCGGATGCCTCGGGCGGACCTGCCGGGGCTCAGCCCTCCGTATCCGCAGCGGATTCTGAATCCGCGACGGATTTTGAATCCGCCACGGCCCCTGCCCGCAGGTTTTGAAAGAATTCCGCCAGCAGAGCAGCGGATTCCTCCGCCAGAAGCCCGGATTCCACCTTGGGATGGTAGCCGCCGGGCAGGCTGCACAGGTCCGTGACGCTCCCGCAGGCGCCGGATTTCGGGTCCGCCGCGCCAAAGACCACCCGCGGGATCCGGGCGTTCACAATCGCGCCGGCGCACATCGGGCAGGGCTCGAGCGTGACATAGAGCGCCGCCTTCCAGAGCCGCCAGCCGCCGAGCTTCCGGCAGGCTTCATCGATTGCGGTGAGTTCCGCGTGGGCGAGGGCGTTTTTGTCCGTCTCCCGCCGATTATATCCGCGGCCGACGATCTCTCCGTCCCAGACGACCACCGCGCCGACCGGCACCTCGCCGAGCGCTGCCGCGAGCTTCGCGAGCTCCAGCGCCTCCCGCATATATGCTTCGTCCGTATTTCCTGCCATACGCCGCCTCCGTCGCCCATCATTTTGAGTCTCTGAACGGTTCTTTTCCCCACGGTCTGCCGCCCGAAATGCCGGCGGCGCAGGCTCCACGGACGAATCCGCTTCCATAAAAAGAACTTCCGGCGCTTTCCGTCCGCGGTAATTTCATGAGACCCGCCCAAAGAAAGCTCCGTTCAGGGGCTTCCGTTTCCGCTCCGCAAAAGACAGAAAGAGTCGGCGGATTCCCCGGAGGAGCCCTTTTTCTGTATTATATCATAAACGCGCGGAAAATCCGGAATATTTTCCGGAAAACGGAATTTCTCCGGCGGCGACGGTTGCATCGGGGCAGGAAAAAGGCTATGATATTATTTATCAACCCTATTTAAATGCCGGAGGACAACATGGAAAGACGCGACAAGCAAAATTATTATCTCGATATTGCGGAAACGGTTCTCGAGCGCGGCACCTGCCTGCGCAGGAATTACGGGGCCATCATTGTAAAAAATGATCAGATTGTCTCCACGGGTTACGTCGGCGCGCCGCGGCAGAGAAAAAACTGCAGCGACCTCGGCTTCTGCATGCGGGAGAAACTCAACGTCCCGCGGGGAGAGCGCTACGAGCTCTGCCGCTCCGTCCATGCGGAGATGAACGCGATCATCCATGCCTCGCGCTCCGAGATGCTGGAATCCACGCTCTATCTGGTCGGCAAGGAGGCCGCCACCGGCGAATATGTCTCCAACAGCAACCCCTGCGCGATGTGCAAGCGCATGATCATCAACGCCGGCATCAAAACCGTCGTCATCCGGGACGACAAGGAGCATTACCGCGAAGTCGACGTCTATGAAGCGTGGGTCCTCAGCGACGATTCGCTGACCGGTACGATGGGCTACTGATAAAACATATGGAGAGCGGGCTTTTTCCGGCAGAGGAGCGTTCCGGCGCCGGGAAGGAAGAGACCGCCGTTCTCCGGAAGGACATACTTATATTTTAAAAAGGACCGCCCGGGCATTCCGCCCGGAGGTTCTTTTTGCGGAATCCGGGAGGGGTCATAAATGGGAAGAGCCGACGAAGGGCTTGCGTTTCTGCTTCAGTTTGAAAATATTGCATGGTATGAGGACGGCGCCGTCCGGATTCTGGATCGCCGATGTTATCCGCATCCTGTCTCTTTCGTGACCTGTAAGAGCACGGAGGAGGTGGCGCAGGCGATCAAAGACATGGTCACCCAGAGCGCCGGACCGTATCTCGCCGCCGGGATGGGCATGGCCCTCGCCGCGAAGGAATCCGAGCGCCTCGGCGGGGACGCCAGAAAAGAGTATCTCGCCAAGGCGGCGGATCTGCTGGCCACCGCACGCCCGACCACCGAGAAGCGCATGCGCATCATCACCGACGGCTGCCTCGACGCGGCCGGCCGGGCCATGGAATCCGGGGAAGATGTCGCCGAAGCCGTCTTTGGCCATACCGTCGCCGTCACCGAAAAACGCTACCGTAAAATCGAAAAGACCGCGAAATATCTGGTCGACAAATTCCCGGCGCACGGCACCATCATGACGCAGTGCTTCGCCGAAACGATTGTCGGTTTCATGCTCCGGGAGGCATCCGCCCGGGGCCTCGGCATCAAGGTTATCTGCCCCGAGACGCGGCCCTATTTTCAGGGTGCGAGGCTGACGGCCAGCGTCGCTTTCGACCAGGGTTTCGACGTCACCGTCATCACGGACAACATGCCCGGCTGGACGATGAAGGAAAAATCCGTCGATCTCTTCACCTCGGCGGCGGATGCCATCACGATGGACGGCTGGGTGGTCAATAAAATCGGCACGTTCCAGATCGCCCTCTGCGCCAAATACTGGGGCATCCCGTATTATGTTACCGGCGCACCGGATAAATGCCACGCCCGGGCCGAGGACGTCCATATCGAGGAGCGCGATCCGCGCCTCGTGCTGGAGGCGCTCGGCAGCCCCACCGCCATGGAGGGCGTCAAGGGCTACTATCCGGCCTTCGACAAGACGCCGCCGAAGCTCGTCACCGGCGTCGTCACCGACCGGGGCATCTTCAGCCCCTACAAGCTTGCGGATTACTATGCCGGCAATTCCGAGGGCGAGTACGACGTTGTCGTCTAATTATTCACAGAATGAGGAGAACCCATGATTGATCTTACGATAAACAACGAGCAGCTGGAGCGAAACATCGAAGCTGCAAAACGGGAGAATATCATCCTGCCGACCTTCGCACAGATGAAGGATCCGGATTCCGTCCCGCAGGAGATCAAAAACCGCCTGCGTACAACGGCGATGGACGATCTCGACCCGGTCAACCTCTTTCGCATCACGTGGAAGAACATGCCGGTCGAAAAGGGCGGCGTCTACGGCAAGCCCAACTATATCGAGCTGCCTTCCTCCCTCACGGGCGTTAAAGCGAGAATTCTCTGCCTCGTGGGGAAGTTCTTCCCGACGGGCTGCCACAAGGTCGGGGCCGCCTACGGCTGTCTGGTGCCGCGCCTCGTCACCGGGCAGTTCGACGTCACCAAAAACAAAGCCGTCTGGCCCTCCACCGGCAACTACTGCCGCGGCGGCGCGTTCAATTCCGCGCTGCTCAAGTGCCGCTCCGTCGCCGTCATGCCGGAAAACATGAGCCGGGAGCGCTTCGAGTGGCTCGAAAGGCTCGGCGCGGAAGTCCTCAAGACTCCGGCCGGGGGCGTTTCGGAGCTGCTGAAGGCGGTTTCCGGCCTCCGGAATTCGGGGGAGGACGTCATGGTCTTCAACCAGTTCGAGGAGATGGGCAACCACCTCTGGCACTACGCGGTCACCGGGGACGCCATGGCCGAGGTCTTCAAATCTCTCGGCCCGGGCTACCGTCTCGCGGGCGCGGTCTTTTCCTCCGGCTCGGCGGGCACCACCGCCGCCGGGGATAAGCTCAAGGAACGCTATCCCTCCGTCAAGGTCGCGGTCGGCGAGGCGGCGCAGTGCCCGACTCTGCTCTACAACGGCTTCGGCGACCATCACATCGAGGGAATCGGCGACAGCAGCGTGCCGTGGATCCACGACTGCCGCCAGACCGACATGGTCATCGGCGTCGACGACATGGCCTGCCGGAAGGTGCTGCGTCTCTTCAACGAATCCGCCGGGCAGGAATATCTGGTCTCGGAGGCCGGCATCACCGATGCGCTGGCGGAGAAACTGCCGTGGCTCGGGATCTCCGGCATCGCAAACGTCCTCGCCGCCGTCAAGATGGCGAAATACTATGAACTGACCGAGCAGGACGTGATCGAGACCGTTCTGACGGACAGCGCGGCCCTCTACGGCTCCCGGATCGGGGAGATGGCCGAGGAGGACGGCCGCTATACCACCTCGACCGCCGCGGTCGATTTTGCCCGCTACCTGCTCGCCGCCGACACCTCCTACATGGAGGAGCTGACCTACTACGGCAAAAAGCGCATCCACAACCTCAAGTATTTCACCTGGTGCGAGCAGCAGGGCAGGAGCAAGGCCGAACTGGACGCCCTCTGGTACGACTGGGAGCATACCTTCGGCGCCGTCCACGGGCAGGAGGCCGAGATCGACGCGCTGATCGGCGACTTCAACGCGAAAGTCGGTCTTTCCGGCGCCGGGCAATAAATTTTCTGCGGGCGGGATACGGTTCCGCCCGCTTTTTTGGGGCAAAAACGGGCGGGCTTCTTCTACGGAATGTAGAATCTGCTCGCTTTTTGCCGGAAAGGAGCATTTTATGCCGGCACTGCGGCATGAAACTCTATCTTTCCAAAAAAATCTCCGGTCAGGCAACCGGAATCATTCTTTAAAAGATAAGGCCGGTACGGGCGGCGGAATCCACCGATTCCTGCCGGAAAGGAGCATACGATGCTGACGGAAAAGCCGACGCCGGAGTTGGTGCGGCAGTGGAAAGAGACGTGGGAAGAATACCATGAGCGGCTGAAACCGGGCCGAAAATCCGGGGAGGAGCTCGCGGCCTATCTGCGGGAGCGCTATCCGCTCGAGCCGCTCGACGATCCGCGGGCCGCGGAGACGGTCGTCCGGAACGTGCTGGATAACGCCTGTTTCGCCGGGCGCCTTCCCGCCGGGGCCGAGCCCTCCGCTCTGACGTGGCTCATCCAAAACGAGGGGAAAGGCGCTCGGCTTTACACGGAGCAGGAGGAAATCTTCCGCGGCATGGAGATCTTTGTCGGCATCGAGCCGGTGACCGGTTTCTTTCTGGTGGAGGGCAGCGGCCTGCTCTGGGATGAGCTGTTCGCGTACCGCGGCCTCGATGCGGAGGATCTGCAGAATCCCTACCTCGTCTGGGCGTACGTCTCCTGCCTCCGCCGCTTCGGCCAACTGGAATCCGCTTTACGGGAATAATGCCGGCGAAGGGCGGATACATTTTACCTCGAAATGCCCGGCTTGCTTTTTGAAAACAGCGGCATACGCGGCCGAAAGGGCAAACTTCGGCTCCGGAGGCCTCCGGGAAATAACGGGGCGGAAACCCGGCTCCGGGCCGCCTGCGGGGTTCGGAGAAATTCTATATAAAATAAAAAACAGCGGAAGTGTAAGGCCTCCGCTGTTTTTTTTATTTTATCCTAATGCGCCTGCTCCGGGAGAGTCTTTACAGATCCCGGCAGGCCACGATGTCGATGCCGGTGCCCAGCACGTCGGGCAGCAGCACGTCCCCGCATTTGACCGGCGAATGGACGGAAATCTTATCGATCTCCCTCATCACGTCGAAGATCTTCTCCTTCGGGATGTTGCCGTTCGTCTTGACCGGCAGACGCGGGTGCGCGCCGCCGATCAGTTCGACCGTGGAGGAGATGGTGCGCGTCGGGCGGATCAGCTCGTTGATCGCGTATTCCCGGCCCTGCAGGCAGGAGAAGCCGGTGACGGATTCTTCCGGGTGATCGGTGTCGAGGGTGACGATGCAGCCCTTCGGGCAGCAGATGCAGGTGATCTTCTTCAGCATTTCACTTCACCTCGCTTTTTTCTTTCAGCGCGCTGACAATGATGTCCCGCCCGGCCGCCTGATCAAGCATCTTTCTGGGCAGGATGAGCTTCTCCATCTCCGCAGGGAGCATCTGGTCGCGCGTCTTCGTCATGAGCACGTCGTCGCCCGCCCGGACAACGACGGTCGCGTTGTTGAGCACGGCCTTGACGCGGAAGAGCACCTCGATGAATTTATCCACTTTGGAGACCGTGACTTTCTGCGGCACGGTGTAGCCGACGTTTGTGCCGTTCAGGAGCCGGATCGGGGTCTCGGCCGTCCCGGCGGTGCCGCTCTTTTTGGCGGCGAGGTAGGCCGCGGCGGCGCGTCCGGCCTTTTCGGCCTCGTTGGTCACGAAGTCGACGAGGTCGTGGACGTGCAGCACGTTGCCGCAGGCGAAAATGCCGTCGACGGAGGTCATCATATCTTCGGAGACGACCGCGCCGCTCGTGCGCGGATCGATCTCGACGCCGGCGGATTTGGAGAGCTCATTCTCCGGGATCAGTCCGACCGAGAGCAGCAGGGTATCGACATCAAACTCCATCTCCGTTCCGGGGATCGGATCAAAGCCGTTGACTTCGGAGACGACGACTTTGGAGAGGCGGTTGTTTTCACTTTTGATGTCGGTGACGGTGTGGCTGAGGTAGAGCGGGATATTATAGTCGTCAAGGCACTGGGCGATGTTCCGCTTGAGCCCGTTCGAATAGGGCATCAGCTCGACCACGGCCTTCACCTCGGCGCCCTCAAGCGTCATGCGGCGCGCCATGATGAGGCCGATGTCGCCCGAGCCGAGGATCAGCACCTTTTTGCCGACCATGTATCCCTCGATGTTGATGTATCTCTGGGCGGTTCCGGCGGTGAAGATGCCGGAGGGACGGTCGCCCGGAATCGCAATGGCGCCGCGGGTACGTTCCCGGCAGCCCATGGCAAGGATCACGGCGCCTGCCCGGATGGCCATGTAGCCCTTTTCGGCGTTCATGGCGAAGACGGTCTTGTCCGGCGAGATGTTGAGGACCATCGTGTCGGTCATGACGTCAATGCCGGTGCCCGTAAGGCGGTCGATGAAACGCTCCGCATATTCCGGCCCGGTGAGCTGTTCTTTAAAGACGTGCAGGCCGAAGCCGCTGTGGATGCACTGGTTCAGGATGCCGCCGAGCTCCTTATCGCGCTCGATGATGAGCACGGAGCCGGCGCCGTTTTTCTTCGCTTCTTCCGCGGCGGCAAGCCCGGCCGGGCCGCCTCCGATGACGACGAGATCGTACTCCATCAGCGGTCGCCTCCTTTTTTGGTCTTCCCGGTCAGGATATAGGAGCCGTTCCGGTCGAGAAGCACCTCTTCCGGCCGGATGCCGAGCTCGCGGGAGATGATCTCCAGCACCCGCGGTCCGCAGAATCCGCCCTGGCAGCGGCCCATGCCGGCGTTGCAGCGGCGCTTGACGGCGTCGAGCGTCCGCGGCGTGATCGGCGCGTGCAGCGCGTCGACGATCTCGCCCTCGGTGATGGTCTCGCAGCGGCAGATCACGCGGCCGTAGGCGGGATTTTCCTTGATGAGGGCGGCCTTTTCCTCCTCCGGCAGGTTCTTGAATAAGGGAGCCCTGCGGAAGACGGCGAGATCCGCCTGCTTTTTCGCACCGAGTCGCTCCGCGAGGTGGGCCGCGACGTCCGCGGCGATGGCCGGGGCTGCGGTGAGGCCCGGGGACTTGATCCCGGCAATATTATAAAGGCCGGCGACGGTGCCGCTCGGCCCGACGATAAAGTCGCCGGTTGAGGGCTGGGCGCGGAGGCCTGCGAAGTTGCGGATGTTTTCACGGAAATTGATCGCGGCCGTGGTGCGGCGGCTCTCGGCGATCACATGGCCGAGGCCGGCGCGGTCGGTGGAGACGCTGCCGCGGGCACTGCCGGGGTTGGCGTCCGGCCCGACGATCAGGTTGCCGTGCACGGTCGGGGAGACCAGAATGCCCTTGCCGAGCGGGCCGGGGCACTGGAACAGGACGTGATGAAACAGCGCGCCCTGGGATTTATCGAGCAGATAATACTGGCCCTTGGAGGCGTCGATGGAGAAACTGCGGTCGCCCGCCATTGCGGCGATTTCGTCGCTCTCCACGCCGGCGGCGTTGACGACATACGCGGCGCGGAGGTCCTCCTTATCCGTAAAATGGAGGACGAAGCCGTCCCCTTCCTTTTCGATGCCGGAAACCTCGTGCTCCAGCAGCAGGTCGACGCCGTTGAGAACGGCGTTCTGCGCGAGCAGCAGGGCGAATTCCCAAGGATTGATGATGCCGGCGCTCGGCGCCCACAGGGCTCCCACGACCTCCGGCGAGAGGTTCGGTTCCATTTCCCGGACTTTTTCGCCGTCCAGAATCTCCATTCCCGGCACGCCGTTTTTGACGCCGCGGTCATAAAGGTCCCGAATGGTGCGCATATCATCCTCGCCGAAGGCAAGGACGAAGGAGCCGCAGCGGCTGAACGGAATGCCCAGTTCCTCGGCGATCTCGCCGGTCAGGCGGTTCCCCTCCACGTTGTACTTCGCCATCAGAGTGCCGGGCTCCGGGTCGTATCCCGCGTGAATGATTGCGCTGTTTGCGCGGGTGGTGCCCATGGCTACGTCGTTTTCCTTCTCGATCAGCGCGACCTTTTTGTCGTAGCGGGAAAGCTCCCTTGCGAGAGAACAGCCGATAATGCCCGCGCCGATGATTGCCACATCGTAAGCCAAATTCTTTTTCCCCTTCCTTTTCTTCCGGAGCCATGCCTGTTTTTGCATCGTTCCGGGCAAAATACTCACTTCTACAGTATAGCATCTGAAATTTCTGGTTCAAGCCAAAATTCGATTTGTTTTCGAAAACTTTTCCCGTTTTTCCACGCCGGCAAAAAGCAAAAACCGGAAGGCCGCGCCTTTTTCGGCTTCTTTTTTCGGCCGCGTCCGCCTTTGCCGCCCGCGCAGAATCCAAATCCGGCGCGCTCCCGGCCCTCTGCGGCTGCGCCGAAAAACGGGAATTTGCCGCGCGTTTTTTCCGAAAATGACATACCCCGGAATTTTATGCCGACGCCGCCGGACGGCTGTGTGAATATGGCTGCGCACGCTTTTTTGTCTGGGCGGGATGAAAAACGAAGCTCCGGCCGCAATTTTTCTTGACAAACCGTCTGTTCTGCATTATCATGGTTTTCAGAATAAGAACATATGTTCCGAACGAAGAAGGCAAGGAAATGGATATTGGTCAGAAGCTCGCGATCCTGACGGAGGCGGCGAAATACGATGTCTCCTGCTCCTCCTCCGGCACGGCGGGAAGGAGCGGCGGCAAACTGGGCTCGGCGCTGCCGGCGGGCTGCTGCCATGCCTTCGCGGCGGACGGGCGCTGCATTTCGCTGCTGAAGATCCTGCTCTCCAACGCCTGCGTCTACGACTGCAAGTACTGCCTCAACCGCCGCAGCGCCGATTTTCCGCGGGCGACGTTCGAGCCGCGGGAGCTTGCGGATCTGACGATCGAGTTTTACCGCCGCAACTATATCGAGGGGCTGTTTCTCAGCAGCGCCGTCTTCGGAAGCCCGGACCGCACCTGCGAGCGGATGATCGAGGTGCTGCGGATTCTCCGGGAGGAATACGGCTTCACCGGCTACATCCACGCGAAGGCGATCCCGGGCGCGAGCGACGATCTGATCCGGCGGCTCGGTCTGCTCGCGGACCGGATGAGCGTCAACATCGAGCTGCCCTCCCGCCAGAGCCTCGGCCTCCTCGCGCCGGACAAGACCAAGGAATCCATCGTGCGCCCGATGACGCTTCTGCGCAACGGCATCACGGAGAACCGGGAGGATCTTGTCAAATACCGCGCCGCGCCGCAGTTTGTTCCGGCCGGGCAGAGCACGCAGATGATCGTCGGCGCGAGCCCGGAGAGCGACTATCACATCCTGACGCTGTCGGAGAAGCTCTATCAGAATTACAGCCTCAAGCGGGTCTATTTTTCCGCCTACACGCCGGTCGTGGAGGACAGTCTGCTGCCCTCCGTCGACACGAAGCCGCCGCTCCTGCGCGAGCACCGCCTCTATCAGGCGGACTGGCTGCTGCGCTTCTACGGGTTTCAGGCGAGCGAAATCCTGAGCCCGGAGCGGCCGATGCTCTATTCCGAGATCGATCCAAAATGCGGCTGGGTGCTACGGAACATGGATGATTTCCCTGTGGAGGTCAGCACCGCCGATTACGAGCTGCTGCTGCGCGTACCGGGTATCGGCGTCACGAGCGCGAAGCGCATCCTCCGGGAGCGGCGCCAGCACAGCCTCGATTTTGAGATGCTCAAGCGCCTCGGCGTCGTGCTCAAACGAGCACGTTTTTTCCTCACCTGCAATGGCCGGGCCATGCAGACTCTGCCGGAGACGCCTGAGCAGGCGTTGGAGTGGCTGGTGGGTCCGCGGAATTCGCCCTTCCTGCCGGAGTACGAGCCGGAGCAGCTCTCCCTGTTTCAAAGCAGTGTTTTGCAGGAGGAGGCGCTCCCCTGCCTGCGGGGCGAGTTCTGAGCAGCTGTACCGCGACATATTTCTTTCGGCGCGCGGGGCATGGCAATGAAGAAAGCAAACGGCCCGGCGGCTTTCTGCGGGGGCCGTATTGGAAAAAAGACTGCAAACGCAAGACTGCCCCCAACGGACGGCCCCAAGGCAGCTTCCCGGCAACACAAGGGAAGCCCATGCCGGCAAAATGATTTTGACCCGAGGACGGTTGGCCCGATAGCTTTTTGCGGAAGGAGGCGGCTTTATGACGGAGAAGCAGGTTCTTATCTACGAATACGACGGCAGCTACGACGGCCTGATGACGGTCATATTCGACTGCTTCCGGGAGAAGACGGTTCCCTGCGAGATCCGCGTCTCCGGGGAAGGGGAGGAGAGCTTCTACGAGATCCGTCCCGTCGTGACCGATCCGTACCGCGCGGGCCGTGTCGAGACCGGAATCCGGACCAAACTGGGCCCCGCCGCGGAGGATATGGTCCGGCGCGGCTTTCTCTACGGGGAGGGCGGCAAAGAGACGGCCATTCTCCGGTTTCTCAAAAAAGCCTTTTCCATTGGGCCGCGGGCGGTCTCGATGATCGCGGATCGGGAGATCAACCCGCTGTTCCGGATGGTGCGTGCCGTAAACAACGAGGAGCGGATGATGATGCAGTTTATCCGCTTCAGCGATGTCGGCGGCGCGCTGGTCGCAAAGATCACACCGAAGCACGAGGTTCTGCCCCTGCTGACCGGCCATTTCTGCAGCCGCTACCGGAACGAAAACTTTTTGATCTACGATCAGGCGCACGGGCAGGCGTTCGCCTATGCGGGCGGCCGAAGCGCGCTCTTTGAGGCCGATTCCCTGACCCTGCCGCCGGAGGCCGATCAGGGAGACGCCTTTTATCGCGAGCTCTGGAAGAGCTATTACCGCCATGTCGCCATCGCCGAGCGCTTTAACCCGAGCTGCCGGATGTCTCACATGCCGAAGCGTTTCTGGGCGGATATGCCCGAGGTCGCGGAGGAACTTCTGCATGGCTTCGTCCCGCCGGAGGAGGCCTTCGGCACGGCGAAGAAGGACGGTGGCTATTCCCTGAAGGCCCTGCCGGAGCGGCAGAGGCGGGGGCTGCCGCCGGTGTCGGAGGAAGCGATCTCCCTCGGCGGAGTGCCGCCGGAACCGCCGTTTTCCGCAGGCGCAGCCGAAAAAACGGAATAAAAAAGCTCGAAGCGGTTTTTGGCTTCGGGCTTTTTTTGCAGCAGGCGCTTGTTTTCAATATTGTTAGACTGTTCGGCAGGCGCGGCGGCTTTCCCGAAGGAACGCGGCCCGCAAGACAGAAGAAAAGCCCGGCAGGCCTGCGCCCCGGGCTTTTTTATTTCGGAAGAAGACGCTCGCCCTCGGCGAAGCGCCGCCGCAGAGCTTTTCGGTAACGAAAAAAATTGACGCTCAGATCGAGAAAAAACATCGCCCAGAGCAGCATGCAGGCGTAGAGAAGCAGCGGATATCCGCTTTGCTCCGCCCAGAAGCCCGCCGCCGCAAGAAGTCCGCTTCCGCAGAGGATTCGCGCGAAATACGTCATCGACTTTCCGCGCTGAAAGCGCCGCTTTTCCTTCCGGAGAACATCCGCCGCCTCCGGCAGCGTCATCCGGATCCGGCTCTCCGGGTCGAGGATGCCGAGATCCCGGAGCTGAGCGTGCAGGGCCTCGGCGTCGCCCTCGGTCAGTTCCTGCCGGAATGCATTTTTGAGCACCTCCGGGACGAAACTCTTCCGGTAGGGGGAAAAACCCTTCGCATCCGCCGGGCAGAAGGTGCGGCAGAAGGAGAGCACCTGGGGGCTGTATCCGATATCGGTTGCCGCCGCGGCGGGGAAGCGCTCCGAGACGCCCGGCAGGCTCGCCGCCAGCTCCTTTAAGTCGTTCCCGTCGAGCAGGCGCACGCCGTTCGATTCGGCGAGCTTCTCCGCGGCGCGGGTAAAGCCTCCGCGTGCGGCCGTGATCATCTCGTCCGCGCCGTAGTAGGCTTTTGCGCCGGTGATCTGCTGGATCGCCGCGACGCCGGCTCTGCCGTTCCAGTCCTTGCACTGCACGACGGTTTTCCGTCCGCCGCGCTCGAGGATCAGGTCGGCGCCGAAATCGCCGGTGACCCCCGTCCTTTGGACGGCGTACCCCATGCCGCGAAAAATATCCGCGGCGTACCGCTCAAACGCGCGCCCGTCCATGCTTTTTTCCTCCATGCGGCATCCCCTTTCCGAAAACTGCCTCCATCATAGCATATTTTTATCCGTCTTGCAAACGTTTGTTCGGGTTTGCATTGCCGGCGGGACAATGCTATAATGTTGTAAATTACCGGGAGGGGGAACCGCATGGGGTATTCGGAGATCAACGCGGAGACGATCGACCGCTGGGTGCAGGAAGGCTGGGAATGGGGCGTCCCGATCGGCCATGAGGATTTTCTTGCCGCAAAAGAGGGGCGCTGGTCCGTGAAGCTGACGCCGGTGAAGACGGTGCCCGCGGTGTGGTTCCCCGAGATGCGGGGGATCCGCGTGCTGGGGCTCGCTTCCGGCGGCGGCCAGCAGATGCCGGTCTTTGCGGCGCTGGGGGCCGTGTGTACGGTGCTCGATTATTCGCCGCGCCAGATTGAAAGCGAGCGCATGGTCGCCGCGCGGGAAGGCTATTCCATCGAGACGGTCCGCGCCGATATGACGAAGCCGCTGCCTTTTGCGGATCAGAGCTTCGATCTCATCTTCCATCCGGTCGCAAACTGCTATATCGAGGAAGTGAAGCCCCTCTGGCGGGAGTGCTTCCGCGTGCTCAAAAAGGGTGGCCTCCTGATGGCCGGCCTCGACAACGGCATCAACTTCCTCTTCAACGACGAGGAGGATCTGACCGTCCGCTACCGGCTGCCGTTCAACCCGCTCAAAGATCCCGCGCTGATGGAGGACCTGCGGCGGCAGGACGACGGCGTTCAGTTTTCCCATACGCTGGAGGAGCAGATCCGCGGGCAGCTTGAGGCCGGTTTCTCCCTCCGCGATCTCTATGAAGACACCAACGGCTCCGGTCCGCTCCATGAGCGCGGTATTCCGACGTTCTGGGCGACCCTTGCGGTAAAACCATAACGAATCTTACCTGATGACAGGGAAAGGAAGCATGCGGCATGAAGATTTCCGTCGTCGTGCCCTGTTGGAACGAGGAGGAGGCACTCCCGCTTTTTTATGAGGCGGTCTGCCCGGTCATGCGTTCCATGCGGGAACAATACGGCGTCGGCTTCGAGCTGATTTTTGTGGACGACGGCTCCAAGGACGGCACATTAAATCTGTTAAGACGGTTCGCCGACGACGACGAGCGCGTCAAATATCTCTCTTTTTCGCGCAATTTCGGCAAGGAGGCGGCCATTCTGGCGGGCCTCACCGAGGCAACAGGCAATTTCACCGCGCTGATGGATGCCGATCTTCAGGATCCTCCGGCGCTGCTGCCGCAGATGTATGAAGCCGTCACGCAGGGCGGATACGACTGCGCGGCGACAAGGCGCGTCACCCGCGCCGGCGAGCCGAAGCTCCGCAGCCTCTGCGCCCGCGCCTTTTATAAGCTGATGCACCGCATCTCCGACGCGGATATCACCGACGGCGCCCGCGATTACCGCCTGATGAACCGAAAAATGACCGACGCGGTGCTCTCGCTCGGCGAGACGGGCCGCTTCAGCAAAGGCATTTTCGGCTGGGTGGGATTCCGGACAAAATGGCTTGCCTATGAGAATATCGAACGCGCCGCCGGGACGACGAAGTGGTCGTTCTGGAAGCTCGTGCGTTACTCGATCAGCGGCATCACGGCGTTTTCCGTCGTGCCGCTCGATCTTCCGTTCGTGCTCGGGGCGGCGCTGGCCGGAATTTCCGTGCTCGGAGCCGTGCTCACGCTGATCCTGGGCGGGAACCCGTACTGGTACCTTGCGGAGCTGATCGGATTCTGCGGCGGGCTCAACCTGCTGTGCGTCGGCATCCTCGGCCAGTATCTCGGGCGCACCTTCCTGGAGGTCAAACACCGCCCAGTCTATATCATCAAGGAAAAAAGCAAAGAGAATTTTTCCTTCTGAGACTACCCAAAACCATAATAAAAACAGCGTCCCGCGCACGGGGAATCCCCGCGGCCGGAGGCGCTGTTTTGTCCGTTCCGGGGGTTTCCGGAGGCGCAGACGGGCCGGGATTCCGGGGCCGGGATCTTTGTTTGATATCGCGGGCTGATCCGTAAGGAAACCGGGGGGCCGGAACCTGCGGATGTACCGCTTTTTTCCGCTGCATGCATATTTTGCGATCCCGGTCGCTCCGCTTCCGGGGAAAACTTTTTTCGGAAAGGAAGCCTTCCATGAAAAAGAAGCTTAAACAGCTTACTCCGGCGATGACGTTCATCCTTTTGATGGGCATCATCAGCATGTTTTCCGATATGACGCACGAGAGCGCCTCCGGCATCCGCGGCGCCTATCTCTCGCTGCTGGGCGCGTCGGCCGCGACAATCGGCTTTGTCTCCGGCCTCGGCGAACTGGTCGGCTACTCGCTGCGCTTCGTGTTCGGCCTGATTACCGATAAGACCAAAAAATACTGGGACCTCACGATTCTCGGCTACGGGGTGGATATGCTGGCGGTGCCGGCGCTCGCGCTGGTCCGGGAGGACGGCTGGATCTGGGCATGCATTCTGCTGATTGTGGAACGCACCGGCAAGGCCATCAAGAAACCGGCCAAGAATACGATCCTCTCCTTTGCCGCGTCGTCGGAGGGCGTCGGCCGGAGCTTCGCCATCCAGGAGGCGCTCGATCAGATCGGCGCCTTTATTGGGCCGCTGATGCTCTCCGCGGTCATGGCGCTGAAGGTCGGTTCCTCCGAATACGAGAGCTGCCGCTTCGGGTTCTCGCTGCTGCTGATCCCGGCTCTGGTGACGCTCGGGCTGCTGTTTTACGCAAGAAGAAAGTATCCGGCCCCGGAGGATTTTGAAAAGGCGGCGGAGGAATCGGAAAAATTCCGTTTTCGCCCGTCGTTTCTGCTCTATCTCGCGGCGATCGGTCTGTTCGCCTTCGGCTTTGTGGATTTCTCCCTGATCTCGATGCACGTTTACAACAACGGTCTGATCCAAACGGAGCAGGTGCCGCTGCTGTATGCCGGGGCGATGCTGGCCGACGCGGCGGCGGCGCTGTTTTTCGGTCGCATGTATGATAAGACCGGCTTCCGCGCGCTGACGATCTCGACGGCCCTTTCCGCGCCGTTTGCGCTGTTCATATTCGGCTTCCATTCCCTGCCGCTGACGGTCCTCGGCGCGGCGCTTTGGGGCATCGGTATGGGCGCGCAGGAATCCATCTTCAAGGCCGCGGTCTCCTCCATGGTTCCGAAGCAGAACCGCGCCGCCGGGTACGGTATTTTTGAGTGCGCGTTCGGATTCTTCTGGTTCCTCGGCAGCTGGCTCTGCGGCGTGCTGTATGATGTGTCGCTGCCTGCTTTGATTGCCGTTTCCGCCGGTGCGCAGGCCCTCGCAATCTTCTTCTATGCGTTCTCCGCCTCTGCGGCAAAAAAGGAAAAAGCCGCATAAACGAAGAAGCGCGGCCTTCCGGGGGATGCTGCATCCGGCAAAATGGCCGGGGCAAGGGAAATACGCGAAGTTTTCCTCCTTTTTGCAAATCCGGAGGGAATCGTCTGCGGCGCGGGCGTGGCCTTAAAAAAGGGCACTTAAAAACGAAAAGCATCCTCCACAAAAACGCAAAAAGCCGACCGCTTTTCGGATTTATAAAAAGACGCGCGGTGAGCCCGCAGCCGGGTTCACGGCGGATCGGGGCCGGCGCCTCAAAAAGCCCATATAAAAGCCCTTCGGAGCGTTTCCTCCGAAGGGCTTTTTTGTGTCTTAGTTTTCCGGCGGATGTTCCCCGAGGCAGGCATCCGGCAGACCGGCCGCATAGCCGACCGGTTCCTTGCGTGGGCCGTTCCTCAAAGAAGGTTCTGTTCCGCGGCGCGGGGACGGGGCCGCCTTCCGCTCCGGGGTTTGCCGGGAAAAAAATCCCCGGGGCAGGGATGCCCCGGGGAAAAGCGAACCGGCCTTATCCGCGGTACTCGAAGTGGGCTGAGGTCCATGCCTCGAATTCCTCCGGGGTGGCGAGAACCTTGTGCGTGCCCTCCACGGTCCGGAGTTTTCCGGAGAGATAATCGATGCCGCTGGTATAGTAGTTGTAGGTCTGGGCGACGCGTTCCCGCTCAATTTTGGGGTTCGGATGCGGGATCGCGGAGAGCAGGCTCTGCGTGTACGGGTGGATCGGGTTCGCAAAGATTTCATCCGTCGTCCCGGTCTCGACCAAGTGCCCCAGATGCAGGACGCCGATGCGGTCGGAGATATATTTGACCATCGAGAGGTCGTGGGCGATGAACAGATAGGAAGAACCGGTTTCCTCCTGAATGTCGCGCATCAGGTTGACGACCTGCGCCTGGATGGAGACATCGAGCGCGGAGATGCACTCGTCGGCGATGATCAGTTTCGGATTCATGATCAGGGCGCGGGCGATTCCGACGCGCTGGCGCTGTCCGCCGGAGAACTGATGCGGGTAGCGCACGGCGTGCTCCGGCGCGAGGCCGACCTTTTCGAGGATGCGGGCGATTTTTGCGTTGCGTTCCTCCTCGTTTTTGCACAGGTGATTGATGTCGAGGCCCTCGCCGATAATGTCGGCGACCTTTTTCCTCGGGTTGAGGCAGGCCATCGGGTCCTGGAAGATCATCTGCATCTCGGTGCGGAGCAGGCGGTTGGTGTCGTGGTCCATCTTTCCGGAGATATCCCTGCCGTCGAAAAGGATCTTTCCTGCGGTGGGATCGTACAGGCGGATGATCGAGCGGCCGATTGTGGTCTTGCCGGAGCCGGATTCGCCGACGAGCCCGTAGGTCTCGCCGGGGTAGATCTCAAAGGAGACGTCGTCGACGGCCTTGACGACGTATTTTTTGCTGATCGGGAAGTACTGTTTCAGGTTTTCCACCTTCAGGAGGGGTTCTTTGGTGTAGTCAATCATGCTTCTGCACCTCCTCCTTCAGCATTCTGTCGATTCTCGCGCGAAGCTCCGGCGGCATCTCGACCTTCGGAGCCCTCGGGTCGAGGAGCCAGGTGGCGGCGTAGTGCGTATCGCTGATCTTAAACATGGGAGGCTCGGCGTAATCGTCGATGCGGAGCGCAAATTCGTTTCTCGGGGCAAAGGCGTCGCCATGGACCTCATGGAGCAGGTTCGGCGGGCTGCCCGGGATCGTATAAAGGCGCTCGTCGTGCGTCTCAAGGTCCGGCAGGGCGGAGAGCAGCCCCCAGGTATAAGGATGGCGCGGATCGTAGTAGATCTCGTCGATCACGCCCTTTTCCACGATTTTTCCGGCATACATGACGTAGACGAAGTCGGCGACTTTTGCGACAACGCCGAGGTCATGGGTGATGTAGATGACGGAAATGCCGAGCTTTTCCTGAACGTCCTTGATCAGCTCGAGGATTTTCGCCTGGATCGTGACATCCAGAGCGGTGGTCGGCTCGTCGCAGATCAGCAGGTCCGGGTTGCAGGCGAGGGCGATCGCGATGACGACGCGCTGCCGCATGCCGCCGGAGAGCTGGTGCGGGTAGTTCTTGATCCGCTTTTCCGGATCGAGGATGCCGACCAGGTCGAGCAGCTCAATGGCGCGCTTTTCCGCCTCCGCTTTCGGGGTGTTGTAGTGAAGGATCAGGCTCTCCATGATCTGGCTGCCGATGGTCATGGTCGGGTTGAGAGAGGTCATCGGGTCTTGGAAGACCATCGCGATGCGCTTGCCGTTGATGTGCCGGCGCATCTCTCTCTGCGGGAGCTTGAGCAGGTCGAGGTCGACCACCTCGCCGCTTTCGCGAGCGTAGTTGAATTCCGCGGAGCCGGCGTTGATGTGACCGTTGCTGTCAAGGATGCCGATCGCCGTCTTGACGGTGACGGATTTGCCGGAACCGGATTCGCCGACGATGGCGATGGTCTTGCCTCTCGGCACGTCGAAATCCACGCCGCGCAGGGCATGGATGTCGCCGGCGGTGGTTTTGAACGAAACATCGAGGTTCCGAACGGAGAGAATTACATCTTTCTTTTCCATGTCGGTTCCCCCTCACATTTCCTTCTGCTGCGGATCGAGCGCGTCGCGGAGGCCGTCTGCAACGAGGTTGCAGCAGAGCATCAGCAGCGACAGGATCATCAGCGGAAAGATAATCATATAGGTGTGTGTCGTGGCGAATTTATAGGCGTCGTTGATCATGGTGCCGAGCGAGGCAAGCGGCGCCGGGATGCCTAAGCCCACGAAGGCGAGAAACGCTTCGGTAAAGATTGCGCTCGGGATCGAGAACATCGTCTGGGTGATGATCTGGCCGATGATGTTCGGCATGACGGTGTTGAAGATCAGGTGCAGCGGGCTCGCACCGAGGGAACGGGAGGCGAGCACGTATTCCTGCTCCTTCAGCTTGAGCATCTGGGCGCGGGCAATACGGGCCATCGGAATCCATCCGATCAGGGAGATGGCCACGATGATGGCGCCGAGCCCCGGGCTCATGACGAGGATCATCAGCGTGACGATGACGAGGTTCGGGATGGAGTTGAGCAGCTCCGCGATCCGCTGCATGATCATATCCGCTTTGCCGCCGAAGTAGCCGGAGATCAGCCCGTAGGAGAGTCCGAACAGGATGTCTACGGTCACGGCGACAAGCGCGACCAGGAGGGAGATCCGGGTGCCTTCCCAGACGCGCGTAAAGATGTCGCGTCCGAGGTTATCGGAGCCGAACCAGTAGTAGACGTCGTCCCAGTCGTTTGCCTCATAGCCGTTTTTCTCGATCGTGCCGCTGGAGGTGATGATCGATTCGGTCCCGTTGAAGCCGAGCCATTCGAGACCCTTGATCCTCGGGGCGAGGTTCTGCTGCTGGATGGTCTGCTGGTTATAAGTATACGGCGTCATCCACGGCCCGACGACTGCGAAGAAGATGATGATCACAATCAGGAGAAGGCCGATCACCGCGCCCTTGTTTTTGACGAAGCGTTTATAGGCATCCAGCCAGAAGTTCTGCGAGGCGAAGTTCGTGTCGATATGTGCGTGGATATCGTTGTGCTTCAGCTCGAAGGCGTCGGCCGGAAGATTGTTCATGTCAGGGGCGGCTTCATTCCGGAGGATGTTCGCGTTGGTTTCAGGATTGCTCATGACTATCCTCCTTTGAAAGCCGGATTCTCGGGTCGATCACGCCGTACATCAGGTCGACGATCAGCATGACGCCGATGTACATGACGCTGTAGACAAAGGAGAGCACGATGGTGACGTTGTAGTCGTTGGACTGGATGGAACGGACCATCAGTTCCCCAATGCCGGGGATGGAGAAGATTTTTTCCACGACCAGCGAGCCGGTCATCTGATTGACGAACAGCGGCCCGAGGACGGTGATGATCGGAATCAGGGCGTTGCGCAGGATGTGCTTGACAATCAGCTGCAGGCCGCTGACGCCTTTGCTCCTTGCCAGAAGGATGTAGTCGCTGCGCATCACCTCAAGAATCTCCGTCCGGGTAAACCGCGCGATGTTTGCCAGACTGAACATCGCAAGCGAGATCGTCGGCATGATCGAGGAGTTGAACGGATTTTCGGTTGAGTAGAGAAGCGGCAGCCACCCTAAGCGGAAGCCGACAAAATAGGCGAGCCCGAGGGCAAATACATAGGAAGGCAGACTCACGCCCATAACGGAGAGAACGGTCGCGACGGTGTCGATGATGGAGTTGTGGCGCAGAGCGGCCGCAATTCCGAGAAACAGCCCGATCGTGGAGCCGATCAGCACCGCCTGGAAGCCGATCCGCAGGCTGGTGGGCAGCCTCGTCTTCAGCAGCTCGGTGATCGGAACGTTTTTGGAGATGTTGTAGGATACGCCGAAATCGCCGCGGCACATGTTGTACACATAGCGGAAATACTGCATGTAGACCGGATCGTTCAGGCCGTATTTTTCCTTCATCATTTCGATCTGCTGCACGGAGAGCTTTTCGTCGTTGAACGGGGAGCCCGGCATGAGCTTGAGCATCGCAAAAAGCATCAGCAGCAGGATCATCAGGGTGACGGCCGACATAAGCAGCCGCTTGAAAAGATACTTTTTCACTGAGGATAACCCCTCCTCTTATAAAAGCATACAGTGGCTCTCTTCGGAAAGCCACTGTATGCATAAATTTTGCGCCGAAAGGAACCGGCTGTGCCGTAAGGTCAGGCGATGACGGTACGGATAAAGACGCGGTTCAGGCCGACCGTGTGGAATTCAACGCCGGTGACGTTGGATTTAATCAGGGTGGCGTCGCAGTTCTGATACAGCGGGAAGATCACGAAGTCGCTCGCGACCAGTTTCTCCGCCTGCTTGAAGGCATCCCAGCGTCCCGCGGCATCATACTCGCCGTTGGTGACGCCGTTGATCAGAGCGTCGAAGTCCGGATTATTCCAGAGTCCGTAGTTGTAGGAAGAGGAAGTGGAGAGCCACAGCGTCATGTAGGTCATCGGGTCGGCGTAGTCGGGTCCCCAACGGGAGATGCCGATATCGAAGTTATGGCCCTTCATGAGGTCGGAACGCTCTTTCTTCGGCATGGAGGCGATGGTGATCTCAAGGCCGGGGAGGTTGGTCTCCCACTGCTCTTTCAGGAACTGAGCCACATAGAGGGCGGTCTCAAGGTCCTCAACCACGATGGTGTAGGAGAGGGAGCTGACGCCCAGCTCGGCAAGTCCGGCAGCCCAGGCTTCCTGAGCGGCGGCGATATCCATCGGGTTGTACTGATATTCGGTCTCCGCGTCGCCGGATTCGGTCTGGTTGACGGATTTCCGGTAGTCGAGGCCGTCAGGGCCGGTGGAAAGGCCATACGGGACGAACCAATAGGCCGGGATGGAGCCGTCCTTGAGGATGTAATCGGCAATGTGCTGGCGGTCATAGGAGAGCGCGAGCGCTTTGCGGATGTTCAGGTTCTCAAGGCCGTTGTTGGCGCTGATGTTCGGGGTGACATACCAGAGATAACCGGTCATGACCGGACGGTACTCCGGATCGGCGGCAACCAGCTCGACCATCTCGGAGGAGAGCTTCGCAACATCAAGTTCGCCGTTCTGATAGGCAAGGTAGGCTTCCTGATAGTCCAGGATGACCTTGTAGTTGATGCCGGCGCAGATGACATTGGCGAAATCCCAGTAGTTTTCATTTTTGGTCAGGGTGAAGGCGGTGGCGGCAACGGAATAATCCGTCATGACGTACGGGCCGCAGGAGAGGAAATACTCCGGAGCGGTGGCGTACAGATCGCCGCACTCTTCAACGAAAGCCTGATTTGCCGGGAAGAATGCCGGGAAATACATCAGGGTCTCAAAGAAGCCGCACGGAGCTTTCAGATGGACAACCAGGGTTTTCTCATCGACAGCCTCGACGCCGAGCTCGGACGGATCCTTTTCGCCGGCGACAATTTCAGAGGCGTTGACGATGCCGGCCGCGTCACCAAAGATGAACGCATACTCGGCGGCGTTGTTCGGGTCGACCATTCTCTGCCAGGCAAAGACGAAGTCGGCAGCGGTAACGGGGCCATAGACGCCGTTGACGTTGGACCAGTTGGCGTCACGCAGATGGAAGGTCCAGGTCAGCTGATCCTCGGAGACTTCCCAGCTCTCGGCAAGGCCCGGAGTCAGGGAACCGTCGCCCTGCAGAAGGATCAGACCGTCGATCAGGTGGCCGATGACTTCGAAGTCGTCTCCGGCGCCGGTTCCAAGCGGATCGATGGACTGGACGGCAGCAGCTAAATGGACGTTCAGGAAACGGTCGGCAGCGGCTTCTTCACCGCCGGATTCCGCCTCGGAAGAGGGAGCTTCGCTCTCGGATTCTTCTCCGGTAGAACCACCGCAGGCTGCGAGGCTGAGCATCATGATCAGCGCCAGCAGCATGGCAAGCAGTTTTTTCATTTTTTTACACCTCTCTTACTATTTCGGCAATGAAGGTTTTGCAGCGCAAAAGTTCATTGTGATGTTTTGTATTTTAAACCCATCTTTTCTGTTTGTCAAGAACATTCAGCATAAATATGCCGAATACCATGACCGTTCCACCGCTTTTCCTTTGCGCAAAAACGGAAAGAAAAGGGGGGATTCTTAAATAAATACTACCTTTATAATATGGATTCCGCGGCGCTTCCTTTCGGAAGGCCGAAAAGCACTCCCGAAAAGGCGCCGTTCCCTTTTGAAAAAAGGAGTAATATACGAAAACAAAAAGAATAAATATACATTTTTCAAGAAAACGAGAAACGCCCAAAAAAATGAATCACAGAAAATATCCCCTGCAAAAAGTTTTTTCTTTTTTCATTTTTCAAAAAAAGCCGCCGCTTTCCGAAAAGAAAACGGTGGCTTCCATATAAATACATCTGTCCTTATTTCGCGGACTCCCGGATGTCGTGCAGCACCCGGGAGAGCGCCTCCTCCTCTAAGGAGTAGTCGCATTCACGAAAATCCTCCCCGAGCAGGCGCCGCAGCACCTCCCGCATCATGGCCGGATTCCGGACGAGCACGGGGCCGAGGCTCCAGGTGCCGAAAAAGTTTTTATAGAACGTCCCTTCGGTGCCGCCGGTTTTTTCGTTGTCGGAGTAGCCCATCTCGACCGTGAAAAGAGGAAAAGGATTTTCCCCTTCAAAATAAAGATTTTCCGAGCGGTTCACGCAGCCGAAGACGGTCTCCTCCGGTGCGAAGACCGGGTGGAGCAGCTCGTCGTGCACGGTGAGCCCGTCGAATTCTTTTCCGGTGTAGTCAAAGATGCCGAGCGCCTCGTGGGTTTTGCCGTCCAGCGTCTCAAAGCTCTTTCCGAAGAGCAGCCGCGCGCTGCCCGTGACGAGAAAGACCGTCCCGGCCTCGACGGCCCGCATGAATTCCTCCCGGTACGGCAGGATGTGTTCGCTCACTGCGGACAGGTTTCGGCATTTGCCATGTCCGATATAGATGAAATCGTAGCCCTCGAGGGAGATTTTTTCGCCATATTCCACACAGGAAACTGCATAATTGCAGCCGCATTCCCGGATCCGCATACACAGGGCGTCCAGGTTTTTGAAGTCTCCGGTGAGGTCGAGGGTTTTGGAGTAAAGATGCAGGATTTTCACATTTTTCATAAGGATTTCAGCACCTCCAGAAACTTCGTCTCGTTTTCGAGGGCATAGGCGGAGAGAATATAGATATCCCCGGCGGTCGCGTCGATGGCGGCGGGGATCTTTTCCAGCGTATCCGCGATGACCACACGGCTCATATCCACGCCGGCGAGCTTCAGGCGGACGGCGAGGTCATAGCAGCGGTCCCCGGCGCAGATGATGTGGCCGACGGTGCCGGCCATGCGCTCAAAGCCGACGTCGTACATGTAGAGGACATCCTTGTTGTGGGAGTGCAGCATGTTGCTGGCGAAGATGAGGGCGGTGCGTTCGCCCTGCTGCTCCACGACGTAGTCCACGGACTGGTCGATGGAGGCCGGGTTCTGTTTGGTCAGGATGAGCTGGGCCCTTCTGCCGCGGACCGAGAATTCCTGATAGCGGGTGGCGTGAACCGTAAAGGTGCCGACCGCCTTCACCGCTTTATCAAAAGGGATTCCCACGGTGGTGGTGACGGCGAGGGCGGCGATCGTGTTGAAAAGATAGTAGGTGGCGCCGTAGGTCGCCTTCACCCTTGTGCCGCGGAGCGTGTAGCTGAAATCGTCGAAGTCGAAGTCCGTGCCGAAGAAGTCCGCCTCCGGGGTGGCGAATCCGCAGTTCGGGCAGCGGAATTTGCCGATGTGGTTGTAGTGGCGATATTCGTATTCGAGCGGGTGAAAGCACTTCGGGCAGACCTTGCCGTCGTCGGTGCCGTTCTGGCAGGTCTCGGTGGAGCGGGTGGTCCGGTCCATGCCGAAAAGGACAACCGGGTTGTCGGTTCCGGCGGAACCGTCGGCCCCCTCGCCGAGGCGCTGGGAGATCGGGTCGTTCGCGTTGAGGATCAGCGTGGTACCGGGCACAACGGCCATCTTGATTTTATCGAATACGATTTCCGGACAGCAGTTACGGGCAATCTGGTCCCGGAGCAGGTTGTTAATCAAAAAATAATCCGGATGGACGGATTTGACGAGGAAGCGCATGTACCGCTCGTCGACCTCGAGCACGACGTAGTCGGCCTTTACTCTGCCGCCGAGCGTGCAGCGGTTGAGCAGCAGGGTTGCGACGCCGCCGAGCATGTTGGAGCCTTTGGCGTTGTTGATGGCGGTGTGTCCGCTCTCCCGGAAGATATGGGTGATCAGGTTTGCGGTGGTGGTTTTACCGTTCGTCCCGGTGACGCAGATCACTTTTCCGTCGAACCGGAGCCGCGCAAGGGCATCCGGGCAGAGCCGGAGCGCCCATTCGCCCGGCTTTGCGGTGCCTTTATGAACCATTCTGCCGACGAAATAGAGTATCCGGCAGAAAAAAACGGCCAATACGAATCTCATGTTGCGTCCTCTTTCTTACTTGTCCTTGGGGAATACCCGTGGAAATTATATGCTCCGATGGCTTTCAAGTCAAGGAAAAGCACCGTTTTCGTCGGGAGAAGCAGGCATTTCCGAAGAACGGTGCACTTTCTGAAAGAAAGAGTACTTTTCTGGAGGAAAGTGTGCGTTCTGCCAAAAGAGCGGTTCCTCCCTTGAAAAAACGGCAAAAATTATATATTATATGTACATTAACTATGCGGAGGCCATCATGAGAAAAATCGTTGCGGAAAACAGAAGACGCATCGCGCTGGTACTTGCGGCGGAGCTTATCGCTCTGCTGCTCTGCGCGTTCGGCAGGCAGCTTTCCGGCCGGGATCTCTATTTCCGCGAGGCAGGTGCGGACGCCCTCTCCATGACGCGGGGGATATATTCGGAATATTGGGAAGGCGTCTGGGTTGACGGTACGTTCGGCTACGAGGGGAGCGGCAACTTCACCTATGGGCCGTATCTCCCGCTGCCGGCCGGCACCTACGACGTCACGATCCGTTATTACGCGGATGCCGACGGCAACACCTGCAATGCCTTCGCCGCGGATATCCCCTACGGCGCGCTGAAGGCGGACGTCATTTTCCTCGCGCCGGGAGAGGAATCGGTCACCTTCCGGATCTGGCTCTCCGCCGATATCGATAATTTTGAGCTCCAGACCGGTTACGGCGGCGCGGGCACGTTCGTCGTGAGAGGATTCACGATTGAGGAGTGTCCGCAGGCGGGATTATATCGCGCGTTCAAATGGCTCTGCGGATTCCTGCTTCTGGACAGCGCCGCCCTGCTCTGGCTTCTCTGGAAGAAAAACGGCCTGACGGAAGAACAGGGGAAGCGTTTGTTGATCCTTGCGGCGGTCATCCTTGCGGCTTCGGTGCCGCTCGGCGCCGATTATGTGATGCAGGGGCACGACATCCGCTTCCATCTGATGCGGATCGAGGGCCTGCGGGAAGGGCTCGTCTCCGGGCAGTTCCCGGTCCGGATTCAGCCCTACTGGCTCGACGGCTACGGCTACGCGGCTTCGGTCTTTTATGGCGACCTGTTCCTGTATTTTCCCGCGCTTCTGCGGATCGCGGGCTTCCCCGTGCAGGATGCGTACAACACGTTCCTGTTCTTCGTCAACGCGGCGACCTGCCTGCTCGCCTACCGGAGCTTCAAAAAGATTTTCCGGGATGAAAACGCGGGGCTGCTCGGCGCGGCGCTCTACACGCTTTCCGCCTACCGGCTGACCGATCTCTATGTACGCAGTGCGGTCGGCGAATTCTGCGCAATGATGTTTCTTCCGGTGCTGCTGGCGGGCGTCTACGGCATCCTGTTTGACGATACGCGGCGCCCGGCCTATCAAAAGGCGTGGGTCGCGCCCGCGCTCGCGATTGCCGGCATCGGCTACAGCCATGTGATCTCCTGCGTCACGGCCGGCACATTTTTGATTTTTGGCCTGATTCTATTTTATAAACGCGTGTTCCGGACGGAACGCTTTTTCGCCCTGTGCAAGACGGTCCTCGCCGCCATTCTGCTCTGCGCCTCCTATGCGGTGCCGTTTCTCAGCTACCGGAAGGACACCTTCGTCTTCAACAGCGCCTCCCGTCTGGATAACCTGATCCAGACCGACGGCGTCTACCCGGCGCAGATGTTCTCGCTCTTTCAGAACGGCGGCGGAAACAGCCAGTCCGGCGTCGGCGGCATAGCCGGCGAGATGCCGCTCTGCCTCGGCGCGGCGCTGATGGCCGGCGCGGCGGCCTTTCTCTGGGGCTGCACGGTCAAAAAGGAGAGCGTCCCGGCCGCCGACCGGAAAAAGGGCGCCGTGCTGCTCCTGTTTTCCGTAGCTGCCGTCTGGCTCTGCACCATTTATTTTCCGTGGGACCGGATCTCCCGCATGGGCGATCTTGCCGCGCTGGTGGTCTCCAACATTCAGTTCCCGTGGCGCTACCTCGGGATCGCCGGGCTGATGCTCGCGGGCGTCTGCTGTGCGGCGGCGCTCGTCTTCCGCCGTGCCTACGGAAGGTCGGCACAGGCGGTTCTATCCGGCGTACTGGCCGCGCTGGTGTTTGTCTCGGCCTCGTGGACGTATTATGACGTGCTCAATGAGCACGGCGCCTACCGCTATTATGACCGGGGCTCGATCGGCACCTTCAGCATCGGCGGCGGCGAGTATCTGCCGGAGGGCACGGACGCGGACCGGCTCTATGCCGGAGAGCCCGAAGCCGGGGATGGGATCGTGATCTCGGATTACGAAAAGAACGGCGTCAGCGTGACGTTTTTCTGTGAAAACAGCTCCGGCCGCAATGCGAATATCGAGCTTCCGCTGCTCTATTATCGCTATTATTCCGCAAGGAAGGATTCCGGGGAGAGCCTGACCTGCTATGCCGGGGACAACAACGTGCTCACGGTGGCGGTTCCGCCGGATTTCTCCGGGGCGATTACGGTCGATTTCCGCGAGCCGGCTTCCTGGCGCGCCGCAGAGGCGGTTTCGGCCGCCGCGCTGCTCTTTGTCGTCTGGTTCTGTACAAAAAAAGAGCGGCGGGAAGAGACTGTGTAAAGGCCATATGCCTTACGGAGATTCAAATGAAATGTTGCCCGAAAAAGAGCCGGCATACGGGAATTGAAAAAAATTCCGCCATGCGGATTTTTGGATTTGGGATACGGCTTTCTCCGCGGGCACGAATTTTTAAGCCGGGATTCCGTGCGGCATTTATTGTTGCCGCGCCCTGTGATATAATACCAATTTGACAACAGACTGTTTCACAAAGCAATGAATAACGGAAAGGAGGCGCCGCGATGCGCTATGGGGAAATGAGCTGCGGCAGATTTCTGGAGGAGCTTTCCTCCAAACAGGCGGTGCCCGGCGGCGGCGGCGCGTCCGCGCTGGCCGGTGCGCTGGGAGCCGCTCTCGGCAGCATGGTCGGGAATCTGACCCTCGGGAAGAAAAAATATGCCGACGTGGAGGCGAAGATCCTCGCCCTCAATGAGCGCGCGGACCCGCTGCGCGGAAAACTGCTCTCTCTCGCGGATGCGGATGCCGAGGCGTTTCTTCCGCTGTCGGAAGTCTACTCCATGCCGAAAGATACGCCGGAGGAGCAGGCCGCCCGCGCGGAGGCCATGGAGTCGGCACTGGATGCGGCGTGCGCGGTGCCGATGGAGATCATGGAGGCCGCCTGCCGGGTGGTGGAGCTGCTGGAGGTTTACGCGGAAAAGGGCAGCACGCTCGCCGTTTCGGATGCGGGGGTCGGCGCGGCGCTGTGTTCCGCGGCGATCCGGGGCGCCTCCCTCAACGTCTTTATCAATACGAGATCCATGGCGGACCGGGAGAAAGCCTCCGCGCTGGATGCGAAGGCCGGGGCGATGCTCGCGGAGTTTGTTCCGCGGGCGGAGCGGGTTTACGAATCCGTCGCCGCGCGCCTCTCCGCAAAGAAGGAGGGTTAGCCGTGGCAGAGATTCTATACGGAAAAAAGATCGCGGCCTCCCTTGCGGAGCAGACCGCGAAAAAAGCCGCCGCGCTGCGTGCGGAGGGAGTCGTTCCGACGCTCGCGCTCGTCCGGGTCGGGGAGAACGGCGGCGACGAAATCTATGAGCGCGGCATCTGCCGGCGCTGCGAAAAGGCCGGCATCTCCGTCGTCAAACGGGGATTTCCGGCGGACGCCTCCGAAGCGGAGGTGCTCTCCGCCGTGAAAACTTTTGCAAAGGACCCGGCGGTTCACGGCCTGATGGTATTTCGCCCGCTGCCGAAACAGGTTTCCGATGAAAAGATCTGTGCCGCCATTCCGCCGGAAAAGGACGTGGACGGCGTGACGGACGCCTCCCTCGCCGGGGTCTTCACCGGGAGCGGCAGGGGCTTTGCCCCCTGCACGGCCGAGGCGTGCATCCGCCTGCTGGACGCCTGCGGAGTGGAGCTCTGCGGGAAAAGCGCGGCCGTCGTCGGACGGAGCCTCGTGGTGGGGAAGCCCCTCACGATGCTGCTGACCGACCGCAACGCCACGGTCACGCTCTGCCATACCAAGACGAAAAATCTTGCGGAGATCTGCGCCCGCTCGGATCTGATTGTCGCCGCGGCGGGAAAGCCGGGCCTTCTCGGAAAGGATTGCTTCGCCGCGGGACAGACCGTGCTCGACGTCGGCGTCAACGTGAGCGGGGATGGTTCCGTCTGCGGCGATGTGGATTTCGCGGCCGCGGAGGCAGCCGTCTCGGCGGTCAGCCCGGTGCCCGGCGGCGTGGGGGCCGTCACCTCCGCGGTGCTGATCCATCACGTCGCGGAAGCGGCGGAACGCGGAGAACGGCGTACCGCACAATAACCCTCGTTTTTTCAAAAAGCACCTGTTTTCTGCCGAATTCATTCCTGCCGGCATAGGTGCGGGAAGGCGGCACGCTCCAAAAGAGTATTATCCGTTCGGAGCATGCTGCGCGGCGAAACAGGCGTTCAAATCGGAAGATTTTTTAATAACACCCGCTTTCTGCCGGAAGGGCGCTTGTCGCATAGATATAGAAGGGCGGCGCCCTCTCCGGAATACCGCCGACGCGCCGTGAGGAATGTCACGGGCATCCTGCGCGGCGGACCGGATTACAAAACTAAGGAGATCTTTTTTTGGACGTAAGCCAGAGCATTTCTTATCTCAACAGCATCGATTGGCGCGGCAGCAGGCTCGGCCTCGGACGGATGGCCGCCCTGCTTGCCCTTTTGGGGGATCCCCAGCGGGGTCTCCGATACATTCATATCACCGGCACCAACGGCAAAGGCAGCACGGCCGCCATGCTGGAATCGGTTCTCCGGGCCGCGGGATACAAAACTGGGCTCTACACCTCGCCGTACGTCAACTGCTTTGCCGAGCGCATCCGCGTCATGGGGGAGAATATCCCGGATGAGGCGCTCTGCCGGCTCACGGAGCGGGTGCGCGTGGCGGCGGATTCCATGCCGGACCACCCGACCACTTTTGAAATGGTGACGGCGCTCGGCTTTCTGTATTTTGCGGAGCAGGCCTGCGAAATCGTCGTGCTCGAGGTCGGCATGGGCGGAGAACTGGACGCGACCAACGTCATTTCCGCTCCGGAGGCCGCCGTTTTTACAAACATCGGCCTCGACCATATGGAATACCTCGGCGGCACGGTCGAAGCAATCGCGGCGACGAAATCGAAGATCATCAAACCTGGGTGCTCGGCGGTGAGTTATGAGCAGCAGCCGTCCGTCCGCGCCGTGCTCGAGGCGCGCTGTGCCGAAACCGGCGCGGATTTCACGGAGGCGGATTTCTCAAAATTGCGGCTCAGCTCCTCCGGGCTCGACGGCCAGATCTTTGATTACGGGGAAGAAACCGATATCCGCATCGCCCTGCTCGGCGAGCACCAGCGCCGGAACGCGGCCGTTGTGCTCGAAACGGTTGGCGTCCTGCGCCGGAAAGGCTGGGCTCTTCCGAAGGAGACCGTCCGCAGGGGGATGGCGGAAGCGCGCTGGCCCGCGCGGTTTGAGATTCTCTCGCGGGAGCCGCTGTTCATCCTGGACGGCGGGCACAACCCGCAGTGCATGGAGGCGCTTGCCGCCTGCCTCAAAGAGATGCTCGGCGGCAGGAAAGCCGTTTTCCTTGTCGGCGTGATGGCGGACAAGGATTGGGAGAACATGTTTGCCCCCATCGGGCCGTTTGCGTCGGAATATCTCGCCGTCGAGCCGGACAACCCCCGCCGTCTGCCGGCGGAAGAGCTTGCGGCCTTCCTTTCCCGCAGCGGAAAACCCGTCACCGTGGTGCCGGATGTCCGGCAGGCCGTCGCGCTCGCTCTGCAAAAAGCGGGCACGGACGGCGTCGTCTGCGCGGCGGGTTCGCTCTTTATGGCCGGGGATATCCGGTCCTGCTTCGGGCGATAAGCTCCTACGCGGGAAAAAAGGAAACGTCAAATGTAAAAAAACACTGCAGCACGGGGCGTACCGGCTCCGTCCGCGCGGCGGGCTTTCCGGCTTGACACAAAGCTGGAAATATTTATAAAAAGGGGGGGTGCCGCCATGAAAAAATATGACGTTCGGGCAGTGGTGCTGACGGCGGTGCTGGCGGCGCTGAATGTCGTATTGACCCGCTTCTGCTCGGTCAATACGCTCAGCGTCAAGATCGGGTTCGGCTTTCTGCCGACTGCGGTCTGCGGGATTCTGTTCGGACCTTTCTGGGCGGCGGCCTGTGCGGGGATCGGGGATCTCGCCGGTGCGCTGATGTTTCCGGTCGGCGCGTACAGTCCGCTGTTTACGGCTTCGGCCGCGCTTTCCGGGGCGCTCTGGGGCTCGTTTCTTCATAAGAGAGAAGTCACGAGAAAAGAGATCGCAACGGCCTCGATGGCGAACCTGACGCTGGTCACGCTCTGCCTCAACACGCTGTTTATTCACTTTCTTTACGACGTCCCGTTCCGCCAGCTTTTCACCGCGCGGGTCATGGAGACGATCGTGATGTTCGCCGTGCAGTATACCGTGCTGCGGCTCCTGTTGGCCGCCCCGGTGATGAGAAATCTGAGGGAAAAGTATGGACGTTTTTAGCCGGAAAGAACGGCTTCGCGAGCGGATGCTCCAACAGAGAAGATCCCTTCCGGAGCCGGAGCGCCGCCGGCTTTCCGAGGCGGTCTGCAAAAATCTGGCGTCCCTGCCGGAGATTGCCGGAGCGGGAACGGTGCTCTCCTATTTTCCTGTCGGCGGGGAGGCGGATGTCGGCGCCCTGAACGAGCTTCTGCGGAAGAACGGCGCGGCCGTGGCCTTCCCGGTCTGCGGAAGCGACGGATCGATGGAGGCCTATCTTCCCGCGGCGCCGGACGCGTTTATCGTCGGGATGCACGGGATCCCGGAGCCGGATCTGCGCGGCGCGAGGCGGATCCCGCCGGAGGAACTTAATGCGGTGATCGCGCCCTGCGTCGCGTTCAGCCCGGATTGCCGCCGTCTCGGGCGCGGCAGAGGATACTATGACCGCTACCTTCCCCGATGCGCAAACGCGTTCACCGCGGCGGCCGGATACGCCTTCCAAAAGACGGAGGATCTTCCGGCGGACGAGGCCGATATCCCGCTGGATGCGGCGGCCGATGAGTGCCGGGTCTACCGCAGGCCGGAAAATCAAAAGATCTGAAAAACGCTCCCGCCGCCGGCAGGGGCGTTTTTTGGCATACCCTTCCTCGTACGGAAGGAGCGGGCTGCCGTATGCGGCTGCAGCCGTATTTCTCCCTGTACGCCCCTTCGCGCATGATAAGAATCTTTTCGCCGTGCGGAAGGAAAAACGGAAAAACAAGAGAAAAAAAGAAAAAAGCGGCTGATAATTTAATACTTGAAAGTATTATAATTTAAAGCTATTTTTCGAAAAAGGAAAAAGAAGCGCCGGTTCCGCAGAGAGGGAACCG
This sequence comes from uncultured Oscillospiraceae bacterium, assembly GCA_964391915.1. Lineage (GTDB taxonomy): Bacteria > Bacillota > Clostridia > Oscillospirales > Ruminococcaceae > UMGS1668. Next base: position 195,241 of record CAYMNV010000001.1, read on the forward strand.
GCGTTTTTTATGGCAGAGTGGAAGCGTGCTCTTACGGCTCGTTGCGGGAGACCTGCAGCGCGGTCGCCGCGATGGCGCAGTGGTGGCTCGAGACACGCTCGATGTTGTGAAGCAAGTCGTTGAAGAGGATGCCGTCCTCCAGCGGGCAGGCGCCCTCTTTCAGCCTCTGGATGTAGCCGTCTTTTGCGGCGGAAGTCTGGTTCGTCAGCGCGCGCTCAAGCGAATAAATATCCTGGGTGAGGAAGGGGTCGTTCTCCGTAAACATCACGGTCGCGGCGTCGGACAGCCGGTTGAGGAGCTTCACGCATTCCCGCAGGTCGTCCTTCTCCTTGTCGGGGAGCGGAATCTCTTTTTCGTTGAGCTCCGTGGCACAGTTGATGATGTTGATGCAGTGGTCGCCGATTCTGCGGAAGTCGCCGACCGCGTGGAGCAGGCGCGTGACTTCGCGGCTGTCCTCGGGGGAGAGGTCGTTTCCGCATAGCTGGATCAGGAACGGCATCAGGCTGTCGCGGTAAATGTAAAGCTTTGACTCATCCTCAATCATCTCGTCCGCCCGCTTTTCGCTGTAATGAAAGAGCAGGTCGAGGGAATCCTTCAGAAAGTCCCGGGAATATTCGCCCATTTTTGCCGTCATCTGCGTGCATTCCCCGATCGCGAGGGTCGGGGTCGTCAGCAGGTGCGGATCCAGATAGGCAAAATCGCAGCCCTTTTTCTTTTCTTTAACGATCCGGCGCGACAGTTTCTCAAGCTGCTTGGTAAAGGGGAGCAGAACCGCGGTCGTGGCAACATTGAAAAGGGTATGAAACAGAGCGATCTGATATGGCGCAATGGCGTCATCAAGAAACTTGAAATTAAGAAGCGCGTTCAACGCATAAAAAATCGAGCAGAACAGAAGCGTACCGATGACATTGAAAGAAATATGGATTACCGAGACGCGCTTGGCGTTGCGGTTGACGCCGATGCTGGAGATCAGCGCGGTCGCGCAGGTGCCGATATTCTGGCCCATAATGATAGGTATTGCGGCACCAAAGGTCACGCCGCCCGTCAGGGAGAGCGCCTGCAGCATGCCGATGGAGGCTGCCGAGCTCTGGATGATCCCGGTAATCACGGTACCGATCAGAATCCCCAGAATCGGGTTGCTGAAGGCAAGGAATACCTGGCCGAATTCCGGATTATCGGCGAGAGGGGCGACCGCGTCGCTCATCAGCTGCATGCCGAACATCAGCACACCGAATCCGAGCAGGATCTCGCCGAGCTGTTTTTTCTTGCGGCTCTTGCTCAGGGTGAGCAGGATGCCGGCGATGGCGGAAAGCGGCGAGAAGGATTCCGGTTTCAGCAGACGGAGAAAGAAGTTATCGCTTTCGATACCGACCATGGAGAGCAGCCACGCGGTCAGCGTGGTGCCGATATTGGAACCCATGATAATGCCGATGGTCTGGCCGACTTCCATGAGGCCGGAGTTGACGAATCCGACCAGCATGACCGTCAGGGCGGAGGAGGACTGAATGGCAATGGTGATGCCGGCGCCGATCAGCATACTTCTCCATTTGCTGCAGGTCATCTCGCGAAGGGCCTTTTTTAGTTTGCAGCCCGCCATTTTTTCCAAGCCGTTGGACATGGTATTCATTCCAAATAAAAAGAAGGCTACCCCGCCAAGCAGGGTAAAGATCGAAAATACGTCCATGCCGCACTCCCTTTCCCGAGAAATTGCCTTTTCAATATAACATATTTTTTCGAGAGGATAAAGAAAAATTTTTGGAAATTGACTCCGAGTAAAAACACGGCAGGACCTTGATTTTAAAAGAACAATCGGTTATACTGAAACGCGGAATATATTTCGGGAGGATGCGTCATGCGTACAGAGATCGTCTACGGCGGAAGAATTTTTAACATGATCGAGGACGGCGCCTACCGCGACGACAACGGATACTATGTCGTTCACGCCTACTGCACCGAGGACCGGCCGGATAAGCAGGGCTGGGTCAACAGCTACTATGTCCGCGCGAAGGATCCCTCCTGCAAGGAGATCATCGAGATTCGCCCGTGGTGCCCCTATCATCCGGAGTATGGTTTCCTTTAATTTATAAACCTTGTTTTTTCTCGGACGCCGCTCACCGGCGCCCGTTTTTTTGTTCCGTATGGTTGACAGGGGCGGAAAGGACCATATAATGGATTTGTCTGCACCGTGCACGGGGTGCACGGTGCACCTGTTTTTATTTTTCAGAACTGCGAAGAGGGGACAACATGACAAAACTTGTGCTAAGGCGGCCGGTCTCCGCGCTGCTGGTGATTCTTGCCATCGCCGTGTTCGGCATCTATTCCATGTTCGGTCTGCGCATGGAGCTGATGCCGGAGATGGATATGCCGATGCTGATCGTGATGACGGTCTATCCCGGCGCCGCGCCGAACAGCGTGGAGAAGCTGGTCACGAAAGGCGTGGAGGACGCGGGCGGTGCGCTTTCCGGCATCGACAGCGTGGCTTCTTATTCTTATGAAAACTATTCCCTTGTGCTGTTTACCTACGATTACGGGGTGGATATCAACGAGTGCTATTCCGACCTCTCCATCGCGCTGGATAGCGTGACCTTCCCGGATGAGGCGCAGGAGCCGGTCATCATGGAGCTCTCGCTGAACGCCGTGCCGACCATTGAGGTTTCCATCGAGGCGCCGAACGCCGAGAACCTGCTTTCTTATGTAAAAGACAACATCATTCCGGATATCGAGGCCCTGAACGACGTCGCCAAGGTCGACATCTACGGCGGTGAGGAAAACTATGTCCGCGTGCTGCTCAACGAGGAACTGATGAGTCAGTATGGCCTCTCGATCAGCTCGATCGCCGGCTTTATTACGGCCGCGGATTTCAACGTCCCGGCGGGCAGCATCCAGGCCGGCTCGCAGGATATCGGCGTGGTGGCCTCCTCGGATCTCGCCTCCCTTCAGGATCTGCGCAGTGTCCCCCTGCTCACCGCCACCGGCAGCCAGATCACGCTCGGCGACGTGGCGGGGATCTCCATGAACACCAAATCCACGGACAGCCTGAGCCGCTACAACGGGGAAGAGAGCATCATCCTCACTATCACGAAGAACCAGTCCGCGAGCTCGGTTTCGGTTTCCAAAAAAATAGTGAATATCATAGAGGGTTTCCAGGCGAAAAACCCGGATATGCGTTTTCAGATGATTTACAACGCCGGAGAATATATTGTAAACGCCCTCTCCACCATCGGTGAAACGCTGCTGATCGGCGTCGCCTGCTGCATGCTGGTGCTGCTGCTCTTCACCGGAGACTTGAAAGCCAGCCTGATCGTCGGCGCTTCAATGCCGTTTTCGGTGCTGATTGCCCTGTGCTGCATGCGCCTGCTGGGGTACACGCTCAACCTGATGACCGCCGGTTCGCTGATCATCGCCATCGGCATGATTGTCGACAACTCGATCGTCGTGCTGGAGAGCTGTTTCCGCCTGAAAGAGGAGGGCGCAAGTTACCGGGAGGCCGCGATCTCCGGCAGCAAGACCGTGATGATGTCCATTGTGGCTTCCACGCTGACCACCATCGTCGTCTACCTGCCGCTGACCTTTATGAAGGGCCTGACCGGGCAGATGTTTATCGAGTTCGGCTGGACGATCATCTTTGTTCTGACCGGCTCGCTGGTGAGCGCCGTCACCATCGTGCCGCTCGCCTTCCTGAAGCTGCAGCCGAAGCCGCGGGAGGATCTCCCGATCAACCGTCTCCTTAAGAAGACCACGGACGCGTACGGCCGCTTCATGCCGAAGCTCTTCCGCCATAAATGGAGGGGAATCCTGGCGGCGGTCGGCCTTTTTGCGGGGGCTGTGGCCCTTGCCTTCACGCTGCATATGGAACTGATCCCGATCTCCTACGACGGGAGCATCTCGGTAACCGCGGATTTCCGCCCGGGCACACAGCTTTCCTCCATCGATGAGCAGATCCGCCCGATCGAGGACGCCCTGCTCGCCGATAAAAATTTCGACGAGGTGAGCCTCTACATCTCCGGAGAAGCCATGACGGGCAACACCATCACCCTCACCGCCTACAGTGCGGACGACAGCGGGCGCAGCTCGGAGGAGGCGGTCGAATATTATACCGATCTCTTCAAAGATGTGACCAATGTGGACCTGACCATCGCCGGAACGGGCGGCGGCATCATGTCTGAATTCACGACCTATTTGAGCGCCAACACGGTCGTCGATCTTCAGGGCAGCGATCTCGGGGATCTCAAGGCGGCCGCGGGGCAGGTCAAGGCCGTCATGCAGGAGGTTCCCGGCATCATAAAAGTTGATTCCGACGCCGAGCAGGCGTCCACGCAGGCCGGCATCCGGATCGACCCGCAGAAGGCCATGGCCGTCGGTTTGACGCCCGCGCAGGTCGCCATGGATCTCTATTTCTCCGTCAGCGGCGTCGAGGCCTCCACGATGGTGATCGACGACGAGGAGTATTCGATCCGGCTCGAGTATCCGGAGGGCCGGTATGACAACGTCAACCACCTGATGGATAAGACCATCTCCACGCCCTACGGCACGTCGATCGTGCTCAGCGAGATCGCCGAGCTTTCCTACGGCGAGGAACTGGAGACCCGGGTCCGCAAGGACGGTATGTACCGGATTTCCCTGACCGCGACGCCGACGGAATCCGCCCGCTGGACCGTCAGCGAGAAAATTTATGCGTCCCTGAATGATCTCGAGCTGCCCGAGGGCGTCGAGATCGTGAGAAGCGACATGGATGAGACCATGTACGAGGAATTGTACAGTATGCTTGCCGCCATCGCATTCGGCGTCTTTCTGGTCTTCCTCGTGATGGCCATCCAGTTTGAGTCGCCGCGTTTTTCGCTGATGGTCATGGTCAGCATCCCGTTCTGCCTGATCGGGTCCTTCCTCGTCATGTTCCTGATGCAGACCACCTTCAGCATGATTTCGCTGATGGGCTTCCTGACGCTGGTGGGCACGGTCGTCAACAACGGCATCCTGTTTGTCGATACGGCGAACCAGCTTAAAATTAATATGCCGGTGGAGAATGCCCTGATTATGAGCGGCCAGATCCGCCTGCGCCCGATCCTGATGACGACGCTCACGACCGTGCTCGCGATGATGCCCACGATCTTCACCACAAACCCGGATACCGAAATGATCAAGGGCATGTCCATGGTCATTGCCGGAGGTCTGATGGCTTCCACGCTGCTCATTCTGCTGCTGCAGCCGGATTTCTACATGGTCATGGCAGGAAAGAAGGCCCAGTACCTCGGCCTGACCGACGATCTTAAAGAGAAGCTGCGGACCGAAGGAATCCCCGGAGCGGTACCGCCGGACGTCGGCGGGGAACCGGACGGACCGGGCCCGGATGCGCAGACCCCCAATGCGGAAGCGGAGAAATCAGATGAGGAGGCTGAAAAATGATGAAAAATTCTTTATTACATAAAATCATGGCCCTGCTGACGGCCGTGCTCATGCTCATGGCACTCGGCGCTTGCAGCAGCGAGGAGGCCGTCGCGCCGGATACCACGATCCCCGTCACGGTCGGCGAGGCGCAGACCGGCGATCTGGTGCTGCAGAACACCTATATCGGCACGCTGACGGCCGGAGAATCGGTCTATGTCGTGCCGCTCGCCGCGGGAGAGATCACCGGGGTTTTCGTCTCGGTCGGCGAGCAGGTCGAAGAGGGCCAGCTCCTGATGACCATCGACGACGAGGCGGCGCAGCTCTCCCTTGCGAGCGCCGAGGCCGCCTACACGGCCACGAGGGCCACGATGGATCAGACCACCGGCTCCGCCTACGATCTGGCCGATCTGCAGCTGGATTCCAACATCCAGTCGCTCCGGGATTCCATTTCCGCTTACACCGACAATGTCGGCGACGCGAAGGACAGCAGGAGCGATCTGGAGGACAGCCTCGAGGATACGGAGACCGCCGCGGCGCAGGCCGCAGCCGACTATCAGCAGGCCGCAACCGCCTATGCAACCGCCGTGAATGCTCAGAAGACACTGGTGATTCATGATGTGCTCAGCGACGAGGAACTGCGCGCCGTGCTGACCAATTCCTCCAATGAGGCCTACGCCGCCTGCAGCGAGGTGCACGACCTTCTGGTGGAATGGGGCACCAGCGTGGACCGTCTGGATTCCTATATCGACGATCTTGAGGAAGATATGGATGCCGCCGCGGAAAAGCTTGCGGCCATTTCTTCCGCCCAGTCCACGATTCAGAGCGGCATCGATTCGTTGGACAGCGCGATCAAGCAGTACCGGCAGGCCGTCTCCGGCTACCGGGATGCGCTGGCGCTCACCGAAGATTCCGCGGAGATCACACAGGGCGACCTCCGCGAAGAGACTCAGGCCATCCTGAACGCACAGCTCGACGCGGTCTCCGTCGGCGTGGAGGCGGCGAAATACCAACTCAGCCTGTATCAAATCACCGCGCCGATCTCCGGCGTCGTGGAGAGCGTCTCCGCCGAGGAGCACGGATTGGCGGGAGGTTCCGCCGCCTTTGTCATCTCCAATAAAGCCAGCATGACCGTCACGTTTTACGTCACCGAAGAGGTGCGCAACGCACTGACGGCGGGGCAGGCGGTCACGGTTGAGCGCAACGGCAAAACCTATTCCGGCACGATCACCGAGATCGGCGTCTCCCTCGATCTGACGAAGGGCCTTTTCAAAATCAAGGCGTCGGTGGATGCGGAGGAGGGTGCGCTTGCCTCCTATACGACCGTCTCCGTGACGACCGACACCTACCGGCAGAAGGATGCCGTCCTTGTGCCCTATGATGCGGTCTATTACGGCGACGACGGCACCTACGTGTTTCTTGCGAAGGACGGGAAGGCCGTCCGCACTCCGGTGCAGACCGGGCTTTCCGACGAGATCACCACCGCCGTCACCGAAGGCATCACGCCCGGGGATCTGGTCGTCACCTCCTGGTCGCCGGATCTGTCGGACGGTGCGGAACTTTCCTACGAGGAATCCGCCGGCGGCATCACCGTCACGCCGTCGGGCGGCTGACAGGAGGAAAGGGTATGGACCGGGAAACCGAATTTGACGGCGAGGAGAAGATCCATCAGGCCATCGACCTGCTCCGCCGGGCGCATCGGCTGGATTTCAAAAAAATCCACCACCGGATTCGGAGCGCGGAATTCATCCTGCTGAGCACCCTGTGGGATTTCCGCGAAAGCGGGGTTCAGGCCACCGTTTCGCAGATCAAGGAGCAGCTTCACGTCACGCCGTCGGCGGTGACCAACCTGCTCCGCGTGCTGGAAAACAAGGGTTTGATCCGCCGCCTCACGGATACGGGAAACCGCCGCAAAACCTGCGTCTTTCTGACGGAGGAGGGCGTGCGCGTCTTTCTGGAGGAACTGGCGCTCGCCCGCGATTTTTCGGCCCGGGTTTACCGGGAGATGGGCGCCGAGGATTCCGCGCAGGCCATTGTTTTGCTGGAAAAACTCATCCATATCATGGAAAATGAACTCCGCAGGCCGGCCTCAAAATAAAAAAGAAAAAAGAAAGCCTTTTTCCGAAGGCTTTCTTTTTTATATATGACCCTTTTTCTTTTCCAACATGGTTGCCCGCGTCGGGGAAACCTATTCCTCCATCTGCTTTCCTAAAAAGGATGCGGCCGCGGAGATCAGCTTGTTTTCCGCTTCGGTCGCCCGGCAGTCCCCGTCGCCGCAGAGATAGATGACCGCGCCGCAGACATCCCCGGCGGCGACGATGGAGGCGGCCGCAAGGGCGCTGCGCTCCATGCCCTCGACGGGCTGCAGCTTCTTATCCGTTCCGGAGGAGGAAAAGGCGCCCCGGTGCTCCATCAGATCCTCAAGCGCGGGGGAGACGCGCCGCTCCACGACCTCTTTTTTGGGAAGCCCTGAGGCGCAGATCACATGGTCCCGGTCGCAGATGAGAACCGGGTATCCGCCGACCTTATTGAGCACGTCGGCATACTGCCCGGCAAATTCGGACAGCTCCCCAATGGGCGAATATTTTTTAAAAATGACTTCACCGTCGTTGTCGGTAAAAATCTCCAGCGGGTCGCCCTCGCGGATGCGCAAAACTCTCCGGATTTCCTTCGGTATCACAACACGGCCGAGGTCGTCGATTCTTCTGACAATGCCTGTGGCTTTCATGATTTCAATACCTTTCTGCACGTTTATTTGGATGCCGCGGGGGAGGCCCGATCCCGTTTTTTTTTGAAAAGCCCGCCCCGGATCCATATGGCCCGGTCCGGATGAAATTCTTTCCGGCGCCGCCTGCCCGGGCCGCGGATCCTCCCGGACGCCGAAGCGGCATATTTCCCGCGAGCATCGGGAAAAAGCCCGCTCAAAAGAGAGAGCGGCGATTTCATCCTTTCGCCGGTTTGCTTTCCTATTCTCTGCAAAATGAGGAAGAATATACAGCTTGCGAAAGGGAACGAAACCGGCCTTTCCGTCTGGTAAAATCAGGGGACGCCGATGAAAAAAGCATTTTCAGCCGTTTTTTTGCTCAAAAAAGGCTGGAAGTCCGGCGACAGAGTAATAACCCGGGGGAGAAAAAAATAAAGTTCCCCATGCCGTTTTCCGGCAGGACGGCGGAAAACAGCCGCGGAAAAACATCCTCCGGAATATTCTTTTTGCAGGAAAACGGCCTCATACAAGATGAAAGGCATTTCCGCTCTTTCCGCATTTCGGCGCCCCACAGGGCCGGCATGCATGCCTCCGTTCCGGGGAGGGGCGTTTTTCCAAAGCTCCGCCTGTGGGTTCCGGCAAAAATATCCGTGAGCATGCGGGAGAAGCGGATTCCGGACAAGCCCGCATCCGGCCCGAAAATCGACATATTTCGCGCGGGCTTCCGGGGGAAAAAGGATACAAATATCGCCATTTAATGGGGAAAAACGATAAAAATATCGTTTTTTTTTGTTAAAATAATTGCAATAAGAGAAAAAATAGAATATAGTTATTAAGAGCACATATAAAGGACCGGAACAATTAGGTAGATTTGTGGGGATTTTGTGTAACCGACTTTGTGTTACTGACAGAGAAGGAGCGGGGATATGACCTATATACGTTTGGGCGATTTGCTGATTTCTGCCGGAATCATCAACGAAAAACAGCTGAATGAAGCGCTTGTGATCCAGAAAAAGACCGGCGAAAGGCTTGGAGACGTTTTGCTTAACAACAACGTCATTACGGAACCGCAGCTGATTGAGGCGCTTCAGATCCAGCTCGGCGTCGATTTTGTCGATCTGACGAGCGTATCGATTCCCGTTGAGCTGACCAAGTATGTTCCCCGAAATCTCGCGAAAAAATACGGTCTCGTGCCGGTAAAGATGGTCGGCGGCGAGCTTTATGTCGCCATGATCGATCCGATGAACTTCATGGCCCTTGAGGAAATCAAGGGCGTCTCCCATAAAAACGTCGTTCCCATGATCGCAACCCGAGCGGCAACGGAGCGGGCGATCAATATGTTGTACGGCAGCGAAGGCGCCGCCCGGGCAATCGAGGAGATGAAGCGCGAAGCCGAGAATACGCCGGAGGCATCCGGCCCCGCGAAGAGCACCGTTGTCGAGGAAGAGGACGGCGCCGCGGTCCCGACGATCCGCTTTGTCAACTCCGTCATCGAGCGCGCCGTTGTGGAGCGCGCGAGCGACATCCACATCGAGCCGCAGGAAAAGGATATGGTCGTCCGCATGCGGATCGACGGCCTGCTCCGCACGATCCTGACCGTGCCGGCGAACCTGCAGAATCCGGTCATCTCCCGCCTCAAGATCATGGGGAACATGGATATTTCCGAGCACAAGATCCCGCAGGACGGCCGCGCGAACGTCAACGTCAAGGGAAAGAGCATCGACCTTCGTATTTCCTCCCTGCCGACCGTGCACGGAGAAAAGATGGTTCTCCGCCTGCTCGACAAATCCGCGCAGTTCCTCGATAAGGGCGTGATCGGGCTCGAGGGCGGGGATCTCCAGAAATATGCCGCCCTGATGAAAAACAGCAGCGGCGTCATCCTGATCGTGGGACCCACCGGTTCCGGAAAATCCACGACCATGTCCACAATGATCCGGGAGCTTGCGAAGGACGACGTCAACGTCGTCACGCTTGAGGACCCGGTCGAGATTGAGATTCCGGGCGTCAACCAGTGCCAGATCAACGAAAAGACCGGCATGACTTTCGCCTCCGGCCTGCGCTCCATCCTCCGTCAGGACCCGGATATTATCGCCGTGGGCGAGATCCGCGACGGCGAAACCGGTACGATCGCAATGCGCGCGGCCATCACCGGGCATCTGGTTCTCTCCACGATTCATACGAACGACGCGGTCTCGACGATCGACCGTCTGATCGATATCGGCATCGAGCCGTATCTGATTTCGAGCGCCCTCAAGGGCGTCATCTCCCAGCGTCTGGTCCGCAAGATCTGCCCAAAGTGCCGCGAGGCCTACCGTCCCAGCGAGGAGGAGCTTAACTTCTTCGGCATGAAGGACGACGGCTCCGTCACCTTCTACCGGGGCGCCGGCTGCCCGGAATGCGCGCATACCGGCTACCTCGGGCGCCAGGCGGTGTTTGAGATTCTGGTGCTCAACCGCGAGGAAAAGAGCCTGATCAACCGGCGCGCCTCCCACGATCAGATCGCAGAGGCCGTGAAGCACACCAACTTCGTCTCCATGAAGGAGAACTGCCGCAGTCTCGTTCTCCGCGGCGCCACGACCATGCAGGAAGTGTTTAAGGTCATCAACAGCACGGAAGAATAAACGACACGGAAGAAAAACGGCTCGAAAAAATAAGGAGTTTATAAAAAGATGCGGGCAGTCAACGAAATGATCGAGAAGGCGCAGGCGCTCGGCGCGTCGGATATCCACCTTGTGGCGGGTCTTCCGGCGAAATGCCGGGTGGACGGCCGGATAGAGACCCTGTTTCCGGAGGTGCTGGCCCCGGAGGACTGCGAGGCCTACGCAAAGGAGCTTGCCGGCGGAAAATACGAGCAGATCAAGGAGATCGGCGAGCTCGACATGGCGCGCACCTTCCCATGCGGCGTGCGCACGCGTATCAATCTTTTCCGTCAACAGAACGCGGTCTCCGCGGCCATCCGCCTGCTCAAGGATAAAATCCCTGAGCTGGATACGCTGGGGCTGCCGTCGGTCGTCGTGGATTTCCCAAAATATAGAAGCGGCATCGTGCTGGTGACGGGCGAGACGGGCTCCGGCAAATCCACCACGCTCGCCTCGGTGCTCAATTCCATCAACCATACCCGCCAGAACCACATCGTCACGCTTGAGGACCCGATCGAGTATGTCTATACGCCGGATCTGTGCGTGATCAACCAGCGCGAGATCGGCCGCGATACCCGCAGCTATGCGGACGGCCTGCGCGCGATCCTGCGTGAGGACCCGGACGTCATTCTGATCGGTGAGATGCGCGACCTGCCCACGGTGGAGACGGCGCTCACGGCCGCGGAAACCGGCCATCTCGTCTTTGCAACCCTGCATACCAACTCCGCGGCGGATTCCATCGACCGTATCGTCAGCGTGTTCCCGCAGGGGCAGCAGCAGCAGGTCCGGCTCCAGCTCTCCACAACGCTCAAGGCCGTACTCTCCCAGCAGCTGATCCCGCATAGAAGCGGAAAAGGCAGGGTCGTGGCCTGCGAGGTGATGGTCGTCAACTCGGCGATCCGGAACCTGATCCGCGAGGGCAAGACCCCTCAGATTGCAAACTTCATCACAACGGGCGGCCAAAGCGGCAGCATCACCATGGATAATTTCCTGATCGATCTCTGGAAGACCGGAAAAATCTCTTCGGAAATGGCCTATCAGTATGCCTTCGACGAGGAGTATCTCCGGAAGCAGGTCAGATAAGGGCCGCATAGGCGCGCCGGAAAGCGGGTGAAATCGTGACAACATTCGAATACAACGGCATTTCCAAAGACGGCGATAAGGTCAGCGGCATCATCGAGGCCTACAACGAGTACGAGGCGGCCTCCCTGATCCGGGACCGCTGCTCCATCCTCCTCGGCATTAAGCCCATCAAGGCGGCAAAGACAATGGATTCGCTTTTCAGCTCCGGCAGGATCAAAGAGAAGGAGCTGGCGATCATCTGCTCGCAGTTTTCCATCATCCTGACCTCCGGCATCCCGATCGTGCGGTGCGTCGAGCTGGTGGCGAAGCAGGCCACAAATAAACAGGTTCAGCAGATGCTTGAAAAGGTGGCCAAGGATGTCGCCGCCGGCTATACGCTGGCGCAGAGTTTTGAAAACAACAGCAAGGACCTCCCGATCACGTTCATCGAGACGGTCCGGGCGGGCGAGGAATCCGGCACGCTGGATACCTCCTTCGCAAGGCTTGAAAAATATTACGACAAAAGCTCCAAGACGAAAGCCAAGGTCGTGGGCGCGCTTACCTATCCGGCCATCGTGGTCGTCGTGGCAATTGTCGTCGTGTTCATTATCATGACGGTCGCGGTGCCGATGTTTAAAGGCGTGTTCGACTCCCTCGGCGTAGAGCTGCCGGCCGTGACCAAGGCGCTGATCGCCGTCTCGGATTTCTTCGTCCACAGCTGGTATGTCTTGGTTGCGGTCATCGGCGGGCTGGTCGTGGCTTTCAAGGTCTATACCCATACCGAGAACGGCAAGGTATGGAACGGCAACCGCCAGCTCAAATATTCGCTCTTCCGGCGCATCAACCGGATGAACGGCGCGGTTCAGTTCGCTTCCACGATGTCCACGATGCTCTCGGCGGGGCTGATCGCCACCAAGGCCATGGAGATCACCTCCAAGGTGCTCACCAACTATGTGCTCGGCAGGGCGCTCGATAAGGCGGTTGCCGGCGTGGAGCAGGGGCGCAAAATCTCCGACAGCATGCGCGATACCGGCTACTTCCCGCAGCTGCTCACCGAGATGACCGGCGTGGGCGAGGAATCCGGCGAGCTTGAGAATACGCTCGACGTGATCGGCGCTTACTACGACAACGAGGTGAACATCGCGGTCGACCGAATGCTCACGATTATGGAGCCGGCCATCACCATCGGCCTTGCCGTGATGACGATGTTCCTGCTGCTCTCCGTCTATATGCCGATGTTCAGCATGTACGAGGGCATGTGATACCATTCTTTCGCTGCGATCCCGCCGCCGCGACAACCCCGCGGCTCCGGGTTTGCATATAGAAAAACCCGAGACTTTGAAAAGAGGTAAAATTATGTACAAAGCACTTGTGAAAATGCGCAATAAAAAAGGCTTCACCCTGATGGAGCTGCTGATCGTTGTCGCGATCATCGCCATCCTGGCCGCCATCGCCATCCCGACTTTCTCCAGCTCGCTTGAGAAATCAAAGCTGGCTGCCGATGAAGCCAATTGTCGCTCTCTCTATGCCGCGGTTGCCATGCATTACATGACGGATGATGCTCTTCCGACGATTGGAGGAAGCGGTACTTCTCTCTCACTTGATGGGGTGACCTATACTTTTAACTATGCTCCGACGATTGCATCTGATGCGGATTCTTGGACGATTACGGCAAACGATAAAAATGATGATCCAATAACCACTTCTTCTTGGACCCTTAACCTCGCCTAAACCGGTTTTCCCGTACTTATTTTCCGTGGTAAGCATGCGCCGCGGATAACGCAATCTCAACCCATTTGCGGGAGGGCCGGTAGGGTTGACGGCTCTCCCGCATCCCAATAACATATCAACCGGAGGCCCCATGCTCTATCTGACGCCGTTTATCACGATCTATTTCTGCTCTCTTGCTGCGGTTCTTGGCGCGTGCATGGGCAGCTTTCTCAACTGCACGGCATGGCGTGCCCTCCACGGCGAATCCG
>CAYMNV010000002.1:0-117339 GCA_964391915.1 uncultured Oscillospiraceae bacterium
TACATGTTTCTTTGCGCTTTTCATATGGTGTGATTCCTCCTGATCCATTCATTTGGTACTCGTCCATTCCAGAGAGTCGCGTGGCCGATTTCCGCCGCACCGTTCACCTGAGGGCCCCTGAGCCCCGCGCCTCCCGCGACCATAACAGCCGATAACCCTCCAAAATACTTGAGCATCCGTAAAACTCTCCATAAAACAGACCCGCTTGATATGGCTTTATTGACCTTGCTGCCGCCAGTGTTTCCTTCTCCGGGGGAAACGCCGCTTCACTCCTGGCCGGAAAGGTCTGCCGGCCTGCGCCAGTACCGGGACCCATCCCGCTCACGGCACAGAAGGCCGCAGTCCACAAGTTCCCGCCGGAGCAGGAAATAGTCTCCAAAGGTATGCCACTGATTACAAATTTCATTGACTTCCCGCTCGGAATACACAGCATCCGGCTCAAATTTTTCGGCCAGATATACCAGCAGTGCCGTTCTCGCTTTTTGCTTTTTAGGCAGCTGCGTTATTTTACCTGAGCCGTCAAGAAATGGTTTGATATTGATTTCTGGTTCCATATGCCGTTCCCTTTCTTATAAACCGTCGTGCTCGTCCTTTTCAAGCCATAGTTCAAGGAGAATGCGAAGATCCTCTGTAAATTCCCGTTCCGTTTGGGTTTCTTTCTTTTTCAATTCTTCAAGGGTCACAAACGAAAACGATGATGCCCCATATTCGTCCCACTCGGCATGAATGGCCGGTTCCGGGCAGGAATTCATCGCGACCCCAAACATAAACCTGTTTTGCAGGCTTTCCAGGTCTTTTGTGGACCTTATCCATCTGCGGCCATTGCCGCTGCATTGAATGCAGTAGATACCGCCTGTAAGTACCTTGTCTTTATAGGCGTTTTTCAGTTCTTTTCTTTTTGCGGAATCCATAAACCGCACCTCTTTTCATTTTTCTGAAGCTTTTATGACCCCATAATCCGCCTGTTATAGGGCCTTTTCCGGAATGGTTATTTGAAACGCTATTCTTCCTTCCGGTTCGTTTCCTTATCGGGCTTCTCCAGCTCATTCAGAACTTCATCGATATACGCCCTGACCTCCGCCTCTTCAAATGGGATTTTCAGCGCCTGAAGATGGTAAACACAAAACGCATAGCCGCAATCCGTAAGGGGAACGCCCGCGTCGGATTCCAGCCAGTCGTTGATAAGATAGCAGTAAGAGCCCGCGTAAATCAGGGCGGCAACCCTCGCATCCGGGATATTGACCGCATGATGCAGTTTGAAGCGTTCAAACCATGCCGCCATGGCCTGTGCGGATTTCTTCATGCTCTCTGCTTTTATCCTCTGGAACTCCGGATTGATGCCGGCGGCCTCTATCAGCATGATCTTGGAGATATCGCGGTTTCGCTCATACAGCCAAAGATTTGCCGTCATGACCCGGGTGAAATTTTTAAGCAGCGAAAAGTTTTCCACATCCAAAACGCGCATGATGGTCGCATCGAATCTTTCTGCGATGCTCAGATAGAGCTCTGCGAACAAATCCTCTTTACTCTTGAAATAAAAATAGAAACTGCCTACGGAAACAGCAGCCGCATCCACAATATCTTTTACGGCCGTGGTATGGTATCCTTTTGCGGCAAACACTTTCGCGGCAGTATCCAGGATCAGCTGCCGCTTGGCTTCCTTGCGCTTTTGGGTATTTTTTGATACAATATACATGGTATAATCCCCTCTCAAGCATAGAATGAAGATTCATTCTATGCTTGCATTATAGATGACAATTTGTTCTGTGTCAATGTCATTTCAAAAGAATAGGCTTCTTCGCGGAATTCCCGCCGCCGCTCCACGCCCCGCCGTTTTGCTTTCGCGTGATCGAATGAAGCACTTTCTAAGGGCTTGAGCATCCTGCTTTTTGCTCGAAATATGGATTTATGCGGTCTGCGCCGGGGTATGGCCGCCGGTTTCGCATACTTTTGTCTGGATGGGGGACATCCGGTTCATGCAGGGGCAAAACATCCGGGATCCCGACAGCCCCGCCGTCCATTTATCGAAGTATTTCGGCTTTCCGAAAGAAATCGTGCATTTATGAATACGGATTTGATGGGATAAGAAAAAAAGACATGAAAAACAGGAATCGTTATCGGCTGGGTTTTTCCGTTTTTGGCCTTATGGCGTTTATTTTTCAGGAGCTGCCCTATATCCCCTGGCTATTGTGGCCTCCGGCCGACAATCCCCTTGCGAATAATCCCGCGGCAAATCTCTTGCTGGGATTTCTGGAGCAGGCAGGCGGCATCCTGACGATTGCGCTGCTGATTCTTATCACGCGAAAAGACACTGCAAAGCCCGGAATCAAAAACCGGTTTTTTGTCGCTGCCTCCGTGCTTCTCGTTATCTATTATATCAGTTGGATCTGCTATTTCTCCGGAATGACAGGTGGCTGGCTGATCGTCATTGGCTTAACGGCGGTGGTGCCGCTCTATTATCTTTCCATATCGCTGTGGATGAAAAATGATTTCGCCTGTATTACCAGCCTGTTCTTTTTCGTCGGGCATACCTGCTCAAATATGATAAATTATCTGTTATGATCGGGCAGGGAAGAGCCTCCCTGACTCCATGACAGAATCGGCATCTTCTTCCTGAGTCTTTCCTGACTTGTCATTTTGGCGAAGCACCCCGGTCGCAGCCGCGGAATCGGGCGGGGAACATCCTGCGGGCGGCGACATATTCTATAGCAAGAAAGACTTTTTGAAAAGGCAGTGATTCCTATGTCCCCATGCCCCGCGGGGCCGTATACCGTCCGGCCGGGGGATACCGCGTGGTCAATTGCACAGCGTTTTCATACGACTGTGCGGGAGATCGCGTCGGCCAATCCCGGGCTTGACTTGAACTATCTTTCCATTGGGCAAACGATCTGCGTTCCCAATGGGTACAGCCAAATGCCTGCGCAGCCCTCTGCCAGGGGGATCAGCAAAGCCGAACAGACGTTGAGCAATCATATGCGGCTGCTGTGGGAGCAGCATGTGTATTGGACGAGAATAGTCATCCTCGGAATTGTTTTTGGATTGCCGGATACGGAGGCCTCAACGAATCGGCTTCTGCGCAATCCGAGTGATTTTGAAGCGGCGCTGAGGCCGTTATACGGAGGGGACGCCGCGGCAAAATTTGCGGAGCTGCTCACCAGTCACCTCGCCATCGCCGCCGAGCTCGTCAAGGCGGCAAAAGCGGGCGACAGCGCCGCGGCCGCCGATGCCGAAAAGAGATGGTACGCAAACGCGGACCAGATCGCGGCTTTCCTTGGCAGCATCAACCCCTACTGGTCGGCACAGGAATGGAAGAGAATGCTGTACAATCATCTTGCGATGACAAAAGCGGAGGCCGTCGACATCCTGACCCAAAAATACGAAGACAGCGTCGGCATGTTCGACAGTATCGAGCAGGAAGCGCTCGCGATGGCCGACATGATGACACAGGGAATCGTAAAGCAGTATCCACAATCTTTCCGATGAGCTTTTTGGGGGCGGATTGCGGCGGGCGATACCTATCATGAATAAGAGCAAAGGCTGACCGGCAGGATATCCGGCAGCTTTTGCTCTTTGTTTTTATGAAACCGCTATGGAATTTCCGCCGTACGAAAACGGCCTTATGCGTCTTCTTCGGCAGGGACGGCGGGCTCCTCCCCGGAAGCGCATTTTTTCCACACCGCCGCGGCAATCCCCACACAACATGCCGCCAGGAAGAAAATGACGCCTTCCAGCAGCAAGAGATTCGACGTATTCTTCGAGAGGATCACCGCAGCCGCATTGAGAAACGCGTGCAGGAAAATCGCAAGAGGGTAGAACCAAAGGCGTCGGCCCCCGTTCTTTGCCGCGAACCATACGAGCACCGAACAGGAGAGGTGAAGGGCCACGGCGGAAAAACGCTCGGCCGCACCGACCAGAAAATCCGTGGGCGCAGCCTCCGCAAGCGCCGCGACGGTAGCGCCGATCCTCTGCAGTGTCGCGGGATCGGTGACTCCGGCCGTCAGGCTGTCCGCCGTACCGGCGTTGATCGTGACGGACATCACGATGTTTGATATCATGCTGATTCCAAGGAGGTAGGCCGCTTCAAACCCTCCGTGCCCGGCGCCGTACATCAGCGCGTTTCCGTTGTTGCCGCGTTTTCTTTTCAAAACCGTTTTAAATGCGGCGTAGCGGCCGGTTTCCTCAAAAAGCCCCGCCATCAGGCCTCCGTAGACGCCGTAGAGCCAGAGGTTGTTGAGGATCGCCTTTCCGACGTCCGTCGCAAAGATCGCCCTGTGGACGAAGCTCTCGATCAGCAGCGCAAATACGATAAAAACCGCGCAGCCGACAAAGAACGGCGCGATATCCGCTTTATATTTCTTTCTGAATATGAAAAACAATACGATGGGGATGGCGATTCCCGTGAGAGCCGAAACCGCCATGAAGACGATGGATAATGTCGGTACTTGATACATCACTTTGCTCCTTTTGCGAACGGATTTCCGCCGCAGGCTGTTACTTATATGCGGTAATTGTGCCTTTGCCGTCAAAATAGATCAGGTCGCCGTCGTCGTAGTGCCAGATGGCCTGGAAGACGGTCGGCCTTTTGATGCCGTCCTCCTCCCGATACGCGCCGCAGACGATGGACCACGGCACGTTTTTGGCGGATCCGTCGGATTGGGCGGCCGACCGGTCGTCGGTTTGAAACGCCAGCATTTCGCCGTTTTCATCAAACGTAAAAACGCCGCAGGCGGACAGGCCGGAATAGGAGATGGTCGCCTTGGCGTGCAGGTCGTCGACCGGTTCCCACTCGATAAATTCCTGCAGCGCGGCGGTGGGAACAAACAGGCATTCCGACAGGAACGTGACCAGGCAGGAACGGTCCATATCTTTTCCCGTATACGAAAAGAGAGGAAAAACCTTTGCCAGAATCCCTTTCATGGAACCCGCCCCGTCGAGATAGGCGTCCAGCCCCTCGAAGGGGATCCCAACCATCGAACTGTCGATATAGGCGATTCTGTCCGGCGTCTTTGCGTCGTTGTATTGCGTGTAATCAATCTTTAAAGGCGGCTTGTCTCTGCCGAACGAAAAGGCGACGTCCTGATAGAATATTTTTATATAGGCCATTTTCGGCTTGCCGAGATAGCCGCAGGATCGGAAATACCGCTGCACCGGTTCCGGCAGGCCGGCAATATCTTCCTCCTGAAAGACGTCCTCCGGATGATCGGCTTCCGCGATCAGTTCCGCAGCAGCCTTTTCAAATTCGGTTCTGGTTTTTGAGCAGGGAATATTGAAAAATATCAGCACGATCCCTATAGCACAGAGCAGAGCCCCAACAACAACCAGCATGGTCTTCTGTCTTTTCCTCCTTATCATCGTGTTCCTCCTTGAAATGTTTCTTCGGAAGCAGCCCGGGAACCGGGCCGTTTCTTTGGCGCATGCCGGCGGCGTCATTCCTGTTCCGGTGCCGCCATTGCCGAGATATTTTGCTCAAGCCGGGCCAATCCTTTGGAAAAGCCGAGAATTTCCTCGGCGTCGAAGCCGGCAAAGAGCTCCTCCAGAAACGCAATCTCCCTTTGATACCGCTTTTCAAAATATCCCCTGCACGAAGGGGCCAGATCGATTCTCCAGGCGCGCGCGTCGTCCCTGTCTCTCATGACCGTGACAAAGCCGCGTTCGGAGAGGGCGGCCGCCATGCGCTTCGCATTCTGGCGGGAGTATCCGATCGTGTTCGCGACTTCGCTGATGGTCGGCGGCTCGCTGAATTTGGAAACGCAGGCCAGAAAAAGCCACTGCTTAATCGTGATATTCGGATCAAACCGGTCCCCGAGCACCTGCAGCTTATTCGACAGGGTAAATATGGCCGCAAAGATATAGGCTTCCTGTTCGAGTTCGTTCATAGACGCATCCTTTCAGCAACACAACATGTTACCTTTATGATACGCAACATGTTACGCATTGTCAAGGGGTTTCAAAAAAATATCCGGCCGGAAGCGGACGACGGGGAGCGGATTTCATAAAAAACAGCGCCTGCCGTGCGGCGGGCGCTGTTTTATCATTTTAATGAAAAGGGGAGAGGGCGCACGGAAGCTCCTTTTGCTCGCTTTTTCGTTTTGGGTTTCATCCGTACGAGGGGACGGGCGAATCACATGCCTTTCGTGTCCGCCGCGGCGCCGGGCAGGCGCATAGGCCCTCTCCATCGGCGCCGATGAAACAAGATCGGCAGGCGAGGAGGGTTTTCGCGGAAAAGCGGGAAAGCGGGCTTGCCTAATCGGAGAAGGCTATTATTCCGCGGCTCTGCCGAGCTTCGACCGGTAGAAGAAATGTTTGGTGATCTCTATCGTGATCAGGTAGAGCACCGCGATGCCAAGCAGCGCGGCGACCGTCGGCAGCGGGATCGAGATCAGGTCGAGCAGCTGATGGAACGGCAGATACGGCATGGCCAGGCTGAAAAGCCCCAGAGCGGCGGAGGAAAAGAGCAGCACCGGGGCAGGCTTACTCCGGTAGAAGGGCTTCTTGGTGCGCATGGCGAGCAGCGTCACCAGTTCCGTCATGATCGAGAGCACGAACCAGCCGCTCCGGAAGAGCTCCTCCGGGGTATGGAACGCAAGGAGCAGGATGGCGAAGCACAGGTAGTCGAAGGCGGAGCTGATGAGCCCGAAGACGACCATGAAGTTGCAGATAAATCGGATGTTCCAGCGGTGCGGCGAGCGGATCATCTCCCCGTCCACCGAGTCCTCGGCGATCGTGACGGCGGGGAAGTCCGTGATGAAGTTGATCATCAGGATCTGTTTGGGGAGCAGGGGCAGAAACGGCAGAAACAGCGAGGCGCCGGCCATGCTGAACATGTTGCCGAAGTTTGCGCTCGTGGTGATCCAGATATATTTGAGCGTGTTGGCAAACGTCGTGCGCCCGAGCTCGATGCCGCGGATGAGCACGCGCAGGCTCTTCTCCTGCAGCACAAAGTTGGCCGATTCCTTTGCCACGTCCACCGCCGAGCTGACCGAGACGCTCACGTCGGCCGCGTGCAGGGCCGGGGCGTCGTTGATGCCGTCGCCCATATAGCCGACCACGTGGTTTTTCTTTTTCAGCGCAAGAAGGATGCGCTCCTTTTGGCTCGGGTCCACTTCGGCAAAAAGGTCGACGGTTTCAATCGCATTCCCGAGCAGCTGATCGCTGAGCTTCGCAATCTCCGGGCCGGTCAGGACGTTCCGGACGTTGAGGCCGATCGCCGCCGCGATATGAAGAGCGGCGAGTTTGTTGTCGCCGGTGATGATGCGTAAGCCCACGCCGTGCTGGGCGAGGTCGGCCACGGTCTCCGCGGCGTCCGCTTTCGGCGGGTCAAAAAAGAGCAGGAAGCCCATGAAGACCATGGCCCTCTCGTCCTCGACCACATATTTTTCCTTTTCGGGGACCGGTTTTTGGGCAACGCCCAATACGCGGTAGCCCTTTTCGCTCCATGCCTGGAAGCGCGCCTGAATGTCCTCAAGCGCCTTCGCATCCATCGCATGCCGGGAATCCCCATCCTGAATTTCGTGGCACACGCCGAGGACGCTTTTCAGTGCGCCCTTCGTGATCAGCCGGCATTCCCCGTTCTCTCTGGCGATGACGCTCATCCGCATCCGGTAAAAGTCGAAAGGGATCTCCTCGTGTTTCGTCACCGTGCCCGTATCGAAGCTCCGGTAGGCGACGATCGCCTCGTCTGTCTCGTTGACCATGCCCGTCTGGAGGCTTGCGTTCAGGTAGGCGAGCCGGAGCACCTCATCCGAAGGCTGCCCCGCGGTATCCACGGCGCCGTCGAGCCGAACCACGCCCTCCGTCAGGGTGCCGGTCTTGTCGGTGCATAAGACGTCCATGCTGCCGAAATTCTCCAGCGAAGTCAGGCTGCGGACGATCACGCCCTCCTTTTCCATCACTTGTGCGCCCTTTGCCAGCGTGATGTTGATGATCGCGGGCAGAAGCTGCGGCGTGATGCCGACGGCGAGGGCCACGGAGAAGAGCAGCGAGTCGATGACCGGCCTTTTCAGGATCAGGTTGACCGCAAAGACGACGATCGCGAGAATGAGCATGATCACGGCCAGCATGTAACTGAAATGCCGGACCCCGCGCCCGAATTCCGTCTCGGGCGGGCGGCTCTCAAGCTCCTTGGCGATCTGCCCGAATTCGGTATGCTCACCCGTGTTTACGACCAGCATCAAAGCGCTTCCGCTCCGCACGTTGGTGCCCATGAAGACGCAGTTCTTCCGATCCGTAAGATTGGCGTCCGCGGGAGCCGCCTCCGCCTTCTTTTCGACGGAGAAGGCCTCCCCGGTGAGCACGGATTGATTGACATAGAGGGCGTCGCACGAAAGCACCAGGCCGTCCGCGGGGATCAGGGTACCCGCGGAGAGCTTGACGATATCACCCGGCACCAGCGACCGGGTCAGGATTTCCTCCTGTCGGCCGTCCCGGAGCGCGACGGATTTGATCTGCAGCTTCGAGCGCAGATCGCTGATCGTGTTGTCCGCATGGTACTCCTGCAGGAAGCTCAGCACGGCGCTTGCCAGCACGATCAAAAAGATGATCAGGGAGTCGAGCCCGTCGCCCGTGGCCGCCGAGATCGCGGTCGCCACAAGCATGATCAGAATGATCAGATTTTTGAACTGGTTGAGAAAGAGCACCAGCGGGGCGGTTTTTTCCCGCCCGTGGATGGAGTTTTCCCCATACGTTTTCAGGCGGGAGGCGGCCTCATCCTCCGTGAGACCGTCCGGAGAAGAACGGAGACTTTCCAGTACGGTGCCGGAAGGCATGCTCCAATACGCGTCGGTTTCAAAACCCTGCACGGCAATGTTCCCTCCACTCTTTATCATTTTCAGGCCGGCTGCGGAAAAACCGGTCCGGCCTCGAATTCTATTTTCCGTTTCTTCTTGCAGTCCTCACGAGCCAGGCGTTTGCCGCAAAGCCCAGGATGCTCGGCAGCCAGAAGGAGAGGAGCCGGTACCCCAAAACCACCACGACGCTGGTGCCGGCGGGAACGCCAAGGCTTGTGAATACGGCCGCCATGCCGCTTTCGACTACGCCGATCCCTCCCGGCACGAAAAAGGAGATTGTTTTCAGGATGAACGCGATGCTGTATCCCGTGACCAGCACGACCGGCTCGACGGCGTGCCCGGAGGCAATGAAAAGGAGATACAGCACGAGCATGTCGCATCCGAGATTTATGCAGGCGCCGGCCGCGGGCCGGATCCATCCGCGCCCTTTGAGGAGCATCAGCCCCGTATAGACGTCGTTTACCGTGTCGTGGACGGCCGTCGTCTCCTTGGTGCGCTTAAAGAGATGCCGGAAACCGTCAAACACCTTTTGAACGATGGATTCGATCTGCTTTGGGCGGCGCATGCCGTAAACAACGACCAGCAGCGCCAGCACCCAAAGAAAGAAGATTGTGCCGTAGAGCACCATCTGCGCGGCCGAAAGGTCGTGGACGATCAGCAGGTGCAGCAGGCCCACACCCGTCAGCAGCGTCATCAGGGCGTCGTTGTAGAGCGTCGGCAGAAACCCGGTCAGCTTGGATCCCTCCGGGGAGGCCCCTTCCTTCGAGGCCCAGTAATAGGTCGTTGCCGCCATGGTGACCCAGCCGCCCATCACGAGGCCGATGCTGGCCGCGGCAAGCGTGATCAGGACTCCGCGGAATACCGTGAACCGGGATTTTCCGAGATGCATGATGGCCTTCAGCAGGTAACCGCTCCCGACATAGCTCAGGGCTTCGGCCGCCGCCGCCAAAAGGACGAGCCAGACCGACATCGACCGGAGGACCTTGAGCGAATTTTCGAGCGTCGCGATCCTCGGCAGAAAATAGTAGACGGCGAAGCCGAGGATCACCACGGCCGCAAGATACCGGATGATCCGTTTCCGGTCGGACGGGTTTTTGGATTTCCCGGAAAGCATCGTCTGCTCCCTCCCTTTGGCGTGCACAGGCAGGCACCGTCTGCGGAGATCCTATGACAGACAGAATATAACAAATCTTTATGTCTTTTTCAAGACGAATCGGCTTCCCGCGGCGGCTAAATTTTCCTTTCCGGCGCCTTTTTCGGCGGGAAAAAACAACTTGCGGCGGCAGTCGAATTTTTCCGGACGATGTGCTAAAATATAAGCGAAAAAATCACGGACGAAACCGCCGCCCCGGCCGGGTCTGTGGACGCGGGCCGGTAAAATGGAGAAGCTTTCATGAGAAATCGAGGGAGGGGAACTTGTCATGTTGGAGAAAGCACCTTCTGAGGAAGAAATGCGGTCACTGATCGGGGAGAGCCGCCTTGCCGTCTGGAACGGCCTGTGCGCGAAAATTGACGGCCTGTATGAGATGGAGCGTCAGTGGAACCATGGCGGAAAGGCGTGGAAGTACGAGTATAAGTACCGCCGCGGGGGAAAGACGCTCTGCGCGCTCTATGCAAGGGAGCACGATTTCGGATTCATGGTCATCTTCGGGGAAGAGGAGAGAAAGAAGTTCGAGGCGGAGAGGCAGTCCTATTCCCCGGAAGTGCAGAGGGTCTACGACGACGCCACGACGTACCGCGACGGCAAATGGGTGATGTTTGAGCCGGAGGATTCCTCCCTGTTCGAGGATTTCCTGCGGCTTCTGGCAATCAAGAGAAAGCCAAACAAAAAGTAAATAAACAAGTGCCCGGCCGCCCGCTTTCCGGAGAACGGCCGACGCCTTTTCATGATCTGCAAGGAGGGAAACGGCATGGCGGTCGAAAAACAGTACGCGTCGGATGTGGATGCGATTCTGTCGCATCTGCATGATCAGGGGGCCGACCTCTGGACGACGCCGGACAGGCGCCTCATAAAGGGAGCGCCGTTCTCCACGCTGGAGAGCGTGTCTTACCTGCTGGAGCTGGGCATGGAGCCCGACGACCCACTGATGAAGGAGGCCGCCGCGCTGATCTTCAGCACTTGGCAGGAGGACGGGCGCTTCCGGTTGTATCCGCAGGGAGCTATTTATCCCTGCCAGACCGCAAACGCCGCAAACGTGCTCTGCCACATGGGGTACGCGCAGGACGAGAGGCTGCAGAAGACCTTCCGCCACCTGCTGGAGACGCAGTATGCGGACGGCGGCTGGCGCTGCAACAAATTCTTCTTCGGCCACGGGCCGGAGACGGAGTACTCCAATCCCCATCCCACTCTGGTGGCGCTGGATGCGTTCCGCTTCAGCGAATACCTGAATAAAGAGCCGGCCCTTGACCACGCCGTGGAGTTCCTGCTGGAGCACTGGACGATCCGGAAGCCGATCGGCCCCTGTCATTACGGCATCGGCACCCTGTTCATGCAGGTGGAATATCCTTTCCGGAACTATAACCTATTTCTGTATGTTTATGTGTTGTCCTTTTACGACCGGGCGAAGGAGGATCCCCGTTTTCTGGAGGCATTCCGGGCGCTGGAATCCAAGCTGAAAGACGGCAGGATGGTCGTGGAGCGCGCGGTTCCGAAGCTGGCAAAGCTCTCCTTCTGCAAGATCGGGGAGCCGAGCGCCCCTGCGACCGCGCGGTACCGTGAAATTCTTGAAAATCTCGGCAAGCGGAGCGCCGGATGAGACCGCTTCGCCGGGAATCGGTTTGATGGGCGGTTCCCGGCGGCCCGGTTTTTCCACGCCTGTGCCGGGATGAACATTTCTCTTCGGGCGGCTCCGACGGACCGGATTATCCGAATATAAAACAAGCCGCATGCTCATGCGGCTTGTTTTATTATGTATTCAAATTTTATGGAATCAGGGCCGGATTCCGTCGGCTTTCCGCGTCACGGGGATTTTTCTTTCTGCTTTTTGGCGCGCCGAATGGCGAAGATAGCCAGAGCCGCGGCCGCAGCCGTTCCGACGCCGATGATCCACCATCCGCCGCTCGGGAAGCCGCCGCCCGCATCCCCCGTCTCCGCGCCGGCAATCGTCCCGGTCGTGATCAGGTACTCGGACATGGTGCTATTTTGGTAGGTCACGACGCCGCCCTCCGCAACGGCGAGCCCCGACGCGATCAGGGTGAATTTGTTCCCGGCAGAGTCGAATTTGTAGACGTTGACCTTGCTGCCCGCGGCGATATCGGTGGTGACCGCAAAGGTGGCCGTGCCCGGGAGATCGCCGTGGTAGGCGAAGGCGTAAGTGAAGGTCTCTCCGCCCGTGCCGGCCGCCGCAAGCATCTGCTCCTCACTGAAGGCGCCCGCGTAGTAGCCGAAATCCGGCATGTCGTAATCGAAAGAGGTCTCGATATCCGCCCCGCGGAAGGTCACGTCCGCTCCGCTCTGCCGGAAGGTTAGCTCGGCGCCCGGATTGGCCTGCAGGGCGGAGAAGTATTTCCCGGTGACGATCGTGCCGGTGCCTTCGTTGAGATCCACGAGGAAGGAGCCGCCATTCTGCGAGGCCATCTCTTCAAGCAGAGAGCCGTATTCGAGGTAGACGGAGCCCTCCGTGATCGGGTTGACGGTGAAATTGTTGATTTCGCCGAGGAGATCTTCCGTGTTCATCCGCTCGCCGAGGAAAACGTCCGCCTGCGCATATTCCGTGGTCTGCTCTTCAAGGAACGCTCTGAGCCAACCCTTGACGGAATCCGGGAGGCCGTCCGAGTAGTGGTAGTTGTAACAGCGCGGGGATTCGTCGTGGAAGGTGAACCCGGTTTCACCCGAAATATAATCCACAGCCCCCGGGATCGTCACGGTCACTTTCGAATGCCAGCGGACGAAGAACGCGCCGTTTGTGGTCCAGCGGTCCTTTGTGTAGACGTCGTTCGGATCGTCGTTCCGCAGCGTGGCGGCGTTCAGCGGCAGCGCGGAAGGCGATACCACGGCGGGCATCTCGGAAGGCACCGTGGGCGTCGCAGTCGGCGGGCTCACGTTCTGTCCGGAGGAAGCCGCCAGAAGCTCAATGCCGCCGGAGAGACCCGAGGAGACGGACAGCCCGGGCAAGATCGGCCGCGAGAACTGCCCGACCGACGCGGCAACCACGGTGAGTACGCATTCCCGCGTGTCGGAGCCCACGTCGTTTTCCGCCTTGACGGAGAAGTAGTATTTCCCGGCCTCGACGCCCTCCCGAACGGTCAGAACGCCGCTCTCCGGGTCGATGGAGACTTCGTCCGGGATGATGTAGCGCTCGCTTTTCGGCACGAGGGAGTAGGTGATGGGTTCGCTGCCGGCGGCCGTAATCGTGATCTCCAGATCGCCGCCGTTGATCAGTTTCGTAAACTGGTAATTGTGAGAAGCATCGGAAAGTACGGGTGCGGTGCGCGCCTCGGAGACGGTGAGTACGCAGTCCTGCGTATCAAAGCCAGCGTCGTTTTCCGCCCGGATTGTGAAGCGGTAGGCGCCCGCTTCGAGTTCCTTTTCCGCCGAGAGGACGCCGGTTTCCGCGTCGATGCGGATCTCTTCCGGCAGATCTCCGGAGGCATCCGACACGGACCAGACGATGGGCTCGCTGCCCGAGGCAAAGACCGGTATCGTCAGATTCTCCTCGCCCGAGACCATGGAAAACTCATAGTGATGTTCCTCCTCCGCAATCTCCGGAGCGGTTCGCGCGGCCTCCGAGGAGATTTCAGGTTCCGACGCGGCGGCTCCCGTCACGGAGAGGGTAAAAGTCTGCTCGGCGGGCGGGGACGCATCGTTGCCGTCGTAGGGATCCGGCGAACCGACCAGCTGAGGGATCATCGTGCGGTCTTCGGAGACTTGGATGGTGAAGGAATACTCTCCCTCCGCCATGCCGGCAGGAATGGTGATAAGCCCGGTGTTCTTGCCGATCGAGACGCCCTGCGGTGCGTCGGTCAGCACATAGGCAAAGGGCGCATACCCCTCCGCGGTCACCTGAAAGCTCCCGCCTCCGGTTGTCACGGCGGTGTGATCGGCGCTGGTGATCCGGAGCGGATTCGGATGCGCCTGCCACACCCACTGCACCGTCACCCGCTGGGAGAACAGCGCCGTTCCGGTGGGGTCGCCGTTTTCATCCAGCACGGGGGTCAGCTTCTGCGAATCCGGTGTAAAGACAATATCGTAATCCGAGACTTTATTTTCGTTCCAGTCCCATGGGAAATCCTGCGTGGAGAACATCTCCCCGGTGTACTGGAATTCCTCCTCGGTGACCGTGCGGGTGCCGTTTGCGTTGATGATCCAGATGTACTCGTCGTAGGCCATCTGGTCGACGATCGTGCCGTCATCCATGAAGCTGCGGTCATAAGAATCCGCCACTTCCAGTACCGTACGGGTGAAGATGAGAGAGGAGGTGGTATGGTACTGCATGCGCCCGCCGCTGACCGCCTCATGGTAATCCATACGGAAGTCGAAGCCTCCCGCCGAGCCCCAGTTATCTCTGTTCTCATAGACGTCGAAGTAGGTGTTCGGTACAGGCTTTCCGGTGATGATGGAGAAGAGCGGATTTCTGGTGTCAAAATAGCCGTGCTCGTCGGTCATGGTCCGCGCCTGCCCGCCGAAGGGAATGTGCACGTTCCAGGTCGTGCTCAGGTACGGGTTCAGCGTGACGATCCCGTTTGCGTATTCCTTCCATTCATACTGCTGTTCGGGCGGGTCGTCGGGTTTGGCCGCCCAGTTGATGACGTGGATGGGCTCTACCTGGCCCGTCACGAAGTCGTTGAAATAGTCCGCCGCGGTGATGCTGATCTTCTGGAAGGGCAGCGTCGGCAGCACAGGGTCGGAGAAATAGGATTTCCCATTCTGTTGGAATTCCAGATAGACCTGATCTCCGTCGCAAAGGTAGCAATCGTCCCCCTGATAGAATTCTCCCTCCGCGTTGGTCGAGGCGTATCCGGAGGCGGGGTATTTGAGGATGGCGGGTTTGTCGATATCGCCGGGCGTATCCGGGTTGAAAGTTTCTCCCTTCGGCACCACAAGAATCCGGTAGGGGATATCCGCGGCCGGAATCAGCGGGCCGCCCTTTTCCGGAGGCTCCGTTCTGAGAATCCCGCCCACGCGCCCCGGGTAGACGTATACTTCGACAAACTCGACCTGGAAGCCCGCCGTATCCGCCTGACGCTTCAAGAGGATCGTCGGCTGGAAGTTAGCGAGGCTCAGGTGTTTGCCGATAAAATCAATATAGATCTGGAGCAGGCCGTACAGCTCCACGTTGAGATAATGTCCGTCCGCCTGCACATGAACCCCCGCGCCGAGGAAGGCGCCCGCGCCCACGAGCTTGAAGCCGAATACCTCCAGCCGGAGCATCGGGCCAAATTTGAGATAGCCGTCGATGTCGCCGGCCAGATCCACCTCGCCGTCGCCCTTGAATTCCTGGTCGTAGACGGGGTGTACGCTGGTCGGGATATAAAATTTCGTGCTTCCGCGCACGCCGACGGTCGTCGAGGTAAATTCCCGCGTCTCAATCTCCAGACTGAGCGTGCCGTCCATGCCCACGATGACGAACACGCCGCCGGTGATCCGGCCGATCGAGGTGTCGCCGACCTGCAGGTTGACGTCGATGCCGAAGACGGGGATCACGATCTCCTGCGAGACATCCGCATCCATCTCCACGATCAGGTAGCTCTCCTGCTTGAGCGTCATCGCGATCCGGTAGCCGTCAAATCCCGTATACCGGGCGGTCACGTCGATCTGATCGACGCCGATCCCGCCGCTGACCTTGACGCTGATCGGGGAACCGTCCCCGAGCCAAGCGTCGAGCTGCTCATCCTCAAACTGGAGCCTGACCAGGGAATCCTCCGAGAGATATTTGAAATCTTTTAAGGAATCGCCGAAATCGATCAAGCTGAAGCCGTCCGTCTCCACGAGGTTTTCCTCGACATGCGGGGCAAAGCCCGTGACGTTGCCGCGGGTCAGGGTGACCGTCTCGCCGTCCGTTCCGCCGAAGCTGAAATCCTTGAGCACTTCGGCGGGCTCGGGCTGCGCGACGGCATAGGTGCCCTCCAGCGGCGTGAGCATCGCCGAAAGCTCCGCATCCGCATCGGCGGCACTGCCGAATTCCGTGGGCGACACCACCTTGAAAGCGGTGCCTGTCGACGGGTCCACAACCACGGTTCCGGGCAGGATCGTGCGGTCCTGCTGCTCCGCGGCGGCATCCAGCACATCCTTCCGGATATAGCCGCCCTCGGCGATGATCCGGTTGGGCAGCAGCCTCAGGGCCCCGCTCTGCGCCGTGCTCCCCGACACGAGCTCTCCGGCCGACCGGACACTTTCGGAGACCTCCTCCGTCACGAGCAGCACGCCGTCCGCAAGCGAATAATTCGCCTGAAAGGCGGCCGGAGTTTCCCCTGCGGCGAGCGCCTGCCACTTCGCATCCGCGGGCAGGAACTCGTATTCCATCAAGGGCGCATCCTCGAGATTTTGAGCGCCGCCGGCCGTGTATTCCGGAGAAGAGGCGGTTTCCTCCGCCCGTGCCGGTTCGGCAGCACACGCCGCGGCGCACACAGCGGAGCGCTCCGCGGGAAGAGAAGCCGGAAGCGCCGCGGAGATCTGGATTGCGGGGGTTGTGAAGGAAACGACAAGCGCAATGATCAAAGAGATTCCTTTTTTCATGGTATGCCTCCCTTTTTATAGCCATACGGGTCCTTTTCCGGCGGCCTGCCGTGCAAAATATACCATCTTCATTTTACTCATATTCTTTTTATTTTGTAGCTACCAATCATGGTGGGGGCTCTTTTCCATGGAAAACGCACGGGGAAAAAATCCGGGCATGCGGCCGGAGAACGTCTTCCGCGCGAAAGAGCCGAAGCTGCCGGGCCTCTCTCCGGTCGGAAAAATCAAAAAACGACAGCCTCTTTTTTTGAGGCTGCCGTTTTTATATGCCGTTCCCGGGACGGTTTTCGGAGGGCAGGATGGGCGCGCGGAACCGGGCGAAGAGCTCCGACCGGCTGCCCACGCCGAGCTTTTTATACAGATTCTTGATATGGAAGTTCGCGGTGTTGACGGTGATCCCGAGCGTTTCCGCAATCTGTTTGGCGCTTTGCCCCTGCAGAAGCATCACCGCGGTCTCCTTCTCGCGCGGGGAGAGGCCGAGCCCCTCCAGCAGATCCGGCGCCGGTGCCTCCTGCGGCGGTTCGGTCATGTCCGTCCGGCAGAAATCGTCCGACCAGTCGGAAAAAAACAGGTACTTCGAATATGCGGGCGAAAGGAGGATAAAGCCGACAAAAAGGGCGCCGGAGACGATCGTCGCCGCGAGCGGGAGCAAGCCGGGCGCGCGGGAGACGAGCATGCCGGGAATCAGGTAGGAGACGACGCTCGCCGGCAGGATGACGATCAGGCAGAGCCGGAAGATGCGAAAATCGCCGTGCTTTTTAAAGACGCAGCCGAAGAGGTAGTAGGCCGCGAGGTAGCCCATCTGCTCAAAGCCGTGCAAAAAGCGGGCGGCGCCCCGCAGGGCGGAGCCTTCCGGCAGGAAGCAGAGCAGGTAGGTGACGATCTCGGCGACGAAAAACAGGTTGCACATGTTCCAGATGCTGCGCCGGGTGCTCAGCTGCAAAAAGACGGCGAGGCAGACCGCGAAGATGCCGACGGCTCCGTTGGCGAGCATCGCCTCCGGGGAGGAGGAGCCGGGCAGGTAGGTATAAAAAATTTCGATAAAATAATGTGCGACGAAAAAATACAGCATCAGCCGGAGGGCCGGGTTCAGCTCCGCACGGGGCCCGTTTTTCGGCGGAGGGAAGTCCTCCGCCCGGTAAAGAAAGAGGCAGATGCAGGTGCCCGCAGCCAGCGCCGTCAAGTAGGCCTTGCCGAACGTACCGGAGATGAAGGAGAGGCCCGCGTCGATCTGGCAGAGCGCGAAGAAAAGGGAGATTACCGCGGCGCCGAGGAAGCGTTCCGCGTTGTTGAGCGCGAAGGTGTAGGCAAACGACGCGCAGGCGGCGCAGCCTCCGAGGCCGAACATGAAGAGAATCGCCAGAAGGAGGCTCAGCCGACTCTCGGCCATCACGAGCCACGGGAGAAAGGCGGCCGCCGTGACCGCCGCGGAGACGCGGGAGATCCGCGTCAGATTTTTTTCATTCGTCAGGGCAAACATCGCGCCTGCGCCGATGCAGTAGGCGCTGCCCATCAGCGTCATGGCGTCCAGCCCGAAGAGGCGGGCGGCGTCGCTGAAGAGCGCACCCTGCATGTTGGCAAAGACGGGCGCCAGGGGGAAGATGAGCATGTATCGGAGATTTTTGAGGCGCACGTTCCGGATGCGGATGTTGTCTTTGGA
Source organism: uncultured Oscillospiraceae bacterium (assembly GCA_964391915.1). Taxonomy (GTDB): domain Bacteria; phylum Bacillota; class Clostridia; order Oscillospirales; family Ruminococcaceae; genus UMGS1668. The sequence goes on from CAYMNV010000002.1 coordinate 18,122, forward strand.
GCGAAAGAGCGCGGAAAAAGAGGCAAAGATACCTTTTCTTCCGGAAAGTTCCGTCTCTGCCATGTTGCTGCTCCTTTCTCCTGTACGTTCTGCGGCGCCGAAATAATATAAAGAATAAAATCTAAGTGAGATTATTATACGGTTTCCGCGGAAAGGCTTCAAGCTCTTTCCGACATTTTCTTCCTGTTATCCCGTGCTTTTCCGGGAAAAACGCCGCGTTTCCCGCCTCCTTCCGCAGGAGGCATTCCTTTCCGCCGTCCGTCCGCCGTGCGGGGAAGAAACCGGAGGGTTCCTTCCCAACCGGGCCTTCTTATGGTACAATAAAAATAGACGGCGGAACCGGGCCGCACCGAATGCGGAAAACCGGGTCCGCGAAACCCCATGGTCCGGCGCACAGGCACGGCAATGGGGAAAACCAACAGCAGGCAGGAGGAAAACCATTGAAAAAAGCGGGACGTTTTGCGGTGGTGCTCGCCGCGGTCATGATCATGCTCACGGGGTGCCTCTCCGGGCAAAATCCGGAGGAAGGGATGCCGGAGACATCGGAGCCGGCTACTCAGGCGGCGCAGTCCTCCGGAGAAGCGGCGGAAAGCGCCCGGGAACCGAGCGGCGTGACCATTGCGGAGATGCGCGAATCCGAGGTGGATGCTTATCTGCCGGGACTTGAGCCGGAGATGGAGACGGAGGGCGTCCTCTGGTACACCTACAATCAAAAGGTCTTTTTCCGCGACGTCGCTCTTGATAACGGCGACATCCGGCATCTGACAGGCATCCTGACCACGGATGAAGAGACGTGGGAGCACGCCCTGATCGTCACCATTGCGGACAGCAGCGCGGAGGGGTACGTCTATCTGCCCGACCGGCAGGCGCACACGGACGGACTGGAATATATCCGGAATGAGGAGGGCCTCCTCACGGTGCCGGAGGTTTGGCAGATCGAATGGCTCGATCAGCGGTATTTCTATATCTCGTCGTCGGCGAATATCGGGATCTTTGACAGCGACACCGGAGAGCTGGTTTCGGCGAGCCGCGGCGCGTGGGAGATCTATGCTCAGGCAACGGGGCTGGACCGCGCCTATCTGCAGCCGGTCAACGAGGTCTATCCTGCGGGCGGGAAGGCCTATTATACCGGCTTCCGCGACCCAGAGCTGCTCAATACGAACGGAAGTCTCTTTGAACTCGGCCTTTCCGGGGAAAGGCTCCTGATTGACGACGCCATGTGCGTGGTCGGCGCGACAGAGGGCGCGATCGTGTTTCTCCGCACGGTTCCGGGCAAGGACGAGCAGACTCCCTCCACCGACGGCCTTTGTTTCTACGACCTGAATACGGAGGAAGTCGTCGACATCTTTACGGACGTGTATTATGAGCTGGATGAGGAATACAACACCGTCGGCGGGCAGGTGCTCGGCAACGAGTGGGCCGGCAAGCAGTGGAACTACGATCATCCGGGCTTTGTCATGGAGGACGGCGCCATCCTGTTTTATGTATCCTACATCGCGGACGGCGAGGTCGACCGGTACCAATACGATCTTTCCTCACGGGCTCTTCAAAATCTGGGCGTGATCGGGCAGGCGCCGGAGGATTCCCAATAATAGATTCGGAGCAAATCCCGGAGGCGGTGACGCGGATCGGAGGAATGCCCCCGGAGCGGTTTTCCCTTTTGGGGAAGGCCGGCCCGGGGGCATTTTTATCATCGTGATCCGATCTTTCCGCCGCGGGCGGCGCAGGATATGTAGAATCTGCATACGCAAAATCCGCCCATGAATCCTCCTCCGTTTCCGTCGGAGGGCGTGGGATTCCTATTTCAGCAGGGGGCACTTGCAGCGGGGGCAGACGTCCTCGTGGATATCGCAGAGGGTTCCGCAGGCGTTGCAGAAGATGACGCTGTCCCGCGATTTATCATATTTTTCGTAGGTGTTGAGTCCCGCGTGGTGCCGCAGACGGTCGCCAACCTGATAATAATTGTAGGCGGTGGCATTGTCCTCATGCACGATCCGGTGCGTCTTTCCGCGTTCATCACGGATGACGACCGCGTATTCCGTGTAGTATTCGATATAGTCGTCCGCATCGTCGCCGCCGGTGTTTCTGTGACGGCTCTTTTTCTTGACGGTTTTGTCCACAACGACGCCGTCCCAGGTGCGGCTGCGCTTTCTCCATAGAACGGTGAACAGCGCGATGACAAGAAACATCCCGCCGACGCCGAGGCCGATCAACAGCGCCTCGGGGTTTTCCATCCCGTCGAAGCCCGACTCTCCGGCGATGAAGGACCCGACGACGGCGATCACCGCCAGAATCACGGCGAAAATGACCGACCAGCGGTTGGAATTCCTGATATATTTGGCGAAGGCCGGGTCGTGGATGTGGTTCGAGTAGCCGACTCGCCCGCCGGGTATGCCTTGAGGAATAGACGCTGTCTCCTGAAGAGGAGATGCCGTTTCCCGAGAAGCGGGCGTCGCCGGTTGGGCCGTCTGAGGTGCGGCGGGAATTTCTGCGCCGCAGGATGTGCAGAATCTGGCATGATCGGGCAGAAGCGCCCCGCAATTTCTACAAAACATAGGGATCCCTCCTAATATAATAATATTTTACAAAACAGGCCGCCGCCCGCATCCGTCTGCCGGCGCGGAACTTTTGTTTCCGGAAAAAAACAAACCCTCCGGAGATCACTCCGGCTCCGTATGCCAGCCGACGACCGAGGCTTCGATGCCGGTCTCATGCTTCAGCTTCCGACTCACTTCCATGGCGGTCCGCAGGTCCGACATCCCGTGCAGCAGCTCGATCCGGGCGGCATTGTCCCCGTCGCCGAACCAGAGGCGCATCCGCTCCCGGCCGATTTCGATCGAGCGGAGCCGCACGCCGTGCACGCCATCGCACCCCCATTTATAGATCCGGCTTCCGATCAGCACGCCGAACGTGGATACCACGGTCTCCTCTTCCGCCGTCTTTTCCCCGCTGCCCGGGAGGGAGATCACCGCCGAGGGTACCGAGAGGATGCAGTTGTTCCGGATCAGGTTTGCGTCATGGAGCCGGCGCATCTGCACGACCAGCAGCACAAGCAGGGCCGCGCTCACGGCGCCGAAGACAGCCGCTGCCTCCGCCGCGCGCTGCAGGGCGAACCAGCCCGAAAGAAGCAGGCCGGCGGCAAACAGCGCGGCCAGCAGATTCCGGCGTTTTCCGAGTGCCTCCATAGATGAATCCGCCCCCTTTCCTCCTCATTTTAAGAAATAAGAGAAGAAAAGGCATCGCCCAAAAGGAGGAAATCGGAGAAAATAACCTCTCCTACGAAAGTTGGAGAGAGCGAAAAACCCTGCGTTTTTGGAAGGCGGCCCGGAAGAATACCGGATCGCCTTCCGCGTCCACGGCCCCGCGGCGGAGAAAAAATTTTGCCGGCCCGGGAAACGGAAGATCCGCGTTCGGCTTTTTGACAGGAAACATGGAATCCCGCCCTTCCCGCAATTCCCCCACTTGAGGGGGCCTTCCGGGCGGATGGGGGAAACGGTTTTCCCCTCCGGAATAAAATTCCTGTTTTCCGAACAAAATAGAGAAGGAAGAGATTATAATAAAAATGGTGAAGTCTCTTTCCAAAATCAAAAAACCATATGGATGGAGGAAAAAACGGATGAAAAAAATTGTAGCCCTTTTGATGATTTGCGTGTTTCTGACGGCTTTCACGGGCTGCTGGGGAAAAGGAACCCCCACGCCCAGTTCGTCGTCCTCGCTCCCGGAGAGTTCTCCGGGAGCGGAGGGCAGCGCGACGGTCGGCGACTATTTCCCGATTGAGGAAGACGTCGGCTACACCTATCAGGGCGCGGGCAACGAGTACGCTTCCTATCGGGCCTACAACGATTATACCTCGGAGACCCGGCTCCAACAGAGGGTCGACAACGGCGGCACGGTCGTCGCGAAGGTGTTCTCCGTCTCCGACGGAAAGCTCCTGCAGACCTTTTCACGCGGGGAGACATATTACCGGCAGAATTATCTGAGTAAGGCGGACGAGGCGGAGGTCCTGTTGATGGAGCCGATCGCCGTGGGTACCACCTGGACGCTGGAGGATGGGAGCACCCGGACAATCACGAGCGTTTCGGCGCAGATCTCCACGCCCTCCGGGGACTATACGGCGGTCGAGGTCACCACGGAGGGGACGGACAACGCCTCCAGGCAGTATTATGCCAAGGGCGTAGGGCTCGTCAAGGTCGTCTATCCTATGGGGGATACCGAGATCTCTTCCACGCTGAGCGCGGTCGAAAAAAACGTACCCCTGAAGCAGACCGTGAGGTTCTTTTACCCCGACGCGGAGGGCAGCGGGATCGTCTATGAGGAAAGGGAAGTGGAGTTCCGCACGAACGACGACACCGGAAAGGTCCTCGCGGCGGCATATAAGGAAGCTCCGGCCGGGACGTCGGCGGTTCTTCTGGGGAGTACGGAGGTCAACAGCCTCATGCTCGGCGACGACGGAAAGGTCGTCGTAGACCTGAATGCGGCCTTTCTCACGGAGATCAAAACCGTGCCCGAAAGTGAGGAAATGATCCTTCGGAGCATCGCAAATACCTTCGGCTATTATTTTGGAACGGATCAGGTGATCCTGACGGTGGAGGGAAAGCCCTATGACTCCGGGACGACCGCTCTCGCCGAAGGAGAGGCTCTCGAGACGGATTTTTCAAATGCCGCTCCGGTCGCCTCCTGAGCACGGATTATTCGCCGGTTTTCCCATGAGCATGAAGGCTTACCATCACAACATAAGGAATCTGCCGGTTCTCAGCCGGCGGATTTTTTTGTTCCATGCGCGGCTCTCAAAAGCGGCTTTCCGATAGGAGAATCCGCCTCCGCGGGAAAAAAGGCACAGCCGCAGCCTACCGGGAAGCGGGGAAAACGCCGCCGGTTTTCCTGCCGGAAATCTCTTCCGCGCATACATAATCCCGCCTGTATTGGCCAGAATAGGAAAGAAAAGAGACCATTCTCTTCAAATTCGGCCGCCGCTCTGCCGCAAAGGAGCGGAAGGCGCGGGATTCCCGGAGCCGGAAAAGGGGAGGGAAGCCGCGCGGAAAGGAGCGCCATGCAGGAACAAATTCAATTGAGTCAGAAGGAGCGGATGCTGCTGAGTGACGATAAAAAGCAGGAGGATCTCTGCGTCGCAAAATACAAGAATTATTCCGGGCAGGCGGAGGATCCCCTGCTGAAAAAGCTCTTCACGACGATCTCCTCCGAGGAGCAGCACCATTACGACATGATAGATCAGATGCTTCAGGGCAAGCAGCCGGATATGGCCGAGCCGAAGCAGAGCGAGCAGAGCTATCAGGCGCCGCCCTCCAAACAGCAGGAGGCGTCGAAGACGCCTCAGTCAAACTTTCAGGGCGCGATGGGCAATACCGGGGATAAGATGCTCTGCAACGATTTGCTGGCGACCGAAAAATTCGTTTCCGGGACCTACGATACGGGAATTTTTGAGGCGGCGAACCCGACGGTCCGGCAGACGCTCCAGCACATTCAGCGGGACGAGCAGCGCCATGGGGAAGAGCTTTTCAATTATATGCACAGTCACGGCATGTACGAGGTACAATAAGCAAAAAAGCTCCGGAACGGCAAACTTTCGCCGTTTCGGAGCTTTTTCATTTTCCGGCCGTGGGAGGTCATTGCCCTTTTCCGATCAAAAAGGAGGCCGCGGCGCGGAAGGACGAATTCGTTGTTTGTTTGTTCCGCGGTTCATCAGGTAAATCAGGAGGCTTCCCGCCAGAATCAGAACCAGCTGCTCTCCCCGCAGACCGGTGTCGTGCTCGATCGCGCTGAGATAGGGGAAGAACGGGAAGTACCGGATCCGTACGGCCGAGGTGCCGTCCGCTTTTACATAGACGGCGCTCCCGATCCTTTTGGTCATTCCGTCGATCTCTCTTCCATCGGGCAGCGTGAAGGTGTAGCTGATGTTGTAGGTATATCTGCCGGGAACGGCGTCCGCACGTTCTCCGCCCTCGCGGCGGATATTGGTGATCACGCCGGGCGCGCTCTCCCCGAGAAAGCCCAGCAGGATTCCGGAGATCCCCATCAGGATCATGGCGGCCCCCAGCAGCGAGATCAGGATGCGGGGAAGAATCTTGTGCGTTTGTCTCATATTCGCGCCTTTCGGGGAACCTTGCCCGCTGCGGCGGATCAAAAACCGGGGCGGCCGGACCGCCTTTTTATTGCATGGTTTTTCTCCGCACGAATTCCTCAATTTCCGGATAATTCTCTTCGGTGCAAAAGAGCGCGACCGTCTCCGCGAAACCGCCGCACAGCAAAATGGTGCGCCCCTTCGGGTGGAACGACGCCTTTTTTACGCGGCTCCATTCCAGGTATTCCGACTGCCGCGACTGCGCGAGCATCCCCGCGCCCGCGGCCGAAAACCTGCCGGATAAAAGCCCGAGCACCGTTACGAGGCTGTTGACGGCCCTGTTTTTCCGCGCCTGTTTTTTCTGGGTGCGGCAGAGCGCGCCGCGGTCGTCCAGGATAAATTCGGCCTCATATTTCCCTTGATAGAGCGCCATGATCAGGAGCCAGGAAACGAACAGAAGCGCGGCGATCAGCCCGAGCGCATATAGCGCGTAAATGCTTTCGCCGGAAAGGAGCACAACCGCGAGCGTAAGCAGACCGAACGGAATGCCGACGGCGATCCCGAGCTGCCTCAGAATGACCGGATTCCGGAAGATCGGCACGCGGATCTGCCATTGGAGGAGAGGTTGTATTCCGGTCTCCGCCATGGCCGTCAATAATAAAACATATCGGAAGAATAGTAGCTACTTTCCATAAGGCTGCTCAGGGCGCCGATAAAGATTCCGCCGAAGATGATCCAGATGACCGCGGAGACGGCAAACAGGATCAGCACGGCCCTCGCGTAATTCTTTTTATTCAGATTGACCGAGCCGCCGAAAGCCCACATGAACAGCAGCACGATATTCAGGATGGGGACGCACATCAGCAGGTACATACCGAGGTACTGTCCGACCGTGAGAGGGGGATTCGCCTGCTGGGCGGCATAGGAAACAGGCTGCTGCGGGATGTATACCGGAGCGGCGGGTCTGACCGGGGGCTGCTCCGGCGCGGCGTAAGCGGGCTTGGCGGATCCGGTCGTCGCGCCGCAGACGGGGCAGAATTTGGCTTCATCAGGGATCTTGTTTCCGCAGTTTTCACAAAACATGACAATCTCTCCCATCACAAGAAAATTTCGTTTACAAACACGCCGCGTTCGGCGGATTCGTTCTACCTTCCGAAGACCGGAGCGCTCTTTGCGCTTATGCCGGGGCGGGGAAGCGCCTGCCTGCCGGAGTCTCTCCGGAGCAGGATTCTAACAGAAAAAATAAAATATCCATATCATAGCATATAGACCGGCAAGAAAAAAAGCATCCTCCAAACGGGTGGTTTTTCAAAAAATACCCCTACCCATTCTGGTAGGGGTATGAAGTGCGCTGATTTTAACCCGTTTTACAGATGGCTCGGAGGGAACACTCTGCCGGAGGTTCCGCCCGCGCGGCCGGTTCCCGACGACGCGCCGTCCGTACCGGCGGGGAGCGGTTCCGGAAGAGCCTCCTCCCCGGAACGCGGGATCCTTTTCCGATTTTCTATAAAAAAGAGGCGCCGCCAGCGAAAAATCCGCTGCACGGCGCTCCTTTTTTCCGTGAAAATTCAGTGCCCGGCTGCCTCTGCGTCCGCCCTTGTATGCTGGACGGTTCCGATCGGATGATTGGGCGGAGCATAGATGGTGGAAAGTTTCAGGGGACGAAGCCCCAAATTGTAAATATTGTGCCAGACGCCCGCCGGCACAAAGACCGCGTCGCCCCGGCCAAGGCGTTTCTGAGCGCCAAGATGATCCTTGTCGCTCCCCATCTGCACGGCAGCCTGCCCTTCCTCCACCCGGATCATCTGATCGACGGCGGCATGTACCTCCAGGCCGATCTCCTCGCGGACCGGAATGCTCATCAGTGCCATCTGCAGGCGGTTCCCCGTCCACAGCACGGCGCGGTAATTCTGATTCTGCGACGCCGCCTGTGGAATATTCACCGCGAGAGGTTCCGGATTATACTCGTTCCGTGCAGGACGCTCCGAACGATTCAGCCTGCCGCGGTTGTTCATGAATGAATCCTGAGACATAGCAACCCCCCCTATCCATTCTATCCTATTTTATGCCGGCGAAGGATTTGCCGTGAAAACTGGGAAGCCGCACCTGACTGCCGCTTTCTTTATGATATATTCGCGGCTTTCGAAAACTATTTTTCATTTTCATAAAAAATTCCGTGCGGGAAGGCACTTTTCCCACACGGAATTTCTATTTTGTCGGAATGAAGTTTTTAGATTCAATCCTCGCTTTTTCCGGAAATCTCTTTGAGACCCGCTTCGAGGCGGTTGAGGCCCTCCTCCAGCACCTCGCGGCTGGTCGCGAGGCAGAGTCGGATATGCCCCTCGCTGCCCGGCCCGAAAAACTTTGCGCCGCCCGGCACGACGGCCAGCCGGTGCTTTTCAAGCAGGAAGGCGGCGAATGTTTCCGCCGGCATGCCGAGCGCACGGATATCCGGGAACAGCACGAACGTCGCCTGCGGCTTGTGGCAGCAAATGCCCGGCATCTCCGCGATCCGCGCGAGCGCATAGTCGCGGTTTTTCGTGAGGTGCGCGATGAAATCCTCGACCCAGTAGTGACATTTTTCCACGCAGGCCTCGCCGGCCACCTGAGAAAGGGAACTGATTCCGCCGATTGTTGTGTCGACGAGGGAGGCGGCCGCAACCCTTTCAAACAACTCCGGGTCGGTGCAGTAGACGCAGCCGGCGCGTAGCCCCGCGATGCCGAAGCTCTTCGAGAAGCCGAAGACGGAGAGCGTGCGGCGGTTGCGTTCCGTGCCGAGTGATAAAATGCTCGTGAATTTTGCGTCCGGGTAGACGATGTCGCTCCAGATTTCGTCGTTCATGATGTAGAAGCCGTATTTTTCGGAGAGGGCGAGCAGGTGCTCAAGATCCTCCGCCGGATAACACATGCCGAGCGGGTTGTGCGGGTTGCATAGGCCGAACATCCGGGTTTCCGGCGTGATAAATTCTTCGAGGCGGCTGAAATCGATCCGCCCGTCGACGATATGGGTCGGGAAGAGCCGGATTTTGGCTCCGGCGGCCTCCATGCTGGTTTTGAAAAGGAAGTCGACCGGGTCGCAGACGAGGGCCTCGTCGCCCGGGTGCAGGACCGCCTTCGCGATGGCCTCCATGCCCCTTGCCGCGCTGTCGATCGGGAGGATCCGGTCGGCTGAAACGTCCTCCTCCTTATATTCCTTAAAATAATCGGAGAGCGCCTGCCGGAAGGAGGGGAAGCCGCGCTTTGGCGTATAGCTGAAATATCCGCCGGCGCAGTAGTCGGCGATTGCCTGTGAGATTTCGGGCGCGGCCGGAAAATCCGGGTCGGCCGCCGTGAGCGGAATCACGCCCTCGGGCACCTCCGCCCAACGCAGGTTAAAAGCCCGCTCCTTCAGAATATCGAACCGGATGCCGCCGTTTGAAAAATCGGTCATTTCCCTTCCTCATTTCAATGAAAAATATTTTATTCCATTTTACCATCCGAACGGGGAAACTTCAAGGAACGGACCGCTCAAAAAATAAAAAAGATTAACGTTTTGCCGTCTCTTCCGATTTGATGCGGCGCAGATGCAGGTAGACGGTGTTCTTGGAGATCTCCATCTTCTCCGCGACGAGCACGACCGCATTTTTCATGCTGAAGACGCCGCACTGATACAGCCTGCGGACGATCTCCCGGTTTCTTGCGGAGGGAAGGGTGTTCGCCGTATCCGATACGTCCTTCACGGCCTCATCCACGGCCTGCGACACCATGTCGTCCACGTTTTCCACATAGGTCTCCTTCTTCTGCGCGGAGACATACGCCTCCTCGCTCGGGAAGCTGATCCCCGGAAAGAGCCGCGAGACCGGCGTGTTCAGATTCTGGTTGACGCAGAGAAGCCCAATGACGCGGTTTTCGCTGCCACGGATTGCGATCGTGGTGGACCAGAGCGGATCCCCGTATTTGTTGAAGGTGCGGTAGCAGATGGAATCCTTCTGGTCGTTTCGGGAGATTCTCTCCAGCATCTCCAGCGCAAGGTCGGTGATCGGGGCGCCCTGCGTCCGGCCGGTGTGGTAGCCGTTGATCACTTTGATCGCCGAGTGCTCAAGGTCGTTCAGGCTGTGCAGGACGATTTCATAGGAGAGCCCCAGGTAATCGGCCAGCCCGTCCATGGTTGCGGCGTAGGCCTGCAGGATATCCTGGTCGTTTTGCGTCAGCGTGATTTTTACGCTTTGCATCTCATTGCTCCTTCCGATGTATAAAATAATGTTTATAACATGGATGAAATACTAACATGCTATATTTAACCAGCAGAAAAAGCAAATGTCAATGAAAAAATGCAGGAATCTTTTCAATAAAATTAATTATACGTCGTTTTTTGAAATTTTAGGATTAAATAAAAAATATTTCAGTAAAAACGAGAAATTTTATTGACATTCAGGATGAGCGGGGAGTATACTCGGTTTAATCTTTATCCGATTCAGGGTGCTAAATCGGTAAAGGCCCGCCGAAATTTGACGGGCAAACCGGAAGGATCCGTGGCGGATTTTTCGGGCACCGAAGATGCCCGTTTTAAAAGGAGAGAGACAGAATGAATATGATTGCTACCGCGGCGGCTCCCGCCGCAATCGGCCCTTATTCGCAGGGCGTGGTCGCCGGAGGGCTGGTATTTACGTCCGGCCAGATTCCGATCGATCCGTCCACCGGCACCGTTGCGGGCGACACGATCGCCGCGCAGGCGGAGCAGAGCTGCAAAAATGTACTCGCGGTGCTCGAAGCCGCGGGCGCCGGGGCCGACAAGGTTGTCAAGACGACCTGCTTCCTGGCGGATATGGCGGATTTCGCCGTTTTTAACGAGATTTACGCCACCTACTTCATCTCCAGGCCGGCGCGCAGCTGCGTCGCCGTCAAAGCGCTCCCGAAAGGCGTCCTCTGCGAAATCGAAGCGATAGCCGAACTTAGCTGAACCGTTTCAGGCCCGCCTGAAAATGAGAAATAAAAAGAAAGAAGGATTTTCATGAAAAAGGTTCTTGCGCTTTTCCTTGCAGCCATTCTGATGATCGGCCTGACCGCCTGCGGCGGGACCATCGAGAAACCGGCCGAGCAGACGGAAACCTCGTCCGCGCCCGAAGGGGAGACGTCCGTCGTTGCAGGCCCCACCCAGATTACCATCGGCGAGAGCATGCAGTACACCAGCCTTGACCCGGCTCATGAGTATGAGGGCGACGCCGAAATGGCCCTGCACGCCGCTTACGACAGCCTGGTTCTGACCCCTCCGGAAGACGAATCCGACATCCAGCCCGCCGTTGCGGAGAGCTGGACCATCTCGGAAGACGGCCTTACCTACGTCTTCACCCTTAAACAGGGCATCCTTTTTACCACCGGTAAAGAGCTGACGGCCGCGGATGCCGCCTACTGCCTCAACCGCGTCAAGGGCGTCAAGGGCAACCCGAGCTTCCTTCTTGAAACGGTTGATACCGTCGAGGCGACCGGCGACTATGAACTGACCCTGACTCTGAATACGCCGAATCCTTCGCTGCTGTCGATCCTCACCCGCGCCACCTTCGGCATCTATGACTCCGAAGTGGCAAAGGCAAACGGCGGCACCTGCGACGAGAACGACACCTTCTCCGCCTATGTCGACGCGAATCCTTCCATCGGCAGCGGCCCTTATCAGATCACGGCCTACAACTCCGGCTCCGAAGTGGTCATGGAGAAATATGCGGGTTCCGTTCTGAGAACCGGCAAAGTTGACAAGTATGTTATTGTTAATATGGCGGATGTCTCCGCGCAGCAGATGGCGATCGAAGCCGGCGATATCGACTTCGCGCTCGACCTGACTGCGGACCAGACCTCCCTGCTCGACGGCAACGAGAGCATCCAGCTGATCAGCAGCAAAACCGACGACATCTTCTTCCTGATGCTGAACGACAACGCGGAATACGGCAAGGAACTGGCGGATGAGAAGGTCCGCGAAGCGATCACTTATGCGATCGACTACACCGGTCTCTGCCAGCTCGCCGGAAACGGCGCCTTCACCCCCGCGAGCATCATCCCGAAGGGCTTCACCGGCTATCTTGGCGAGAGCCAGATCACCCGCGACGTCGAAAAGGCCAAATCCCTGCTGACCGAAGCCGGATATCCGGATGGCTTCAGTTTCCACTGCGGCGTGATCCCGGATATGGCTCCGGACGGCGTCTCCTTCATGATGATCGCCGAAAAGGTCCAGGCGGACCTTGCCGAAGTCGGCGTCGAGATGATCATCGATTCCCAGGAAGTTTCCGTCTACCTCGAAGGCTACCGCAACGGCACCCAGCAGGCCGTCGTCAGCCAGTGGGGCCCGGACTATTATGATTCCAACAACCAGCTTGCCTTCCTGCCCGGCAACACCGTCGGCCTGCGCGCCGGATGGGCGGCGGAAGCCAACCCGGATCTGGTCGCCCTTGGCCAGCAGGCGGCCGTCGAGACCGACAATGCGGCCCGTACCGAGCTCTTTAAGGCGATCCAGACTGAGATGGTCGCCTGCAACTCCCCGTTTATCGTCGTGTTGCAGCCCGGCCGCACTTGGGCGGTCAATGCGCGCGTGCAGAATATCGTTCCGAGCACCGCGTACTATCTCGAGTTTGCCGATCTGGAAGTCAAGTGATTTTCTCCGGTTTAACTGCCGATAGAAATCCAGCAGAGTGAATCTGAAAGCGGCCGTTATTCCTAAAAACAGGAGATAACGGCCGTTTTTGGATAGGTGGAGGATCATTGCCAATGAATATGCTTAAGTACATCGGACGCAGGATCCTGCTGATGGCCGTGGTCATGGCGGGTATCTCCGTGATCACCTTCTGCGTCTCGCACTTTGTGCCGGGTGACCCTCTGGTTGCGAATCTCGGCCAATCCGCGATGAGCGACCCGGAGATCGTGGCCGCCTATGAGGCAAAGTGGGGCCTTGACAAGCCGGTGGTCGTTCAATATTTTAATTACATGAAAAACCTGCTCCACGGGGATCTCGGCACCTCGATCCGCACGAAGCAGCCCGTGCTTTCGGATCTTGCGAAGTATGTGCCCGCGACGTTTGAAATGGCGACGCTCGCGACCGTCTTCAGCATCCTGTTCGGCCTGCTCTTCGGAATGATCTCCGCGGCCCGGCATAACAAGCTTTCCGACCATGTTCTGCGCGTGGTCTCCCTGATGGGAATTTCGATTCCCGCCTTCTGGCTGTCCATTCTGGCGCTGTACGTCTTTTATCTCAAACTGGGCGTGCTGCCCGGTTCGGGGCGGGTCGGGTCGGAGTGGCTCGGCGCAATTTTCCCGACCGGGTTCCTGATCCGCGACGCGATCGTCTGCGGGGAAATGGGGCTCCTGAAGGATGCGCTGAGTCATCTGGTTCTGCCGAGCTTTGTGCTCTCCGCCTCGACGGTCGGCATCCTGACGAGGACGGTCCGCTCCAGCATGCTGGAGGTACTGCAGCAGGACTACCTGCGCACCGCAAAGGCCAAGGGCCTCTCGGAAAACCGCATCATGCTGCATCACGTCCTCAAGAACGGCCTGATCCCTTCCGTCACGATGTTCGGCCTCTGCTATGGTTCGCTGCTCGGCGGAACCGTTCTGGTGGAAACGATTTTCAACTATCCCGGAGTCGGGCTTTACGCGTACAAGGCGGCCACCACGCTGGATTTTCCGGCGATCATGGGCACCACGCTGTTTATCGCCGCGGTCAACGTGCTGATGAATTTCTTTGTGGATATCCTGTACGCCTTCATCGACCCGAGAATCCGGTATTGAGGGGAGGAGAGACGGAAATGAAAAAAGCCATTAAAAAATTCATCCGCAAAAACCCCCTCGCCTTCCTCGGAATCCTGATCTGGGCGATCTTTATCGTCTGCGCGTTTTTTGCGCCCGCCGTCGCGCCCTATAACCCTTATTTACAGGACCTGACGCAGCGCTTTGCCGCGCCGGGCGCCGCCCATCTCTTCGGTACCGATTCCTACGGGCGCGATATCCTGAGCCGCGTCATCTACGGCGCGCGCATCTCGATCCCGTGCGGCCTTCTGGTCGTCCTGCTTTCCTGCACGTTCGGCACGCTGTACGGGGCCGTCGCAGGGTACTTCGGCAAGGTGGTTGACGAGGTGCTCATGCGGTTTGCCGATATGGTCATGTCTTTCCCGGCAATCCTGCTGGCGATGGCGCTCGCGGCCGCGATGGGCACCGGCGTCGTCAACGCGGTAATTGCCATCGCCGTGGTCTCGTGGCCGAAATACGCGCGCCTGATGCGCGGCATGGTGCTGAGCATCCGCGAGGCGGAGTATGTCACGAGCGAGCGGGCGATCGGGCAGAAAAAGTTCCCGATCCTGCTTTCCACGATCATTCCGAACAGCATCTCTTCCCAGCTGGTGCTGGCCTCGACCGATGTCGGAACCGCAATCCTGACCTTCGCGGGCCTGAGCTTCCTTGGTCTCGGTGTCTCTCCGCCGGTTGCGGAGTGGGGCTATATGGTCTCCGACGGCGTGGCGATCCTCAAATACTGGTGGATCAGCTTCTTCCCGGGGGCCGCGATCTTTCTGGTCTCCATCGGTGCGAACTTTATCGGCGACGCGGTCCGTGACATCATGGATCCCCGCATGAAATATGAGCTTTGAGGTGAAACGGAATGGATTATAAGAAAAGGATAGAGACCCTGCGAGGCCGGATGGAGGAGCGGGGCTTCGGCGGCATGTTTGTGGGCGCGGACGCCTCTTGGGAGTATCTCTCCGGCGCGAAGCGCATCAGCCGCGATAAAACCCCCCAGCGGCAGAACAGCCTTGAATACGCCTGCCTTCTCGTCACAGAAAAGGACGTCGTCCTCTTCCTCCCGCGGCTGACCGGCCTCGGCATCCTGTCGTTTCTGCCGGAGAATCACGCCGTCACAAAACAGGTGGTCTATCCGGACGAGGACCTGACCGGCGAGACGTTTGTAAACACCGTCCGGGAGCTTGGGCTCGCCGGAAAGGCGGTCGGCGTCAACCGCGACATCACAGCCACGGAGACGCTCTGCCTGCAGGAGCGCCTTGGCTGCCGCGTCACGGAGGCCTCGAGCCTCATCGACGGCATGCGTGCCATAAAAGACGCGGAGGAGATTGCGCTGATGCGCAAAAACAGCGCGATCGCGGATCAGGTCTACCGCGACGTCATGCCGATGGTTCGCCCCGGCACGATGGTTCGGGAGATCGAGCATGAGATTGAAAAATTGTTTGAAAAATACGGCTGCTCGATGCCCTCATTCCCGGCGGAGGCGATTGTGCTCGGGCCGATGAGCGGTCCGGTTTTCGGCATGAATTACGACCGGGTCGAGAAGGGGTATTCCTTCGCCTTCGATTTCGGTGGCGTTTACAAAGGGTACTGCTCCGATTTCGGCCGGACGGTGTTTGTCGGCGAGCCCGACCCGGAGATCGTGCGCTATTACGAGCTGGTTCTGGCCGCCCAGAAGGCCGGCATGGAGGCGTTCCGCCCGGGAATTTCCACCTGCGAGGAGATCAACCTCGCGGCGCGGAAGGTCATTGAGGAGGCGGGCTACGGCGAAAACTTCATCCACCGCCTCGGCCACGGGATCGGCAAGGACGTCCATGAGCGCCCGTTCCTCGCGATGGGCGAGAAGACGGTCACGATGCCGGGCATGACCTTTACGGATGAGCCGAGCATCGTCTTTGTGCGCCGCTGCTGCGTGAGGCTCGAGGATGTCGTGCTCGTCACCGAAAACGGCTGCGAGGATCTCAACGCCACCACCAAAGAGCTTGTTGTCGTAGACTAAAAGGAGTCGGTTTCATGAGCGAAAAACTTTTGGAAGTCCGGAATCTGAAGACATATTTCTTTACGGAGCGCGGGGCCGCTCCGGCGGTCGACGGCATCAGCTTCTCTTTGGAAGCGGGAAAGACGCTCGGGATCGTCGGAGAATCCGGCTGCGGAAAGAGCGTCACGTCGCTGTCGGTCATGGGGCTTCTGCAAAAACCCGCCGGCCGCATCATGGACGGAGAAATTCTCTTCAAAGGGGAGGACCTCGTCAGGAAGAGCGAAAAAGAGATGCAAAGCATCCGCGGCAGCCATATCGCAATGATCTTTCAGGAGCCGATGACGGCGCTGAACCCGGTTTACACGATCGGGACGCAGATCGCGGAGGTCTTCATCGTCCATCAGGGCATGAAGAAGAAAGAGGCGATGGAAAAGGCCGTCGAGATGCTGAGGCTTGTGGGAATCCCCAGCCCGGAGACCCGGGTGCTGGATTACCCGCACCAGCTCTCCGGCGGCATGCGGCAGCGCGTCGTCATCGCGATTGCGCTCGCCTGCAACCCGGAGCTGCTGATCGCGGACGAGCCGACCACGGCCCTCGACGTCACCATTCAGGCACAGATCCTCGATCTGATGCGCGGTCTGCAGAAAAAATTTAACACCGCCATCATCCTGATCACCCATGACCTCGGCGTCGTCAGCGAAATGGCCGACGACGTGGCGGTCATGTACTGCGGCCAGATCGTCGAGCAAGGCAGACGCGAGGACGTGTTCCACCATATGCTGCACCCATATACGGAAGGGCTGATGCATTCGATTCCGACGCTGGCCGATCGGCCGGGAGTGGAGCTTGAGACGATCCGGGGCATGGTGCCGAGCCTTTATAATTTGCCGAAGGGCTGCCGGTTTCATCCGCGCTGCCCATACGCGAAACCGATCTGTTCCAAGGTCGATCCCGCGCTGATCGAGGCGGAGCCCGGGCATTTCTGCCGCTGCCTGAGGGATACGCCGGAATGGAAGGAGGAGTGACCCGTGGGACCGGATAAAATCGTAGAAGTTCATCACCTTAAAAAATATTATAAAGTCAACGGGGGCGGCCTCCGGGGAAAAGAGGAGACCGTTAAGGCCCTTGACGACATCTCCTTCGATATTTTCCGCGGCGAGACGGTCGGCCTTGTTGGGGAATCCGGCTGCGGAAAAACCACCGCCGGCCGCGCAATTCTCCGGCTGATCGACGTCACGGACGGGGAGATCCTCTTTAAGGGGCAGGATATCACCCACGCCTCCGAGGGCGAGCTTCGTCCGCTGCGCCGCAGCATGCAGATCATCTTTCAGGACCCGTACGGCTGCCTCAACCCGCGTAAGCGCGTCGGGGAGATCATCACGGAGCCGCTGCGCCTGCAGGGGATCACAAAGGAAAACGAACTGCAGAAGCATGCGCTCGAGCTGATGGAGGAGGTCGGCCTGCGTTCCGATTATGTCGACCGCTTCCCGCACGAATTCTCCGGCGGGCAGCGGCAGAGGGTCGGCATCGCGCGCGCGATTGCGGCGGATCCGGAATTCATCGTCTGCGACGAGCCGGTTTCCGCGCTCGACGTCTCCGTTCAGGCACAGGTTTTAAATTTAATCCAAAAGCTGCAGCAGGAGCGGAATCTCACCTATCTCTTCATTTCCCACGATCTCCGGGTGGTCAAGCACCTGAGCGACCGCATCATCGTCATGTATCTCGGCAGCATCGTGGAGTGCGGGAGCCGGGAAGAGATCTATTCCCATCCGGCGCACCCTTACACCAAGGCGCTGCTTTCGGCCGTGCCGGAGGTCGGCGGAGACACCGGGGAGCGGATTCTCCTTCAGGGGGATATCCCGAGCCCGATCCACCTGCCGACCGGATGCCGGTTTCATACGCGCTGCCCGCGCGCGACGGAACGCTGCAAAACCGAAGTTCCGCCCATTTTGGATATCGGCGCGGGCCATCTCTGCGCCTGCCATTACTGGGAGGGCTGAGACATGATTACCGATAAAATCAACAATCGCTTCCGCGGCATCGAGGGCGGCCTGTTTTCCGAGGTCGTGAAAGCGGATGTCGGCGACGCGGCCGGAACGCTGATTGAAAACGGATACGACGTTCTCGCTTGGGCGGACCCGTTTCTGCCGGACCCTTCGCTGCCCGAAAGCGTCAAAAAGGCGATGCTCGAAGCAGTTTCCTCCGGGCTGCCGGGGCATTACACGATGCCGATCGGCAGCACAAGCCTGCGCCGCGCGGTCGCGGAGAAATGCGCCCGAGTCAACGGGCTGAAGGTCGACCCCTCCCGCAACGTACTGATCACGCCCGGCTCCGATTCCGGGCTGCTCTTTGCGATGGAGCCGTTTCTCTCCGAGGGGGACGAGGTGCTTGTCCCGGATCCGAGCTACCCGTCGAATTTTCTCAACTGCCGCCTCTGCGGGGCAACGGCGGTACATGTCCCGCTGCGGGAGGAGACCGGGTTCCAGTTCGAGAGGGAGCCTTTCGAAAAAGCCCTGACGCCGCGCACCAAAATGGTCCTTGCAACGAACCCCAATAACCCGACCGGCACGGTCTTCACGCGAGAGTCGTGGGAAATGCTCGGCCGCTTCATCGTTGAGCACGACCTTGTGCTCATCTGCGATCAGGCCTTTGAGGATCATATCTTCGACGGCCGAGAAATGATCACGCCCGCCGCGCTGCCCGGCATGTGGGAGAGGACCGTCACGGTCTTTTCGCTCAGCAAGGGCTTCGGGCTCTCCGGCCTGCGGATCGGGTATCTGGTTGCCGACGACCGCCTGATGGATGTTTATTACGGCGCGGCGGTCAACGTCCTCGGCGCGCCCAACACGCTCGCTCAGGTTGGCGCGGAGGCCGCGCTCCGTGACCCGACAATTCTTCCGGCCTACACGGAAATTCTTGAGAGGCGCCGCCGGACGGCATACGAGATCTTCACCTCGGTTCCCGGGGTGCGGATGCAGATGCCGCAGAGCGGATTTCTCACATGGCTCAATGTGGGCGCGCTTGGCACGGGGCAGGAGGTCGCGGACCGGCTGATGGAAACCGCATATGTGCTCGTGAACGCCGGCCAGAATTACGGCGAGCAGGGCAGGGACTATCTGCGCATCGTCCACGGCTGCTACGCCGACGACGAACACGCCCGGCGCGTCTTTCTCCGCATTGCGGACGCCCTGACCGCTCTTGCAAAAAGAGCATGACAGGGAAATAAACCAGGGATTTCGGAAAGCATTCCGAAAAGGAATCTCTGATTTTCCGTTGGACAGAGAATCCTCTTTCTACAGATGTAAAGCTGTTTTGCTTTTCATATGAAACATAATTTTTAAGGCCGGGCAAAGACGCCCGGCCTCTTTATTTACTCAAAATAATTGATCTTTTCCGCTTAATTAAGGCATTCGTCTTTCTGAAAAAGAAACTTGCTTATCATATATGTAAAGCAATTTCACATTACACGATAGACGAAGCTTTTTTGCGCCAAGACGGCAAAAACGGTTTTTTTGTTGGCGGCGGCGCAACTCCTTTCCCCGAAGACAGTCGCCTGCCTGCTCCGACGCCGCCCGTCGTTTCTTTCCGGTTCTTTCGCGGAGGGCTCCGATATTGTCCCGGCCGGGCCTGCCGGAAAAGTACATCAGATTCCGGCGTTTCCCAAAGCTATCCTTTTTTCAGACGGGAAGATCCCGCCAATCAAGGAAAGGAAGGATCGGCATGAAAACAGATCCGGAAATGATTTTGTGGGGAGAGGGCGCCGGGAGCGCAGGAGAGAGACGATGAGATTGTGCAAAAGGGCCGCGGTCTGCGGCATCAATACGCTCCGGGTCTCAGCCGTGAGCACCTCGGCGCATACGGCGGTGAGCATCTCTGCCCTCACATGGAGAAAGCTGTCGGCGTTCAGCAGGGCGATCTCAAAGGATGCCGCGCACACCTATTCCAACTCCATTCGGTCTGTAACGTTTTCGGATGGTCAGGTTCTCGGCATCGGGGATTACTTAAACATTTCCATCGACGGCGTAAACTATCAGGTGGACATTCTCGGATTTCATCACGACGAGGTGACCGATTCGTCTGCGTATGGCGGAGAATACGCCGGAATCACATGGCAACTGCACAACTGCTATGCGACCGCATATGCCATGAACGCAACGGGTACCAACGCAGGCGGCTGGGGAAGCAGCCAGATGAGAACCGCCAGAATGGCATCGTTTTTGAGCGGACTTTCGAGCGATCTTTCGGGCGTGATCGTTCCGGTCGACAAATTAACCAGCGCCGGGAATAAGAGCAGCACAATCGTTATGACCAGCGACAGCCTGTTTTTGCTTTCTGAGATTGAAATCTTTGGAAGCACCAATTTTGCGGCATCGGGCGAGGGAAGCAGATATGCTTATTACTGTGTCGTGAGCGACCGAAGGAAATATCTTGGTGGATCCCTCGCTTATTGGCTTGAACGCTCACCTGTCACCGCTTCATCCGGTTACTTTTGTGCCGTGTCCACGACCGGCGCGGGAACCGCAAGCAATAAAAGTGCCGATGCGACAGGCGGTGTCGCCTTCGCCTTCTGCACATGACTGCGGCATCAGAATGGAGGAGCCGGCGGGGACGGGAGAGACTTCATAATCACCGCATCTACCGGGTATGTACCGGGTTACTGCCGGGTTACTGCCAAACCCGAAAATAAGGCAAAAAAATCCGCACGGGTAGGCCGAAACGGCTTACCTGTGCGGATTTTTTGGAGCTGGTAATGTGACTCGAACACACGACCTGCTGATTACGAATCAGCTGCTCTACCGACTGAGCTACACCAGCATTTCTGTGTCGCGGGATGCCCGCGGACGTAACGGTTCGCTTCGCGAACGTACCTATTATAGCGAAAACCGTTCCTTCCGTCAAGCGTTTTTCCGGGGAAAAGAAAAAACCGGAAATTCATAAAATCCTAATGAATTTTGGCAGCTTCTATGATATACTTAGGCTTACTTGAAAAATGTCGGAAGGTGCGTCATCCGGATGAGCGGAAACGGCAACGCGGTCCTTAGAAATAAAAAAAAGTATAGAGTCATTCGCATTGCCGCGGTGGTTGCGGCAGTGCTTCTTGTTGCTGCCGGTATCACGGCGGCATGGCAGAAAGCGGAGAACGAGCGGATTCTCGCCGGAAAAGAGAGCAGCTCCAAATTCGCCGAGGCGGTTTTCAACTTCGTGAATCTTCTGGACGATCTGATGGATGGGGAAGAGGAGAGTGCTTCCGTTCCGGAGACGGCCTCCTCCCAGCCGGAGGAATCCGGAACGGAGAGCGGCGGCGAAGAGCCCGCTTCCGGGGAGCAGGCGGAGGCCGCCGAGCTTCCCGCATGGGGGCTTCTGGAGGAGAGCGAGCCGAAAGAGATCTCCTATTTTGAAGATGCCGTGATCCTCGGCGATTCCATGGCTTCCGGCGCGCAGGAGAGCCACTTTTTCAGCGGGGCCTCCTTCCTTGCCAGCATCTCCGTCAATGCGGACACCATCCTCAACAAGGATGTAATCAATTCCGACGGAGAGGGGTATACGATCCCCGAGGCGCTGGCTGCGAAAGAGGATGTCGGTAAAATTTATATCCTGATGGGCGCGGACAGCATCAGTTGGATGGACAACGCCACGTATATTAAGAAATTTTCCGCGTTTCTGGATGCGGTGATCGCCGCCAAACCCGGGTGCGATCTGTATCTTGTTTCGATGCTTCCGGTCAACGAGAGCCTCTGCGGCGAACATAAGAACGATCTTCTGAACGCGGATATCGACGCGATCAACGAGAAACTCCTTGCCATGGCCGGGGAGAAGGGCTTCTGGTATGTGAACGCCGCCGAGGCGTTTAAGGATGAGGCGGGCGGCCTTCCCGAGGATGCGACCAGCGACGGCATCCTCCTGAAATCCCAGCAGTACGAGGCCCTGCAGACCTACCTGCTCAGCCATACCGCCCACTAAAAAAGCATAAGACAAAGCTCCGGAATTCCCGAAAAAAAGGGGATGCCGGAGCTTTTTTGCGTGATTGTCCGGAGCGACCGCGGCAGCCTCGGGATTTTTTTTCTGCGGCGCCGAAGGCCGTCTTGTATTCCTAAAAACCGGAAGGGCATCTTTCTGCCTGAATGCCGGTTCGCGGGGCGGATTTGCGGCGGCGACCGGATTCTGCCGGGAAGGCCGTCCCATGCGCTTCAAAAACGGAGGAACGCGTTCCCGCCGTCATCAGGGCATGGAAAGCGGATCTGCGGCAAGGCAAATCAGCTCCCGGCTCAGGACTCCGTCTTTGCCCGGAGGTCCTCCTGACGGATCTCGGCGCGCTTGATCTTGCCGCCGATGGTCTTGGGCAATTCTTTCACATATTCGACGATGCGCGGATATTTATAAGGGGCGGTGACTTTTTTGACGTGATTCTGCAGCTCCTTGGTGAGCTCCGGCGTGCCCGTATAGCCCGCCGCGAGCACGACGGTCGCCTTGACAACCTGCCCGCGGATCGGATCCGGGGCGGCCGTAACGGCGCATTCCACGACCGCCGGGTGCTCAAGCAGGGCGCTCTCCACCTCAAACGGCCCGATGCGGTAGCCGGAGCATTTGATGACGTCGTCACTCCGGCCGATGAACCAGTAGTAGCCGTTGCTGTCGCGCCAGGCGACGTCCCCGGTGTCGTAGTTGCCGCCGGCAAAGGCCTGGGCGGTGCGCTCCGGGTCGCGGTAATATCCGGTGAAGAGCCCGGCAGGGGAATCCTCGTCCACGCCGGCGACAACAATGTGCCCCTCGTCGCCGTCCTCGCAGAGGTTACCGTCGGCATCCATCAGTTGAATGCGGTAGAGCGGGGCGGGCTTGCCGGTGGAGCCGGGGATCGGCTCGAACCACTGGAAATTGGCGATCATCACGGAGGATTCACTCTGGCCGAAGCCCTCGTACATCTTGTGGCCGGTCAGTTTCTCCCATTTGCGGAAGACCTCGGGGTTCAGCGGCTCTCCGGCGATGCAGTACTGCTCGGTCGCGGAGAGATCGTAGGAGGCCACATCCTCCTGCAGCATAAAGCGGAACATGGTCGGCGGCGCACAGAACGTCGTGACTTGATACTTGGAGATGACCTCCAGCAGCTTTTTCGGCACGAACTTGTCCCAGTCGTAGGCAAAGATGGTAGCGCCGCAGATCCACTGCCCGTAGATCTTGCCCCAGCCGAATTTCGCCCAGCCGGAGTCGCTGACGCTCATGTGCAGCTTATTTTCCTGCACCTGCTGCCAGTATTTTGCCGTGACAATGTGCCCCAGCGGGTAGGAAAAATTCTGCTCCACCATTTTGGGCATGCCCGTGGTGCCGCTCGTGAAATAGATCAGCATCGTGTCGTCCCAGCGGGTCGCCTGATCGCCGGAGGGACGCTCGAAAGTATCCGGGGAATCTGCAATCGCTTGCTCAAAAGAGAGCCAGCCCTCCCGGCTGCCATTGACGAGCACGCGGTGCTCAAGCGACGGAGCTTCCGCAAAAGCCGCCTCCGCCTGCCCGACGACAAACGCGTCGTCAATGCAGACGATCGCCTTGATCTCCGCGGCTTCCGCACGGTAGACGATATCCTTTTTGGTCAGCTGAAGCGAGCCGGGCACAAGGATGGCGCCGAGCTTATGGAGCGCGGTGGCGCAGACCCAGTATTCCCATCTCTGCCGAAGGATCAGCAGGACGACGTCGCCCTTCCGGATGCCGAGGCCGTGCAGATAGTTCGCAAACCGGTTCGACAGGCGGCTGATCTCGGTAAAGGTGAGGGTCTTTTCGCCGCCGTGGTCGTCGATCCAGAGCAAAGCGCGCTTTTCCGGTTCCTGCTTTGCCCATTCGTCCACGATATCGAAGCCGAAGTTGAAGTCCTCCGGGATATGTACCCGGTAATTTTCTTTAAAATCCTCGTAGGAGTCGAACTCGATACGGGGAAGGAATTTGTCAAGAAGCATATTTTAATTCCTCTTCTTATAGTCTGGGCCTCCCGGCATCCTCCGGCTTTCTTCAAAAAAATCCGTGCCGCGGATGCGGAAAGCGGGTCCCGGCTCCGGAAGAGACGCTCTCCGGGAGCCTTATTCGGCGATGACGGTCAGGAAGCGGGCCTTTTTGTCGCCCACGCAGCGCTGGCCATGCAGGTGCGTCGGGTTGAAGTAGATCGTGTCGCCGGCGGAAAGGATGAATTCCTTGTCGTCGAAGACGACCGCGACCTGCCCTTCCAGTACCATATTGAATTCCTGCCCGCTGTGGCATACGAGAGCCGCCGGTTCGTCCGAAGGGAAGAGCGTAACCAGGAGGGGCTGCATCACCTTCTTACTGTACCGGTAGGCAAGATCCTCGTAATAGTAGC
Source organism: uncultured Oscillospiraceae bacterium (assembly GCA_964391915.1). Classification (GTDB taxonomy): domain Bacteria; phylum Bacillota; class Clostridia; order Oscillospirales; family Ruminococcaceae; genus UMGS1668. The sequence continues at coordinate 42,269 of CAYMNV010000002.1, forward strand.
CGGGATACCGGCTGACGGGTTTGCCCTCGCCGCGTTTTACGATGTGATAGGTGTTGAGCTTGGCGCTGGTTCCGGTGACGATCTCGTTGAAATCGACGCTGCATTTGTTGGCAACCTGAAAGATGACGCTGATCGGAATATCCGCGCCTTCTTTTTCGTAGCCGGCGTAGGTTTCCGCGTCGATGCCGAGGGCTTCGGCAAATTCCTCTACAGAGTAGCCGCAGACTTCGCGAAGTTCCCTGATTCTTGCGGGGATGCCGCTTTCTACGTTCATGGATACAGCTCCTTTCGTCTCCCGTCCGGTTTTTGAATATTAACCCATATTCTAACATAAGCGTCCCCGGATTACAACAATTTTTTGGAAAAAACAAAACGGCTTCACCATGCCGAAAAAGTGGGGATTTGTGCGGGCGGTGGGGATGTTTTTCGTGCGGATTCGGTTTTGCTGCATAGGGCCTATTCTAAATCGGGTTTCCCAGCGTTTTCCGGTTGTATTGCCTCTTTTGGGGGACGTATACTGATAACACGGAGAGTGATTTAAACGAGGTGAAACAACAGATGTATTGTTCCTGTTTTTCTGCGGAAATTCCAGGAGAGAGTCCCTATCTGATCCGGTACGTTGTTTTTGAGGAAAACGGCCGGTACGGCATCGAGTGCACGCAGGAGGGTACCGCGGGCAGCCATTCGGTGCAGAGCGTCCGCTGTCAGGCCGTTGCGGAGAGCCTGGAGGAGGCGGAGCGGCTGGCGTGCCGTCTTGCGGAGGGCGCGGTTCGTCCCATTCACGTTGCCGACGTAATTGAAGATCGAAGAAGCTGACGGAGTGAACAAAACGGTCCTTCTTACATAAAATGTTACCAAGCGGCTTCATGCAGCTAACATTTCGATAGGAGGATAGTTATGGCAGAACAAAAGGCAAACAGCACGATGTCAGCGGCAAGCTCTGCCTGTTTTAAGGAGGCCGTCTGCATCGATGCCGGGAGGGTATATGACAGTTGTTCCGACAAGGATTGTCTGGAAGATCTCCCGGTTTACTTTATTGAGACGGAGCAGGCAAAGATCGAACGCGCTCTGACGGTCAAAGCCAAGAGTGTGGAAGTGATGAACGTTTTTCTGGAGGTTGAGCCCATTCCGTTCAACCGGGGATTCTATTCCGTGGACATGACCTTCTATTTCCTGGTCCGGTTGTCGGCCTATTATACACCGGTTTCCACGGCGGACACCGTTCGCGGCGTCGCGATTTTCTCCAAGAAAGTGATTCTTTACGGCAGCGAAGGCAACGTCAAGGTATTCAATTCCGAAACGTCTTCCGGCGACTCCACCAACAGCCCGAAAGCGGCTGTGCAGGTGGTGGATCCGATTTGTTTACATTCCCGCCTGGCGGAATGCAATGAGAACACAAACATGACGGAAATCAACTTCCCGGAGAAAGTTGCCGCTCAGTTTGGCGGCAGTTTCATCACCGGGGGCGGCCGCCAGGTGCTCATTACCCTGGGCTTGTTTACGATCGTTCAGCTCGAGCGTCCGGTGCAGATGCTTGTTCCGGCATACGACTTCTGCGTGCCGGGCAAGGAATGCGTCACCACGACGGACGATCCCTGCGAGGTATTCAAACATATCAAATTCCCGACCAACGAGTTTTTCCCGCCGCGGCTGGAGGATATGGATACGAACAGCAACTGCAATTTCAGCTGTGGCTGTGGCTGCAATTCGTGCACGTGACATCAAAAGAAAAAAACGGGGCCTGTCTCAAGACGGGTCCCATTTTTTATGGCCGGAGCTCCCGGCAAAAGGGCGCGGCATGTTTGACAGAGGGGCGTTTCCGCGCTATGATTTTCTTATTGTGAAAAAAGGGGGCGTGCGCATGAAGCTGACGGTTGTCTGCGATAAAGAGGCCGGCATCCGGGAGATCCCTTCCGGGGGAAGGCTCTCCGATCTGCTGCGGGAGGCGGGGTATTCCGTTCCGATGCCGTGCGGCGGCTGCGGGCGCTGCGGGAAGTGCCGTGTCCGCGCGGAGGGAAGAATCTCTCCGGTAACCGTGCAGGAGCGCCTGCTGCTGACGGCGGAGGAACTGGCTTCCGGCGTACGCCTCGCCTGCGAGACGGAGGTTCTGGGCGACGCCGCCGTTTTTCTTCCGAAGGCCTCAAAGTTCGAGGCGATCTCCGCAGGAATTCTTCCGGATTTTGTGCCGGACGGCGGAGCGGGCCTCGGCCTTGCCGTCGACATCGGCACGACCACGCTGGCCGCCTATCTCTGGGATCTCGGGGAGGGGAGGCTTCTTTCCTCCGGAACCGCGCCCAACCCGCAGGCCGCGTTCGGCGCGGATGTGATGACGCGGCTCGGCGCCTCGCGGGATGGGCACGCCTCAGATCTCGCAAAGGCCGTCCGCACCGCCATCTGCGCGCTCGCGGACCGGATCGGGGAGGAGGCCGGCCTTCGTGAAAGGGTCGATTTCCCCGGGAAAACAATAAAAAAAGCTGTTTTTGTCGGGAATACGGCCATGCTCTGTCTGCTGACGGAGGGGAACGCCTCGAAGCTCTGCGCCTCGCCGTTTCTGCCGGAGAGCCTGTTTGGGGAGACGGCCCCCGCCGCTTCGCTCGGCCTTACGGGCCTTCTGCGGGAGGCGGAGGTCTATCTCGGCCGGTGCGTCTCGGCGTTTGTCGGGGCGGATATCACGGCGGCGATGCTGGCTTCCCGACTGGATGAGGCAAAGCGCCCCGCCCTGCTGATGGATATCGGCACGAACGGCGAGATGGCACTGGCGGGGGAGGGAAAGCTCCGCGTCTGCTCCACCGCGGCGGGCCCGGCGTTCGAGGGCGCCGGCATCTATTGCGGCACGCAGGCGGTTCCGGGCGCGGTCTCCGGCGTGGTGTTCCGGGAGGGCGGCTTCTCCGTCCGCACGGTCGCGGGCGCTGCGCCGTGCGGGCTCTGCGGCTCCGGCCTGATAGACGCGGCCGCCGCCATGCTGGCCGCCGGCATTCTGGACGAGACGGGCCGGATCGACGGGGAGCGTGCGGCGTCGCTCGGCGTGCTCACGGAGGCGGAGGGCGTTCCCGCCGTCGTGCTCAAGGATAAGATTGTGCTCACGCAGAAGGATCTGCGAAGCTTCCAGCTTGCGAAGGCCGCGGTCTGCGCGGGCGCAGAGACGCTTCTGCATCACGCCGGCCTCCGGGCGGAGGATTTGTCGGAGATCCTGCTGGCCGGAGGCTTCGGCAGCTTTTTGCCCGTCGGGAGCGCTTCCGCGACCGGGCTTCTTCCGGCCGGCTGCGAAAAAAAGGCGAGAGCGGTCGGCAACGCGGCCGGCTCCGGCGCCTCCATGATGCTGCTCTCGGCCGAGGAGCGCCGCCGCGCGGAGGAGATCGCATCCGCCGCCGCGACAATCGATCTCTCCTCGGATGCCTTCTTCATGGACCGTTATGTGGAGGACATGCTCTTCGGATGATTCCGCGCCGGGCCGCCGCTTCTGGGTCTTTCCGGCCCTATTCGGATACGGCCGGTCTTTTGCAACGCTCGTCCATGATGCCCTGCATCTGCATGTTGTTTGGATGATCCCGCGCCGGGCTGCAGCCTGTATTGATCCCGGTCGGCTTTTTCTGCTGGCCGGGGGCGGATTTTCAGGCTCAGGCCCAACGAAGGGATCCGGGGAATCTCATGTCTGCTCGTTGATACTTCCGCGGATCGGTAGTATAATATACCTCGGCAGTTGTTTCGCCTTTTTCGTCCGGGCGTGCCGGAGATCCCGGGATGCCGGGCAAAAAGAGGCGGCAAAAAGAAATTTTGCTTTCTGTTTCGGTACCGGGCGCCCGGAAAGGGAATCCGGAAGGCGCCGGAACGGGCAATTCAATTTATTCAGGAGAGAAAACATGCTGAAAATCGAACATCTGACAAAAAAATTTGGGAATAAAGTTGCGGTGGACGACCTCACCCTCTCCATCGCGCCGGGAGAAATTTACGGCTTTATCGGGCATAACGGCGCCGGCAAGACGACGACGATCAAGGCCTGCTGCGGAATCCTGCAGTTCGACGCCGGAGAGATTCTGATCGACGGACACTCCATCAAGGACGAGCCGCTCGCCTGCAAGCGGCTGCTCGCCTATATCCCGGATAATCCGGATCTGTACGACTATCTTTCCGGGATTCAGTATCTGGATTTCATCGCCGACGTCTACGGCGTGAGCGCCGCCGAGAGGAAGGAACGCATCCACGAGTACGCCGAGAAATTCGCGCTGACGGGCGATCTCGCCCAGCCGGTCTCCGCGTACTCCCACGGCATGAAGCAGAAGCTCGCAATCATCTCCGCGTGGCTCCATACGCCGAAGCTCATTGTTATGGATGAGCCGTTCGTCGGGCTGGACCCGATCGCCTCCCATCAGCTCAAGGAGATGATGCGTACGCACTGCGATGCGGGCGGCTCCATCTTCTTCTCGACGCATGTGCTGGAGGTGGCCGAGAAGCTCTGCGACAAGGTCGCCATCATCCGACAGGGGAAACTCGTCGTCAGCGGGAGCATGGAAGAAGTGAAGGGAGACACCTCGCTGGAGGATGTGTTCCTGGAACTGGAGGGAGACCATGCTTAAAGCACTGATGCGGGTTCGCCTTGCCGCGATGCGCAGCTGGTTTACCGGCATGTCGCGCTCCAAACGGAAACAGACGAAGGCCAAGACGATTGGTTTCGCCTTTCTGATTCTCTACGCGGCCGCGGCATATGCCTTCATGTTTTACGGTTATTTTTCCATGATCAGCCGCCCGTATTATGAGGCGGGGCTCGGCTGGACCTATTTTTCCATGTTTGCGGTGACGGATTTTGCGCTGATGTTCATCGGCAGCATCTTCACCGCGAAAGCGCAGCTCTATGAGGCAAAGGATAACGAGCTGCTTCTCTCGATGCCGATCCCCCCGTCGGCCATTCTTGGAAGCCGGATGCTGACCCTGCTGCTGATCAACCTCGCGTTTGATCTGATGATGGCGGTTCCGGCGGGCATCGCGTGGGCGCAGTTCTGCCCTGTACACGTTTCCGGCATTCTTGCGTTTGTTGCGATCACCCTGCTGCTGCCGCTGTTTTCGCTGGCGCTGTCCGTTCTTTTCGCGTGGCTGCTTTCGCTCCTGACCCGCAGGATCCGCAGGAAGTCCCTGTTCTCCACCGTCTTTTCGCTTGCGTTCCTCGGCGCGTATTTTGTTCTGGTGGCTCAGATGCAGACCATGATCACAAAGCTGGCGCAGAGCGGAACCGCCGTCGCCGAGCGGCTTGGGGGCGTCGCCCTTCTTTACTGGATCGGAAAGTCGATCGCGGACGGAGACCTTCTGTTGCTGCTGTTTTCCGCGGTCTGTCTGGTTTTGCCGTTTGTGCTGGCCTACTGGCTGATCTCCAAAACATTCATCCGCACCGTGACCGCAAAATCCGGCGTGGCGGCGGTCGTTTATAAAGAGACCATGCAGAAGGTCTCCGGCGTCTCTTCCGCGCTTTATCAGCGGGAGTTGCGCCGGTTCCTCTCCAGCTCCGCCTACATCATCAACGCAGGCTTCGGCGCGGTCGTCCTCGCGGTCGGCGGCGTGGCGCTGCCGTTTCTGAATATTCAGGAAAAAGTCCCGCTTCCCGGGAACCTATATAGCCCGATCCTGATCCTCACGATCTGCATGATCTCCGGGATGACGACGATCACGGCGGCTTCGGTATCCATTGAGGGCAATACGCTTTGGGTTGCCCGCTCCATGCCGGTCTCCTCCGCGGATCTCCTCAGGGCGAAGCTTTTGCTGCACCTGAGCATCGCCGGGCCGGCGACCGTGATCGCGGAGGCGGGCCTGATCCTTGCGCTTAAACCTTCCGGAACCGACCTGATCTGGTGCCTGCTCACGCCGCTGGCGTTTACGGGATTCACGGCGCTGGCCGGGCTCGTGGCAAATCTGCACTATCCGAATCTCGACTGGACCAACGAGACGCAGGCGGTCAAGAACGGGGCTTCCGTCCTGATCGCATTGTGTGTGTGCTGGGTCACCGTATTGGCGATGGGCGGCGCCGGATACGGGCTTGCCCGCCTGATGCCGATGAGCATGGCGATGGGGATCGTGACCGCGCTGCTGATTTTGGTCTGCCGGCTCCTTTACCGCTGGATTCTGACCGGCGGGGTTGCCGCCTACGAGAGACTTGGCTGACGCAAGGCCGGATTCGGGTTTCCGTTAGCTGAGATTTTTCATTCCCGGCGCATAGTAAACATAAAAACAGGGAGACGGGCGGGGCCCATCTCCCTGTTCTTTTTTTGTATTCGCCGCAGGTAAGCCGCGTTCCCCGGCGTGCTGCATCAAAAAAGGCGGGAATCCGTTTCGGCGGCCGGTCAGGCCAGTTCTTCGAAGAACGGAATGGATGCCGCGGCGCCCGGCCTCGATACGGTGACGGCGGAGGCCCGGGCTGCGAGGCGCAGGGCTTCTTTTGGGTCGGCGGTGCGTGCATAGCTGCTGAGAAAATATCCGAGGAAGGTGTCGCCGGCCGCGGTTGTATCCACCACCTCGGCCGGAACGGCCGGCTGACATACGGTGCCCTGCCGGTCGGCAAAACAGGAGCCTTCCGCGCCCAGCGTGAGTACGATTTTGGAGGCGGGATAGGTCTCCCGCATGGTTAGGAGGATCTTTTCCGGTTCCTGTTCGCCGGTCATCGCGCAGCCCTCCACCTCGTTGACGACAAAAATATCCACAAGCTCCAGCGGAAAATCCTTCAGGATTTCTTCGGAGAAGGGGGAGGGGTTGAACAGAACCAGGTTGCCGGCCTCGTGGGCCTTTTTCATGATTTCCGGGATCAGGTTGATCTCGTTCTGGAGGACGACGGCCCCGCCCCGGAATTCGGCGAAGACGCGCCCGACGTAATCCTGGGTGAATCCGGCGTTTGCGCCGGGGACCACGATGATGCTGTTTTGCCCGTCCCGATCCACCTGAACGATCGCGTGGCCGGTCTCCTCGGGGCAGATCTCCACGAAGCGGGTGTCGACGTTCTGCGCATGGAGAAAATCCAGAATCTCGCCGTCTTTTTCACAGATCCTTGCCGCAAGGTAGGCCGAGCCGGCCGCCCGGCTCAGAGCGATGGATTGATTCAGCCCTTTTCCGCCGATTCCCGCCGTCACGTCCCGGCAGGAGATCGTCTCCTTTTCGCGGACGATGTGATCGACATGATAGACAATGTCGCGGTTTGCGGAGCCGAAACTCAGCAATTTCATAGAGTGTTCACCTCAAAGCATGATTCATTTTGTCTTCCGGAACTCACAGGGCACGCGTGCTCTTCCGGATCTTCAGGGTGGGCTCAAAGAAGGTGGTCAGTTTTTCCTCATCCGGGTGTTGGATCTCGAAAAGGGCCCGCATCGCGGCGCCCTCTCCAATCGCGTAGGCGGGCTGCTTGATGGTGGTCAGCGGCGGATCCAGCAGGTCGGAGAAAAAGACGTCGTCGAACCCCACGACGGAAATATCCTCCGGGATCCGGATACCGGCTTCCGCAAATTTTTTGTAGAGGCCGTAGGCCATCATGTCGTTAAAGGAAAAGACCGCGGTATAGCCCTCTTTGATGATCTGCTCCGCGGCTTTCATTCCGCCCGAGACCTGATAATTTCCCTCGATCACGGATTTTTCGTCAAACGGGATGCCGTTGTCGCGGTAGGCGGCGCGTACCCCTTCCAGCAGTTCCGAGGTGTTGAGCAGGTACCGCGGCCCGGTCAGGCAGGCAATTTTGCGGTGCCCCAGAGAGAAGAGATGCTGCAGCGCGACGTAGGCGCCCTTGCGGTGATTGAGCGTGACGGCCGAGCAGCCGACCGACATCACGTAGCGGTCGACCATGACGACGGGCTTGCCGTACGCCTCGATTGCGCTCTGATACAGAGGGATCAGCCCGGAGGTCGAGTCCGAGGCGATTGTGAGGATGATCGCGTCGGCGCCGGCGGAGATAAACATATCCAGATAGCTCAGATCGTTTTTTGCGATGTCGTTGGTGTTCGCAATGATCAGGCTCATCTTATTTTCCGCGACCACGTCGCCGACGCCCTTAGTGAGATCGGCAAAAAACATGTTGCTGGGGTCGGGGATAATCAGCCCGATCGTCCGGCTGTTCTTTTTTACCAGCGTGACCGCGGCCTGGTTGGGATGATAATTCATCTCTTTGGCGGTGCGGATAATCAGCTCCTTTTTCTCCGGGGAGATCCGGTTGTCCCGATTATTGAGCACCAGAGATACCGCGGTGGTGGAGATGCCCAATTTCTCTGCAATGTCCTTGATGGTCACTTTCATTTAGGCGGCCTCCTGTGGTAAATATTTATCATACATTTCATATTATATGGCATCCGTTTTGTTTCGTCAATGTGAGCTTTGCCAATTCCATGCGGCATTTTTTGAAAAATCCCTGATTTTTTTCAAAAATTTCTGGAAAATAGATAAATATGTCGGATTTGTTTATCAACCATGGGAAACCCGATGCGAAACCGAGAAAAATCTATTTGAAACAAGGAAGATTCCTGCGGGATGCTCCGGCGCTCCGGCAGGTGAAACGCTTTATCCGGCCGGAAGAAACCTGCTTTTTCTCAATGGCCGGCACAAGCGCCCTGCGGAAAGTTTGGTCTATACAGGGCGGCTTTTTTGGGGTATAATAACGATAATCTCCGGGCGGCGCAAACCGTTTTTTTCCGGATTCCGCACATGGCCTTCTTATAAAAAACAAAAAGCCACATATCATAAACAATAAACGATAAAGGAGAATGCAGAATGGGACTGATCAAGGCACTCTTTGGCGCAACGGGCGGCACGCTGGCGGACCAGTGGCGCGAGTATTTCTATTGTGATTCGCTCGAAGAAGAGGTTCTGGCGACCAAGGGCAAAAAACGCACCAGCGCCAGAAGCTCCAATACCAAGGGCGAGGAGAACATCATTTCCAACGGCTCCGTCATCGCGGTCAACGACGGTCAGTGCATGATCATCGTGGAGCAGGGCAAGGTCGTGGATTTCTGCGCCGAGCCGGGTGAGTTTACATACGATGCCTCCACGGAGCCGAGCCTTTTTTACGGTAAACTCGGCGAGGGCATCGTCAATACCTTCAAGACCATCGGCAGACGGTTCACGTTCGGCGGCGACACCGGAAAGGACCAGCGCGTCTACTATTTCAACACCAAGGAGATCGTCGGAAACAAATACGGTACCGCAAACGCCGTGCCGTTCCGCGTCGTGGATCAGAATGTCGGGCTCGATATCGATATCGCAATCAAATGTTTCGGCGAATATTCCTACCGTATCGCCGATCCGACGCTGTTCTATACCAACGTCTGCGGCAACGTGACAGAGGATTTCCTCCGCAGCACGATCGACAGCCAGCTCAAGACCGAGCTGATGACGGCCCTGCAGCCGGCGTTTGCGAAGATCAGCGAGATGGGGATCCGGTACAGCGCGCTTCCGGGCCACACGGACGATCTGTCGGAGGCCCTCAACGACGTTCTCTCCGAGAAGTGGGGGAAACTGCGCGGCCTTCGGGTTGTGAGCTTCGGCGTCAGTTCGGTCAAGGCCTCCGAAGAGGATGAGGCGATGATCAAGGAGCTGCAGAGGAACGCGGCGTTCCGCAATCCGACGATGGCGGCGGCCAACCTCGCGGGCGCGCAGGCGCAGGCGATGCAGGATGCCGCAAAGAATCAGGGCGGCGGAGGCGCGTTCATGGCCTTTGCCGGCATGAATATGGCGGCGAATGCAGGCGGCGTCAACGCGAATACCCTCTATGGGATGGGCCAGCAGCCGGCATCCGTTGCGGATGGCTGGGACTGCCCGGCCTGCGGGCACAAGGGCAACGTGGGTAAATTCTGTCTCGAGTGCGGCGCAAAGAAGCCGGAGCCGAAACCTGCCGGCGAGGGCTGGGATTGCCCGGCCTGCGGGCACAAGGGCAATGTGGGTAAATTCTGTCTCGAATGCGGCGCCAAGAAACCGGAAGCGAAGCCGGAAGGCTGGACCTGCCCGCAGTGCGGCGCCGTCAACAAAGGCAAATTCTGCATGGAATGCGGCGCGAAAAAACCGGAGGGCGAGCCCCTTTATAAATGCGGCAAGTGCGGCTGGGAGCCGGAAGATCCGGCCCATCCGCCGAAATTCTGCCCGCAGTGCGGAGATCCGTTCACCGACGAGGACGTCAAGTAACCGATCCTCCCGGGGCGGCGCCGGCAGATAAAAAGATAAGCGTCCCATGCTCAAGGGAACTTTTCCGCGCGCGGCGAAAAGGAACCAAAGGCGGGGGCGCTTTTTGTTTTTGCAGTCGATATCGTCGTAACCGATGAGCCTTCCTGCTTATTTAAACATTTTTAATCTGGTGAAAAATACGGTTGCCAAAACACTCAACACCACGGATATGCCAATGATGATAGGAAATCCCCACGGGCTTTCTATAAAAGGCATTCCCGCCATGTTGACATTCATGCCATAAGCGCTGAAAATCATAGTGGGGATGGCCATGACAATGGTAATGATGGCCAGCACCTTCATAACAATGTTTAAATTGTTGGAAATAACCGAGGCAAAGGCATCCATCATGCCGCTGAGAATCCCGCTGTAGATGTTCGTCATCTCGATGGCCTGCTTATTTTCAATAATGACATCCTCCAGCAATTCGGAATCCTCGGGATATTTTTTGATGAGCTCTATCCGCAGCAGTTTTTCCAGCACCGCCTCATTGGAGCGCAAAGCCGTTGTGAAATATACCAGGCTTTTTTCCAGTTTTAAAAGTTCAATCAGTTCCCGGTTCTGCGTAGACTTGTGCAGCTGCATCTCCACCTCATCGCTCTTTTTGTCTACGTTGCGCAGGTCCTGCAGATACAAAGTGGCGATCCCATACAGAAATTGCAGGATGAACCGGGACCTCATCTCGGTATGGAAATCCCGCACCTTTCCCTGCTCAAAGGTTTGGATAATCGGAGAATCCTCGCTGCAAACAGTAATAATTACTTTCTGCGCAATTAAGATAGACAAAGGAATGGTGCTGTATAACTCTTTTTCGCTCTGTTCCTCCACGGTGGGGATGTTTACCAAGATCATGGTATAGTTGTCGCCCGTGTCGATACGGGAGCGTTCGTCCGTATCCAGCGCCGCTCGCAGCGCATCACTGTCCAGACAATACTGCTGTGAAATTTGCTGTACTTCCTGCTCGCTGGGCGCCACGATGGAAACCCAGCAGCCTGTCTGCGGGGTGGTTAGTTCCCGCAGCTGATCGTTTTCAGTCAGATAATACCGTATCATATAAATGCCCTTTCCCGGCACCGTGCCGGGAAAGGCGCGGTGCTATTTCATATGTATATTTTCTGAGGAAAAATATTGGCCTATACTTGGGCCGGATTCCATATCATCGCATCCTTTCGACTTGAGCATGCTTTTTATGAGTATCATTTACCAGCATCACCGGCTCATGCCACAGCACCGAAACAGCGGCAAGACCGAATGCGGTGAGCAGTTGCCCGCCGGAGAGCGGTATCCTGATTGCTCCCATGGCACAACATTAAAGGCCGGTGTTTCTCAGGGGGACATAAAAATAACACACCGGCAGAACATACTACTGTCCTGCAGATGTGCATCAAATGCCGTCTGCTGCCGCTCTTTGGGCGGCCCGGCCCCACGCCCGTGCGGGCATCGCCTGCTCAGTTTGTACTGTTGATCTTGCATTTCAGTTTCCGTGAAATGTAATGCAGCGCAAAGAGGTTAGTTGTTATTATATGCGGTGAAAGAAGAACTGTCAATCAGATAAATAAAATGTTGGCAATTTTTCTGTCGGCCTTTTTCTCAATTCGTCTTCTTGCGCGTAATTGGGCAGACGGTTTCAAGCAAAACGCCTTTTGTCAGGCTGGTTTTGCCAGACAAAGCCGTTTTAAAAAAGAGAAGGCCTTTCCTTTATCGTTGAAAATTTCCAGTCATAAAAATTCATGAGGGGAAAACACTATTCTTGCAAACGCAAAACACAGCAAAACAAGGAGTGAAAAATTTATGGCGAACAAACAGGCTAAGAATTCTCTTGAACAGTTCAAACAGGAAGCTGCGAGCGAAGTCGGTGTCAATCTGAAACAGGGTTACAATGGGGATCTCACTTCCCGTCAGGCCGGTTCCGTCGGTGGCCAGATGGTCAAAAAGATGATCGAGTCCTACGAAAACAGCATGAATGGGTAATGGATTCGTCCTTTGACGGATCGCGGAGCCGGATGGATTCCGGCTCCATTTTTTATGGGCGCTGCCGGCAGGTACGCGGATTCCGGCGCGATTTCGTCTCTTTTGTTGCGTTTTGTCCGTTTTTGGACGCGAATCCGGTCATAAACGGTTGAAATTATCCGAAAATTCCTTTATAATTATTTCTCGGAAAGCAGTCGTTTTTTCGGGAGGTGGCAGTATGGCGTTCGCTGAGGATCTCAAAAAAGCGGAGAAACTGCGCGCTTCGGGCAAAAACGGCGCCGCGGTTGCCGCCCTGGAATCCGTCTGGGTGGGCCGCCTCACGAAACAGGAACTCCAACAGCTCCGGGATTTTTTTGACGGGATCCCGGAACAGGAACGCAAAAACTCCATGACCCACTGCCTTCAGGAAATGGAACTCGACTGGCTGGAAGGCCGGTTTTCCGATATTGACGTCTGGCACGAAGCCCTGACCGCCCGGAGGAGCAAGTTCCATGAGGAATCCCCGGCAAGGACGCAGCTGGAGACATATATCTGTGCCGCGAATCTGCTTCGCGTGCCGAAGGAAAATTCCCGTCTGCTGCTGATGCTCGGGATTCTGTATAACGGGGGACGGGGCTGCTCGCCCTATCCGATCCTTCCGACCGGCCGTATGCCGAGCGTCCTGCGCGGCAGCAGGGATCTCTCCGATCTGACGGTCTACGCCGGCGCGGTGAGCGCGATTGTCCGCCCGATGCTGCCTGCGCTTTCCTTCGGAAACGGCGGCGGGCTTGTCGAATGCGCGCGCGCCGAGCTGTTTTATGAGCAGAATGATCTGACCCGGGCTTCGCTGGAGGTCGCCTCTGCGCTCCATGCGGAGGAGCCGGAAATCTTATTTGCCGCCTATGCGCTCATGACCCGCCTGCGTGCGCTGGAACCTTCCGGTCCGGGTTGGCGCGATGCCGCAGCGCATCTTGCCCGCATGCTGAAGGAGAAGCGCGCGGAGTGGCTTTTCCCGAATTTCGAGGCGTTTCAGGCGCGCATGGAGGCGCTTGCCGGGAATCTGGATGCGGTGCGGCTCTGGCTGGATTCCGCCGAGGATGAGTGGGACGGGATCACGCCGGAGAACTTTTACCGGATGGCGACCAAAGCATACGCCTATTTAAGTCTCGGCCGGTATCAGGAGGCGCTCTCTCTTCTCGAGCAGCTCCGGCAGATCATTTCAAGGGATAACCGCGTGCTCGACCACGTCGATACCCTCTGCTGCATGACGGTGGCGCTGGATGCACTGGGCAAGCGAGAGTTCGCGCTGGAAAAGCTGCGGGAGGCTCTGGATTTGGCGGAGCCCTTCGAATATATCCGCGCCGTTGCGGATAAGGGCGGGGCGATTCTGCCGCTTCTGGATGCGCTTTCCGACGGCAGCGCCTACTTTGGCCGCGTACGCCGGGCGGCGGAAAGCTTTGCCGCCGTTTACCCGGATCTATATGCGGTTTCGTCCGCTTCCTGAACGGCATCGGCAGGTGCCGTTTTTTTGCGCCTGTTTTTTAAAAAGCGGATACCTCCGTTTTTGAAGCGGCCCCGGGAGAATCTTTGCCGAGGAACATTCCGCCGCATGTTTTTCGGCGTGGAAACATGAATTTGGCGGCGGACGCATCCATGAGAAAAGAGCGGATCACCTATCGGCATCACCCAAAAACACGAAAGCGCGGCGCGTGGCGTCGTTTTTATTTTCTCATAAAGCCGCCGGAGCGGTCTCTGATTCAGCCAAGAAAAACGCCCTCAGGATTTTGTTGAATCCTGAGGGCGTTGTCATGCCTGCGGGCTTACCGCATCGTTTTTTTACGCTTCCCAAAAATATAGGCCCGGAAGGAGATCACGTTCATGATGAGGAAGAGGGCCGTCACGACGCCGAGCGTCAGCCAGGCCTTTCCGATGCTCACCGGGGCCACGCTCAGGAGCAGCAGCATCGGGAATCCGAAGAGGATTGCCCACGGCTGGTGGTAAACAAGGTTGCTGGCGGCCTGGGTTTCAAACTTCGGGTCCGTTTCGCGCAGGAGGATGATGCCGGTGCTGGCGGTGCCGGTCAGCATGCCGTAAAGCGAGAGAAAGGCCTCGTCCCGGTAGAGGTAAAATACTTTTTTGCAGACGATATCCAGATAAAAATAGGTTGCCGCGCCGCCCAGCAGGCAAAGGAGGGCCAGCGGGACCACAAAGTTCCGGTGGGTGAAGGCGGAGAGGTCGATCGCGGCGATGGAGGCCACCACCATGATGTCGAACATGAAGCCGGAGATGCGGTTCTGCAGGAAGTTATTCATGTATTCCCGGCGGATTACACCCTTTTTCTTCAGCTTGTTGAGCAGAGCCTTAAGCAGCAGGGCAAAGATGGTGCCGAGCAGAAAGTTAAAGGGCCAGAGCGTCGTCTTGAGCACATTGCCGAAACCGCCGAGCACGCCGGAATCGGCCAGCGCGTTGACGCCGAGCAGGGAGAGGTAGGCCATGCTGTACGCCAGAAAGACCAGGGCGACCTGAATCGTAAATTTATCCATCGCCTCGGTCAGCGGGATTTCTCCGTCTCCCATGACGTCGTTCAGCGTGACGCGCTCCGATTCGCAGGCGGAGCCGATCTCGCCGGAAAAGCGGCCCTTTTTTCGCAGAACGTTGAGGTAAATGATGCCGCCGATGCTCGCCGCGATGAATCCCATGGCCGCGACGGTCAGGCCGAAGCTCGTGCCGTTGACGAAGCCGTAGCTGTTTTCGTAGGTACGTCCCCAGGTATAGGCGTTGCCCGGTCCCTGCCCGTAGCCGAGAGGCAGCAGCATGCCGGAGGCAAAGAAACTGCCCAGCGCATAATAACAGCCGATCGAGACGATCATGCCGAGAACGGCCTGCATCAGATAGGTTGCGACGACGGTGACGCCGGTGTCAAAGCCGCCGGTTTTCATCGTGCGGCCCTCCTGCAGCTCCGTGTTGCGCAGGGACATCGCCACAAACCCGAGCCCGAGCCCGTGGTAGGTGAGCGTCTCCAGCGTGGAGGTCGGGAGCAGGGGATTGCCGGTGATCTCCCGGTAAAGATACCCGGCGAAGAGGATCAAAAAGCCGCCGAGGACGGAGCTGGGGATCATCAGCCTGCGGAGGGCGGGGATCAGGTTCCGCAGGGTGTTCGCCGCCATCATGGCGAAAAAGAGCAGAGTCAGCGTCACGATGAAGGACCATACTTCCTTATCCCAGAGGTTGATTCCGGTTGTCATAAAGGCACCGCCTTTCGTTTCCATGATACCTTCTATCTTATCGCTCGATGTGAACTATATTTGAACCGAATGCGGCAATTCCGCGGAGACCTTCGCAGAAAAGACCTCTGCGCTGGCACCGGAGAGACCCGCCGCAGGAAAACGTCCATAAAAAACGCCCGGCCCGATTTCGGGCGAGGCGCCTTTTGTGCAAATAATTTTAAAAGAAATTGCGGAAGGTTGCCCGGGCGGCGGGCGCAAACGGTTTCGGGGCGTTCTTGTATGCCAAACGGGGCGGTTCGCTTCTGGGGCGATCTCCCGGGGCGCGCGGTTGGCGGGGAGCCCGCCGGCCCCGGCGCAAAAACCGTCAGCAGGGAAGTTCCACCGTGAAAGCGACCTGCCCGCCCGAAGTCGTCTCCATGAAAATCCGGCCGCCGTGAAGCTCCACGATCCGTTTTGCGAGCGCAAGCCCGAGGCCGGAGCCCTCTTTTCGGTGCTCGCCCTCCTGCTGATAAAACAGCTCGAAGGCCCGGGCGGCCGTCTCCTCCGAAACGTCGGCGCCGCCGTTCACAAAACGGGCCGCCGCGGTGCCGTTATCTTTCCGGAGGGAGACGGAAACGCCCCCGCCGGGGGCGGAGAATTTGACCGCGTTGTCCAACAGATTGAACCAGACGCAGGAGAGCAAATCCTCGTCGCCCGTAAAGGAGACCTCGGCTAAGGCCACGTCGAAGCCGAGGTTCTTGGCGCTCCATTTCGGCTCGAGCTGGAGGATGGTCTGCCGGATCTGCTCGTCGAGGGAGAAGATCCGCTTTTTCTCGAGGATCTTCTGGTTGTCGAGGCGGGAGAGACGCAGCAGATTCCCGGTCATCTCGGTCAGGCGCTCCGTCTCCCCGGCGATGAAGCCGGCGTATTCCCGCTGCTCCTCCTCGGAGAGGCCGCCGCCCTGAAGAAGCTTCGCATAGCCGCCGATGATCGAGAGGGGCGTCTTGAATTCGTGGGAGACGTTGGAGATAAAATCTTTCCGCAGGTACTCGTTGCTTTTGAGCTCCTTCACCATCAGGTTGAAATTCCGCTGCAGCTCCTGATATTCGAGCGTCCTGCCGGCTGCGCGCTCCCGGAAGTTGAGCTGCACGTCGAAATTCCCGGCGGCGATCTGCTCCGCCGCCTTGGAGAGCTCCACAATCGGATTCGACGTACGGCGGGACATCAGGATCACCATGGCGATCACGAAGCAGGCGGAGATCAGCAGCAAAATGAGATCCTTGACCGCGTATTCGGAGATCAGGAGCTCGAGATCTTCCCGCTTCAGAAGGCGGTCGTTGCGGATCAAAGCGGACATGCCGAGCGTATAGGCGGAACTGAGCGCAACGACGATAAAAAACGTCAGAGTCAGCCGGAACCGGATCCGTTTCATCAAAAGACCTCCTTCATTTGAGCACCGCCCGGTACCCGAGCCCGCGGACAGTTTGAATCTCGAATCCTGTAAAGCTTATGAGCTTTTCACGCAGACGTTTGATGTGCGTATCCACGGTTCTGGGGTCGGAGTCGCTGTCGTAGCCCCAGATTTCATCCATCAGGTTCTGCCGCGAGAAGATTTTGTTCGGGTAGGAGAGCAGCATCCGCAGCAGGAGATATTCCTTCCGGCGCAGCGATACGGCGCTTCCCTTGTCAGAGACGGAGAGAGAGTCCGAATCGAGCGTGCAGCCGCCGATCTCCGTGACGGATTCCCGCATCATGTTGCAGCGCCGGAGCAGGGCCTCGACGCGAAGCAGCAGTTCCTCCATATCAACGGGCTTCGTCATGTAGTCGTCGGCTCCCTGACGGAATCCCTCCCGTTTGTCGTCGAGCGTGTCCTTTGCCGAAACGATCAACACCGGAATCGTAAGATTCGCGCCGCGGATTTCGGCGGTCAGCTCGTAGCCGTCCATCACGGGCATCATCAGATCCATGACGATCAGATGGATGCTGGCGTGCTCCATCACGTCAAGCGCAGCGGCGCCGTTCTCCGCCTCGTACACCTCGTAGCCGGCGCGGCGGATGTAAATCCGCATCAGCCTGCGCAGCTCCGCGCTGTCCTCCACAATCAGAATGTTCGCCATCTTCCCACCCCTTTTTAGCTTCAGTATAGCATACTTCCTTTATGAACTCAATTTGAACCCGACGGGGCAAGGCCGAAAAAGGTAAGTGAAAAACGGGAAGGGCAGTCCGCCGGAATCGCGGAAATGGGCACTTCTTGCTTATCCGGCTGCCCAAAAACATCTCTCAGGGCCCTTTTTCCGGGGCCAGGGGAGGAACCGGCTGTCCGGCGTACGAAAATGCCGGCAGGGGGAAGCATCCCTCTGCCGGCATCCTTATTTTTTATTCAGTTGCACTTTGACCAGCCGCAGGAACGGCAGGAGACGCAGCCGCCCTCATGCTCCAGAAGTTCGCCGCATTCCGGGCAAAATTTCAGCGTATGCTTGTTGGGGTTTTCAATTTCAACCTGCGGGGCGTCGGCGCTCATGCTCTCAGGGGAGACCGCCATTCCTTTGATCTGCATATCGTAGACCTTCTTGATGACTCTGGCGATCGCATCCGGGCAGCTCGTGCATTTGAGGCCGGGCTGGCGGATGGTGGACGGGCAGCGGATACCGCGGATCTGCTTGATGATCTCGTCGATGCTGATGCCGCTGCGCAGGGCGACGGAGATGAGCCTTGCGGTCGCCTCAGACTGGCTCGGGCAGCCGCCCTCCTTGCCGGTGTTGGTGAAGATCTCACAGATGCCGTCCTTGTCGTAGTTGACGGTGACGTAGAGATTACCGCAGCCGATCCGCATCCGCTCCGTGATGCCGAAGACGGTATCGGGTCTCGGTCTCGGCACGATCGCGTGCTCCACGACGGTCACGGCGGAGGCGGGATCCTTCTTATCCTCCTTGCCGATGTTCAGCACCTGGGAATCCCGGCTGCCGTCGCGGTAGATGGTCACGCCCTTGCAGCCGAGGCTGTACGCAAGATCAAACACATGGCGCACTTCGTCCTGCGTGGCTTCGTTTTTGAAGTTGACGGTCTTGGAGACCGCGTTGTCGGTATGTCTCTGGAAGGCGGCCTGCATCCGGATATGGTATTCCGGGCTGACGTCATGCGCGGCGATATAGACGCGGCGGATATCCTCCGGGATCTCCATGATATGGGCGAGGGAGCCGTGCTCGGCGATCCGGTTCATGAGCTCCTCCGAAGCGAGGCCGCGCTCTTCGAGCAGGGATTTGAGCACCGGGCTGACTTCCACCATCTTGGTGTTGTCCATGATGTTGCGGATGTAGGCATAGGCAAAGACCGGTTCGACGCCGGAGGAGCAGCCCGCGATGATGGAGAGGGTGCCGGTCGGGGCGATGGTGGTGATGGTCGCGTTGCGGAGCGGCTCGCCGTCCTTGTAGATGCTCTCGCCGAAGAGCGGGAAGGCGCCGCGAATTTTGGCGAGCTTTTTGCTCTCTTCGCGGCCGGTCTCGGTGATGAAGCCCATCAGCGCTTCGGCGAGGTCGACGGCCTCGTCGGAGCAGTAGGGGATGCCGAGCTTGAGCAGCAGATCCGCCCAGCCCATGATGCCGAGGCCGATCTTTCTGGTGGCCTTCGTCGTCCTGTCGATCTGATCGAGCGGGTAGCGGTTGACGTCGATGACGTTGTCGAGGAAGTGAACGGCGTCCCTGACGATCTCGCCGAGGCGCTCATAATCAATCTCGACGCCGTCCTCCGTCTCCTTGGTCAAGACGGAGAGGTTGATGGAGCCGAGGTTGCAGGATTCGTAGGGGAGAAGGGGTTGTTCGCCGCAGGGGTTCGTACTTTCGATCTCGCCCTGCGCGGGGACGACGTTGTCCCGGTTGAGCCGGTCAAGGAACAGGATGCCCGGCTCGCCGTTTCTCCAGGCGCCCTCGATAATCTTCTGATAAACCGCGGAGGCCTCCAGCTGGCTCACGGCCTTTTTAGTATGCGGGTCCACAAGATCATAGAGCTCGCCCTTTTGGGCGGCCTCCATGAATGCTTCCGTCACGCCGACGGAGATATTGAAATTGTTGAGCTCGCTGTTGTTCTTCTTGCAGTCGATGAATTCAAGAATATCCGGATGGTCGACGCGGAGGATGCCCATGTTGGCGCCGCGGCGGGTTCCGCCCTGCTTCACGGCCTCGGTGGCCATGTTGAACACCTTCATGAAGCTGATCGGGCCGGAGGCGACCCCGCCGGTGGAACGGACGGTGCTGCCTTTCGGGCGGAGTCTGGAGAAACTGAATCCGGTGCCGCCGCCTGACTGGTGGATCAGCGCCGCATTTTTGAGGGAATCAAAAATGTCGATCATGCTGTCCTCTACCGGCAGGACGAAGCAGGCGGAAAGCTGGCCGAGCGGACGGCCTGCGTTCATCAGCGTCGGGCTGTTCGGCAGGAATTCGAGGTTGGACATCCTCTGGTAGAATTGCTCCGCGAGCGCAGCGGTGTCGGCCTCCGGGTCGTAATTCCGGTCGGCGGAGGCAATGGCGGCTGCAACTCTCCGGAAGAGATCCTCAGGAGTCTCCACGCATTCCCCTTTTTCATCCTTAACAAGGTATCTGCGTTCGAGTACGGCTTTCGCATTGTCAGTTAGCTTCATAAGTAACATCCTTTTCTATATGTTTTCTCCACTCCACTGCAGATCCGCCTCCATCCGAAAGACGAAAAAGCATAGATAAATTATAACTTACGCCCAAAAAAAAGTAAAGGCAATTATCGACAGCGAAAATAATAAACAAAAAGCAAAAAAGGGAAAATATCCACGCTTTTTCTTTCTCCCCTTTAAAACTCAGGAAAAATTTTATATAATAAACTGGATTCAAAAGGAAGGGGAGTTTTGCCGTACATGAGCGTCAGCAAAAAGATGATCGCCTCGGCGGGAGGAGCGCTTCTCGTGACCGCCGTTTTGATCGGGAGCCAGATCCACAACCATAAACCCGGCCCCGCGGTCACCTGCACGGAACCTCAGGTCTGCACGGTCTGCGGAGAGGTGCTTGAGGAGGCGACAGGCCATACGCCCGGTCCCGCGGCCACCTGCACGGAGCCTCAGGTCTGCACGGTCTGCGGAGCGGTTCTTGAGGAGGCGACAGGCCATACGCCGGGTCCCGCGGCCACCTGCACGGAACCTCAGGTCTGCACGGTCTGCGGGGCTGTGATCGAGGCGGCGACAGGCCATACGCCGGGTCCCGCGGCCACCTGCACGGAGCCTCAGGCCTGCACGGTCTGCGGGGAGGTTCTCGAAGAGGCGAAGGGCCATACGTTCATGACGGAGGGAGACACCCGCGTCTGCACGGTCTGCGGCTATTCCGAAAAAGTCACCGCCGCGCAGGCTGCAGCGGGTACTGCCGCCCAGACCGCTGCAAACACCGTCACCGAGCCGCAGACCACGGAGATCTGCGACGAGACGACGAGCGGCGTCCATTACCACAACACGATCAACGCCTATTATTCCGGCAACGTGCTGGTTTGCGGCGACTATGCGCTCGAGTATTTCAGCTCCAATTCCTCAGGCAGCAGCTCCTATGCCTCCATCCTGACGGATTTTGCGGCGAAATACCCATCCGTTCAGGTCATCAGCCTGCTGGTGCCGAAGAGCTGCGCCTTCAACGGGCCCGCCGGCTATGGGGATACCTACGACAGCCAATCCTCGTTCATTTCCAATACCTACTCCATGATGTCCGGTGTTACCACGGTCGACGCGGCGGGCCTGATGGCCCAGCACAGCGGCGAGTATCTCTATTACCGCACCGACCATCACTGGACCAGCCTCGGCGCCTATTACGCCTCCGCAGCCATGTGTGATGCCATCGGGATGACGCCACGGGATATTTCCAGCTACACGACCGTCGTCAACACCGGCTTCATCGGTACCCTTTACGGCTATACGACCGAGCCGCATCCGGCCTGCCTGCTTGCCAATCCGGACTACACGGTCGGCCACTACCCAAGAACTTCTTATACCATGACCTATTACAGCGGCGGCGTCAGTTACTCCGGCAGCGCGATCAATGGCAGCGCGAAGAGCTACGCCTCCATGTTTATCTGCGGCGACCAGCCCCTGACCGTCATCCAGACGGAAAACCACAACGGCCGGAGGCTGCTGATCTTCAAGGAATCCTACGGCAACGCCTTTGTGCCTTATATGATCGATTATTTTGAGGAGATCGTCGTCGTCGACATCCGCAAATCCTGCAAGAGCACAAGCAAGATCATCAGCGAATACGGCATCACCGACGCGCTTGTCATCAACAACGTGCAGGCCGCCGTCAGCCTGCAGAGCAGCCTGCAGGGCAAGCTGACTTCATAAAAACAGCGTGACGCCCGCCTTTGGAAACTCCGGTCAAAACGGATTCCCAAAGGCGGGCGTTTTTTTTGAGCACCGTGCTCAAAGATAGGAGCGAATATCCCTCGACAGGCGGTCCTCAACCTCGGCCAGACGCCGGGCAACGCTTTTTGCCTGCTCGTCCGCGTTCTGATACTCATTCAGATAGCGGTTCAGGGATTTGACGCCCGTGTTGCAGCCGTCGATCATCAGGTCGGCCACGGTGTCGTCGCCGGCATCCACCGCCAGCTTGACGTTCGTTTTAAACCAGCTCATCCCTTCGGCGATCGGGCTCGGCTCCTTACCGTCGGCATTGTGCTGTTCCAACAGGCTCCGGGCTTCGCTGCCGAGCTTCCTGTGGTTTTCCTTGCAGTTGGAGAGCATTGTCTTCAGCCCGAGGCTTTTTACCGACGGCAGCACCTCGTCGATGGAGGTAACCCCCATTTTCACGCCTGCGTCGCATTCTTTCAGCAAATTGACGGTATCTTCGTTTTCTACCATTTTGTTTTTCACTTTCCCTTCCATACCGGAATACCCTTAGTATCTGCGGAAGCAGAAAAAATATGAAAAAACGGCATGCGGAGGTTGACTTTTCGCAGAATGCTGATATAATCAAATAAGAACAATTCTTAGTTAAGGAGGCGCCGGAAATATGAAGAATACCCTACAGAAGGATATTGTTCTTCAGGCTCTCCGCGCGCTGGATCATCCGACCGCAGAGGAAGCCTACGCGTGGATCCATAAGACGTTTCCCGGCATCAGCAAGGCGACGGTCTACCGGATTCTCGGCCGGCTTGCGGCGGAGGAGGAGATCACCGATATCAAGGTGGCCTCCGGCCCCGCCCATTACGACTGGAATGCCATGAAGCATTACCATATCCTCTGCGTCCGGTGCGGAAAAGTGCGGGATGTCATGATGCCGGAGCTTCGCGGCGTCGAAGAAAGAGTCAGTGACGCCGCCGGATTCCGAATCCTCGGTTATGAGCTTGTGTTCACGGGGATCTGCGCGGAATGCGGCGGAGCTGAAATAAAGCAATCAGGAAAGGAGAAGGATCATGGATAATAAGGCGTTATTCAAAATCAGCTACGGCCTTTTCGTTCTGAGCGCCAGAGAAGGCGAAAAGGACAACGGCTGTATCATCAACACCTTTTCCCAGGTGACGAGCAATCCGCTCCGCGGCAGCATTGCCATCAACAAACTGAATCTGACGTGCGAAATGATTCAAAAGACCGGAAAATTCAGTGTCTCCGTTCTGGATACCACCGCGCCGTTCGACCTGTTCAAACGATTCGGTTTCCAGAGCGGCAAGGATGCCGATAAATTTGAGGGACTTCCGGGCACGGCGCGCGGGGAAAACGGCATCCTCCACCTGACGGAGCACGTCAACGCCGTCTTCTCCGGGACGGTCGTACAGGAGATCGATCTCGGCACCCACGTCATGTTTATCGTGGATATCGACGACGCGGAGGTATTGGGAGACGGAGATTCCGTCACCTACACCTATTATCAGGAAAATATCAAGCCCAAATTCAAGCCGACCAAGGCCATCAAAGGCTGGCGCTGCGTGATCTGCGGATATATTTATGAAGGGGAGAACCTCCCCGCGGATTTTATTTGCCCGATCTGCAAGCACGGCGCCGTTGACTTTGTTCCGATTATGGAAGAATAAACCCACCATCATAAAAAAGGAGAGGATCGTATGGAACTCAAAGGCAGCAAAACCGAAAAAAACCTGATGACCGCTTTTGCGGGAGAATCCGAAGCCAGAAATAAATACACCTATTTCAGCGGCAAGGCGAGAAAAGAAGGCTTCAACCAGATCGCGGACATTTTTGAGGAAACCGCCGGCAACGAGAAAGAACATGCCAAACTCTGGTATAAATACCTGGTGGGCGGAGAGATCAAATCCACGGCCGAGAACCTTGCCACCGCCGCCGGCGGCGAGCATTATGAGTGGACCGAGATGTATGCGACTTTTGCAAAGGAAGCCAGAGAAGAGGGCTTCGATGAAATCGCCGCTAAATTCGAGGGCGTTGCCGCGATCGAAAAGACCCACGAGGAACGTTATCTCAAGCTTCTGGAGAACGTCAAGGCCGGCGAAGTCTTCAAAAAAGGCTCCATCGTGATCTGGAAGTGCACCAACTGCGGCCACATCCACATCGGCGAGAACGCGCCGGAGATCTGCCCGGTCTGCAATCATCCGCAGTCCTATTTCCAGCTCCGCGCCGAAAATTACTGATCAAAAAAGCACGGCGGGCGGTCCCATATGGGCCGCCTGTCTTTTTATGCGCGCCGGCGGGAATGCCCGGAGATTCGCCCGTTCTTCCCAAGAAAAAGCGGCTTCGGCGGCTTGTTGCTTTCAGCGCATGGAAAAACCCGTTCCCGGCCGTTTGGCGCTGAAAAACCGGAAAACGTTCTTTCGGCCGGGCAGGGCAGAATCCTTCGTGCCGCCGAATAAAAAAGAAGCCGCCGGGAATCCGGACGGCTTCTTCTTTTATTTTTCTTTTGAAAAAACGAATCACCAGGTCACGTCGGTATCAAGCACACGGCCGCGGTTGGTGAGGGCATCCAGCATGATGCGCTGCTCGACCTGGGCGACCATCTTGCGGGTAAATTTGACGCGGTCCGGGTTGACGGAGATGCTGTCGATGCCGGAGCGCACGAGGAATTCGGCAAATTCCGGATAGACGCTCGGCGCCTGCCCGCAGATGGAGACGGTCTTGCCGTCCTTGTGGGCGGCCTCGATCAGATGCTTGACGGCGCGCTTGACGGCGAGGTTGCGCTCATCGAAGATGTGGGAAACCGTGTCGTTGTCGCGGTCGCAGCCGAGCACCAGCATCGTCAGGTCGTTGGAACCGATGGAATAGCCGTCGACGAACTGATTGAACTGATCGGCGAGAATGATGTTGGCCGGGATCTCCGCCATCAGCCAGACCTTGAAGTCCGGCCCGCGGCGCAGGCCCTCCTCCGCCATAATGGTGACGACCTTTTCGCATTCCGCGACGCTTCTGCAGAACGGAATCATCACATGCAGGTTTTTGAGGCCGTATTCCTCTCTGACCTTGCGCACCGCCTGACACTCGAGGCGGAAGCCCTCGATGTATTTCGGGTCGTAGTAGCGGGAGGCGCCTCTCCAGCCGAGCAGGGCGGAGGGCTCGTTGGGCTCAAATTCCTCGCCGCCCTTGAGGTCGCGGTACTCGCTCGATTTAAAATCGGAGAAGCGCAGCGTAACCGGGCGGGGAGCCATCGCCTGGCAGACCTGGCGGAAGCCCTCGGCCAGCTGGTCGACGACCTTCTCCGGGTGGCCGGATTTGATCAGATAGAGCGGATGCTCGTGGATATAGGTGGTCCAGATGAATTCTTCGCGCATCAGGCCGATGCCGTCGCAGGGGAGTGGGGCGTACTTTTCGGCCAGGTCCGGGTCGCCGAGGTTCATATAGATCTTGGTGCCGGTGACCGGGAAGGTCTCCGCGGCGACGACGGCGGCCGGGGCGGCTTCGGGTTTCTTTTCCTCCACGATGCCCCTATATACGACGCCGTTGTTCGCATCGACGGTGATCTCCATGCCGTCGGTGATGACTTCGGTGCAGGCGTTGCCGCGGCTCTTGGTGCCGACGATGCAGGGGATGCCGAGCTCCCGGCTGACGATGGAGGCGTGGCAGGTCATGCCGCCGGAGTTGGTGACGATGGCCTTGGCCTTCTTCATGGCGGGCACCCAGTCCGGCGCGGTCATCTCGGTGACGAGGATCTCGCCGTCGTGGAACTGGTCGATATGCTCCGGGCTCAGGATTACGTGCGCCTTCCCGGAGATGAGGCCCGGGCTGGCCGGAAGTCCTTTTGCAATGACTTCGCGGGCGGCACCCTCGGCATTCTTCTTGTTTTTACGGCTCCAGACAGTCTCGGGGCGCGCCTGAAGCAGCCATGTCTTGCCGGTGCGTTCGTCGATGCCCCACTCCATATCCATGTAGCAGCCATAATGGTTTTCCAGCCGCTTCGCATATTCGGCGAGTTCAAGGATCTGCTGATCGGTCAGTTTCTGACGGCTCGCCGCCTCCGGGTCTACGGCGCGTTCCTCGCAGTCGCCGCCAACCTTGCAGGCGTACATGACGTTCTGGACGTGGACGTCCTTGGAGACGATCTGCATCGTCGCCTTGTCAATGATGTAGTCGTCCGGGGTAACAATGCCCTGCACGACGTATTCGCCGAGGCCGTAGGCGCCCTCGATGATGATCTTGGTGTCGTCGCCGTTCGAGATGTTCACGGAGAACATGACGCCGGAGGCCTTGGAGAAAACCATCATCTGGATGGCGGCGGAGAGGGCGAGATTCATGTGATCGTAACCCTGTTTTTCGCGGTAGAACGTGGCGCGGTCCGTGAAGCAGGAGGCATAGCACTCCTTGACCTTTCTGACGACCTCGTCGCCGCCGACCACGTTGAGATAAGTATCCTGCTGGCCCGCGAAGGAGGCGTCCGGCAGATCCTCCGCGGTCGCGCTGGAGCGGACGGCCACCAGCGGCAGATCGTCGCCGATCAGCTCGGGGCAGTCGCGGCGGATGCGCGCGGCCAGCTCGATATAGGCGTCCTTAATGGCTTTTTCCAGGTCGGCCGGCATCTGCTTCTCGACAAATTTGGTGCGGATGGCGGAGCAGACTTCATGGAGTTTTTCGGAATTATCAACGTCAAGGCCCTTGAGCATCGCATACATTTCGTCCTTCAGGCCAGTGGATTCCAGAAAATACCGGTAGGCATAGGCGGTCGTGGCGAAGCCGTACGGGACGGGGACGTCCGTTTTGGAAGTCATTTCGCCAAGGGAAGAGGATTTACCTCCCACGATAGAAACATCGTTTCTTTCCAACTCGTCAAACCAGAGCAGGAATTGATTTTCTTTTTCCATCTTTTCACCTCGTTTACTGAATGTTACTGAACAAGTATAACCTTTTTCCGCAATACGTGCAAGCAAATGTATAGGAAGTTATTGGATTGTTGAAAGAAACAGTGAAAGATTGATAAAAACGGTTGCTTTTGTCCTGCGGACATCGGGATTGCGGAGAAAAAACGCAACGGCTTTTCTTCATGAAACACCCCCCGTCGGAGATCAAATTTTTATTCCGGACCCATTGGGAACAAATCGCTTTTTTATGGAGTTATCTTATTTTCCGGGCTTCGAGATAATACCGCTTTTCGTACGGATGCCCCATCGCGAAGCTCTTGCGGACAAAGCGGCCGTTCTTCCGTACCACGTCGAAGAGGCCTTCTTTGTCGAAAGTTTCATAAGTGAAGGCAAGACTGCGCGTTTTTTTGCCAAGCTCCCGGCAGGTGCGGGCGTCGTGCACATATTCGAGCTGCGCCTCGGGGTGGGATTCGAGCCACCGGTCGAGGATCGGCTGGAGCGTCTGCAGATCCGGCAGATCCGAAAGGTCGAGCCCCATCTCCGCGAGCGCCTCGCCGGGGTCGACGTTCGTCAGCAGCCGGTTCATGCCCTCGTAGGGCATCGCCGGGTCGTAGAGGTTGATGATCTCGGCCAGTGCGTAGCGGGCGGGGTGGGTTTCCCGCTCGGCAGGGGAGAGCGTGGGTTTCAGTTCCTCCCAGTAGCTCTTCGCCGCGGCGAAGGAGTGGTTGCCGTCGCCCATGGCAAAGAGGAAGCCGTCGCCGCTTCGCTCGCGGAGAATCTCCAGGGCGTCGGCCACTTTGCCGAGCAGTTCCGGGGAATCGACGCGGTAGCCGGTGATGTGGCCGCCGCCCTCCATCAGATCGAAGTCGTAGAGGAGCGGCAGATTCCCGTTTTCCGCATCCAGCATGCGCATCAGCAGGTCCTCGCGGTCGTCGATGAGCACGAGCACGTGCGGAAGTTCGAGGGGCGACTGCCTCCGGATCTCCACGCGGGGCGGCACCCGGCTGAGGACGGTCTCCTCGGTCGCCCGGATCAGAAGTTTGGAATCCGGGTTAAAATCGTACTGCTCCATGTCGAAGGCGACCACTAAGCCCCTTCGCTCGCCGTCCGGCGTTTTCCTCCGGCAGAAGACCATCGTCTCGCCCTTATTCTCCAGCGTGCCGTCCGAGAGGTAGCGCTCCATCGCCCGGGCGCGTTTCGCGTAATCCCGGTCGCCGCTCAGCAGAAACGCCTCCGGCAAAATCATATTGAGCGCCGAAGGCGCATCTCCGACAAAATCCTTCACGCGGTCCCAGTATTCCGGCTGGGCCGCGTACTGGTCGCAGGCGAGCACGGCGTATTTCCGGTAGTCCACGGCACCGCCGGGCAGCCAGATCTCCGGCACTTTGATGCCGAGGGCTGCAAATCGTTCCTCCAAATTCATGTTTTCCTCCATTATCCTTGAAAAACGAACGGCGGCCCGTTTCCGAGCCGCTGAACTGATAGAATCCGACCCTCAGAGTACCCGGACCCGTCTGATGTTCTCAAGAGCTGCAAGCTCATTGGACAGGGACTCCGGGAAATCCGTATTGAAATCCAGGATCGTATATGCGATTGCCCCGAGGGACTTGTTGACCAGGTTTTCGATGTTGAGCCCGGCCGCGGCAACTTTTTCGGTAATCATGCCGAGCATGCCGGGAATGTTGCTGTGAATCAGGGTGACGCGGGCCCCGGCCGCTCTTGGGAAGCTGACCGCGGGCAGGTTCACGGCGTTCGTGATGTTGCCGTTTTCCAGATAGTCGATGATTTCCTTTGCGCCCATGACCGCGCAGTTTTCGTCGGCTTCCGGCGTTCCGGCGCCGAGGTGCGGCGTGCAGAAGACGGTTTCAATCCCAAGCTGCGCCTTGGTGGGGAAGTCGGTCGCAAAGGCCTTCACCTTCCCGCTGAGAAGCGCCGCATTGAGCGCCTCCTCGTTGATAATCGGGCCGCGGGCATAGTTGATCAAGTAGACGCCGGGCTTCATCATGTCGATTTCGGCGGCGCCGATATAGTCGCGGGTCTCGTCGTTGAGCGGGACATGCACGGTGATATAGTCGCAGGTCTTGTAAATCTCCGTGACGTCGTCGGTGAAATTGAGATAGGCGCGCAGATCCTTCTTGCGCATCGGCAGCAGGTAGGGGTCGTAACCGATCACGTCCATGCCGAGATCGGAGCAAGCCTTCGCCATACGGGAGCCGATCGAGCCCACGCCGATGATGCCGATGCGTTTGCCCATGATCTCCGGTCCGCGAAAAACTTCCTTGCCCTTTTCCACCGCTTTTCCGGGCTCGCTTTCGCTGTCCTTCAGGGTTTTTACCCAGGAGGAGGCCGCTTCCACGTTGCGGGTGATCGAGACCATCGCCGCAATGGCGAGTTCCTTCACGGCGTTGGCGTTGCCGCCGGGCGTGTTGAAGACCACAATGCCGTTTTCGGTGCAGCGGTCGACCGGGATCGTGTTGACGCCCGCGCCGACGCGGACAATCGCCTTCAGCTTGTCGCCGAAGACGAGGTCGTGCAGGGGAGCGGAGTGGACCATGATCGCATCCGGGTTGTCGAGCACGTCGGTGATGACGTATTTGTTTTTATCATAGAGATCAAGGCCGACCTGGCCGATTTTGTTGTAGGTGTTGATAATATACATGAAAAAGAATCTCCTTATCACAATAAAATAATGGGGTCCGTCCCCTGCGGGATGCGGCGGCTTCCCGGCCGGGAAGAAAAGAAACGTTCTCCGGTCGGAAAAAAGCGGGCGCCTGCCCGGCAAAAGGGTGTGCGGACGGGGAGAGGCAGAGGAGATTACAAAATCTGTTTTTCAAAGTCGCGCATGCATTCCACGAGCTTCACCACGCCTTCGGTCGGCATGGCGTTGTAGATCGAAGCCCGGCAGCCGCCGACAGCGCGGTGACCTTTGATGTTGATGAGGCCGCGTTCCTCCGCCATGCGGAGAAAATCGGCCGTCAGCTTCTCATCGGGCAGCGTGAAGGTGACGTTCATGTCGGAACGGAATTCCTTCGCGGCGACCGGGCGGAAGAGCTTCGATTCGTCGAGCGCGGAGTAGAGGATCGCGGCTTTTTCGGCGTTATGCTTTTCCAGAGCGGGCACGCCGCCTTGGTCGAGCGCCCACTGATACACGAGCCCGGCGACGTAGATTGCGAAAGCCGGCGGCGTGTTGTACATGGATTCTGTCTCTGCCATGACTTTGTATTGCAGCATGGATGGGACGACGGGGTCGACCTCATCCGGAATTGCCGATTTTTTGAGAATGACAACCGTGACGCCGGCGATGCCCATGTTTTTCTGGGCGCCTGCGTAAATCAGCGTGTATTTGCGGACGTCGATTACGCGGCCGAGGATCGCGGAGGACCAATCCGCCACCAGCGGGATGCCGTTCGTCTCGGGCTCCGTCCGGTAGGCGGTGCCGTAGATCGTGTTGTTCCCGGTGATGTGCAGATAGCAGGCATCCGGAGAGAGCTTATCGGGCGTCAGCTCCGGAATCGTGGTGTAACCGGACAACGAGCCGTCGGAAACGGCATTGGCACAACACCACCTTTTCGCCTCTGCGAAGGCTTTTTTTGCAAAGACACCGGTGACGGCGTAATCCGCGGTCTGGCCGCGTTTTGCGAGGTTCATCGGCACCATGGAGAACTGCAGGGAGGCGCCCCCCTGTAAAAAAAGCACCGCGTAGTCCTCCGGTATCTGCATCAGCTTCCGCAGAGTCTCTTCCGCGCGGCCGATGATGGCTTCATAGGCATGAGATCGATGGCTCATCTCCATGACGCTGCATCCCGCGCCGGGATAGCAGACCAGATCCCGCTGCGCCTGTTCGAGCACAGGCAGCGGCAGCATCGACGGTCCCGCGGAGAAGTTATACACCCGATCCATCCGATTCACTCCTTTGAAAACAAGTTCTGCCGAGAAAGAGAGTATGTATCCAATATTCTACCATATCGCCGGAAATAATCAAGACTTTTTGAATAAAACCGAGAAATGAATTTCATAATTCATGAAAAAACGTCAGAAAACATGTTCTTTTATCCTTTTGAATGTTTGAAAAAACGCTTGATGATTCACAAAGAGAATGCTACACTATATCAAAAGGAGGGGAGGACCATGCCGAAAAGGAATTCCCGCAACACAAAAAGCCGTATCGTCGACGCCGCGTGGCATCTCTTTTACCGGCAGGGGTACGACGACACAACCGTCGACGACATCATCGAGGAATCCGGCACCTCCAAGGGCTCGTTTTATCATTATTTTGAAGGAAAAGATGCGCTGCTCTCCTCGCTCTCAATCCTCTTCGACGAAAAATACGAGGAGCTGGAGGAGACGGTGGACCCGGAGATGGATGCTTTCGACGAGCTCATCTATCTCAATGAGGAGCTCTTCGGCATGATCGAAAACACGGTCGCAATCGACCTGCTTGCGCGCCTCTATTCCTCCCAGCTCGTGACAAAAGGCGACAAGCACCTGCTCGACCGCAACCGCACCTATTATAAACTCCTGCGGGCGATCGTGACAAGGGGGCAGGAGCGGGGCGAGCTCCGGGACGACGTCTCCGCCAACGAGATCGTCAAGGCCTATGCGCTTCTCGAGCGCGCGCTGCTCTACGACTGGTGCATCTGCAACGGCGAGTACTCCCTGCGGCAGTATGCCAAACGCATGATGCCCGTGTTTTTGCATGAATTTCGAAAAAATATTTAAAAAAATATTTTTTTCGTATAATTTAAAGTCTAACAATAAATACATAAATGGAATAGCATAACTAAAACAAAATTTCGCTGTAAATGCCGGACGGGAACGGGATGGAGTATATACTTCGTTCTGTATTCTCGTACGGTATTTTTTGTGTTATAATCACTTCATTCTGGAATAACCGAATGGGGTGATAGTTTATGACACAGGGACAGATCTTTATGACGGTATCGATTGTCCTCTACATTGTATCGGTGATCGTCGTGGGCCTGTGGTACGCAAGAAAAAATAAAAACACCGACGATTTCTATATCGGCGGCAGGAGGCTCGGACCGTATGTGACGGCGATGAGTGCCGAGGCCACCGATATGAGCGCGTGGCTGCTGATGGGCCTTCCGGGCACGGCCTATTTTTTCGGCACGGCGGAAGCCTTCTGGACGGCGGTCGGTCTTGCGGCCGGCACCTATCTTGCGTGGTTGATTGAGGCAAAGCGTCTGCGCCGTTATTCTCAGGCGGTTGACGCCATCACGATCCCGGATTTCTTTGCGAACCGGTTTCATGATAAAAGTAAGCTGCTGCTGCTGATCTCCTCCGTGACGATCATCGTCTTTTTTGTGCCGTATACTTCCTCCGGCTTTAACGCGAGCGGCAAGCTCTTTGCGAGCCTCTTCGGCGTGGATTACCGCGTGGCGATGCTTATCAGCGCGGTGGTCATTGTGTTTTATACCGCGCTGGGCGGCTTCCTTGCGGAGTCCGTCACCGACGTGATCCAAGGCGTCATCATGAGCTTTTCGCTCGGCTTCGTTTTCATCTACGGCGTGGTTCATGCCGGCGGCTTCGGCAACGTAATCGAGAACGCCTCCAAACTGCCCGGCTATCTGAGCGTCTCCGCAAGCTATGTCTGGGAGACCGGAGGCAGTCAGCCCTATACGGTGATCGCGGCGATCTGCCTCTTAGCATGGGGGCTCGGCTATTTCGGCATGCCGCACTTCATTCTGCGCTTCATGGCGATCGAGGATGAAAATAAGATCAAGGTCGCGCGCAGGGTCGCCTCCATTTGGGTCGTCCTCTCCATGGGCGTCGCCATCCTGATCGGCGTCACCGGCTTCAGCCTTTCGAAGGACGGCATGATCGGCACCCTCAATACATACAGCGACGCGGAAACCATCATCGTTATCATTTCCAATTTCCTGAGCCAAAACGGCATCATTGCGGCGCTGCTGGCCGGCCTTGTCATCGCGGGTATCCTTGCGAGCACGATGTCCACCTCCGACTCGCAGCTGCTGGTCGCCTCCTCGGCCATCGCGCAGAATGTACTGCAGGGCGTCTTCGGCGTAAAGCTCACGGAGAAACAGTCCATGCTGGCGGCGAGGCTCACGGTCATCGGAATCGCGGTCGTCTCCGCCGTCGAGGCGTGGGAACCCGCCTCCGTCTTCTCCATTGTCTCCTTCGCGTGGGCGGGCTTCGGCGCCGCATTCGGGCCGGTCATGCTCTGCGGGCTGTTCTGGAGGCGGACCAACCGCACCGGCGCTCTGGCAGGCATGATCTCCGGTGGAGCGATGGTGTTTATCTGGAAATATCTCGTCCGTCCGCTGGGCGGCGCGTGGAACGTCTACGAACTGCTTCCGGCCTTCCTGTTCGGCTTGGCGGTGATCATTGTGGTGAGCCTGCTGACCGAGAAGCCCTCCGCCGAAATGGAGCGCGAATTCGATTATGCGGCCGGAAAGGTAAACCTCAACTGATCTTTTCGATGAATCGCTTGTTGCCGGCGTTTCCGCCCGACGGGAACGCCGGATTCAAAAATTCCTCCAACGTGTCAAAACCCCCTCCGGATGTTGATCCTGAGGGGGTTTTGGCGTATAAGAGAGCGTATCGGTTCGTTTGTGAGCGCCGAAGCGCCGCCCAAACAATGCGGGGAGTTTTGAAGCGTGGGTTCCGGCCTCGCTCAGGCTTGAATGAGGAATTCCGCCGAGGCCCAGCCGACCGTATCGCCGTAGACGACGTAGCACCAGCCGTCCGCCTCCTGCAGCACGATCGCTTTTGCATTTTCGGGAATGATGCCGAGCTTCTCATAATCCGCGCCGGGGCCGGAGCGGATATAAAGACCTCCTTCGGCGGTGCAGGTGAAAGGGGACTCCTGTTTCCAGATCTGGAGGGCGTGGGATTTCCCGGAGGTGAGGTTCATCGCGAGATGCGTGCCGTCATAGGCGCCGCCGTCGGGATAATAGAGAAAATAGGTGATCCCGTCGCTGAAATTCTGAAAATCAAGGTACCAGCCGTCCCTCGAAGCGCGAAGGCCGGAGGAGAGGTTTTCCACAATCGTTCCGTCATCCCGGAACGTGCAGAAATATAGGATCTGCTCTTCCTCGTTGAAATAAGGAACGACATGCAGGCTCGAATCCTTCTTATCGGTCATCGGCTGCCAGGGAAGATAGACGCTGTCGTCGGAGAAGCCTTTTCCGCTGCCGCCGAGGACGGCGGCCGGCTCCCACGGCGTTTCGGTTTCGGTATGATAGATAAAAATTTCATCGGCTTCTCCGTCGGTTATCGAGAAAGCGCCCGTGCTCAGAACGGAAAACTGCGGGGAATAAAACCGGCTGCCCCCGTACACAAGCGGATGCAGCTCCTGGGCGGAGGCGTCGTAATAGGCGACATCCATCAAGTCGTCAAGGTTGTTGTCGCGGTAAAGGTAGACGATGCGATCGTCCGGGGTGCCGTTCATTTTATAAGACGCCAGTTTTTCGGAATAAAAGACCGTATGGCCGAGCCCTTCGGGGATCTCGCGGACGGCGATCATCTCATCCATAATCGAAAAATCGATCAGCACCGTGCGGCCGGTCGCGGCATTCACAAGGCTGGGATAATAATCGTTTTCCAGACGGAAGACGGTATGGGCCTCGGCGTAGTCCTCCTCGGTGCCGAATTGGAGCTCCGATTCCCGGCCGAAAGCCCAGTAGATCAGGGATTCCGCCTGCGGCACATAGAAATCGCCGCTGCCGGCCAACACGGCGTACTGATCGATGCAGACGAACGCGAGCCGGTCGTAGGTGCCGGAGGTGTCGCTTCCCAGCATGACGAAGCGCAGAGGCATCCACTGGTCGCGCCACGAATAAGTATAGGGGTCATACATCCCCGTCTGAAGGACGTAGTGGTCGTCTTCAAAAAGGACGTGCCAATCCGAGAGGTCGCCGACGTCGCCGATATCTCCCATAATCCCGTCGAAATTCTCCGCCAGATAGGTTTGGCAGGATTTTGTCTCAAGGAACGGGGTGATTTCGCTGTCATCGGGCTTTTCCGTATCCGGTTCACCATCCGTGACCCAGCGGTCGAAATCCTCGCAGGAGATGGAAGGAAATATCCCATCCTCATTCGGCGCGGTCACTTCCGGCGGGAGATCCGCCCCGGCTCCGGAGGAAGCCTCCGTCTCGGCGGCGGAAGATTCCGGCTCCGGTACCTCCGTCTTTGCGCATCCGCCCAGCAGAACGATCAGCGCAAGAATCCACGGCAAAATTCGTCTCATACCCTACCTCCGTCAGATGTCAAAAATAGTTCCTCATTCATTCTATAAGATAGTAGTGGAAAATTCAATTCAAAAAAATGCCTCCGGAGGATTTGCAACCGGAGGCGTTTTTATGGAATTACAATACGCAGCTCAGAAAATCTTTCGTGCGCTGCTCTTTCGGGTGGAGAATGATCTCCTTAGGAGGCCCTTCTTCCACGATGTGGCCGTCGGACATGAAGATCACGCGGTCCGCCACATCGCGGGCGAAGCCCATCTCATGCGTGACGACGATCATCGTCATGCCGCCCTCCGCGAGCTCCCGCATGACCTGCAGCACCTCGCCGACCATCTCGGGGTCAAGGGCGGAGGTCGGTTCGTCGAAGAGCATGATCGCGGGATTCATCGCGAGCGCGCGGGCAATCGCGACGCGCTGCTGTTGGCCGCCGGAGAGCTGTCTCGGGAAGGCGTCCGCTTTGTCGCGCAGGCCGACACGATCCAGCAGCTCAAGCGCCCGCTTTTTCGCCTCGGCCCGGGTCATCTTCTTGAGGTCGACCGGAGCCATCATGATGTTCTCCGTCACGGAGAGGTGAGGGAAGAGGTTGAACTGCTGAAACACCATGCCGATGTTTTCGCGGACCTTGTTGATGTCGGTCTCCTTTTGGGAGATCTGCTGGCCGTTGATCTCGATCTCGCCGGAGGTCGGCTCCTCAAGGCGGTTGAGGCAGCGGAGAAACGTGGATTTTCCGGAACCGGAGGGGCCTATCATGCAGACGACCTCGCCCTCTTCGACGTCGAGATCGAGGCCTTCCAGCACCGAAAGGCTGCCGAAGCTCTTGTAAAGGTTCCGGACTTTAACCTTTTGCGCCACAGTCGAGCCCCCTTTCGATGCGGTTCATGAGGTACGAGAGGGCTGCGATCACCAATAGATAGACACAGCCGACCAAAATGTAGGTTTCAAAGCTCTTGAAGGAATAGCCGACGTAGATCTTGCCCTGATAAAATAGCTCGTTGAGGCCGATCACCTGCGCCAGGGAGGAATCCTTCAGCGTGATGATGAACTGGTTCCCGAGGGAGGGGATGCAGATCCGGATCGCCTGCGGCAGGATCACCTTCCGCATGGCGTGGCCCTTGGGTAGGCCGAGGCTGCGCGCGGCCTCCATCTGGCCGACATCGACCGCCTGGATGCCGCCGCGGAAGATCTCGCTCAGATAGGCGCCGGCGTTCAGCGCGAGCGTGGCGATGGCGGCGGTGGTGATGCCGATGTTAAACTCCGGCATCCATATTTTCATAAGTTGGGGGAACCCGTACTTTACGAGGAAAAGCTGCACGATGAATGGCGTTCCGCGAATGACCCAGACATATGCCCTGGAGATCCATTTGAGGAAAAACACTTTCGACATCCCCATCAGGCAGGACATCAGCCCCAGAAAAAAGGCGATGAAGAGGGCAATCGCGGAGACTTTCAACGTCATGCCGAGGCCCTGCAGCAGCATCGGCCAGACGTCGAGAAATACGCCATAAAAGTCCATAATGAAACAACCCCAATACCATTTGATTTCCCATATAAAGAGAATGCGGATAAGGACTTATCCGCATTCTGAAAAACATGGAATTTTGTTTTACGGAAAAACGATCAGCCCTCGGAAATGTATTTGTCGAGGATTTCCTGATATTTGCCGTTCGCGATAATGTTGGCAAGTCCGTCGTTGAACATCTGAAGCAGTTCGGCGTTCTGGCCCTTCAGCACGGCGAAGCCGTAGGAGGAACCCTGAACCATGTCGCCGACCATCTTGAGGCCGTTGCCCTGGCTGATGCCGTAGCCCATAACCGGATAATCCTCGACGCAGGCGTCGGCGTCTCCGGTCTTGACGGCTTCATACATATAAGCGGAATCATCGTAATAGACCAGCGTCAGGTTGTACTGATCCTTGATGGATTCCGCAAAAGAGGCGCCCTCGGTTCCGTTCTTGACGGCGACGGAGAGGCCCGTGAGATCCTCATAGGAAGCGATGGTGGAATCGGCCTTAACCGCGACAACCACGCCGCTGTCATAATATGCGGTGGAGAAGTCGTAGGTCTCTTTGCGCACGTCGGTGATGCTCATGCCGGCGATCATGCCGTCAACCTCGCCGGCCTGCAGCGCGGTGAGGGAGGCGTCAAAGCCAAGAGACTGAAGCTCATAATCAAAACCCTGATCCTCGGCTACCGCGGCCAGGATGTCGACATCGATGCCGACGAAGTTGCCGTCGCCGTCGGTGAACTCAAACGGAGCAAAGGTGGTGTCGGTGGCGATCAGGTATTTTTCCTTCTCAGGCTGTCGTTCGCACCCCGAAATACAGGCAACGAGCATCAGTGCCCCCAGAAAGAGTGAAACAAAGCGTAAGAATTTTCTCATGCGAATGACCTCCTTTTTCAGCGAATCCATGCCGGATTCAAATTTTCTACATTATATCACCGCGCATTTTGAATGTAAAGAGGAAACTCGGAATTCATGCATTTCATTTTATTCCAAGCTGCAAGATTCCCCTTCAAAAAACGTGGAAACCGCCAAAATAGAGCGGAATAACGAATTTTTGCACGGATCCGGTGCAAATCATGAATTTAAATGACGAAAAAGATGCAGGATTTCGGGAGAACGGATGCAATTCTTTTAATATTATAGTATAATAATTCCATTCGCGGCCAGAAACGGAAGGTGCGCTCCGGCCGGCGGGCTCACTCGTACGGGACGATCCTCACCGGATATCCGCCGGTGACAGGGTCTTTTCCGGTATAATCGACGACGGCGGCCTCCCGCCCGGAGAAGAGCAGAGCAAACCCCCGCCGGACGCCGGTTTTCTGTTCCAATCCCGGACGCTGCTCGATCTCCCGCCGGATTTTTTTGATATCCGGGTCCTTTTTCTTCAGAAATTCCGGCAGCTTGCCGCCCGGGACCGTCGAGAGGCGGTCGATCAGCATGGCGTCCTTCAGGCGGTCGGGATCCGTGCCGGGCAGGCCGGAAAAATAGGCGCAGGCAAGCTCGGTAAAATCGTCCAGCGAAATGTCGGAGACATCCCGGGCGGCCGTCTCCTCGCCGAAGCAGCGGAACAGACTGTACGCGTCCACTTCGTCCGCTTCCGTGAGCAGATAGTCGACGGTTTTGCGGAAACGCCCGCTGTTGTAAAGCCGCTCGAGGGCGTCCTCCGTCCGGTGCAGACTTTGGAGCGCCCGTTCGGACATCCACGGCGTCTCGGTCACTTCATAGGGCGGGCGCCTGTCGAAGCGGCAGGGGTAATCGACGGGGTTTTCGCGCATCGGTGCCCCGTGGAGCAGCTTCAGGAAGCCGAGCTGCAGCATGTCCGGCCGCAGGGCGAAGGCACGGTTGAAGCTGTCGATGAAGGAGGGAAGGTCCTCGTAAGGAAGCCCGGCGATCAGGTCGATATGGATATGGATGTTGCGCGGCGCAAGCAGGGCGAGAATGTTGCGCTGCAGCTTTTCGAGGTCGGTTTTCCGCATCACGGCGGAGAGTGTCTGGCGGTTGAAGGACTGCAGGCCGATCTCAAGCTGGATGGAGCCTTTTGGCGCCGTATTGAGCAAAGCGACCGCTTCGTCGTCGAGAAGGTCGCCGGCGATCTCAAAGTGAAAACAGACCCCCTCCGGGATCCCAAGGCCCTGCTGCTCGATCACGAAGCGCCAGATCTCCATGGCGCGCTCCCGGTTGGCATTGAACGTGCGGTCCACGAGCTTAACGGTCCGCGCGCCGCTGTTGGCGAGAAACAGAATCTCGCGTTTCGCGCGGGCGACGGGGAAGAAGCGGACGCCGCCGCACCTGCCGGAGAGGCAGAACGCGCAGGAAAACGGGCATCCGCGGCTGGTTTCCAGATAGGCGATCCGGCCGTTCAGGGCGCGGAGATAGTCCTCGGAATAGGGGCACGGCGGCTCGGTATCCGGGAGAAACGGGGCGGCTTCCACGATGCCGTTCGCCTTCCGGAAGCAGAGTCCCGGGATGCCCTCCGGGTCTTCCCCGCGGGAGAGGGCCTCTGCGAGCTTTGCGAACGGGAGCTCGCCCTCGCCGGAAAGGATATAGTCGATCCACGGGGAGGATTTGAGCAGCTCCGCCGCGCGGTAAGAGACCTCCGGCCCGCCGAGCACGAGTTTCGTTTCGGGGAAGCGGCGTTTGAGCTCCGGCGCGAGCTCCATGATCGTTGTGATGTTCCAGATGTAGCACGAGAAACCGAGAAGATCGGGTATCTGCTGCGACAGGCGGTCAAGGATCGCGTCACCGCTCTCGTTGATCGTGCCCTCTATCACGCCGCAGGATACCGTGTCCCCGCAGGTCTCTTTCACCGCCGCGGAGAGATACCACGCCGCGAGCGAGGAATGAACGAATTTTGAATTGAGCGAACAGACGGCTGTTCTGTATTTTGATTCCATAAAATGCCTCCGTATGACGGGCTTCTTGAAAGATACCATAAATCCTGCTATAATTCAATATACCAAAAATCTCCCATCAGCAGGGAAAAAGGACAGGAATGTGAAAGATTTGCCTATCGAAAAGCCCGATAAAATATACCGAATGGCCCACGATCCCGTGGAAAAACTGGCCGCGGGGCGGACCGTTCCCGTGATTCTCACCATGCTGATCACGAATCTTTACAGCATGGCGGAGAGGGCGGCGCCCGGATCAGCCGGCCGATCGCCGGCGTGATCACCCTTTGCCGCTCGCTGCCGATGGGGCTTTGCGTTCTGAAAACACTGCAGGGTGGTGAAGAAGATGACTGAGATTTATCTCGCGGATATCCGCCGGCTCGCCCCATACGGCGCCGCCGTTTATGATGCTCTTCCCGCCGCAAGAAGGGGGAAGGCGCTCTCCATCCGGAATCCGGAGGAGCGGCTGCGCTCCGCGGCGGCAGGCCTGCTGCTCAAATTCGTCTTCGGGGAAGAGAAGTCGGAGACCCTGCTGCAGAATGAGCACGGCAAGCCGTTTTTTGAGCACGGGCCGGAATTCTGCCTCTCCCACAGCGGCTTCTACGCCGTTCTGGCGGCGGGAGATTTCCCGCTCGGGGTCGATATCGAGGCCCCGGCCGCCTATAACGAAAAAGTCGCCGGGCGGTGCTTCACTCCGGAGGAACAATCCTTTGCCCGGTCGCATGAAAACGGATTCGGCCTCGTCTGGACAAAGAAAGAGGCCGTGCTCAAGGCCTCCGGCGTCGGATTTGCGCTGTCTCCCGCGTCGTTCTGCGTGCTGGAGAATCCCTGCGCGGCCGGCGGCGGAAAATATTATTTAGCGGAGGCGGAGTACGGCGGCTATGCGGTCGCGCTCGCCTCAGCGGAAGAAACCGGCGAAATCCGTTTCCGCCCGGTCTCCGCGGAGGAACTGCTTCAGAGGAGGACAAAATGAAAATCTGTATTTTGATGGGAAGCCCGCGCCAAAACGGCAACACGGCCGCGCTCTGCGTGCCGTTCCGGGAGGAGCTCGAGCGCCTCGGCGCGGCATGTACCTATCTTCCCGTGGCGGAGAGGCGAATTTTGCCCTGCCGGGGGTGCTATGCCTGCCAAAACGTCAGCGGGGTCTACGGATGCCCGCAGCAGGACGATATGGCGGAGATCGTGGAGGCGGTATGCGCCTCCGACTGTGTGGTCCTTGCGACGCCGATCTATATCTGGTACTGTCCGTCGCAGCTCAAAGCGGTTCTTGACCGCTTTTACGGAATGAACAAATATTATGGAAAAGGGGAGGGCTCCCTCTGGGTCGGAAAACCGCTGGCGCTCGTCGTGACGCAGGGATACGACACGGAATACGGCGCGGGGCCGTTTGAGCTTGGGATGAGACATTTCTGCGAGCATGCCGGGCTGCGGTATTTCGGCATGTTTTCCTGCCGGGATATCGATGGGATCACGGATTTCCAGACGGAGGAGGCCGTCTCCGGCGCGAAACAATTTGCACGGCAAATGGTCGCTTTGCTGAAGGACGAAACGGAAGG
Source organism: uncultured Oscillospiraceae bacterium (assembly GCA_964391915.1). Classification (GTDB taxonomy): domain Bacteria; phylum Bacillota; class Clostridia; order Oscillospirales; family Ruminococcaceae; genus UMGS1668. Next base: position 83,020 of record CAYMNV010000002.1, read on the forward strand.
ATCCTGCCTGCCTATCTGAGAGATCATGAAAAGCGGCCGCGGAGCGATGAGTTCCGCGGCCGCTTTTTTATGGGGTTGTTTTACGAGCCCGATGTCGCGCCGACGGTGAAGACCCACTGGCTGCTGCCGGTATAGTCCGGGCAGTCCGAAGTGACCGCGATGGTCAGGCAGTAGGTGCCTGCGTCGGTCGGGAGGATGTCGGTAATACTGCCGTCCGAAAGCAGGATGGTCTTCGAGTAGTTCTCGGAGGGGACGTCTACGATGCTGAACTGAACGTATTTGCCGTCGATCTCCGCCGTGCTGCCGTCCGCGCCGGTCGCGCCGTTATAGACGATGCCGACCGTGTCGACGGAGAGGATCGTATCGTCCTCGTTGACATGGAAGGTGAGCGCCGCCTTTCCGGAGGCCTCGGCATAGTCGCCGACGCCGCTGAAGCTGTGAACGGAGGCTGTGATCGTGAAGTCCACAGAGGGCTCTCCGGTTTCCGTTGTGCCGCCCTCCGGCATCTGACCGCCTTCCGGCTTTTGCGGAGCTTCGCCGTTCTCCGGCATCGAAGGCATCTCGCCGGAGACATTTTCACGCATGCCGGGCTGCTTTCCGGAGGTTCCGTCGAGGCTGCCCTCCGCCATCTTGGGGGCTTCGCCTTCCTGCGGCACCTGTGCGTCAAATCCCTCCGGAGGCTTCTGCGGGTCGAAGTTGCCCTCCGGCATCTGGCCGCCCGGCCGCATGCCGCCGTTTCCTGCCGCCCAGGAGGTGAGGTTTCCGGTGTACTGCTGCTGGATTCCATTGGCGTAGACGTGATAGACCGTATTTTCCGCGAGGTCGGCCGAGCTGAACGTGAAGCTCTGGAAGGCCTTTTCCATCGCCGTTTCAAGCAGCACGCCGCCGTTTTCGTCCTCGATGCGGATAGTGGTGCCGGCACTCTGCGTGGCGGCAAAGCTCAGTTCCATATACGGCTGGGCGGAATCCGTGGCGACCGCGTCGTTGCGGCTGCCGGAGGCGATCACGACGCCGCCGTTGATCAGAATCTTGCCGTCCGCATCAATGCCGCCGTCGCCGGTCTGCGGGTTCGCCATCGCGACGATGGTTCCGCCGTTGATGATGAGGTCGCCGTTGGAGTCGATGCCGTCACCCTCGGCGCCCTGCCCGGCGTTGATCGTGAGGGAACCGCCGTTGATCGTGCAGACCGACACGCCGTCCTCGTTGGTGTTGATGCCGTCGTCCATGGAGGAAATATGAATCGTGCCGCTGTTGACGGTCAGGTGCATCTCGCTGTCAAGCCCCTCATTGTCGGCGTTGATCGTGAGGGAGCCCTCCCCGTCGAAGGACATCGTCATCTTGCTGTAAAAGGCACCGTCGAATTTGTAGAGCTTTTCTTCGGTGCCCTCTTTAAAGATTTTTGCGACGTGGGAGCCGGTGACGGTATTTTCGCTTCCGTCGGCAAGGATCACCTGCGCGCCGGCCTCCGAGGTGCTCTTCGTCTCATATACATTATAGAAGATGACGGCGGGCGCCACCGGGCAGGTGATGTCGGTGCCGTCAAGGATCAGTTTGACAACCGCGTTCTCGTCCGCCGCAGCGTCCTCTCCGAGATCCACGGCGATCTGGCCGTTGGAGAGAGTGCCGGTCACATGGTAGCTTCCGGGCTGCGTGATCGTGAGCACGGTGCTTGCGGCGGCCTCTTCTGCGGTGTGGCCTTCGGATTCGCCGCCCTCCCCATAGGTCTCGTCATGGCCGGCTTCATAATAAATAATCGGCGCGCCGACGTAGACCGCATCTTCCGGGTTTTCGGAAACGGCCACCCCGTCTACCGTGATGCCGTCGTCGCCGAGAGCGATCTGCGCCGCGTCCGCGTAGGCCTCGGCGGATTCGCCGCTTTCCGAAGGTTCTGTCTCTTCTCCGGTGGAGGTGCATCCTGCAAACAGCGCCGCCGCCATGCAGAATGTCAATAAAGCGGAAAGGAATTTTTTCATAAGCTGCCTCCTTTTTAAAGTCAAGGATAATCTATCATCATCTTGTTTCAAGAATACGGAAGAATTGTTAAGATTTTTTGAGCAATCCGTGCGGAAAACCGCCGGAGGTAAAATTTTGTTTGACAGAACCTGAATTCTGTTTAAGATAGATATTATAATTTAGATGATTTTGAGGGTTTGAGGGAATGAAGACGGAAAGAATGTTTCCCGGCGCGGTCGTGACAAAAAAGGCGGAACTCTCTGTTTCGGAGGGTCATCCGTGGATCTACGACACGGAAGTACTGTCCGTAAGTGAGGGTTTTGTGAACGGCGGACTGGTGGATGCGGTGACGGAAAAGGGCCGTTACCTCGGCACCGGTTTTCTCAGTACGGAGAGCAAGATCCGGATCCGCCTGATCTCCCGGAACGCCAACGACCGCTTTGACCGGGATTTCTTCCGCAGGAGGATCCAGTACGCATGGGATTACCGGAAGACCGTCATGGGGGAGGATACGGACTGCTGCCGGGTCATTTTCGGCGAGGCGGATCAGTTCCCGGGCCTCACGGTGGACCGCTTCCACGATATCCTCGTCACACAGACGCTCTCCGTCGGCATCGAAAAGCTCAAACCCATGCTGTTCCCGCTGATCCGCGAGGTTCTGACGGAAAATGGAGAACGGATTTCCGGCCTTTACGAGCGCAATGACGTCGCAATCCGGCAGCTCGAGGGGCTGGAGGAAAACAAGGGCTGGTTCCCACTGCCCGGTATCCCCAATCCGGCGGAGACGACCGCCTCCGTCACGGAAAACGGCATCCGGTATCTCGTCGACTTCGAAAACGGCCAGAAGACCGGCTTTTTCCTCGATCAGAAGTATAACCGCCTTGCCGTGTCGAAACTGGCGAAAGGCAGACGGGTGCTCGATTGTTTCACCCACACCGGTTCCTTCGCCCTCAACGCCGCGAAGGGGGGCGCCGTCTATGTCAAGGCGGCCGATATCTCCGAGTCCGCGCTCGAAACGGCGAGACGGAACGCGGAGCTAAATGGGTTTTCAGACAAAATCGATTTTGTTGCGGCGGATGTGTTCGATCTCCTACCGTCGCTGGAAAACTCGGCGGAAAAATACGATTTCATCATCCTTGATCCGCCGGCGTTCACCAAATCCAGAAAGACCGTCGCCGGCGCCGAGCGGGGATACAAGGAGATCAATTACCGGGCGATGAAGCTGCTGCCGAGGGGCGGCTACCTCGCAACCTGCTCCTGTTCCCACTTCATGCCGGACGAGCTGTTTGTGAAGATGCTCCGCTCCGCCGCAAAGGACGCCGCCGTGAGCCTGCGCCAGATCGAGGCTCGCCAGCAGGCGCCGGATCATCCGATTCTATGGAACGTGCCGGAGACGGACTACCTGAAATTTTATCTGTTCCAGATCGTCTGAAGTGCCGGACAAGGGCTCTGCCTGATCCGATGCCGGGGTCTCCGACCGGAGACCGACCACCTGAAATTTTATCTGATCCAGATCGTCTGAGGCGCTGAACGGAGCGCACCTGTTTTTGCCGGACGGGGGTTCGCCGGCATGCGGGATGTTTTGGAAAAGGCGCGAAATCCGTAATTTTTCTCTTTTGGCTCATTTTTTCCCGGAAGAAAGGAACACGCATGGGGACTTATAAACTCACCAAAGAGAAGCTGACCGAGTATGCGTTGTTGTCGGTATCGTCGCTGCTGATTATTTTCGGCAACTATTTCTTTAAATATCCGAATAATTTTGTATTCGGCGGCGTGACCGGCGTCTCCATCCTCCTGAGCAGAATATTTACGCTGAGCACGGCGACCTACAACCTGATCATCAACATCGCCCTGCTGGGGATCGGGACCCTCGTGCTCGGAAAAGAATTCGTCAAAAAGACGCTCTATGTCTGCGTGACCTCGACGCTCGGCCTCTCCCTGATGGAAAAGATCTGCCCGATGCAGGCCCCGCTGACCAATCAGCCGATGCTCGAGCTGATCTTCGCCATCGTGATTCCGGGCGTCGCGGCGGCCATCCTCTTCAATATGGAGGCGTCGAGCGGCGGCACGGATATCCCGGCCATGATCATCAAAAAATATACGACGCTGGATGTGACCGCGGGGCTGTTCCTTGTCGACCTCGTCATCACCCTGCTGTCGTTCGTCGTGTTCGACATCGAGACCGGTCTCTTTTCCATCACGGGTCTGCTCTGCAAGACACTCGTCATCGACAGCGCAATCGAGAACATCAACCTCTGCAAATATTTCACGATTGTTTGCACAAACCCGGATCCGATCTGCGATTTCATTCACGAAAAACTGCACCGCACCGCCACGATCTTCGGCGCGGAGGGCACCTACAGCCACCAGAAAAAATATGTGATCCTCGCCGTCATGCGGCGTAGCCAGGCGGTGCGTCTCCGCCGCTTCATCAAGGAGGTCGAGCCGAGTGCGTTCCTGATGATTACCAACTCGAGCGAGATCATCGGCAAGGGCTTCCGCGGATACAACTGAGCGCCGCGCGGAGAGGCAGACCTCTTGCCATCGCCGGCTTCGCACAAAATTTTGTGCGATCTGACGGAAAACCGCCGGGGTGAGTTATGAAAACCGCTGCAGGTGAATAAATTTTCAAAAGGGTGTTGACACGATTTCAAAAGCGTGTTAAGGTAATCACAACAATTTCATACCGTTGTTTCGGAGGGCAATCCTCCCAAACAATGATAGAGGCGCGGAAAGTAAGAGTATCTGTCGGCAAGGCGCGGCTGCCGCCGATGGGGAAAGGGCTTTTCGCCGAAATGGTTACACGGGGCCGCCTGTGTTTCCGTTGGGGCCGGAGATAAGATCTCCGGGACTGTCACCCTTTGGGTGGAGCGCTATCATTGGTCAGAAACATGATTTTTGTATGTTTTCGCCATGTGTGCTTTCCCATAAGGGGAAGCAGGTATGGCGATTTTTTTATCCGCGCCTCCGCAGGGAAATTGAATGATCAAAAAACAGAAAAATTTGATGGTTTGAAAGGAGAACGCATCATGGCAAGAAGAATTTTTGCGCTGCTGGTATCCCTCGCGATGGTATTTGCCTTCGCAGCCTGCTCCTCCGGGGAAGAAGGAGAAGAAAGCGTTTCCGCCGGTGATTCCGGCTCCGAGTCCGCACCCGCCGAGGAAGAGGGCATCCTTACCGACAATGTGCTCTCCGTCGCGATGGAATGCGGCTATGCGCCGTATAACTGGTCCCAGGCCACCGACGCCAACGGCGCCGTGCCGATCAAGGACAGCAGCGAATACGCCTACGGATACGACGTGATGATGGCCAAGTACATCGCCGACTATCTTGATATGGATCTGGAGATCGTCCGGCTCGACTGGGATTCCATTCCGCTTGCCGTCCAGTCCGGAACGGTCGACTGCGGCATCGCGGGCCAGTCGATCACCGCCGAGCGCCTGCAGACCATGGATTTCTCAAATCCGTATTATTTCGCCTCCATCGTCGCGCTGGTCGATGCGAACGGCTCCTACGCCGCCGCCGAGGGCATCTCCGGTCTTGCGGGCGCCGCCTGCACCTCCCAGCTCAACACCGTCTGGTATGACGTCTGCCTGCCGCAGATCCCGGATGCCGAAATCCTGACTGCTCAGGAAAACGCCCCCTCCATGCTCGTGGCGCTCAACTCCGGCGTCTGCGATGTGGTCGTCACCGATATGCCGACCGCGATGGCCGCCTGCGCCGCCTACCCGAATCTGAAGATGCTCGACTTCACCGGCACCGACGACAACTTCGTGGTCTCCGAAGAGGAGATCAACATCGGCGCCTCCATCCAGAAGGGGAACACGGAGCTGGTCGAAAAGATCAACGAGGCCCTTGCCACGCTGACCGTCGACGACTACAATGAAATGATGAACGGGGCCATTGCCGTTCAGCCGCTCACGAACTGAGCAAACTATAACAAGGGAGCAAAATCATGTCGTTGCCTTCTGATTTCTGGGGCAGGATCGTATTCCTGTTTGAACAGTACGGCGTCTCTTATCTCAAGGGCGCCGGAACCACGCTGGTGATTGCGGTGGTTTCCACCTTCTTCGGCTGCGTGATCGGGTTTGTCGTCGGCATCATCCAGACCATCCCGGTCGGAAAACGCGACAAGATGCCCAAGCGTATCTTTTTCAGGTTCGTCAACGTGATCCTGAGGATCTATGTCGAACTGTTCCGTGGGACGCCGATGATGGTGCAGGCCATGTTTATTTATTACGGCGCGGCGCAGATCTTTGGCCTGAGAATGAATATGTGGGTCGCCGCCCTGTTTATCGTCTCGATCAACACCGGCGCCTATATGGCCGAGACGGTCCGCGGCGGCATCCTTTCGATCGACATCGGCCAGACGGAGGGCGCGAAGGCCATCGGTATGACGCACTTCCAGACCATGATGTTCGTCGTCTTTCCGCAGGCGCTGCGGAATATCCTGCCGCAGATCGGCAACAACCTGATCATCAACATCAAGGATACCTGCGTGCTCTCCGTCATCGGCACGGTGGAGCTGTTCTTCGCCTCCAAATCCGTTGCCGGCACCTACTACACCTTCTTTGAGTCCATGACGATCGCCATGGTGATCTACCTCATCATGACGGTCACGGCCTCCAAGCTCCTGCTCTGGTGGGAAAAGAAGCTGGATGGCCCGGAGGAATACGACCTTGCCACGACCGATACGCTGATGTTTACGAGCGGCATGGTCAATTTCCCGGACAGAAAGCGTCCGAAAGGGGAGGACGAATGATGAGCACGCCTGTTCTGGAAGTCAGACATCTGAGCAAGAGTTTCGGCAAAAACCCGGTTCTCCGGGATATCGATTTTTCCGTCAGCCCCGGCGACGTCACAACGGTGATCGGGGCCTCCGGCTCCGGAAAATCCACACTGCTGCGCTGCATCAACCTGCTGGAGACGCCATCCTCGGGTGACATCGTTTTTCATGGGGAGAGCGTGCTGCAACCGGGGTTCAACGTCTCGACCTACCGCGCGAAGGTCGGCATGGTGTTCCAGAGTTTCAATCTCTTCAACAACATGACCGTGCTCGAAAACTGCATGATCGGCATGACGAAGGTGCTCAAAAAGGATCCGGCCGCAGCAAGGGAGAAGGCGCTCTTCTTCCTCGACAAAGTCGGCATGAATCCGTTCATCAACGCGAAGCCGAAGCAGATCTCCGGCGGCCAAAAACAGCGGGTGGCGATTGCCCGCGCCCTTTGTATGGAGCCGGAAGTGCTGCTCTTCGACGAGCCGACCTCCGCCCTCGACCCGCAGATGGTCGGCGAGGTGCTCGAAGTTATGAGGATCCTTGCGGCGGAGGGCTCCACAATGGTGATCGTGACGCACGAGATGGCCTTTGCGCGCGACGTCTCCAGCCATGTCGTCTACATGGCGGACGGCGTCATCTGCGAGGAGGGCTCCTCGGAGGATATCTTCGTGCACCCGCAGAATGATTCGACAAAGGAATTCCTGAAGCGTTTCATCCATCAATAAAAGAACTGAAATATCCCGCCTTTTTGGCGGGATATTTTTTTTGCGTGTTCCGGCGCGGAAACAGAAGAAAACCTGCAAAAGTGATGGGAATGTGAAAATATTTATTCTTATCATTCATAATAAAATAAAATATTATGAATTATACTCATGTAAAAATGAAAAATCGTCAAAAAATGACGCTGAAATTTGTTTCTATTCCATTTCTTGATAAAATTTTTTGGTATAATTAACCAAGAAAGGGGAGGACAGCGTTGGCGGGACAGACAAAGGAGAAGCTTCTTTATATCCTTGACATTCTCAAAAAGACCGATGAGCAGCATCCGGTCAATACGGTGGAGATTCTGAAGATCCTGGAGGACAGGGGTCTTGTCGCCGAGCGCAAATCCATCGCGCGGGACATTGCGGTTCTCAGGGAGACCGGCTATTCGATCATCTCCTGCGACGAGCTGAAAAAAGGCTTTTACATGACCGATCAGCTCTTTGAGGATTATGAGCTTAAAATGCTGGCGGATGCGATCTCCGGAGCAAAATTCCTCACGGAGGAGGATACGGAGAATCTCCTTAATAAGCTGGCCCAGCTTGCGACGCCGACCGGCGAGGAGATCCTGAGGGAGCAGACCGTCATCGACCCGGCGATCAAAACCGACAACCGGACGGTGCGGTATAATATCGATAAGATCATCACCGCGATCAAGCAGCGCCGCCGTATCCTGTTTCGGTATTTTGAGAGGGCGGAGGACGGAAGCCTCAAATTCAAAAGGAGCGGCCATGTTTACGAAATTTCCCCGTATTATCTGGTCTGGTCGGAGGATGAGTATTATCTGATCGGCAACAGCAAGAGCCACGACCATCTGACGCATTTTCATGCGGACATGATCACCAACGCCGAGATCAGTGATCTGTCGGTTCGGCCGTGCTCGGAGATCGAGGAATTCCGCGGCGATTTTTCCATCTGCGACTATCTGCGGCGGAACGTCAACATGTTTACCGGGCCGGATACGGAGATCGAAATGCTTGTCAGTCCTGCCATCGTCAAGGACGTCGTCAAGCGCTTCGGAAACGAGCTGCGTTTTGAGGCCATGCCCGACGGGAGATCCCGGGTATCCGTCCGCGCCGCGGAGGGCGAGGGTACGCTTCGCTGGCTCTGCGGGTTCGGCGTGGACGAGCTCAAGGTCGTCGGTCCGGAGAGCGTCCGTGCCGCGATGGCGCAGCGAGCCTCCGCGGCGGTGCGGGCTTATTCCGGATAGGCCGGTTCCGGCTCCGCTTTCCCGGATAAGATGATTCAAAAATACCCGCCTGCCTCCGGCCGGAGACAAGCGGGTAACTTCTTTTTTCAGGTCCATGCATTTCCACGAGCGCGCGTCACTACGGGTTATGTAGTGACCGCGCTGTCCGCAAGGCCGAAACTGATCGACAGGGCTTCGTCAATTTTCTCCATCGCGCCATCGTCCAGACGACCCATCTTTTCTTTCAGCCGCTGCTTGTCGATCGTGCGGATCTGTTCAAGCAGGACGATCGAATCCTTGGCCAGGCCGCAGTCTTTCGGCTCAACTTCGATATGCGTCGGAAGTTTCGTCTTTTCTTTCTGGCTGGTGATCGCCGCGGCGATAACGGTGGGGCTATATTTGTTGCCGACGTCGTTCTGCACAATGAGAACCGGACGGATGCCACCCTGTTCCGATCCGACCACCGGGCTCAGGTCGGCGTAAAAAATGTCTCCCCGTTTAACAGTCACGATTCTATCCTTCCTTTCCCATTTTTAGGGCAATCTTCCCTGCTCCTTGCAGGGATAGTATTGCCGCGCGGGGGAACGGATAATCACGTCGGCAGTGAAATTATCCGAAGAGCATTGCCCGCGCGCACAGAAAGCGGCCCATGCATGTACAGGCGGGGATCCTGTGCATCCCATCCTATTGTCAAAACGGCGGCGCCGTGATAAAATGTCAGTATTGTCCGAAAGGGGGGCCGCCCGTGACCGGAATGGAAGAATCCGCCGCAAAAGTGCGTGCGCTGCTCAATCAAAAGGGCGGCGCCCACCGGGCGTTTGTCCGCACATACGGCTGTCAGCAGAATTTCGCCGACGGCGAGAAGCTCGAGGGCATGCTGCTGGCGATGGGCTATTCCCTTGCAGACAAGATGGAGGACGCGGAGTTTGTGATCTTCAACACCTGCGCCATCCGGGAAAATGCGGAGCGCCGCGTGTTCGGCAACGTCGGCATCCTAAAAAAGGCGCACCGCGAAAACCCGGATATGATCATCGCGGTCTGCGGCTGCATGGTGCAGCAGGAGCATATCGCGGAGAAATTCCGCCGCAGCTATCCGTTTGTGGATCTCGTATTCGGCACGCATGCCGCGGAACGGATGCCGGAGCTGGTTTATCGGTATCTGACGCAGAAAAAGCGCCTCTGCGACATCGGAGAAGGGGAGGGCTGCATGGCGGAATATCTGCCGGTTCACCGGGACGATCCGCTGAAGGCCAACCTGCCGGTCATGCACGGCTGCGACAATTTCTGTTCCTACTGCGTCGTGCCGCTGGTGCGGGGCAGGGAAAAGAGCCGCGAGCCGGAGGATATCCTTGCCGAAGCACGGGCGATCGCCGCGGCCGGCTATAAAGAGATCACGCTGCTCGGCCAGAACGTCAATTCCTACGGAAAAGGGCTCGCGCATCCGATGAGCTTTGCCCAGCTTCTGCGCGAAGTGAGCGACATCGAGGGCGATTTCCGCATCCGTTTCATGACCTCCCACCCGAAGGACTGCACGAGGGAACTGCTCGAGACGATCGCGGACTGCAAAAAAGTCTGCCGCTCGATTCATCTGCCGGTGCAGAGCGGCTCCGACCGTATTCTGCGCGAGATGAACCGCCGCTATACGGCGGAGCACTATCTGGATCTGCTCCGGATGGTGCGGGAGATCGTGCCGGGCATCACGATCACGAGCGATCTGATCGTCGGATTTCCCGGCGAGACGGAGGAGGACTTCGCGGCCACTATGGCGCTCTGCAGAGAGGCGCGCTGGCTCATGACCTACAGCTTCATTTATTCAAAACGCGAGGGCACCCGCGCGGCGGAAATGGAGGATCAGGTCCCGCCGGAGGTCTCTTCGCGGAGATTTCAGGAACTTTTGCAGCTTCAGACTTCCATCAGCCGGGAGATCAATGCCTCCTACGTCGGAAAGACGGCGACGGTGCTCTTTGACGACGAGGCGGATGCCGGAGAAGGCTTCATCAGCGGCCGCAGCTCGGAAAATCTCGTGGTGCGGATTCCGCGGGAGGATGCGCCGGAGGGATTCGCGGAAGTATATTTAAAGGAGACGCTCGGATGGGCGCTCGAAGGCGAACGCATATAATAGGGAACAAATGAGTTTTATACAGGAGGAAACACGAATGGATATCATTGAAATGGCGCGGGAGCTCGGAAAGAAACTGCAGGAGGAGGAGACCTACCTCCACCTGAGGACCGCGCAGCAGGCCGTCGAGGACGACATGTCGCTTCAGGACCGGATTTCGGAATTCAATCTGCAGCGCGCGGCGCTCGGCCAGGAGGCGGCAAAGGAAAAGCGCGATCAGGCAAAGATCGACGCGCTGGACAAAAAAGTCCGCGATCTGTATGAGGAGCTGATCCACGATGCGAAGCTCTCGGCCTACAACGACGCACAGGACGAATTCAACGAGATCTTCGGCTTCGTTGTTCATATTTTGCAGATGTCCGCCTCCGGCAGCGATCCCATGACGGTTACGAGGGATACCATGGGCGGATGCGGCGGCGAGTGCGGCGAGTGCGGGGACTGCGGTTCCTGCGGAGGCTGCCACTGATGGAGCGCGCGGAACTTGCCAAAAAGATCGATCATACGCTGCTTCGGCCGGACGCTACCCACGCCGATCTTCACGCGCTGTGTGAGGAGGCCAAAAAATACGGCGTCGCGTCGGTCTGTGTCAACTCCCTGAATGTCTGGTTCGTCCATAAGGAACTCAAGGGCACCGGAATCCGGACCTGCTCCGTAGTGGGTTTCCCGCTCGGCGCCATGGCCTCCGCCGCGAAGGCGTTTGAGGCCTCCTGTGCGATCGAGGACGGCGCGGAGGAGATCGACATGGTGATGGATATCGCCTCCGCCAAGGCCGGAAACTGGCGCAAGGTGAAGGAGGATATCGAGGATGTGCTCGACGCCTGCGAGGAGGGCGGCGGCGTGTTGCTCAAAGTGATCCTTGAGTGCTGCCTGCTCACCGACGAGGAGAAGCGGCAGGCCTGCCTGATTGCAAAAGAGGCGGGCGCCGATTTCGTCAAGACCTCGACCGGCTTCGCAAAGGGCGGGGCGACGGTGGAGGATATCCGGCTGCTGCGGGAGGCCGTGGGCCCCGAAATGGGCGTCAAGGCTTCCGGAGGGATCCGGGATTTTGAGACCGCCTGCGCGATGATCGAAGCCGGCGCCAGCCGGATCGGCACCTCCTCCACGGCGAAGATCCTCGGAGAAGACGAGGAGTAAAAGGAAATCCCCCAAACGATAGAAAAAGCCGGAAGGCCCGATCGGGGCTCCCGGCTTTTTATTTTTATGAGTGCCTTTCGTTCCATGAGGCTGTTTTTGATCCACCGATTTTTTGCTTGACGTTAAGAAGAAAATCGGTGCTTTTCATATGGAAGTCCCATGCTCATGCGGGATAAGCAGGCCGGCCGCAGCGGCTCTTCGGCAGGAAAATGGAAACGGCGGGCGAAAAAAAGAGGCACCGGAACTTCCGGTGCCTCTTTGATGGCTTAAAACGGATTTGCTTACAGGAAAAGCGGAACGAAAACGAGGGCGACGATCGTCATCAGCTTGATGAGGATGTTCATGGACGGGCCGGAGGTATCCTTGAAAGGATCGCCGACCGTGTCGCCGACCACGGCGGCCTTGTGGGACTCGGAGCCCTTTCCGCCGAAGTTGCCGTTTTCAATATACTTCTTCGCGTTGTCCCAGGCGCCGCCGGCGTTGGACATCGTGATGGCCATCAGCACGCCGGTGACCAGCGCGCCGCCAAGCAGGCCGCCGAGGGCTTCCGGCCCAAGGATCAGGCCGCAGGCGATCGGGCTGACGATCGCGAGGATGCCCGGAAGGAGCATCTCTTTGATCGCGGAGCGGGTGGAGATATCCACGCATTTCGCGTAATCCGGCTTGGAGGTTCCGGCAAGGATGCCGGCGTCGGCATGGAACTGACGGCGGACTTCCTCGATCATCTCATTCGCGGCTTTGCCCACGGAATTCATGGTGATCGCGCCGAAGAGCATCGGCAGCATACCGCCGATGAAGAGGCCGGCGACGACCATCGGATCAAGCAGGTCGATCGAGGTAAGGCCGGCGACGGTGGAGTAGGAGACAAACAGGGCGAGGGCGGTCAGAGCGGCGGAGCCGATGGCGAAGCCCTTGCCGACGGCCGCGGTGGTGTTGCCCACGGAGTCGAGGGTATCGGTGATGTCGCGGACGCTTTCCGGCAGGTCGGACATTTCGGCGATGCCGCCGGCGTTGTCGGAGATCGGGCCGTAGGCGTCGACGGCGACGACGGTACCGGTGGTGGAGAGCATGCCGACCGCGGCGATTGCGATGCCGTAGAGGCCGAAGCTCATGTAGGAGAGAATGATGCCCACGGCGATCAGCAGGATCGGGAAGACGGTGGAGTTAAGACCGGATGCGTAGCCGCTGATGATAACAGTGGCGGCGCCGGTTTCACTCTGGCGGGCAATTTCCTTGACCGGCTTGTAGTCCGCGGAAGTATAGATCTCCGTCAGGGCTCCGATCGCAACGCCGATGACCAGACCGACCACAACCGCCACAAAGGCGCCGAGGCCGTTGAACATATAGCGGGAAAGGAAGAATGAGGCGACGATCACGATTCCGCTGGAGATGTAAGTACCCAAATTCAGCTGTTTGGCAGGATTCTGGCCCTCTTTGCCGCCGACCATGAAGGCGGCGATCACGGAGGCGCAGATGCCGATTGCGGCAAGAAGCAGCGGGAACAGGGAACCTTCGATGGGCGGAAGCTCAACATCGCCGAAGAAGTGGGAAGTGACGCTCGGAATCGTCACCGCAAGCGTGATAGCGGAGACGATGGCGCCAACGTAGGATTCAAACAGGTCGGAGCCCATGCCGGCGACGTCGCCGACGTTATCGCCGACGTTATCCGCGATGACGGCAGGGTTGCGGGGGTCGTCCTCAGGAATGCCGGCTTCCACCTTGCCGACGAGGTCGGCGCCGACGTCGGCCGCTTTGGTATAGATACCGCCGCCGACACGCCCAAACAGAGCCATGGAGGAGGCACCGAGCGAGTAGCCGGTGACGATCTCGGAGATCAGCACGGCGTTTGCTTCCGTAACGCCGATCGTGGCATCAAACAGGCAGAAGAGAGCGGAAATTCCAAGAAGGCCGAGGCCAACGACGCAGAGGCCCATGACTGCTCCGCCGCGGAACGCGACTTTCAGAGCAGCAGCCATGCCCTTGGTGCGGGCTTTGTTGGTGGTGCGGACGTTGGCGAGGGTGGCCGTTCTCATGCCGATGTATCCGGCAAGAACGGAGAACGAGGCACCGAGCACAAATGCGCCGGCGGCAAGCCAACTGATCGCAAATCCAAGGACCACGACCATAATGGCGCCGAAGATGATGATGGTCTTATACTCGCGTTTCAGGAACGCCATCGCGCCCACGCGGATATAGCCGGAAATCTCTTTCATCCGGTCGGTGCCTTCTTCCTGCTTGCCGATCCATGCCTTGAACGCAAACGCGACCACAAGGGCGAGGATCGCCGCAAACGGGACTGCATAGAATAAACTTTCCATGTTTGTTCACTCCTGTTTGTGAATTTTCTTTGGGGACAAGCCCCGTGTTGAATAGCAACAACTTATTATATAGAATCCGGCGAAAACAGTCAATAAAAAACGACAAAGAAAAGCTAAAATTTAGTAAAAAAGTTTTTTAAATTATAAAAAGCACCGGAGATGGAAATCACGGTGCTAATGGCATTTTTTTCCGTGCTCACGGATCGGAGATAACTTTTTTGATGCGTTCGTAGAGCTCCACGACGGCGAAGCGGATCTCGTATTTGGAACCGGTAACAAACGCCTCGTCCTCTCCGTAGGCCTCCGCCGCATCCGTCGCGGAGGAAACGCAGAGCGGGGGATACATGACACACCACCAGTTGGCGCCCTCGCCGGCGCCGATCACGATGCGCACGGTGTCGTATTCCCCGGCAGGCAGGGTGAAGCCGTCGTAGCTGCGGGTCTCAAACCAATCCTTGGACAGGGAGACGGTCACGTCGTACTCCGTGCCCTCTTCGGCGATCACGTCCTCGGCCAGCGCCTGAATCTCATTCAGGCTGATCTTGGTCAGGGCGACGGCGTCGGATTTGCCGGTTACCTCCGCGAAGAGCTCACCGGTTTCGTCTAAAATACGGTCCCGGACCTTCAGCTTCAGTGCCTGGTCCTCCTCGCTGTCCGAATTTGCAATAATATGAAGACGCAGCGTCTCGTCGCGTACCTCGCTGCTTTGCGCGATCGCGCGTTTGGCGTAGCTGTTTATTGCCGTAATCATCAGCCCCGCAAGGACGACAAGCTCAAAGCCGCGCAGCCTGCCGCTCTGGTGAAATGTTCTAAAATTGCTTAACTGCAAGGAAAAAGCCGCCTTTCCTTTTTTCTGGAGTATGGGCGGCTTTTCTGAAAGATATTCATTTTACAGGCTAATGTACGTGACAGGGTTGCCGTTTGCCGTGACAAAGCGGACCAGATCTTCAAAGGAGAGCCAAACCATGCCGGAGTTGTCGTTCGGGTGAACGCCGACGCAGGGGCAGCCAAGAAAATCCCGGTCGAAAACGACTTCCACATCCGCATTGGTGTTGTAAAGGACGCCGAGCGGGGAGACGCTGCCTTTCGAAAGTCCCAGGTGGCTTTCAAGCCGTTCCGCCGAACCGAAGCTGAGCCGCGTGGAGCCGATCTTTTCCTTCAGGGCGTCGAGGTCGACCTTTTTGTCGCCATGGACGAACACCAGAAAATGCCGGTGTCCCTTCGCGTCCCGCAAAAACAGGTTCTTTCCGATCACGCCCTTCGGATCGAGGCCGATTTCGGCGAGTTCCTCCATGGTTTCCGCCGGTCGGCAGCGTACAAGTTCGTACGGAATGTGCAGCTCCTCCAGCCGACGCACGGCGTCTTCGATTTTATCCAACGATCTCCACGCCCTTTCTCACAGGACCGGTCAGAAAGACTTCGCGGTATTTTTCCGCAAGCGCCCGGAACGCGGATTTTGCTTTTTCTTCATCGTCGAAGATGCCGAATACCGCGGTTCCGCTGCCGGTCATGGAGGCACCCAGAGCGCCGCTTTCCAAAAGGATTTGTTTGATGGCGGAAACCGGTTCCTGCGGCGCGGCAGATTCGAGCACGTTGCAAAGGCGCGAGGCAATGCCTTCGATGCTCCCGGCCGAGACGGCGGCGAGCATGCCCTCGCTGTCCGGATGGGCGGAAGAGGGGAGGGCCAGTGAATCGTAGCGCCGGTAACTATCGGCGGTGGACATGCCGGCCCCGGGCTTCGCGATTACGAAAAAGCAGCCCGGAATCGGGGGGAGCGGAGTCAGAAATTCGCCTGTGCCTTCCGCGAGCATCGTGGAGCCGCAGAGGCAGAACGGCACGTCCGCGCCGATCTCAAGACCGAGCCCGCGTAGCTCTTTTTCGGAGAGCGGCCCGCCGAAGAGATGGTTCAGCCCGGTCAGCACGGCGGCGGCATCCGCACTGCCTCCCGCCATGCCCGCGGAGACCGGGATCTGCTTTTCAATCCGGATCTCAAGCCCGGAATTCGTCAGCCCCGTTTCGCGGAAAAACGCCTCCGCCGAAAGGAAAGCCGTGTTGCGCGCGGGCTCGGCCGCACATTCCGGGCAGACGATGCGGATTCCGCCCCCGTCATCCGGAGTGAGAACGATCCGGTCAACGAGGCCGACGGACTGCATGACCATGCGCAGAAGGTGATACCCATCCGCGCGTTTTCCGGTAATATCCAGCGTCAGGTTCACCTTGGCGAAGGCCTTCAGTTCGCAGGATTTGCACAGGGGCAGTTCCATGGTGCGGCGCTCCTTTCCCAAAAATGAAGAAAAATCCCAGCATAAAATTCAATACGTTTGTCCCGTTCCGGGCGGCGGCCCATCAATCGGCCGGTACATAACGCAATCC
This sequence comes from uncultured Oscillospiraceae bacterium, assembly GCA_964391915.1. Taxonomy (GTDB): domain Bacteria; phylum Bacillota; class Clostridia; order Oscillospirales; family Ruminococcaceae; genus UMGS1668. Next base: position 99,645 of record CAYMNV010000002.1, read on the forward strand.
CCGTTTGGCAATTCGAAAAAAAGGTGGGCGCATCCGGAGATCCGCCCACCTTTCATAATAGAAAAGATTCCCTGTGGGCGCCCTTCGCAGAAATCCGCGGTTTTGCCCGGACGGTCAGGCGCCGGCGCCTTTTGCCCGGCATTCTTCCACGAAACGGCCGATGCGCTGCAGGGCTTCCATCAGGTGATCCAGCGAATAGGAATAGGAAATCCGGATGAAGCCTTCTCCGCAGTCGCCGAATGCGTCGCCCGGGACGACGGCCACATGCTGTTTCTGGAGCAGCTGCTCACAAAACTGCGCGGAGCCGAGCCCCGTGGATTTGATACAGGGAAAGACGTAGAAGGCGCCCTGCGGCTCGAAGGTGTGCAGGCCGAGGTTGTTGAGGCCCTCCACGAGAAAGCGCCTGCGCATGTCGTATTCCTTGACCATCGCGGCGACCTCCTCGTCGCAGTCCCGCATGGCGACGATCGCCGCGTACTGGCTGGTGGTCGGGGAGCTCATGATCGCAAACTGGTGAATCTTGAGCATCTGGGTGATGACCGGAGCGGGTCCCGCGGCATAGCCGAGCCTCCATCCGGTCATGGCGTAGGCCTTGGAGAAGCCGTTGACCACGATGGTGCGCTCTCTCATGCCGTCGAGCTCCGCGATGGAGACATGGCGTTCACCGCCGTAAGTAAGCTCCGAATAGATTTCGTCGGAGAGGACGAACAGGTTATGTTTTCTGACGATCTCGGCGATGGGTTCAAGATCTTCGCGCCGCATGACCCCGCCGGTCGGATTGTTTGGGAAGGGCAGGACCAGCAGTTTCGATTTCGGCGTGATGGCGGCCTCCAGCTCCTCGGGAGTCAGACGGAAGTCGTCCTCCTCCTTCGTCACGATCGGAACGACCACCCCGTCGGACATCCGGCAGATCGGGTCGTAGCAGACGAAGCAGGGTTCCGGCAGCAGCATTTCGTCGCCGGGTTCGATCAGCGCGCGGATGCACAGGTCGATCGCCTCCGAGCCGCCCACCGTAACGAAAAGCTCGTTTTTGGGGCTGTACTCGAGGCCGAGGCGCCGCCGCAGGTAGTTGGAGATTTCACTGCGCAGCTCGGTAAGGCCGGCGTTTGCGGTGTACCAGGTGCGGCCTTTTTTCAGGGAGTCGATGCCGGCCTCGCGGATCAGCCACGGCGTGCGGAAATCCGGCTCTCCCACGCCGAGCGAGAGGACGTCGTCCATCTCGGCGGCGAGGTCGAAAAAGCGCCGGATGCCGGAAGGCTTCAGCGAAAGGGCCTTTTTCGACAGAAATTGGTTATAGTCAATCAAGGCCGTAGAGCCTCCTTTCGTCCTTCTCCGGATCCTCGATCAGCAGGTTGCGCTCCTTGTAGCGGCGGAGCACGAAGTTGGTCGCGGTGGAGGTGACGGAATCCAGTGTGGCGAGGCGTTTGGCCACGAACATGGAAACCTCGCGAAAATTCCGTCCACGGACGACGACGGCAAGATCGTAGCTGGAGCTGCTCATCAGCCAAACGGCCTCGACCTCTTCAAAATGTGTGATTTCCTCGGCAATTTCTTCGTAGCCGCGGTCGCGTTTCGGGCGTACTTTCACTTCGATATAGGCGGTGCAGTCGTCGGCGTCGGCCTTTTCCCAGTTGATCAGTGCGTTATATCCGAGGATGATGCGGTCTTTTTCATATTGTTCGATCTCTTTCCGGATCTCTTCCTCCGGCAGGTCGAGCAGGGCCGAGAGCTGGGCATCCGTAAGCTTTGCGTTCATTTCCAGAAGCTTTAATAAATCTTTCATAATAGAATCTCCTTATGAAGTTATTTCAGTTCGGCCAGCTGAGGCTGACGATTAATATAATAGGTAAAATACTTGTATCCCGCTTCGCAGGCGAGGTCCATGCCTTCTGTGATATCGGTGCCGAGCGTATCCGTATCGTGCGCGCCGGAGCCGATGGTGACGAATTCGCCGCCCAGTTCACGGAAACGCCTGACATAGCGCACGGAAGGCTGCACCGCATGCGCGCGGCCGCGCAGAGCGGAAGTGTTGATTTCCAGGGCGATCCCTTTTTTGGCCGCCAAGCGCAGGATCTCCTCAACGAGATCCTCGCAGGGCCGCAGGTACGCATCCTCCGCGTCGGCGCGGCCAAGATAGCGCAGCGGGAAGGTGAGCTGGGAGAGAACGTCGAATTTTCCCCAGAGCACCATTTGGCGGACCTGCTCAAAGTAGCCGGAGATGAGCCCGGAGAGCTCCTCCTCCGCAAAGTCGGGAGCCTGAATGCGGGAAGGTCTTCTGCCGTCCGCAAACGTCTTTATGGAAGCAAGCACGAGGTCGAAGGGGTAGAGCGAAGCGATCTTTTCCGCATGCTCCGGATCGGCGATGGGCTGACTCAGCTCGATGCCGCAGGAAAGAATCAGGCTGTCGCCGAAGGCGGCCCTGGCTTTATATACGCTGTAGACGGATGCTCTGACACGCTCGCCGAACTGTTTTTCCACGTACCGGTCGAAGTCACAGCAGTCGGTAATAGCGATCCCGGTGAGGCCTTTGCGGACTGCCTGTTCACACAGGGCCATCACCGGATCACGACCTTGGGGAGAGCAATCGCTGTGGACGTGGCTGTCAAATTTATTCAAATAAAACAAGCGCAGTCCCTCCCATGTATATTTTTTTCATACTATCATATTTTTTTCAGTAATGCAAAGATTTTGTTGATGCAAGTCTCCCGAAAAACTGCAATTTGCCATGAAAAAAGAAACCAGAGGCCCCGGATTTTTTTACCGGGAAGGCTGTTGACAAATCGTGGTTTCTGTGATATTATCAATCCCGTCGCTGAGATGCTGGTGTAGCTCAGTCGGTAGAGCAGCTGATTTGTAATCAGCAGGTCGGGGGTTCGAATCCGTCCACCAGCTCCACCGTTCCGGCGCAAAATGAATATGGGAGCGTACCCAAGTGGCTAAAGGGGGCAGACTGTAAATCTGTTGTCTAACGACTACGGTGGTTCGAACCCACCCGCTCCCACCAGAGAAAAACCGCACGGTTAAGCCTTAATTGGCATGCTGTGCGGTTTTTGTTTTTTGTCTTAAAATCGGTTTGACCCCAATTTGACCACAATTTGACCCCACTTTTCAAAAAAATCAGTAGGCCAGCTTCTGCGATGCGTTCTTGATGTCCTCGGCGTCTACGTCAAAGTAAATCTGCGCGGTCGCCAGCGAAGCGTGGCCGAGAATCTTCTGCACGTCTTTTGCCAAGGCACCGCCGCGGGTGAGGCAGGTGACAAACGTGTGCCGGCACTTGTGCGAAGACAGATCATCCATCAGTTTCTCTCGGCTTACTATAAAGGCAGCGTTGACGACATGGGTTATCCCGGTGTTGATTCCGATGGGAAAAGTTGTATAATATAAACCGATCCCGGCGCTTTTTGCATAAAAAAGGATTTTTCCGGGGGGCTGTTTTCCGGGATGCCCGGCAGGACATAAATTTTAAAACGGAGTGCCTATGAGCGAAACGAATGCGATTGTGGAGGCATACAGCGTCGTCATCTCCATGCTGCTGATCTCGTGCCTCGTTTTCTGCAAGGATTACAAAACAAAGCTGGGGCGGCTGTTTCTTGCGATGCTCATCGTAAATGTGCTGATCCTTGCAAGCGACATCATCACATGGGTTTTTGACAAAAATCCGAGATACAACACCTTGATGATGGCGGCAAACTTTTTTGTCTATCTCTGGAGTTATGTTTTCGCCGCATTTTATACCACATATCTGACAGCCTGTATCGAGCAGAAAAAACCGCTCCGCCGCGCGAAAGCATTTCTGTATACGGTTTACGGAACATGCATGCTCGCAGCCGTCATGCTCGTGGTATCTCTGTTTAACCATATGTATTTTTATCTTGATGAGTATGGCGCCTATATCCGCGGGCCGCTGTATAGTGTTTCCCTGATTTTTTCGATCTGTCTGGACATCGCCAATATGGCGATGATTCTTATCCATTGCAGGGTACTTGGGCTGCCGGATACGCTTGCGCTGCTTTCCTACGGTTTTCTGCCCCTCATCGCGATGGCCGTGCGCATTTACATCTACGACATCACATTTTTGTATTCCTCCACCACCGTGTCGCTGCTTATCATTTATATTTATATTCAAAACAAACAGAGGCAGCGGCTGTATCGGCAGGAGCGGGAGCTTGCCGAATCGAAAGTCGATCTGATGATTTCCCAGATCCAGCCGCATTTCATCTTTAATACGCTGAATTCGATCCGAGAGCTGATCTACAGCGACGTCAACAAGGCCGATCAGATGGTCGTCCATTTTTCCAAATATCTGCGTGCCAATATCGGTTCCCTGCAGAGCACCTCGGTCGCCTTTTCCGACGAACTGCAGAATGTGGGGGTTTACCTGTCGATTGAAAAGGAACGCTTCGGCGATAAAATCCGTTATGTGGAAGAGATCGGCTGCCGGTCGTTTTTCCTTCCGCCGCTGATCATCCAGCCGATCGTGGAGAATGCCGTAAAGCACGGCATCTGCCAAAAAGCGGAGGGCGGCACCGTCAGACTCACCACGCAGCCCGAAGGAGACTACATAAAAATCACCATTGAAGACGACGGGGCGGGGTTTGACGTCGCGGAGAAAAAAGCGGATTCCGTCGGCATCAATAACGTCAGAATGCGGGTGAAATACATGCTCGGAACCGATATGAAAATCGAGAGCGAACCCGGCATCGGCACGAGGGTGGAAATTCTGGTGCCCCAAAACTACGCGGGAGAGGATGAGCATCGTTGAAAGCGATCTATGTCGACGACGAAAATCTGGCCCTGAGTCTTTTTTGCCGGATCACGGAAGGCCTCGGCGGCGTGACGTTTGAAGTGTTCGGCGATCCCGGCGGCGCCCTTTCCTATGCCGAAACGAATCCGATCGATCTTGCCTTTCTGGATATCGAAATGCCGGATCTCGGCGGCATTGAGCTTGCAAAAAGGCTGAAGGAACTGGATCCCAATATCAGCGTGGTGTTTGTGACGGCCTATGCAAAGTATGCCCTCGACGCCTTTGGGGTGGATGCGATCGGTTACCTTTTAAAGCCGTACCTCCGCGAGGATATCGAAAAGTACATCGAAAAGAAAAAGCACATCCTTCCGGTTTACAGAAAAAGCGTGCGGATTCAGACCATGCCGGATTTTCATCTTTTTGTGGATGGCGCGGAGATCCGGCTCGGCAATACCAAATATGCGGAAATGCTGGCGGCGATCGTGGCTTCCGGCGGCAGCGTCTCCTCCTCCAATTTATCCTTTCTGTTGTGGGAGGATTCCGCGCTGACGGAGAAGACGATGAATGCCTTTCGGGTCGCCTTCAGCCGTCTCAAAAGCATTCTGGAGGGAAACGGGATCGGCTATATCCTGCACAGCGACAAAACCACGCGGTATCTCGATAAAAATGCGGTATCCTGCGACTTCTTTGACTTACTGGACGGAAAGGAAGAGGCAATCAAAAGCTATAAGGGATTCTTTTTGGAGGAATATGCATGGTCGGAGTCAATTAAGGAAAAGCTGAAAATCCATATATAACCAAGAATTTTGGAAGATCCTGCGGAAAAAACAAAGCCGCAGGATCTTTTTTTGGTCTTTTTTGCGAATTTCCTGTCGAAATGTAACGGTTCTGTAACGGTCTCTTTTTTATAATATAAGAAGAAAAAGCGCGGATATTCATGGGGATGATTCTGAAAACGGGCCGTGAAAAGCCGGGCGCGCCGGCCGGACACGGTTCCCATTTGCGGGAAGGGATACGGAACATGGTAAAAGCAACCAGAGCAGGCGGCTTTGCGGCACAAAACGGCGGCACCATCCTCAACTGTTACAGCACCGTTATGCTGAAAGCAAAATGTACCGCAACCGGCGGCTTTGTCGGAGAGAACGACGGAAGCATTTCAAAAAGTTTCTGCGGCGGCCGGCTCGGGCATCTGACCGGCGGCTTTGTCGGCGTGGGCGGCGGCAGCCAGAAGGACGGGTGCTATTTTTTCTATGCGGGAAAAAACGACGGCGGAAAACTTTCGGCGCTGTTTGACGGCTACCTCGGTCAGCAGATCAAAAACATAAAAAATGCGCAGGACACGGAAAATCTCGGTTACGACCTTCAAACGATCTTTGAATATACGGAAGGGGAGAAGGTTCCGCTTCGTTTCAACCCCGAAAACTGGCTGTTCGATACGGAGCGGGATTGCGGGACTGCACCCTCCGTGCTCATAAAAACGGCGGACGAGCTGTATGAGCTCGCGGAAAAAATCAACGGCGGCGACCGCGGGCTTGCCGGTGCCCATATCGCCTTGGAACATGATCTCGATCTGGGCGGCAGGGAATGGATACCGATCGGCTCGGACCGGACAAACGCTTTTACCGGGGTGTTTGACGGTGCGGGGCATACGGTTAAAAATTTTGTCGTCAAAAACAAATCCGTTCAGGATAAAGGCTTTTTCGGCTTTCTGAAAGGTAAGGTTTATAACCTTTCGGTGGACTGCATCCTGAGGGACGGCCTGTGCGTCGGCGGAATCGCCGCACGGTGCGACGGCGGCACGATCGGGTGCTGCTCCGCCGTGGTGGGGATATCCGGGAAAGCGGAGGATGCCGGCGGCCTGGTGGGAAGAAACAGCGGGGTAATTTTTCAAAGCTATGCGGGCGGCGTGCTGGAGACCGAGGCGATTCCTTGGCGATGGCTGTTATTGCCCGTTATTTTTGCTCTGCTGGCGGTTCTGATCTGGAGTTTTTCCAACGCAAGAAACAGCATCCCGATTTTTGCTCCGGTCCCCTACGATCCGGATGCGGTCATCAATCCGGAGGAGAGCGGCGATGCCTCCCAACCCGGCGGCAACTTCGTCTCCTTCCAATTTGAGCAGAATATCGACGTGGATCTCTCCGCGGGGCTCTGCAACTTCAATTTTAAAAACCCGGGCGAATCCAATCACAATATCGTGGTAAAGCTTCAGTTCACCGACTCCCAGGCGGTCACCATCATGGGCAGCACGGGCAGAACCGAAAAGGAGCAGAAGAAGCTCGAAAGCACGGAGGGCTACGACCCCGACACCTACCGCGTCACCATCGCGGAATCCGGAGCCATCCGTCCGGGCTATCTGCTGGAAAATCTCCGCTTAGTCGATCAGGCAAACGGTGCGACGGTTCCTCCGGGGAGCTACAACGCCGTGGCCTACCTGATCTTCTATGATAAAGACACGAATGAACGGGCGATGCTGGAATCGCAGCTTCCGGTCGTCATTACCGTTCATGACTAAAAAACAAAGGAGAAGATAACCATGAAAAAAGTTTTATCAGCTGCCATTGCGCTTATGATGATGATGGCGATGTTTGTCCCGGCATTTGCGGAAGACGGCGTTGCGCCTGCGGCACCGGCGGGCGGCACGGCGGCGGTCACCAGCAGCGACGGCACAACCTGGGTAGTCGCCAACGACGACGATGAAATTACCTCGAGTTCCGACCACGAAACCAATATCAACGTCTGGGCGGAGGTCAAGGACAACGGAACGAGCGTCTACAAAGTTGACATCACCTGGGGCGAAATGAAATTCGAGTTTAACAGCGGAACAAAATGGAATGTGGATACCCATACTTACACCGCTGTGGAGGGCGTCACCGCGGGATGGCAGGTGAACGGTTATTTGGACGGAACGAACAACAGGATTATCGTAACCAACCACTCCAATGAGGCCATTGAGGCCACCTTTGCGTATGCCATGGCCGATACGAATATCTTCAACACCGATGCGAGCGCCAGTAATCCAACGCACGTGGTCGGCAACTTCTTTGAGGACAACACAGCCGCGGTAACCGCCGCCGGCGTTTCCGACGTAAGCACTGTCGTGGGTACGATCACAGGCAACAAGATAACAGTTGCCTCCGCCGATAACGGCACAGAAGGCGGAGCCGGAAATCCTGTAACGGAAGATGTCTTCTTCGCGTTCAGCGGCATTCCGGATTCGGGCAAAGGCGCGGACCTCGCCGATTTCACCAAGGTCGGCGTGATCACCGTCACGATCGCGGTTGCTGCTGTTGGATAAGTAAACGGTGCTAATCTTCTGCAAGTAGAGATTCTACTCCGCACCGGCCTTCCCTTTCACGGGATGGGCGGCATAAAAATGGGATAGGATCCATTCGCCGCCCGTGAAAGGGAAGGCATTGCATAAGGGAGCAGATCCGACCGTCTCACGCTGCGGGAGACGGAAACCTTTTTTCAACGTTTTTTGCAGAAAGGACAAGCATTGTGAGAGCACAGCCCACCAAACTGCAGACAGGAACAGGGAGAAAGCGCCTGCTTCTTTTTTCAGCCGCGGCGCTGATTCTGTTGCTGGCTGCCGGAATTGTATACATAAAGAACGATGAGCCGCCGTATCGTCCGCCGCTTTGGGAAGAAAACGCCGTCAACGGCGTTCCCGAACCGGAGGAGAGCCTGAATTACGGTACGATTGAAACGGACGGCGGTTTGATCTTTGCGCTTGCCGGCACCATGTACCAGCAGGAGGACGGCTCGCTTCTTCTTTATTTTACAAATCCCGAAGACAGCGGGGTTCTGATGATGTGCGAGATCCGCGGGGAGGGCGGCAAGGTCCTGTATCAAAGCGGGATGCTTTCTCCGGGGCAGTATGTCGAGCGCCTATATCCGCAATGCAAGCTAAAAAACGAAGCGATGAAAATTGAAATGAAAGTCTACGGCTTTGAGCCGGAGACCTATTACAGCATGGGTACGGTCACCTTGGAAAATACCCTGCAGCCATGGTAAACATCCTAAAGAAAGGAGGTGAGGCGAATGATGAAAACAGTAAGCCGAAAACTCTTTGCTGCGCTGATTGCATTCGCGATAGTGGGAACGGTGCTGCCGGAGCCTTCGTTTGCCATGACGAATACCACCGTCAGTTCCATAACTTCTGCGACGGCGGCGGGTACGACCCTTTCCGACGGCTATACATATAAAGTGACCTCCAATGTCACCATAACGAACAACTCCACGGGCGGAAACGGCCTGAATATCGCATCCGGCGCAACGGTTGTCATCTATATCGCATCCGGCTATACGCTGACCGTAAAGGGCGGAAACGGCTCGGGCACAATCGGCGGCGGCGCGGGAATTTATCTTCCAAACAATTCCATACTGATTCTTACCGGCGGCGGACGGTTGTCGGCGACCGGCGGCATGGGTACGTCGCCCGGCTCCGGATATTCCGGAGACTATGCGTATTTCACGGGAGACTGTGACTATCTGTATGGCGGCACCGGCGGCAGCGGCGGATACGGCGGCGGCGGAGCCGGCGCAGGAATCGGCGGAAACGGCGGGACCGGCGGCAGCGGCGGCAGCTACGGAACAAACAACTGGAGCAGCGGTTTTTTATGGAGTAAAGGGAACAGAGACGGAAATGCCGGCGGCACCGGCTATAGCGGCGGAAATGGCAGCGCCATGGGGACTTTATATGTTCTCGGAAGCGTGACGGTCTACGCCTATGCGGGTACTTCCTATTCCACTTCACGCGGGAACGGCGGATCGGGCGGCAGCTCTGTGGCGGGGTATTATACCACTTATGGCCAGTATGCCTCTGCCACAGGCGGTGCCGGCGGAGGCGGCGGCGGAGCCGGCGGCAATGCGGCAAACATCGGCGGCGGCGGTGCCGGCGGTGGAGGCGGCGGCGGAGGCGGCGGCGGAAGCTACCACTATAAAACCGGAGGGAGCTACTGCTACATGATCCGCGGTGGTTCCGGCGGCGGAGGCGGTGGAGCTTCCGGCTACGGCGGCTATGCCGGCGACCTCTCGACCGGTATCCGCCAGTATTGGCGCGACGGCTACTTTGGCAGCAATACGATTCAGTGGAAGGGCGATACGGGAAAAGCCGGTACAACCAGTGGCGGCACCGGCGGCGCCAGCACGACGCTGGATAGTTATTGGGGCGGTACCGGCGGCAACGGAGGCTCTGTGGGCAGCGGCGGCAGCGGCGGCAGCGTGTATGTGGCGCCGACTGCAAGCGTGACGACACCGAGCGGAAGTTCGGCTTCGACCGGAAACGGCGCCGCGGCCAGCAGGTCTTCCTATTCCGGAACACCTGCCGCAGTAAGCAATATCCTGTATTTGAACAATACGAACAGCAGCAATACCGCGGCGGGCTCCAATGCGGCGAGCTATACCGTTGCTTACGGCAACGCGCTGCCTTCGGCGGTAACGGTTCCGATACTTCAGAATTATTCCTTTATGGGCTATTATACCGGGCTCGGCGGCACGGGCACACGGGTGTATAACCACCGCGGAGAAAAGCTCGTAAGTGAATGGAGTTGGACAAGCAACCTGACGCTCTATGCCTATTGGAAACAGAGTCAGTTCGTGATAACCTTCAACCAGCAGAACGGCACGGGCGGCACAAGCAGCATCATTACCGGCGTAACGATCGATGAGGGTACCGGGGATATCACCGATAAGGGTATCCTTACGGCGCTTTCAGTTCTTCCGACAAGGACGCATTACGCCTTTGCGGGATATTACGATCAGGCCTCCGGGAACGGAACCAAGTATTACAGTGCGGACGGTACGCTCACGAGCAGCGCCGTAAGGATCACCGAAAATAAAACGCTGTACGCCTGCTGGACGCAAAACCAATATAGTGTGATCTTTAACAGGAACGGCGGGCTCGGCGGCACGGAAAGCGCCTATACCACCGGCACGGACGGAACGCTTCCTGCCATATCCGTTCCCACAAGAACCGGATATGCCTTCACCGGGTATTACGGCACGGCAAGCGGCGGGACCTGTTATTATGATGCTGCCGGTACTGTGCAGAGCGCAAAGCTTTCCGCCAATACGACGGTGTATGCGAACTGGAGCGAGGCTTCCTATTCCATTACCTACAATCTTAACGGCGGAACGGCCGGAACAAATGCGCCGGCTTCTTATTCCTACAGCGTGGGGGCCGTCGTTTCCAATCCGACAAAAGCGGAGTATACCTTTACCGGCTGGCAGATCAACGGCGGTACCGAGAGAATCCGGAATTTTTCCATCTTGGCAAACGACGCGGGCTATGCGAAGAACCTGACGCTGGAAGCCGTATGGACGAAATCGGCCGACGTCAGTATTTCGATCGACAGCGAAATTTCCGAAGAAGTACAGGCTTCCGCCAATACGAACAGCCAGCTTGAAGCGGTTTTCAATACCGTGGTCGGTGATGAAAACGGCGGGGTCACGGCGGACGATCTCTCGCCGGATAATGCCGTTTCGTTGAAACTTTCCGTCAGTGCGGCCGATCCGGAAGGCACCGCTTCATCGGATGCGGAGGCAATTGCCGATATCGCGCAGGGCAGTGCGGAAAAGTATTACGACATCCGCGCCATAAAAACAGTGATTACGGGAGAAAACAGCACAGAATATACCTTGACGGAGATTCCTTCTTCCGTAGAGGTGCTGATCCCGATTAGCGGCGATCTTTCCGGGCGGGAATCCTACTTTGTCTACCGCTATCACGACGGCGTTGCGGAAAGGCTTCCTCTTGGCCCGCCGGCAGATGCATCCGACAGCGCGGAATACTACTATATTGATTCCGCAAACAGCCAGATCGTCGTCATGACGCGCAAATTCTCCACCTATGCGGTATACAGCTCCAACCTGTCCCTCAGCGGGGAAGGGTATTTCTATTCCGGGAACAACAATGTGGATGTTCAGGCGCGAATCGCGGAGGATACCAGCAAAGTGTATAAAATAGACATCGGCTGGGGAAGCATGAAATTCGTGTACTCCACGGACTCGGAATGGAATGTGGATACGCACATGTATTCGGAAGGCTCCTATAACGACTGGCTGCCGTCCTATTTCGACGCGGTAAACAATAAAATCACCATGCTGAATCACAGCAACGGTGCGGTAAAGATCACTCTGACGGTCACGGAAAACGCTCTGGCCGGCGTCGGTATGTCGCTGCATCTGTATAACGAAATCACTTCCGCCGAGACGGAAAGTTATCTTCTTGATGCGGCCGCAGTGGGTGCCACGAATGAGGAACTGATTCCGGCGAATGCGTATCTTTTCCTGAGCGGAACTCCGGAGAGAAGCTGGATCAACGACGACGGGAACCTGACTTTTCAAAAGGTCGGCGTGATCACAGCCACCATTGAGCCATACGCGGGCTAAAACCGCAGGCACCGAAAAAGGGCAGGCTGCCGTATTTTTATTGCGGCGGCCCGCCTTTTTTATCCGGCAGAAAAAAATGCTTGGCCTGAAAACAAGAAAATCCGCATGAGCATGAATGCCTGCGAAACGGATTCCCTTGAGCATGCCCATCCGCGTCGGCACCGCTTTTTGAGCACAGCCGGTGGCACATACAAAATATCGGTGATTTATTATAAAATTGATTATATATAATATCTAATTCGATGAATTCCACGGGGATAATTTTCTATAAAACGGAGAAAAATATGGAATGGGCTTGTTTTTCCAGCAGAAACTGTTATTATTATAATGTTCTTTTAACTTTTTATGAAAATGGAGCGAAGAGAAATGAAGCCCCGAAGTTCTGCCAACAGAACCGAATCCTGTAGCTCGTCCGCGGTGCGCAGCAGGTACTACGGGAAGGGCTGCTGCAACCATAAGCATAGACCGACAAGATAAGAGCACCATTGCGGCGCTCTTTTTTCTTTTTTTTCAAAGCGGAAAGGGTGATGGATATGCACGATTTCTATGAGAGTCCGCTGGAGGGTCGCTATGCGGGCGAGGAGATGAAGCGCAACTTCTCGGACCAGAAGAAATTCTCCACCTGGCGCCGGCTCTGGCTCGCGCTTGCGGAGGCGGAGCAGGCGCTCGGCCTCCCGATCACGGATCTCCAGCTCGATGAGATGCGCGGGCACCTCGACGACATCAATTTCGAGGATGCCGAGGCAATCGAGGCCGAGATCCGCCACGATGTGATGAGCCATGTGCAGGCCTTCGGGATGCAGTGCCCGGAGGCGAAACCGATTATCCACCTTGGCGCGACCTCCTGCTACGTCGGGGACAACGCCGATCTGATCCTCATGCGGGACGGGCTGGAGATTCTGAAGAAAAAGCTCGTCAACATCCTTGCCGTACTGGCCGACTTTGCTGAAAAAGAGAAAGACCTGCCGTGTCTCGCTTATACGCACTGCCAGCCGGCGCAGCTCACGACGGTCGGCAAGCGCGCCTGCCTCTGGGCACAGGATTTCGCCGAGGATTACGAAGTCATCTGCGAGACAATCGCAAATATGAAACTGCGCGGCGCAAAGGGCACGACCGGAACGCAGGCTTCTTTCCTTGAGCTGTTCGGCGGCGACGTCAGTAAAGTAAAAAGACTTGACGGCATGATCGCCGAAAAAATGGGCTTTGAAAAGACCTTTTCCGTCACCGGGCAGACCTATCCGAGAAAGCAGGATTACCGGATCCTGACCGCGGTCGCCGGGATTGCGCAGAGCGCGCACAAATTCACGAACGACATCCGCCTGCTGCAGAGTTTCGGCGAGATCTGCGAGCCCTTCGGCGGCAAGCAGGTCGGTTCCTCCGCGATGGCCTACAAGCAGAATCCGATGCGCAGCGAGCGGTGCGCGGGCCTCAGCCGGTACCTGTCGAATCTGGTACTGAATCCGGCCGAGACCGCCTCCGAGCAGTGGTTCGAGCGGACGCTCGACGATTCCGCCAACCGCCGCCTTGCCATCTCCGAGAGCTTTCTCACGGCGGACGGCATCCTCAGTCTGGTGGCCAACATCGCCGGCGGGCTCCGCGTATTCCCGAAGGTTATCGCGGTCCGCGTCCGCCGGGAGCTTCCTTTTATGGCGACGGAAAACATCTTGATGGACGCGGTGAAAAAAGGCGGCGACCGGCAGGAGCTTCACGAGGTGATCCGCGAATATTCGATGGAGGCGTTCCGCCGGATCCGGGAGGAGAACGAAGAGAATAACCTGCTCGACGTCCTTGCGGCGGACGGCCGCTTCGGTCTCGACGAAGAGAGCCTCAAGGCCAATCTGATTCCGGAAAAATATACCGGCCTCGCGGCGGAGCAGACCGAGGATTACGTAGCCGAGCTGCGCGAGACGATCATCGGGCCGAATCGGGATCTGCTCGGCATGAAGGACGAAGTCCGTCTGTAAAAGCGGCCCGGAAGATCGGCGTTCCCTCCGAAGGAATGGACGAAGGCCGATAGGCCGGGGCACGAAAAATTCTTTATTTTAATAGAACCCCCGGGGTATAAAAGGCAAAGCCGGGCTGTAAAAATAGTTTGGAAGAGCAGCTTTTTCCGCGGCACAGAGGGAGATTCGCCCGCAGGTGCCGCGGAGGAGAATTTTACTGGGAGAACCGGGGACCGCCCGCAGGCAAAGCGGGGCAGGTTTCCGCAAAAATATATTGAAAAGGAAGAAAATTATGGTACACGCAATCGTTGGAGCTAACTGGGGAGACGAAGGCAAGGGCAAGATCACAGATATGTTCGCACAGAACGCGGATGTCGTCGCGAGATTCCAGGGTGGTGCGAACGCCGGCCATACGATCATCACCGATCAGGGAAAGGTCGTTTTGCACATTCTTCCTTCCGGCTCCTGCTACGAAAAAACGGAGAACCTCATCGGAAACGGCGTTGCGCTCGATGTCCGCAAATTCCAGAAAGAGATCGAAAACGTCCGCGCCGCCGGATTCAACCCGAAGGTGCTCGTTTCGAACCGCGCGCAGGTCCTCATGCCGTATCACGTCGATTTCGATAAATGGGAAGAGGAACGCCTCGGCGCGAGATCCTTCGGCTCCACCAAATCCGGCATCGCTCCGTTCTATTCCGATAAATACGCCAAGATCGGCATCACGGTCGATTCGCTCTACTACCCGGATTTTCTCCGAGACAGAGTCTCCGAGATTCTGGATCTCAAAAACCAGATCGCGCAGGCCGTCTATCATAAGGAACCTTATGACCTCGATCAGATCATGCAGGAGCTCGCCGAGTACGCCGAGATCCTGAAGCCGTATGTCTGCGATTCCGTCCGCTTCATGCAGGATGCCGTCCGCGACGGCAAAAACATCCTGCTCGAGGGCCAGCTCGGATCGCTGCGGGACCCGGATTTCGGTATCTACCCGATGTCCACCTCCTCCAACACCGTCTCCGGTTATGGAGCGGTCGGCGCCTCGATCCCGCCGTCCATGATTTCCCGGGTCACCGCCGTCGTGAAGGCCTATTCCAGTGCGGTCGGCGCCGGCCCGTTTGTCAGCGAGATCTTCGGCGACGAGGCGAGCGAGCTGCGTGAGCGCGGCGGCGACAAGGGCGAGTACGGCGCCACTACCGGACGCCCGCGCCGCATGGGCTGGTTCGACTGCGTGGCCACCCGCTACGGGTGCCTGGTACAGGGCGCCACGGACGTCGCTTTCACGGTTGTGGATGCGCTGGGCTATCTCGACGAGATCCCGGTCTGCGTCGGCTACGAATACAAAGGCGAGGTCCTGCGCGACTTCCCGACCTATCCGGTCCTGCTTGAAGCGAAGCCGATTCTGAAAGTTTTCCCGGGCTGGAAATGCGACATCCGCGGCATCCGCGAATACGGCAATCTCCCGCAGGCATGCCGGGACTATATCGAATTCATCGAAAAAGAGATCGAGGTCCCGATCAAGATCGTCTGCAACGGCCCGAGGCGCGAGGACGTCATCTTCCGCGGCTGATCTTTTGAAAGAAACCGAATAAAAACGGCGGCGCACGGTCCGGCCGGAGCGGTGCAGAGCGCAGGCTTCCGGGATGGATTGGCCCGCCGTTTTTTTGCCCGGTCTTTCACCTGAACCGGGCGGCGGGGAAGAGCGCGGTCCGGCTGCCTTCGGCAAGGAAGATTGCCGCGCCGGCGGCAGAGATCGGGCGGCGGTGTTTCCAATCTGATAATCAGGCCCCGCCGGGGTACATTATGGATATTGATTTCGTAAAGGAGACTGCAGCATGGAGGAATCCCCCGAACTGAAAGAAAGACTTGAGAAACTGGCGCTGCTTCAAAAGCAGATCTTCGCCTACAAATACGCCTGCTCCTCCATTGAGCTGGACAGCGTCACCGTCGCGCCGCCGGAGACGGAGGAGGGCCGCTCCGAGGCACTGGGCATCCTTTCCGGATTCCAGTACCTGCTCTCGACCTGCCCGGAGACAGTCGAACTGCTGGAATGGCTCCGCGCCAACAAGGAACAGCTGACCGTCCATCAGGCGAGGGAAGTGGAGCTGCTTCTCCGCGACCGGGACTATGTCGGGAGCATCCCGCAGGAGGAGTTCGTCGCGTACCAGAGGACACTCTCCAAGGCCGAGGCCGTCTGGCACAGGGCGAAGCCGGCAAACGATTTTGCCATGTTTAAGCCCTATCTTGAGAAGATTTTCGACGCCAACATCCGGTTTGCAAAATACTACAAGCCGAATCAGGCTCCCTACGACACGCAGCTCGATCTCTATGAGCGCGGCCTCACGATGGAGAAGGCGGATCGCTTTTTTGCGGTTCTGCGGGAGGGCATCGTCCCGCTGATTCAAAAGATCGCAAAGGCGCCGCAGATCGACGACTCGCCGCTTCACGGAAAGTATCCGGTCGAGAAGCAGAAGCAGCTCACGAAATACCTGATGGATTTCATGGGCATCGACCCCAGGCACTGCAACTGCGGCGAGACGGAGCATCCCTTCACGCTGGAGTTTTCCAATGAGGATGTCCGCATCACGACGCATTATTACGAGGACAACGTGACCTCCTCGATGTATTCCGTCATTCACGAGGGCGGGCATGCGCTTTACGAGCTCGGCGGCTCGGATGAGCACCGCTATACGGCGGTGGCCGGCGGGGTTTCGATGGGCATTCACGAGAGCCAGTCCCGTTTCTTTGAAAACATCATCGGCCGCAGCGAGCCGTTCATCACCGCGATTCTGCCGAAGCTCCGGGAGCTCTTCCCGGAGAAGTTCTCGGGGATCACCCCGCGGCAGCTCTACCGGATGATCAACCGCGCGAAGCCCTCCCTGATCCGGATCGAAGCCGACGAGCTGACCTACCCCTTACACATCATGGTCCGCTACGAGATCGAAAAAAAGCTGTTCGCCGGAGAGATTTCTTACGACGCCATCCCGGCGGAGTGGAACCGTCTTTATAAAGAATATCTCGGCGTCGACGTGCCGGACGACACGCACGGCTGCCTGCAGGATTCCCACTGGGGCGGCGGCAACGTCGGGTATTTCCCTTCCTACGCACTGGGCAGCGCATATGGGGCGCAGATGTTCGAGACGATGAAAGAGGACGTCGATGTGAACGCCGCAATCGCCTCGGGCAGCCTCAAACCGCTGGTGGACTGGCTGAACCGGAAAATATACCAATATGGAAGCCTCTACGACCCGGAACGCCTGTTCCGGATGGTGTGCGGCACGTCGTTCGATCCCCGCTACTACGTCGAGTACCTCACGAGGAAGTTTACGGATCTCTACGGCCTTTGAGCAAAAGCAGCAGTACCCCGCGGCCTGCAGGACGATCCATTTTCTGAAAAGAAACGATACCTTCACGGAAAGAACATCCGATTTTTTCCTATAAAAGAGCCGCCCTTCTGCCTGTGCAGGAGAGCGGCTCTTTTGCGTCCATATTACGGAAGAATTATGGAAAACAGGCATGCTCATGCCGATTCCAATTTGTTTTTTTATAATCGGCGTATTTTTCCCGGCGGAAAAATGCCGGATCATTTTTCATCAGCGTATTTTTCCCAGCGGAAAAA
>CAYMNV010000002.1:117439-135776 GCA_964391915.1 uncultured Oscillospiraceae bacterium
GCGGAAAAATTTCGAATCATTTTTTAAAAGTTGCGTATTTTTCCCAGCGGAAAAAAGCCGAATCATTTTTTAAAAGTTGCGTATTTTTCCGCGATCTTCACGATGGTCGCCACGGCGAGGTCCATATCCTCCACACAGGCGAATTCATACTTTCCATGGAAGTTGTAGCCGCCGGTGCCAAGATTCGGGCAGGGGAGCCCCATAAAAGAGAGCACGCAGCCGTCGGTCCCGCCGCGCACGGCGACGGATTTCGGCTCTCCGCCGGCCTCGCGGATGGCTTCATAGGCGGTTTCGATCAGATGCGGATGCTGCTCGATGACGACGCGCATGTTCTTGTAGTCGTAGCCGGTGTCGGCGTCGACGGTGCCCGCTCCATATCGGCGGTCGATCTCCTCCGCAGCCTTGTGGATCATCGCAACCCTGTTTTCCAGCTTGGCCGCGTCGTGGTCGCGCAGAATATATTCCATCGAGGCCCCTTCGCATGCCCCATTAAAATGGTTAAGATGGTAATAGCCCTCATAGCCCTCCGTGTTTTCCGGGCGTTCGAGCACCGGCAGCAGGGAATGGAATTCCATGGCGATCAGGGAGGCGTTTTTCATTACGCCCTTTGCGGAGCCGGGGTGAACGCTGCGGCCGTGGATTTTGATATGGGCGTGAGCCGCATTGAAGGTTTCGGATTCCACGCCGCCGAAGGCTCCGCCGTCCATCGTGTAGGCGAAATCCGCGCCGAAGGATTCGAGATTGAAGCGGTCCGCGCCTCTGCCGATCTCCTCGTCCGGCGTGAAGCCGATCTTGAAGGTGCCGTGCGGGATCTCCGGGTGCCCGATCAGGTATTCGGCGGCGGTGAGAATCTCCGCGATGCCGCTTTTGTCGTCCGCGCCGAGCAAGGTCGTTCCGTCCGTTACGATCAAATGTTTGCCGATGCAGGTTTCCATCTCCGGAAATTCTTTCTGGGAAAGGACGATGCCGAGCTCCCCGTTCAGCGTCACGTCGCCGCCCCGGTAGTCGACCACGCGCGGGCGGATCTCTCGGAAGGGCACGTCGCGGACCACGTCCATGTGGGCGATCCATCCGATCACCGGAGCGCCTTCTCTGCCCGGGGAGGCGGGAACCGTGCCGTAGACGTAGCCGTTGTTGTCCATTTTTACATCTTTTATGCCGATTTCCTTCATTTCTTCACAGAGGGCCTGACCGAAAATTTTCTGCTCCGGGGTGCTGGGGCAGGTGTCGCTCGCCTCATCTGAAGCGGTGGGGAAAGAAACGTATTTTAAAAGTCGTTCATAAGCTCTCACAATCCAAACCTCCGTCCATTTGATGCTCCTATTTTAGCAGAAACGGCGCCGTTTTACAATCGATCTCGAAATGCAGGCAAACATTTTCCAATCCTGCAGGATTCTGTTTTTCTTTATTCAATTCTTATAAAATGGCAAGTTTTCCTTTACAAATTATTGGTGATTCGTTATAATACAACTGGAGTGCGGCGGAAAGCTGCGCCTCCAAAAATTTTAGAGAGAAGGAACAACATGCGTAAAACCACATTGTTCAAACTGATTGCTGTTGTTGCTTGCCTTAGCCTTCTTCTGGTCGGCTGCTCCGGCACCACCGAAGAAGAGGCGGCAACAGACCTCAACTCCTTTACGCTTGATGAAATCGTTGCAAAAGCGCAGGAAGAGGGCCATGTCGAATCCGTCGGTATGCCTGACTCCTGGGCGAACTGGGGCGAAAGCTGGGCCGGCCTGACCGAGACCTATGGGATTGAGCATACGGACGAAGATATGAGCTCTGCCGAGGAGCTGAATATGTTCGCCAATGATGCAACCAGGGATATTGGCGACGTTGGTCTTGCATTCACCGCTCAGGCCATTGAAGACGGCCTTGTCCAGAGCTATAAGACCTCTTATTGGGATTCCGTCCCGGATTGGGCGAAAGACGATGAGGGCCTCTGGATGATCGCCTACACCGGATGCACCGCATTTATTTACAACAATGACATCACGACCGACCCGGCGCCGACTTCTTGGGCCGACGTCAAGACCGGAACCTACAAACTGACCATCGGCGACGTCGTCGGCGGCGCTACCGGCCAGGGTGTTGTCGTTGCCACCGCCTATGCGTTTGGCGGCGACCTCGAGAACCTGCAGCCTGCGTATGATTTCTGGACCGAGATGGCCCAGGCTGGCCGTATCGACAGCGGAGACATCCTCCTCGCCAGAATTCAGGCCGGCGAAGTCGAGCTTGGTGTTTCCTGGTCCTACAACGTTCTGACCTATCGTGATCAGACCCCGAACTACAGCTTCACGGTCGGCATCCCGTCCGACGGCGCGATCCTGGTCGGATATGCCTCCGTCATCAACTCCAAGGCGGATAACCCGTTTGCCGCCGCTCTTGCCAGAGAATATATCTTCTCTGATCAGGGCCAGATCAACCTTGCCAAATCCGGCGCCGTCCCGACCAGAACCGACGTCGAGATCCCGCAGGAGATTCAGGATTCCACCTTCCAGGCCGGCGAGTATGCCAACGCGATCGGCATCTCCGATGCTGCTCAGTATGCTGCCGTCTGCGCCGAGATTTCCACTTGGTGGAATGAGAACATCATCCCGCTCATGGGCTGAGCCATAATCTCGCCCTTGGGCTAAGTTCCTGTAAGTACCATAGAGAATGGGGCGTGCTCAAAAAGTGCGCCCCATTTCTTGGAATGAGGTGAACCTCCGTGAAAAACAGCGATCCGGCAGCCGTTAAGAAGATGACGAACAAAAAGATCTATTTGCTTGTGCTGCTTCCTTTTCTCGTCGTCGTGTTTCTTTACGAGCTTTTGCCGCTTGTCATGCTGATCCTTGACAGCTTTGGTCTCGACGAGGATAAGAGCGTACTTTTTACCTTACAGAATTACGTCAAGATTTTCAACACCCTAAGCTATAAAAAAGCGATCATGAACAGCCTCGAGATCACGCTGATCTCCACGGTGCTCGGAATTTTCATCGCGTTTATGGGTGCAAAAGCCGCGCACACGTCAAGAGGCAGGTTCCGCAGCGCTTTCATGACGGTGCTCAATATGACTTCAAATTTTGCGGGCGTTCCGCTGGCGTTTGCCTATATGATCGTTTTGGGAACGTCGGGCGTCGTGCGTCAGATTGCAAATATTTATGGAATTGAATTTATCCAGAATTTCGACCTTTACACCAGCAAGGGCCTGATTCTGATGTATGTATATTTCCAGATCCCCTTATCCACGCTGCTGCTGATCCCGGCCTTCAACGGCATCCGCAGGGAGTGGCAGGAGGCAAACCTTCTGCTCGGCGGCAGAAACAGCACGTTCTGGTTCAAGGTCGGCATTCCGGTGCTGATTCCGAGCCTCTTCGGCACAATCAGCGTCCTCTTTGCCAACGCCCTGTGCGCCTACGCGACCGCCTACGCGCTGCTGATGAATAACTTCAGCCTGCTGCCGGTCAACATTTCCGCGATGTTCACCGGCGATATTGCGTCGAAGCCGCATCTCGGCGCGGCGCTCTCCGTCGTGATGATGTTTCTGATGTGCACGGCCATCCTGATCGATAACTATGTCATCAAGGCGACCACGCGCTGGAATGTGAGGTGAGCGGCATGAACAGGATGAATAAGATTTCCGCCAACATCGTGATGACCTGCGTGATCATCTGGCTTCTGGTCCCGCTGGCCGCCACGATCATCTACTCCATCTTCGACAACTGGACCGGCATCATTCCATATGGGTTTTCCCTTAAGAATTATGTGACGATCTTCGGCAACGCCTCGTTCCTCAAAGCCATCTACCAGACAATCCTGATCTGCATCGTGCCGATCGTGCTCACGATTCTGGTGGTGCTGCTGGCGCTCTTCGTGGTGACGATCTACTTCCCGAGCCTCGAAAAATACGTCCAGATCCTCTGCATGATCCCTTACACCATTCAGGGCGTGATCCTTTCCGTCTCCATTCTGGCCCTCTATGCCAAGACCGGAACCTTTCTGAGCAACCGGCTGATCATGCTGCTCGGTACATACTGCGTGATCATTCTTCCTTATATTTATCAGGGGATCCGGAACAGCATGCACGCGGTCAACATGCCGATGCTGCTGGAAGCCGCCGAAATGCTCGGCGCCAGCAAACTGTATGCCTTTTTCCGGGTCATCGTACCGAATATCATCACAGGCATCACTGTCTCCTCCCTCCTTGCGGTCGGAATCCTCTTCGGCGACTATGTCATCATCCGGAACCTCTCCGGAAGCGCCGTGACCAACGTTCAGGTATTCCTGTACCAGACGATGAAGCACTCGAGTACCGAGGCCTCCGCCGTTTTCGTGGTCATCATGCTGATGACGTTCCTGATTACGGCGCTCGTCCTTTACTTCCAGGGGAAGAACAAACTCGAACAGATCCAAAAAGAGGGGAGATAACGGCTGTGTCTTACATTGAATTCAAAGAATTAAATAAAAGTTTCGGCAGCAACCACGTTTTAAAGGATATCAGCCTCGGCATCGAAAAAGGCGAGCTGGTCACGTTGCTCGGGCCTTCCGGATGCGGAAAATCCACGCTGCTGCGCTGCCTCTCCGGCCTTGAGCAGGTCACGAGCGGCAGGGTCTATCTGGACGGGCAGGACATCACGGATGTGACCGCCCGGGACCGCGGCATCGGCATGGTGTTCCAGCAGTATTCCCTGTTCCCAAATATGAGCGTTGCCGACAACGTCGCTTTTGGCCTCAAAATGAAAAAGGTGCCGAAGGAAGAGATCAGCGAAAGAGTGAAGGCCATTCTCGAGATCGTCGGCCTCTCCGAAAAGATCGATCAGTTCCCGATGCAGCTTTCCGGCGGCCAGCAGCAGCGCGTTGCGCTGGCGAGGGCCATCGTCACCGAGCCGAAGGTGCTGCTTTTGGATGAGCCGCTCTCCGCCATCGACGCCCTGCTGCGCCACAACCTCCAGATCGAGATTCGCCGCATCCAGCAGAAACTCAACATCACCACAATCTTCGTCACCCACGATCAGGATGAGGCGATGGTCATGTCCGATACGATCCATCTGTTTAACGACGGCCGGATCGAGCAGTCCGGCAGCCCGGTCGAGCTGTATTCCAAGCCGGCCACAAAGTTTGCCGCCACCTTCATCGGCAACTACAACATCTTCAGCGCGGAGGATTTCGGCGCCGCCTGCTGCGATAAGCTTGCCTGCAAGGATGTCGCCATCCGCCCGGAGATCGTCGTTATGAGCAAAGAGCCGCTGAAGGATGAAGGAAGCTATCATCTGAAAGGCACGATCGTCGGTCATATTTCCCACGGCAATATCATCCGCTTTGCGACAAAATGCGGCTGTGTCCGCATCAACTCCGACGTGCTCTTTGAGCGCGAGATGGAATATAAAGAGGGAGACGAAGTCTGTCTTTCGATCGACAAATCCCTTGTCATTGAGCTTTAACCCTTGTATAATATCGGGTAGCGTACCGGAAGGCGTTTCGCTTTCCGGTATTGTCTTGAAAGGAGTCGAAACATTCATGACGAAAATTTTTGCACACCGCGGCTTTTCCGGGGAGTATCCGGAAAACACGATGCCTGCGTTCCAAAAGGCGATCGAATGCGGCGCGGAGGGCATTGAGCTGGACGTCCACCTGACTTCCGACGGCGTCGTGGTCATTATGCACGACGAGAACACCCTGCGCACCTGCGGGGAGGACCACCTGATTAAGGACCTCACGGCGGAGCAGTTTCTGGCTCTGGATGCCGGCTTTGTCACGGGCGGAAAAAACGGCGTCGTCCATCCCTCGACGCTCGAGGAGTATTTTGAGCTCGTGAAGGATACCGACCTCGTCACCAACATCGAGCTCAAGACCGGCGTCTACGAGTATCCGAATATCGAGCGCAAGGTGCTTGCGCTGATCAACCGGTTCGGCCTGCGCAAAAAGGTCATCATCAGTTCCTTTAACCATTTCTCCGTCTGCCGCTTCAAGGAGCTTGCTCCGGATATCAAGGTCGGCTTCCTCGAGGAGAGCTGGCTTACCCATCCCGGCGCATACACCAGAAACCGCGGCGCGGAGTGCTATCACCCGTTCATCAATACGCTCAATCACGAGAGCATGATGGATCTGCGCAACAACCACATTGAGATCAACGCCTGGACCATCAACTCCCCGGAGGATATGCGCCGCTGCCTGAGTCTCGGCCTTGAGATCGGCATCACCAATTATCCGGACCGGTTTCTGGCCCTGAGGAGAGAAGTATGCGGGAAGTAATGAGAATTGCCCATAGAGGGCTGGCCGGGCTTTATCCGGAAAATACGCTCCTTTCGTTTGAAAAATGCCTTGAATATCATCCTGATGCCGTCGAGCTGGATGTCCAGCTCACGGCCGACGGGGCGGTCGTGATCCATCATGACGAGGAATTCGGCCGTACCACGGACGCCAAGGGATATGTAAAGGATTTTACCTTGTCGGAGCTGAAACGCCTCTGCGCCTCTTACACACGGCCGGATCTACCGCGTCAGGAGATCCCGACGCTCGCCGAGTATTTTGATCTGATCGCCGGGACGCCGATGCGGACCTTCATCGAGCTCAAAAACAGCTACGTGCCGTATCCGGGGCTTGAGGAGAAGGTTCTTGAGATCATCGACCGGTACGATCGGAGGGGGACGGTGCTCGTCTATTCGGCGAACCATTACTCCGTCATGAAATTCCGCGAGATGGCGCCGGATGTGGCGGTCGTGCTCCCGTTCGACAACTGGATCTTCGACTACGGCGCCTACTGCGAGAAGCGCGGCGTCACGATGAGCATCCCGTATCATCTGGCGATGACGAAGGAACTGATCGACGATTTCCACGCCCACGGCGTCAGCGTCTATCCATGGACCGTGGATACGAAGGAAGATATGGACCGGATCTTCGGCATGGGCGCCGACGGGGTTCTGACCAACCGCATCGACCTGCTGAACGCGTACCTCGGGAAGTAAGGCCGAAAAAGCCTGACCGTTTCCGCGAAAAGTCGTTCTTCCGGCCCCTGAATTAAGATTTCCGAACAAAAAAGCAGGGCTCCGGAGTGTTCCGGGGCTCTGCTTTTTCATGGTGCTTTACACCGGCTCTGCCGGCGCGAGTCAAATTTGGCAGCTGCAGCGTGTGTGACGCGTAAGGCAAAATCGGTGCCTCCTGAGAGGCAGGCCGGCAGGATGTCTTTTCGTGGCCTGTGCAAACCACCGGACCAACGGGTGATTTTGACCGTTTCTTTTCAAGACGGAGAAAATCTTTGCGAAACAGAAAAGCCCTGCTCATCCGGCGGATCGTGCCGGGCATGGCGCATCTTTTATAGGCCTGCGGGGGAGACGTTTTTCGCGGAAGAGCGTGCTCCGGGGCGAAAACCGGGAAAAGATCATCCCCGAAAGGCGGCCCGAAGTCTCCCGTCAGGTGCTCTTGCCGCTGAAGAGCTTTGCGAGTGGGGAGACCACCTTCTGCAGGTCGGCGATGGCGGTATTCAGGGATTTGAAATTGATGGAGTTGATCTTCTTGAGCGCATCCTGAAGCCCCTCAATGGACTTTGTGAGGTTGTCCCCGACATCCTCGATCATGCCGTTTGCGTTGTTGAGCATGCCGGTCAGATCCGTGCTCTCCAGCGTATCTCTGAGGTCGCTGGTGATCACTTCGAGATCGGAGAGGACGGAATTGAAGCTCCCGAGCGTCTGCATGATTTTGGAGGAGAGGGACGTGATGGAGACCACAAGAAACAGGATCAGGGCGGCCATCATGCCGGTGAGGATTTTCATCCAGAGAAGCTGTTTTTGCATCAGGTCGATCTGGATGGTTCCCACAGATTCTGCGGGTACGGGATCCGGCAGCGCGTTCCCGCCGGTTTCCTCGTTTTCGCTGTTGATATACAGCATGCTGAGCACCTTCTTCTATTTGATAAGCCCGGTCAGGCCGAAAGAGAGAATTCCCATGATGATGCCGCAGGCGACGACTCCGGCGCCGATCACAAAAAAGGATTTGACGACCCTGAGCTGAAGCAGCGCGGCGATCAGCGAAGCGGTCCATGCGCCCGTGCCGGGGGCGGGGAAGGCCACGAACAGAAACAGGCCGAGCATCTCCAGATTCCGTACCTTTTCCGCTTGCCGGCTGCCGTGATCGATGATCTTCTGGGCGAAACCGCCAAACCTTTTACTGCCCGAAAGATAGGTCAAAACCTGCTTGGAAAACTTAATCAGAAACGGAACGGGCAGCATATTTCCGAGAACACTGACCGCAAGGCTCGGCAGGAATTCCGCCCCGTTTATAGCGGCGTAGATCATCGCGCCGCGCAACTCCACCAGAGGAAGCATGGAAATCAAAAATAGATAAACATAGGTCTCCAAAGGGTCACCGCCTTAATATTGGTTATTTTTATTATACAGGATTTCATAAAATTCCACAATAAAAATAATCTTCCCTCTATTCGGAAATAATGTTTTACGAATCTTATATTTTATGCTAATATTACAATGTAATTTTTTCAGCCTTGGAGGGTTCTATGAAAAAAACGATCTCGCTCTTTCTTTCTCTGCTGATGGTTCTTGCGCTTCTTGCCGGATGCTCCGCGGAAGGAGCCGGAGGGGAGAGTTCCTCTTCGGAGGCGGAGGATATACCCGTGAAGACGCAGCCGCTCGACGTCGTCATCTATGACCGTGGCGGCGACGAGGAGTACTGGCTGGCCGTCATCGACGCCTTTGAAGCGGCGAATCCGGGCGCGGAGGTGGAGGCCTACATCGGCAAGGACGCCGGCTACGTTCTGCGGGATCGCATCCTCTCCGGGGACTCCCCGGATTTTGTCGTGCTTCCCTCCGATGAGGAGACCGGCGTCACGGCCGCGCTGATCAAGGACCGCGCCATGCAGCCGATCACCCCGCTCGAGCAGGTGGCCTCCTCGCTGCTGATCGACGGCGCGTTCGACAACATCTACTGCATGCCCTACGACGACGGCGAGACTTATCTTGCCCCGGTATTTTTCGAGATCGAGGGGCTGATTTACAACAAGACCCTGATGGAGGGCAACGGCTGGACCGTCCCTTCCACATGGGATGAATTCATCGCTCTCGGCGAGCAGGCAAAGACAAAGAAGATCAGCCTCTTCGCCTACGCCGGGCAGGATACGGGATCCCTGACCGGAATGTTTGCCTCCGGTATCGCCTCTTCGGTCGGCACGGAGGAGGCGGAAAAGCTGTTTCGGTATGAGGAGGGCGCGTGGGACTGCGCCCCTGTGCGCACGTTCCTTGGATATATCGACAAATTGAGCTATCTGGTGGCGTCCGGCAGCTCCACAAAGACGGAGCAGCAAGTTCTGGATGCATTCCTGGCCGGGAACGTGCTCTTTATCAGCGGGGATTCCGCCCTGCTCGCGGAGCTTTCCGGCGAGGAGAAGGCGGAGGAAGTGGTGGAATCCGGAAGCGCCGCGGAGTCGGAGAGCGTCGTCGCGGAGCCGACCTTCGAGCTCGGTTTCGCCGGGTATCCGACCTTCGCCGCAGGCGATAAAAAGGTCGCGGCCATTACGTTTACGGAGATGTATATCCCGATCGAGGCGGAAAACGTGGATCTCGCGGAGAAATTCCTGATTTTCCAGTACAGCGATGCCGCCGCCTCTCTCTGTGCGGAAAAGGTGGGCGAGGTCACCCCGGTGCGCAAGGCCGCGGATCTCGCCGCCGCCTCCGGCATCACGGGATCACGGCTGCAGGCATATTCCGTTTTGGGCGACCGGGTCTGCGCCGACAATTTTGCGATCGAATCCGGCGCCAACGAGACGCTGGCGGATGAATTCGCGGCTCTGCTGGTCTCCGCCTTTAAAGGCGAGACCGATGCGGACACGTTCATCAGCGAAATGAACGGATATGTCAAAGAAATGCAATAATACGTTCCGGTAAGGAGACATCAAAATGGAAAAACAAAAATTCTATATCACGACTCCGATCTATTACCCGTCGGACAAGCTCCACATCGGCCACAGCTACTGTACCGTCGCCGCCGACGTCATGGCGCGCTACAAGAGGCTGCAGGGCTGCGATGTGATGTTCCTGACCGGAACCGACGAGCACGGCCAGAAGATCCAGCAGAAGGCCGAGGCGGCCGGCGTCACGCCGCAGCAGTATGTCGACCACATTGTCTCCGGCATCCAGGATCTCTGGAAGCTGATGAATATTTCCAACGACCGCTTCATCCGCACGACCGACGACTATCACGTCGAGAGCGTCAAAAAGATTTTTAAAGAGCTCTACGACCGCGGCGCGATCTATAAGGGCACCTACCGGGGCAAGTACTGCACGCCCTGCGAATCCTTCTGGACCGAGACGCAGCTCGTCGACGGCAAATGCCCGGACTGCGGCCGCGACGTCATCGACGCCGAGGAGGAGGCCTACTTTTTCCGACTTTCCGACTATTCCGGCAGGCTGGTCAAATACTATGAGGAGCACCCGGATTTCCTGCTGCCGCCGAGCCGCCTCAACGAGATGGTCAACAACTTCATCAAGCCCGGCCTCGAGGATCTCTGCGTCTCCCGCACGAGCTTCAACTGGGGCATTCCGGTCGAATTCGATCCGAAGCACGTTGTCTACGTCTGGGTCGACGCGCTGTCGAACTATATCACCGCGCTCGGCTACGGCAACGAAAAATATCATGATTTTGAGAAATACTGGCCGGCGGATGTCCATTTCGTCGGCAAGGAGATCGTCCGTTTCCATACGATCA
This sequence comes from uncultured Oscillospiraceae bacterium, assembly GCA_964391915.1. Taxonomy (GTDB): domain Bacteria; phylum Bacillota; class Clostridia; order Oscillospirales; family Ruminococcaceae; genus UMGS1668. The sequence goes on from CAYMNV010000002.1 coordinate 128,135, forward strand.
TCTGGCCGGCGATGCTGATGGCGCTCGATCTGCCGCTCCCGAAGCGGGTCTACGGCCACGGGTGGCTGCTGATCGACGGCGGCAAGATGTCCAAATCCAAGGGCAACGTCGTCGACCCGGTGATTCTCTGCAACCGCTACGGCAGCGACGCTTTGCGCTATTTCCTGCTGAGGGAATTCCCGTTTGGCAGCGACGGCATCTTCACCAATGAAATTTTAATCAACCGTATCAACAGCGACCTCGCGAACGATCTCGGAAACCTCGTCTCCCGCACGGTCGCCATGGCGGAGAAATACTTCGGCGGTCCGCTCTCCGTCGGCAGGGAGGCCGATCCTTCCGACGACGAACTTGTCGCCTTGACGAAGGAACTGAAGCAGAAATACGAGGAGCAGATGGAGGTCTACGCCTTCCAAAACGCCCTTGTTGAGATATTCAGGGTCATTTCCCGCTCCAACAAATATATCGATGAGACCGCCCCGTGGGCGCTCGGGAAAGACCCGGCGAAGCGGGATCGTCTTGCCACGGTGATGTATAATCTGTTGGAGGCGATCCGTGTCTGCGCGGTTCTGCTGACTCCGTTTATGCCGGTCACCGCCGAAAAGATCCTTGCGCAGATCGGCGCACCGGAAGCCTGCCGCACTTACGAGAGCGCCGGCACGTTCGGCGTGCTGCCTGCGGATGTGAAGGTCGCCCGTGGGGAGACCTTGTTCCCGCGGATCGATGCCGCCAAAGAGATCGCCGAGCTCGACGCTGCGGAAAAAGCCGCAAACGGCGTGCGGCAGCCGCCGAAGGAGGAAGAAAAACCGAAAAAAGCAGCCGACCTGCCGCCTGAGGAGATTGCGGTCGACGACTTTTTCAAGGTTGAACTCAGGGTCGCGAAGGTTCTCTCCGCCGAAAAGGTGCCGAAGGCAAAGAAGCTTTTAAAATTACAACTCGACGACGGCGCGGGCGGGCGCCAGATTGTCTCTGGCATCGCCCGGTATTACGAGCCGGAGGATCTTATCGGTAAAAAGATCATCCTTGTCGCCAACCTCAAGCCGGCCACGCTCTGCGGCGTGGATTCCTGCGGTATGCTGATCGCCGGCGAGCGGGAGGACGGCTCGATCGCCGTCACCTTCATCGACGACTCCGTGCCCGTCGGCACCAGACTCCATTGACAACGGCCGCAGAACGCCGCGGCCGAACCGTTATTAACGCCTGCGGGAGGGGAAGCCCCTGCCCGCCGCATTTTCCCCGAATACGGGGGAAATGCGGGAATCATCATCAAAAAAGGGAAGACAACCATGCAGTACCACGGGATTTTCGATACCCATGCACATTATGACGACCTCAAGTTTGAAGCGGATCGCGACGCCGTGCTCAAAGCCAGCCCTGAGCACGGCGTTTCCCTGATTGTCAACCCGGCCTGCGATCTCAAAAGCTGCGCCGCCGTTCTTGACCTTGCGCGCCGCTACGACTTCCTCTACGCGGCGGTCGGCGTCCATCCGGAGGCCGCCGTCGAGGACGGGAACGGGGAGTATCTTTCCGCGGTCGCGGAGTATGCGAAAGCAGGCAAGGTGGTCGCAATCGGCGAGATCGGCCTCGATTATTATTACGATATTCCAAAGGACGTCCAGCGCCGCGTTTTTGCGGAGCAGCTTGCCCTTGCAAACGACCTGGGGCTTCCGGTGATCGTCCATGACCGCGAGGCGCACGGCGACACCTACGAACTGCTGAAGCAGTACCGGCCGAAGGGGATCGTCCACTGCTATTCCGGCTCGGCCGAGATGGCGGAGGAGCTGGTCAAGCTGGGGTTCTATATCGGTTTTACGGGCTCCGTCACGTTCCAGAACGCAAAGAAGCTCCTGCTTGCCGCACAGGCGGTGCCGGATGACCGGATTCTGCTCGAGACCGACAGCCCCTATCTCTCGCCGGTGCCGTACCGGGGCCTCCGCAACGACAGCAGCCGGATTCCGGTGATCGCCGAGCGGCTGGCGGAACTCCGCGGCACGGACGCGCAGACGCTGATCGATCAGGCACGTGAAAACGGCTGCCGGGTCTATGGCATCAGGGAGGCGACGATATGAGAATCCGCAGAAAACCTTGGGCGAGGCCTGAGCTCGCCGCATGGAAAAACTGCATCGACGAGCCGAAAGAACTCCGGGGAAAGTGGCATCAGGCCTTCCCGAAGGAGCAGCCGCTGATGATCGAGTTCGGCTGCGGCAAGGGCGGCTTCATCTCCCAACTGGCCTTTTCCCGCCCGGAGATCAATTTCCTTGCCGTCGACATCAAGAGCGAGATGCTCGGGCTTGCCATGCGCAACATCAGGCGCGTCTACGGCGAGGCGGGCAGGGAACCGGACAACGTGCTCATTTTCAGTCAGGAGATCATGCTGATCGACCAGGTGCTAGCGCCGGAGGATGTCTGCGAGCGCATCTACATCAATTTCTGCAACCCGTGGCCGAAATCCCACGACCACAAGAAGCGCCTGACTCACACCGGCCTGCTTCTAAAATACCGGGAATTCCTGCGCGACGGGGGAGAGATCCATTTCAAAACCGACAACGACGACCTTTTCTGCGCCTCCAAACGCTATTTCCGCGAGGCCGGCTTCGAAATCGTCTACGAGACCGAGGATCTTCATCATTCCGGTTATGCGGACAACATCCCGACCGAGCACGAGCACATGTTTTCCGAACAGGGCATCCCGATCAAGTTCCTGATTGCGCAAAAGCTGCCGGAAATTCGCGGGATTCCCGGAAGACGGGAAGAAACCTGTGAATAATTTGAAAATTTCAGAAAAAAGTATTGATTTTTAGGAGCGGATAGTTTAGAATAATGCTGGCACTCGATAATAACGAGTGCTAACCAGATTGATAGAAAATAAATTTTTATAATGGAGGCACTGTTATGAACGTGAAACCCCTTGGCGACAGAGTCGTGATCAAGATGATCGAAACCGAAGAGCAGACCAAAGGCGGCTTGTATCTCGCCGGTGCGGCGAAAGAGAAGCCGGAAGTTGCCGAAGTCGTCGCAGTCGGGCCGGGCGGCATTGTTGACGGAAAAGAAGTCAAGATGGAGCTCAAGCCCGGAGACCGCGTTCTGATGAGCAAATATGCGGGCACGACCGTCAAGATCGACGGACAGGAGCTGATCATCCTTTCCCAGAACGAAATTCTTGCCGTTGTTGAGGAATAATCCTCTTTACAGGTCTTAATCAGGAAAAATAGTATTTGGAGGTAACAAAATATGGCCAAACAGATTAAATATGGGGACGAGGCCCGCAAGGCGCTGCAGTCCGGCATCGATCAGCTTGCCAACACCGTAAAGATTACGCTCGGTCCGAAGGGCCGCAACGTCGTTCTCGACAAGAAATTCGGGACCCCGATTATCTGCAACGATGGTGTCACCATCGCGAAGGATATCACGCTCGCGGATCCTTTTGAAAATATGGGTGCCCAGATCGTCAAGGAAGTCGCCACGAAGACCAACGATTCCGCAGGCGACGGCACCACCACCGCCACGCTGCTTGCGCAGGCTCTGGTCCGTGAGGGCATGAAGAACGTGACCGCCGGCGCCAACCCGATGCTGATCAAGCACGGCATCCAGAAGGCCGTCGACGCCGCCGTGGAGTCGATCCACGCCAACGCCAAAAAGGTTTCCGGCTCCAAAGATATCGCCCGTGTCGCCACAATTTCCTGCGGCGACGAATTCATCGGCAACCTGATCGCCGACGCGATGGAGAAGGTCTCCTCCGACGGCATCATCACCGTCGAGGACAGCAAGACCGCCGAGACCTACATCGAAGTCGTCGAGGGCATGGAATTCGACCGCGGCTACCTGTCTCCTTATATGGTGACGGATACCGAGAAAATGGAAGCCATCCTCGAGGATCCGTATATCATGGTCTATGAGAAAAAGATCGCCGTCTTCCAGGATATGGTGCCCTGCCTCGAGCAGGTCATGCGTTCCGGACGTCCGCTGCTCATCATTGCGGAGGACATCGAGGGCGAGGCGCTGACCAACCTGATCCTCAACAAGCTGCGCGGCACCCTTTCCGTCGTCTGCGTCAAAGGCCCGGGCTTCGGCGACAGAAGAAAAGAAATGCTTCTTGATATCTCCGCCCTGACCGGCGCAACCCTGATTTCCGAGGATATCGGCATGACGCTTGCCGACATCAAGGTCAGCCACCTTGGCACCGCCAAGAAGGTCAGAGTCACAAAAGACGCGACCCTGATTGTGGATGGCGGCGGCGACAAAGAGGCCATCAAGGGCCGTATCATCACGATCAAGAACTCCATTGAGAACACGCACAGCGATTATGACCGCGAGAAGCTCCAGGAGCGCCTCGCCAAGCTCGTCGGCGGCGTAGCCGTCGTCAAGTGCGGCGCCGCGACCGAGACCGAGGCCAAGGAGAAGAAGCTCCGCATCGAGGACGCCCTGAACGCGACCAAGGCCGCGGTTGAAGAGGGCATCGTTGCCGGCGGCGGCGTCGCCTTCCTGAACATCATGCCGTCCGTCGAGAAGCTGCTCGGAACCGTCCACGGCGATGAGAAGACCGGCGTCCAGATCGTGCTGAAATCCCTCGAGGAGCCTACCCGTCAGATCGCCATCAACGCGGGCCTCGACGGCTCCGTCGTGATCGATAAAATCAAACGCAGCCACAAGGTCGGCTACGGATTCAACGTCTTCACCGAGGAATACTGCGACCTGATCGAGAACGGCGTTGTCGACCCGGCCAAGGTCTCCCGTTCCGCCCTGCAGAACGCCGCCTCCGTCGCGGCCATGGTCCTGACCACCGAGAGCCTTGTCACCGATCTTCCGGAGGAGACTCCGGCGCAGAACAAGCTGCCCGGCTCCACGCCTCCCCAGATGTACTAATTGAATTCTCATTAAAAAGAGCCCTCCGTCGGGAGGGCTCTTTTTTTGCGCTATTTTCACGCGGCAGGGAATTATATGTGCGCCCCTGTTTCCGCCCGTGCGGTTTTTGACGGGAACGGCGGGACGCTTTTGGGGTAGATGAAAGATTCTTTACTGAAGGATATCCGGAAAAGATCCTGACGCCCGCAGATATGGTTCAAAACCGGATTCCTGCGGGAGAACCGCCCTGATTCGGCCGGACCGGGGATTCCTTCGCGGTCGATTTAGCTGGTGTAGATGCTTCCATCCCCGGAGTAAGTATCGATTTTCGCCTCGCCGATCAGCTCCGGGTAGACGGATTCCTCCGCGTGGAGTTCCCCGATCCGGGCGTCCTCGGCGCGCAGATGAATCTTGATATATCCCCGTCCCGGCAGGACGGCGACCTTTTTATAGATACAATCCGAATCTGTGTCGGAGGAGAGGGTGCAGGGGGCGTAGACCTCCGTTTCGTCTATGATGCTGCCGTTTTGCAGCCGCAGCGTTGCCGCCTCCTCCATGACGGCCGAGGCGACGGAGAGGGCATCGACGGTTACGGAGATCTCCTTTTTCGCAAGGGTGATGCTTCCGACCGAGCAGCCGTCGTCGGAGGCCTGAATCGTGCAGCCGGCAGTCAGTCCCAGAGCGTCAATGCTGCTGTCGTACAGCTTGAGCATCGCATTTTCCCCGGACGGTACCTCGGCGGAGGCGACGGTGCAGTTTTTGAGCACGAGCGATCCGCCGCCGGTGAAAATCAGGGTTCCCGGAACGCTGCAGTTTTCGAGCGTGACGGAGCCGCTGCGGATATATAGTTTTTTCAGAATGGTTTTATTCTTCAGCACGACGTCTTTGGCCTGAATCGTGACCGTATTGAGGGACTGCTCATAGTCGAAGGTGCCGGATTTCCCGTATTTTGCGTCGTAAGGATTTTCCGCGCCGCTTTCCGTGCCGCCCTCGGAGCCGGAGAGTTCCTCCTCACCGGATTCTTCCGGCAGGCTCGGCTCGCTTTCTCCGGAAATCTCCTCTCCGGAAGAAGTTTCCTCTCCCGAGAGGCTCTCTCCGGATGAGGAGGAAGAATCTTCCTGCCCGTTTCCCGCGCCGTTAAAATAGATGTTGACGGTCACGCACCCGGAAAGGCATATTGTGAGAAAAACAAGCAGAGCGACAAGCAGTTTTTTCATGGTCGGTCTCCGAAGATCATACTTATAGGTCCATTATACGCCCGGAGAAAACGCAAACAAAGAGAAAATTTCCGTCAAAAAAATCCCCGGGTTTTCCCGGGGATCTTTGGTATCCGGATTTATTCCTCTTCGACGGGGCCAAGCTGGCGGTCAAGCCATGCCGCGGCGAGGTCAAGCGAATTGTAGAGGCCGACGCGCTCGCTGCGCTTCAAAACCATCTCGCTCGGATCCGCCTTCGGGTTGGTGGACATCATCTGCATGACGATGCGGCCCGCAATCTCCTCGTCGCCGTTCTGCTTCGTCTCCATAATCTGCAGCATCACGACGCAGGGGTCGCGCATGTCTCCATAATATAAAATGTTTTTGCTGCGGACCAAGGGACGGCCTTTATAGGTAAGAAATTCTTTTTTCTCTTCTGCCATGGTTCTCCTCCGTCAGTCGTTGAGATAATTTTTTACGAGGATCTGCAGAAGCTCATCGCGGTCGATTTTCCGGATCAGACTCCTGGCGTTGTTGTGGGTGGTGATGTAGGTCGGGTCCTCGGAAAGGATATAGCCTACGATCTGGTTGATCGGATTGTAGCCTTTCTGGCGCAGGGCATCATAAACGGTGGTCAGGATGGCCTTGATCTCCTTTTCCTTATCCTCATGAAGAGAGAATGAAATCGTGGGTTCGTTCATGGAAAGACTCCTCTCTTTTTGGCGATTCCGATTCTGTATCCAGTGTACAACAAAAACGGTTCTTTCGCAAGTATTATTCTTGCGAAGCGCGCAGGGAGGCACTTTTTTCACGGAAATCGAAGAAAGCCACGGAGCTTTCCGGCAGGAAAGGCCGGCCGTTCTCCGCCGGAGGATACCGAAATTGCCGAAGAATCAGGCCTCCGGCTGCCGTCCCGGAAAGGTGCCGGATGCACGCGCATACTGGGTGCAGTAGAGCAGGAAGGAGAGCACCGCCGCGGCGGAACAGGCCGCCACAAGCGTTTCCGTGACGGCAGGGGAAATATCCTTGCTGAGCATGTGGATGAGCACGGTCGTGTTGGTCAGGAATGTCGCCGCCTTTCCGTGCCAGTCGGAGCCGAACATGGATCCGCTTGTCAGATAGGCGGCCATCCCGGCGATACCCATGAAAAGCTCTTTCAGGAGCAGAATGAACAGCAGTTTTTGCATGGGCGGATAGGCGGAGAGCAGGCAGATCAGCACGGCGGTGAGCGTGGCCTTATCTGCGACCGGATCGAGTACCTTTCCAAGGTTGCTGACCATCTGATATTTTCTGGCGATCCTGCCGTCCGCAAGGTCGGTGACAGCCGAAAACAGCAGCAGGCCGAACGCGGGAAGCGGGCTTTCCTCATAAAAATACAGCAGCACGATCCCCGGGATCAGGATCAGGCGGAGCAGGGAAATCAGGTTCGGAATGGTAATGATTTTTGAAGCCGCTCTCATAACGTTCCTCCGTTTCGGCAAGTCTTTTTTTCAGTATTTCCGGTTTCTTTCTACGGAATACAGAAAAAGGGGAAGGAACGGGGATTTTTTGCGGCTCCGTCTTGTATTGTTCCGAAAATTTTGTTATACTCACTTTCGTTCGTTTAA
>CAYMNV010000003.1:0-9851 GCA_964391915.1 uncultured Oscillospiraceae bacterium
TCCTGTGAGAGCGCATGATTCCCATAGGGAAGCCTTATTTTAAAAAAAGTCTGCATTTCGGGCTTTTACTTGATCGGAGATTCATCCGATTTTTTCCGGAAGGAAGTGTGCATATGCCGCTCGCAGACAGACTGCGGCCGACGGACCTCTCGCAGGTCTGCGGTCAGAGCCATATTTTGGGCGAGGGGAAGCTCCTGCGCCGCATTGCGGATTCGGGGGAGATCCCGAATCTGATCTTCTTCGGCCCTTCCGGCACGGGCAAGACCACCGTGGCGCGGATTCTGGCGCAGCGCGCGGGCAAGACGCTCTGCAAGCTCAACGGCACCTCCGCCTCCACCGCCGACATCAAGGAGGTCATTGCCCAGACGGAGGGCCTCGGCGGCGCAAACGGCGTGCTGCTCTACCTCGACGAGATCCAGTATCTGACGAAAAAGCAGCAGCAGACGCTGCTTGAGTTTATCGAGGACGGCCGCGTCACGCTGATCGCCTCGACGACGGAGAATCCGTATTTTTACGTCTATAACGCTATCTTAAGCCGCAGCACGGTCTTTGAATTCAAGCCGCTGGAGCCGGAGGATGTGGAGCGCTCGCTCCAAAACGCGGTCGCACGGCTCGGGGAAGAGGACGGCGCGCCCATCGAGGTCGAGGACGGCGTGCTCGCGCATATTGCACGGAACTGTTCCGGCGATGCGCGAAAGGCCATCAACGCGCTTGAGATCTGTTGGCTGGCCGCCCGGACGGATGGAACCGGTACGCGCCATATCGGCATGGAGGACGCGAAGACCGCCGCACAGCGCAGCGCGAACCGCTACGACCGCGACGGCGACGACCATTACCAGCTGCTTTCGGCCTTCCATAAATCGGTCCGCGGCTCGGATGAGAACGCGGCGCTGCACTACCTCGCGCGCTTTATCGACGCCGGCGATATCCTGCCGGTCTGCCGGAGGCTTTTGGCGATCGCGTGCGAAGATATCGGGCTTGCCTATCCGCAGGCGATCCCGATCGTCAAGGCCTGTGTGGATACGGCGCTCGAGCTCGGGCTTCCCGAGGCGCAGCTTCCGCTTGCCGATGCGGTCATCCTGCTGTGCACCGCGCCAAAATCCAATTCCGGCATGCTCGCCGTCACGGCGGCGCTTGCGGATGTGCAGGCCGGGCTCACCGGGGATGTGCCGGAGCATCTTGTCAACCTTCACGTCAAAACGGCGGACGGCCATGTCGCCGAAGCCTATCAATACGCGCACAATTATAAAAATCATTATGTGAAGCAGCAGTATCTGCCGGACACGCTGAAGGACAAGGTCTATTATCATTTCGGCGACAACAAGGCCGAGCAGGCTGCGAAGGCCTGGCGGGAGAAAATCGTCGCCGAGGCGGAGAAATAACGATCCGGAGGGAAGAATTATGGACTATCGGATTGAAAAAGCAAAACCGGAGGATGCCGGGCAGATGCTTGCGTTTCTGAAGGCGGCGGGTGGAGAATCCGACAACCTCTCTTTCGGCGAGGAGGGGCTGCCTCTTACCGAGGAAGAGGAGGCCGACCATATCCGCGGCGTGCTAAAATCCGAAAAATCTCTGATGCTCGTCGCAAAAACCAACGGCCGCATCGTCGGAAGCTGCAGCATCGATGCGTTTCCAAGGCGCTTTTCCCACCGCGGCGAACTCGGCATCATCATCTCAAAGGAGTGCTGGCACCAAGGGATTGGGACGGCGCTGATGAGGGAGGCCATCCGCTTCGCAAAAGAAGAGGCTCATCTTGAGGTGCTCTCGCTGGAGGTCCGCGCCGACAACCGGAACGCGATCGCCCTGTATGAAAAATTCGGGTTCCGGCGCATCGGCACGTTCCCGAAATATTTCAAGATCGGGGACCGCTGCTTCGACGCCGAGCTGATGAACTTGGATCTCTGAAACAACATAAAGACTGTTTTGGGGGAGGCCGTCCGCGGTCTCCTTTTTTATTCGGCATCCGATTCTTTGCCCGGGCCGCCCGGACCTCCGGAGAGGCTGTACAAGCCTCTTTTCCAAGGCAAAGAAATTTCCTACGGCGGATTTCTCTCACGGATCCGGGAAACGGCTTTTTTCAGGGGAAAAATATTTGCCGACCTTTTTCCCCGGGTCATCGGGGTGCCGGGGAAGGCGCGCCGGGCGGGAGCCTCCCGGAACTGTTCCGTCAAAAAAAACAGCCTCCGGAGGGAGACCGTTTTTTGTCGGATTTGTTTCAGATGGTGTTCAGCGTTTCAAGCAAATTCTCTCTGGTCTGGTAGCCGACGAGGCGGGCAGCCTCTTCTCCGTTGTTAAAAAAGATGATGGTCGGCACCGCGGAGACATTATAATCCATGGCGATATCGCTGCACTCGTCGACATCGACCTTGCCGATGAAGGCCTGACTGCCAAGTTCGTCCGCCAGATCCTCGATGATCGGGTCGAGCATTTTGCAGGGGCCGCACCAGGAGGCATGAAAATCGGCGATGGCCTTTCCGGTTCCGTTCAGGATGTTGTTATTGAAATCCTCTTCGTTCATGTTAACTGCGGGCATGGATGAACCTCCTTTTCTTATAGAATATTATCCCCAATTTTTGATTATAATACGATGAGCGCATTTTGTCGAGCGTACGAAAAAATACCGCCCGAAATGAAATTCTATCCTTGACATTTTGCCCGTAATAAGTATAATAAAAAAGCACGAGAAATTGCCCGATTGTGTAATGGCAGCACGACAGACTCTGACTCTGTTTGTCGGGGTTCAAATCCTCGTCGGGCAACCAACAAAAAAACCGCACGATGAAGCCAAAAAGGCAAGCCGTGCGGTTTTATTTTTTGCTCCAAAATCGGTTTGACCACAATTTACGAAAAATCAGTGGAATGGCTTCCATGCCGCAGCTTTTTTGACAGCCGCGCCGGAAACGGCCGCATGCCCGCTCGGCGGTATGCGGGCAGACGCGGAAAGAACGGGCCTCCTTCAATAATAAAAGATAAAAAGAAGAAACCGCAAGAAACGTCGAGAAGAATTCTTCCAAAACTGCGAAAATGAAACTTGTCGGGAGGTGACACGGATGACGGAAAAATCGGAGGCCGTTCAGCGGATGCAGGACTATATTGAAGCTCACCTGACGGAACGCATCACGCCGGCCGATCTGGCAAGGGCGGCTTTCTTTTCCCCGTGGTATTCCGCCCGGCTCTTCCGGGAGCTGACCGGGTTCGCACCCGCGGATTACATCCGGCGGCTCAGGCTCTCCCGCTCCGCGCTGCGGCTGCGGGATGAGGCCTGCCGGATCATCGACGTGGCCTACGAGATGGGATTCGGCAGCGTGGACGGCTATCAGCGGGCTTTTTTTCGGGAATTCGGCTGCAATCCCCGAGAATATGCCCTCAATCCGATCCCGTTGTCCCTGTTCACCCCGTACGGCGTAAAATTCAGAGAACTTTGGAGGAGGACGAACAACATGGAAACGGTCAAGAATGTTTTTATTCAGGTGATTGAGAAACCCGCCCGCAGGGTGATTGTCAAGCGCGGGGAAAAAGCGGCGGACTACTGGACCTATTGTCAGGAAGTGGGCTGCGACGTATGGGGCGTGCTCACGAGCATCAAATCCCTGAGCGGGGAGCCGGTCTGCCTGTGGCTGCCGGAAAAGTTCCGGAAGCCGGGTACCTCGGAATATGTGCAGGGTGTCGAGGTGGACGCCGATTACAGCGGCCCGGTGCCGGAGGGATTTGACGTGATCGACCTGCCGAAGGCGAAGTACCTGATGTTTCAGGGCGAGCCTTTTGCCGAGGAGGACTACTGCCAGGCGATCGAGGCGGTGCAGGCTTCCATGGACCGCTACGATCCCGCGGTCATCGGATACGAATGGGACGACGCGAATCCGCGCATCCAGCTGGAACCGATCGGCACCAGAGGGTATATGGAGCTGCGCGCCGTAAAGTGAGCCGCGCCGCGAATTCCAAGGAAAAAATCGCGGAAATTCCAAAGAGATAATCGCGCCGCGAAATTCCAAAGAGATAATCGCGCTGCTCCGTCACCCCGGAGACGCGGCAAAACGAAAAACAGGCGCTTCCATTGCGGAGGCGCCTGTTTTACATAAAGTGGGCTAAATTTTGACAGAGGGCCGTTTTCCTGTTATAATAAATCAATCTTGTCCGGAAGAACCGGGCATGGAATCTGAATCGCTGGGAGAATCAAAAATGACCTTTGTTGCCATCCTGTTCGGCCTAACCTACGTCTGTCTGCTGCTGTTTCAAAAGCACCGCTGGAAGATCGCTCTCGCTTCAGCGGCGCTTTTTGTCGTTCTCGGCTACCTGCCGCTGGGAAAAGTGCTCCCCTCCATCGATTTCAACGTTCTGATGATGATCGGCGGCACCATGGGGCTCGTTTCGCTTTTTATCGATTCCGGAATGCCGGCGCGCATGGCGGATCTGCTGATCTGCAGAACGCCGGATGTTCGCTGGGCGGTGGTGGCGCTCTCCGTCTTTGCGGGCGTGATCTCGGCTTTTGTCGACAACGTCGCGACGGTCCTGATGGTCGCCCCGGTCGCTCTGGCAATCTCAAAAAGACTGAATATCAGCCCGGTTGGGCCAATCATCGCGGTGGCCGTCTCTTCCAACCTGCAGGGCGCGGCCACGTTGGTCGGCGATACAACCTCGATCCTGCTCGGCAGCTATGCGGGCATGGATTTCCTCGATTTCTTCTGGTTCATGGGGCATCCGGGCATCTTCTGGGTGGTGGAGATCGGCGCGCTGCTGGCGGCCGCCGTCTTATTCCTCCTGTTTCGCCGGGAGAAAGAGAAGGTCGACATCTGCGACGTGAAGATCGTCCGGGATTACCTGCCCTCTTATATGCTGCTGGGCACGGTCGTTTTGCTGATTCTCGCCTCCTTCATTCCCAATAAGCCCTCCATCACCAACGGCGTCATCTGCGTCACGCTGTGCATGGTCTGCGCGATGATTGAGGCGCTCAAAAACCATGACGCCGACCGCATCCTGAAACCGGTAAAGGAGATGGACTATGAGACGATCCTGCTGCTGGCGGGCCTCTTCGTCGTCATCGGCGGCATCACCGAGGCGGGATTGGTCGACGCCATCGCGGAGCTTTTCGTCAAACTCGGCGGCGACAACATCTTTGTAATCTACACGATCATCGTCTGGGCGAGCGTGTTGTTCTCCGCCTTTATCGACAACATCCCTTACGTTGCGACGATGCTTCCGGTCGTACAGGGAATGGCAGCGACGCTGGGCGTCGAGCCGTATCTGCTCTACTTCGGCCTGCTGGTCGGCGCGACGCTCGGCGGAAACCTGACGCCGATCGGCGCTTCCGCCAACATCACGGCCATCGGCATCCTGCGAAAAAACGGCTATGAGGTCTCCGCGAGGCAATACGCCCGGATCGGCGTGCCGCTCTCGCTGGCCGCGGTGTTCTCCGGCTACCTGATTATCTGGCTTCTGTGGGCGTAACCGGGCTGCCGCCGGCCATAAATCGGGATATTTTAAAATTTCGGCGTCTGCTTTCCGGCTCAACCCGGTGACTGCCATCCCGGTCGGGGAATTCTCATTCCGACCGGAGACCGGCACTCCGATCAAAAATCGGCACCCCGATCGAAGATAGGTATTCCGGTGGAAGACCGGCATCCCGGTCGAAGGTCGGGGCTTCAGTTTATATTGGTACATATTTTATTTAAGGGGGCCGTCAAATGATCCGGACGAACACGCAAAAACTTACGGCCGCCGGAATGCTGATGGCCGCGGGCCTGCTGCTGCCGTTTGCCTTTGCGCACGGCCTCGGCATCCAGGGGACGGTGCTGCTGCCGATGCATATCCCGGTGCTGCTGGCCGGATTTCTCTGCGGCCCGCTGTACGGGGCGCTCTGCGGGCTGCTGATCCCGGCGATGAACACCCTGCTGACCGGAATGCCGGCCGCGTTCCCGATGCTGCCGATCATGACGGCGGAACTTACAACCTACGGTCTTGTCGGCGGACTGCTTTTCTGGAAGACGCCGCTCGGCGGAAAAAAATTCGGCGTGCTGCCGACGCTTGCCGCCGCGATGCTCTGCGGCCGCGTCTCTTACTGGGCCATGTTCGAGGCCCTTGCCGCGGCGTTCGGCGAGCTCAAGGCGCTGCCTGTTCTGGCGGCGGCAACGACCGGGCTGCCGGGCATCGTCATCCAGTTTCTGCTGATCCCGGCGATTGTGGAGGCCCTGCGGCGCTTCCGCCCCGGGGAGGATACGCTGCGCTCGGCGGTCAACCTGATCCGCGAGGGTACGGCCTCCTGTGTGGTCATCCGGGAGAACCGCATTGTCCGTACGAGCACGGGCGCGGGGATTGCCCCGGTCATTGAGCTTTACGAGGAAGGCGTGCTGAAGGATGCCTCCGTCGTCGACAAGATAGTCGGAAAGGCCTCCGCAATGGTACTCATCCTTGGCGGCGCAAAGGGCTGTTACGGCGTCACCATGAGCAAAACCGCCGAGGCCTACCTCAAAGCGCATCAGGTCTCCACCGCATGGGATACGCTGGTGGAGACCATCGCCGACCGTACGGGCAGCGGCGTCTGCCCGATGGAACAGACCGTCCGGGAGATCGACGATCCCGCCGAAGGGCTTGCGGCGCTCAGAAAGAAGCTGGAGGAGCTCCGGGGCGAAAATAAAATATAGGCTTTACCCCCGGGCGCCGTTTTCGATGCCTCCGCGGGGTTTTTCTAAAAAGAAGTGGAAAAGCATGGCGTTTCTGATATAATGCTCATGGAAGAGGATAAAACTCATTCACGGAGGTGTGGATCGATGAAAACCATTTATCTTGCCGGCGGGTGCTTCTGGGGCGCGCAGAAATATTTATCGCTGATTCCCGGAGTGAAAGAAACGACCGTCGGGTATGCGAACGGCCCGACCGAAAATCCGTCTTACCAAGAGGTATGCAAAAACAGCGGGCACGCGGAGACGGTGCGCGTCGTGTACGACGAAAAAACCGTCACGCTGACGGAACTTCTTGATCTTTACGCCGAAATGATCGACCCTGTATCCGTTAACCGGCAGGGCGGAGACGCCGGCATCCAGTACCGGACGGGAATTTACTATGAGGACGAGAGCGACCGCCCGATCATCTCCGGCTGGCTGACCTTGCTGCAGGAGAGCCTATCGAAACCCGTGGCGATCGAGCTTGCTCCGCTGCAAAATTTTTATCCCGCCGAGGCGTATCACCAAAACTACCTTGATAAAAACCCCAACGGTTACTGCCACATTCCCGCGGCAAAGTTTGATAAGGCCCGCGGCGGCGCGAATCAGGCGCACATCAAAAACAACGAGCTGCGCGAGCGGCTGACGCCGATGCAATATGAGGTGGCGGTGAGCGGAGCCACGGAACCTCCGTTTGAAAACGAGTATTTCAACAATTTTGAGCCGGGGATCTATGTGGATGTCATCAGCGGCAAACCGTTGTTTATTTCCACGGATAAATTCGAGTCGGGATGCGGGTGGCCGGCATTCTCAAAGCCCATTGATGCGGCGCTCCTCACTCAGCTGCCGGATCATTCCTACGGGCGAAACCGCACAGAGGTCCGCGCATCCGGTTCCGGCGCACATTTGGGGCATGTTTTTGAGGATGGGCCCGAAGAACTGGGCGGGCTGCGATATTGCATCAACAGTGCGTCGCTGCGGTTCATTCCGCGCGACGAAATGGAGCGGGCGGGTTACGGCGCGTTTTTGCCTTTCGTGAAGTGAATGACGGAGACCGGATCTTTTTATGTGTTACATCCCTTTCTGCCGTCATCAATCCGAGCCCCGGCTCTATGAAATTAGTTTATAAAAATGAGAGGCCCCCGAATGGATCACGGGAGTCTCTCATTTTTTATTGCTCGGGGCGGTCGGATTCGAACCTGCGGCCCCTTGGGCCCGAGGAAACAAATAACCTCGCGGATGGCTTGTCTATGTGGTTTTATCACGCGCGGAAATGCTTGTTCCCTGACGGAAGGGTTCCCTGCATGGAAACCCTTCTTCAGGCAGCCTTACTCGTTCCAAGGCCAGAAAATGGTAAAAGGTTTTCTGGTAAAAACGAAGGATTTGGCTTCGCCGGGCAGATCGTTATCGTGGGCGCACATCCTGACATAAAGGGTAATGTTGCCCGCCAGACTGGGGAGCCTGCCGCTGTACTTGACCCAAGTCTTGCCGTTTGTGGAGTACTCCATGGTGCTCTTCACTATGCCGCTCATCTGGTTGGTGGCGTCGTTGCCCTCCACGGTGTTGGGCAGTTCGTCACCCTCGAGCAAGTCGATGCGCTGGTCGTCACTTGCATCGGCCCTCAGCGTGGCCTTATATCTCACGAGGATATCTTTCCCCGCATCCAGCGAGCTGAGCTGGGCTGTGCTGAGCGTGACGGCAGTGGATTTGCAGGCGGTATAGCTTACGCCGCCATCCAAACTGTACTCCATCGCCGTCGTGACGCCCCTTAGCTTGTTGGCGTAGGTCCCCGAGAAGGTGAAGGTGGCCGTGGTGGGCGCCGCCGGAGGATTTTCAACCGCGGCCGTTATCGTGAAAGTATCGGACAGGTTGACCTGCTGCGCGGGCACGAAGAGCGATTTGTCGAAGGATACGGTGACGGTAAGGTCGCTGTCGTAATCCACCGTGCTGTTGCCCGAGAGCGTCAGGGTCGCAACCGTGGCCGAAGTGCGCTTTATGTTCACCAGCCTGACTCCCGCAGGCAGCCCATTTAGGGTTATCTTTCTCGTGGAGAGCGAGGAGGCGAAGGTACCGTTGGTGAGGGTGACCGTGATGGTTTTGCCGCTCTCGGCCCCCTCGATGATCCCGTTGTTTACGGCCGTTATGCTCAGCAAGGGATTGGTGGAGGTGAATTCAAAGGCGGCTGGAGCGCCGGCCGCGGTGGTATCGAAGGCCGCATACCTCACCATGATGGTTACGTCGCCGATGAGGCTGGGCAGATTGCTGCCGGTGTATTTGGTCCAGGCAGTACCGCCGTTTACGGAGAATTCCATGGCCGTGCTCATGCCGGTGAGGGTGTTGCCCTCATCGCTGGAGACAACGCTGCCGGGAATGTCGGCGCCCCTCTGCAGGTCGATGACCTGCGGGATGCCGGCGGGCACCCTCGGGGTTGCCTCGTATCTCACGAGGATATCCTTACCCGCATCCAGCGAGCCGAGCTGGGCTGCTTTGAGCGTGACGGCAGTGGATTTGCAGGCGGTATAGCTTACGCCGCCGTCCAGACTGTACTCCATCGCCGTTGTGACGCCCCTCAGCTTGTTGGCGTAACTGCCCGAATAGCTGAAGGAGGCCGAGGTCGGGGCAGCCGGAGACGGTTCCACCGTAGCGGCCAAGGTCACAGATGCGGTGATGTTGTTATCCGGAGTGGGCTGGATTTGGGATTTGCCGATTCCAATTTGTACCGTGATATCCTCGTCGTAATCCACGTTGCTGTTGCCCAAAAGCACTATGGTCACGACGCTGCCGCTCACCCTTGTGACCGTGCCCTTCCTCACTCCCGCAGGCAGGCCTGTGAGGGTGAATTGGCTTGCGGATATCGAGGATGGGAACTCGCCGTTCGTGAGCGTGATGCGGATCTTCTTGCCGTTCTCGGCCCCTTCCACGGATGCGGCACCGGAATAGTCGGCATAAACTGCCAGCACACTATCCTGCGTCCATGTCGCCGTGTAGGTCACGGTCCTGGTTACCGTTGCGGCCGGAGTCGAATCCCAGCCCGCGAAGGACCAGCCGGACTGGCCGGTCACGATCGGCGCGTCGGGCGTGGAGTCGCCGTAGATCAGGTTACCGGTCGCTTGAGTCGTAAAAGTGCCGTATGCTCCGGGCGCGTAGGTGACGGTATACTGATCCTGCGTCCATGTCGCCGTGTAGGTCACGGTC
>CAYMNV010000003.1:9951-37187 GCA_964391915.1 uncultured Oscillospiraceae bacterium
CCGGGCGCATAGGTGACGGTATATTGGTTCGGCGTTTCCGTGAAGACGGCATAATAGATCACGGTGCCGGATACATCCGGCAGGTTGGCTTCCAGTGTTCCGGTCACCGCATTTGGATCCGTGCTCCATCCGGCAAATGCGTAGGTGTATTGCGCCGTCGCCGATTTGATCGGCTCGCTGCCGTCGTAGCTCGGAGCCGTTCCAGCCGGTACGTCGGTATCCTGATCAAGCCGGGTGGTGCCGTTCATCCATGTCACCGTGTAATGAATCGGTACAGCGGCCACGGTTATATCGACGACAGCCGTCTTTCCATGATAGCTGATCGTGATCCGCGTGTCTCCGGTGCTCAGCGGCCCGGAAGGCGTATAGGTATAGTTGACGATGTCGTTGCTCGATCCGTCGCTGAAATGCGCGGTTACGACCATGCCCGTCGGGTCGAAGGTCTGCCCTTCGGTATAGGAGGTTTGCGCCCCGGCCGCCGTGATGTTCTCCAGTGTCACCGATGCCGTATTTTGTTTATACAGGTAGATGAATTCGTCCGTCTGCGCGGTGGCGTTCATCCGGAAATATCCCTGACTGCTGGCATAAAGGTAATAGCTGTTGCCGCTGGAGCTGCTGGTGACGTAAAAATGATGATCAGTGGAGTAAAGCCAGTCCCCAAGCGTAGTGCTGGGCTTGCTGCCGGCAACGAGGCCGTAACCGCCGGATACCGAAGATCCGCGTGCAAGGTATTTGCCGCCGTTCTGGAAGAGCATACCGGTGCTCCCGGCTTCCGCCGTCCAGATCATATCGGCGGAGACGCTGCTCGTGACGGCATCTCCGCTGACGGTCACCGCCGGGTTAGCCAGATAATTTGTGCTGGCAACGGCGTTCTGAAGAGCCTTGGTCGTCCCGCTTTTATTTGAGACGATGACATACTTCCCACCGGCTTCGATGGTGTCGGCCAGCGTATAGGTCGTGGACCCCGCCGGGAACACATCGATCGGCTGCGCGGCGGTCTTTCCCAAAAAGCTCACCGTAATGAAGGAATCCGTCACGGCCAACGCGCCGGAGGGCAAAACGGTATAGCCGGTGATATTTTGCGTGGTATCGTCGCTGAAACGCGCGGTGACGACCATGTCTGCGGCGTCGAAACTTTCGCCGGTGCTATAGGTCGTTTTGGTCGGCGGCGTGGTGATTTCAATGCCCGTCAAGGCCGCAGGCTGCTTTTCGTAGAGGGTGAGCGTGTTGTTGTTATTGGTCGACGGGTAGATGAAGTCAACCGTTGTGGTTCCGCCATAGAAAAGGTTGTAGGTTGAGGAGCCCAGCGGTACGGACAGCTGCGTGCCTTTGCCTGAAAGGGTTCCGTATGTCCATGCCCGCGCGGCGCCGAGGCTCATCGTCCGCGCCGCCGTGGCGTTGACATACTGCGTCCCGTTTTGGATATCCCAGCCGGAGCCGTCCGCCGAAAACGTCCATGTCGCAGACGAGGCGTCGGCCGCCGAGCTGAAGATGAGATAGTCACCGCTTATTGTGGGTGTGACGAAAGACAAGCCGGTATAGGTATTATTGTTGGCTGTCCCCGTCGCGGCCGTGCTGCCCATGGCCACATCGTCCAAAACGACAGCGTATTCATGGCCGCTGGTGATCGTCGTCGTCTTTTTGTAGAC
Organism: uncultured Oscillospiraceae bacterium; assembly: GCA_964391915.1. Taxonomy (GTDB): domain Bacteria; phylum Bacillota; class Clostridia; order Oscillospirales; family Ruminococcaceae; genus UMGS1668. The sequence continues at coordinate 11,601 of CAYMNV010000003.1, forward strand.
GAAGAACACTGCCGGACTGACCGTGATCGCCTGGGAGGCCGTCTTTCCCTGATAGGTAATGGTAATCTCGGTGTCGGATACCGACAGGGCGCCGCTGGGGCTCACCGAATAGCCGGTCACAGCCGCGCTCGATGAATCGGAGTAATACGCGGTAACCTGCATCCCCGCCGCGCTGAATGTTTCGCCTGCGGTGTAGGCGGTTTTGGCCGGCGGGTTCGTGATTGCGATATGATCCAATACGCGAGTCGGCTCAGAGGAGCTCTTTTCATAGAGCGTCAGATCACCGTTGTTGTTGACCGTGGGATAGAAGAAATCCACCGTCGTCGTGCCGCCATAGAATAGTTTGCCGGTGGCGTTTTCTTTGGCCGAATCATCGTAGAACGTGAAATACAGCTGAGACTTGCCCTCCAGCGTGCCGAACGTCCAGAGCGAGCCGTTTGTGGCATTCAGCGTAAGAGATCTGGACTCCAGGGAGTAGAGATAGGATCCTTCATTTGAAATCACCCAGTCATCTGCGTCGCCGCTGGCTTCAAAAGTCCATGTGGCGGCTTCCGCATCCTCTGCCGAGGCAAAGGTCAGCGTATTGCCGTCGGAGCTGATGGTCGGAGCCGTATATCCGAGGCCCGTATAGCTGTAATATGATGTGGAGCCGGTTTGCGGCGTCGTATTCATGGCGACGCCGCTCATAACGATGGCATACTGATGCCCGCTGCTGGCCGACGACACCTTTGTGTAGGTCAGCGACGGCTCGGCCGCCTGCGGGAAATCATACGTTACGTCAAGGGTTCCGTCGGTATTGAGCGTCACCGAAGTTGCTGCTTTTCCGTTTACGGTGACCGCGGTCGAAGCGGTAAAGACCTTACCGCCGGTTGCCGTCAGCGTCACCAGCGCGGTATACTCCTCGCCGGCGGTGAAGACCGTGCCTGTGAAGGGCGTGCCGTCCGTAAACCATGATACGGAGGAGGCCGTCACGCCGCTTGTGGAGACGGCGGCGTCGGTATCAGGCGCGGCGCCTACCGCCGGGGAGGTGATGCCGGTGACCGCGACGGCCGCGATCTCGTTGCTTGCGGCGCCGAGATTGACGGTCTTGGGAGATCCCACCGTGCCGCCGCTCATGTTCTTATAGGTCAGCGTGACCGAAGAAGAATCGCCGTTGTCTGTAATTTCGATATAGACACCGGTGCCGTTGACGGAGTCGCCGCTGCCCATGTGGCTGGAATTGGCATAAGTAAAATTCAGGGTTTTGGTTGTGCCCGTCGCATCCGACGGAGTAATGGTCTCGCCTGCGACTTTTATGGTATTTATCAGCGATTCCACCGAGTGATGATTGTGCCCCCAAAAGAAAAACACATTCGGGTAACCGTTAAGCAGATCGATTAGTTCACCGGTATTCTGCCCTGCGCGGCTGCTCCCGTAATGAAGCGGGAAATGCGAAATGATAAAGAAAGGTTCGCCCGGATCCGCGTCCTCCAGCTCCGCTTCCAGATCGGCAATATCGCTCTCCAGGAAAGTATAGGCCGATCCGTCGCCGGAGCTTCCGCTCGCGGCGCCCAGCGTATAGATCGTGAAACCGTCGTCGTCCGGATCGTTCTGGATACCTGTCCGGCTACAACCGGTGATCGGCTCGAACGATAAGGTGTCGGCGTCAGGATAAGCACTGTAACCGATGTACCAGTCATGATTGCCCATGGTATAGATAGGCGTCGTATCCGAATTCTCCGGGTTGATCAGAGCGTTGATCTTCCCGACGGTCTGGTCGCCGTCGGAGCTATAGGATGCGTTGGTGCTGATCGTACCGAGCTCGCCGGTGCTTGTACTGGTTTTCCAGTACATCGAACCCATATCGCCTCCAAAAACCATATATTTCAGCGAGTCGCCGTTATTGCTGAACCATGTCGAAATATTTGTGTACGATCCATGGACATCCGAGGTGATGCCGATACAGGTCGTTGCCGATTCCGCGAGCGCCGTGATCGGCATCAATGCTGACAACATCATCACCGTCAATAGGACGGCCAAAACTTTTACCCCGAACCTTCTTTTCATAATCCCCATTTTCTCCTTTCAGTTTCACCTTTAGACCGACCTTATTTTGCGAACCAGGAACAGACCAACGCGATTGAAATGCGCAGCAGGATTTCACAAGCCATGATGAGCAGAGCATGAAAAATAAAAGACGCATAAGCTTCGGCAAGACATATCTGATGCGGCCGGACTGCCGTATCGGATAAAGATTCTAATATCAGGCTTCCAAGCTTTGCGTCCCCGCTTTTCTGCATTTTATAGATTTGTAACGTAACAATGGATGATTTACTGGAAAATTATGGCATATAATCAAATATTTGTCAACCGCCATTTTCATGAGGAGACGAAAACAGGTCATCAGATAGGACTGACGCATATTTAATTAGGATATAAACACGTATCCCGCTGTTGGGATCCCGGCAAACAGATCAGATGTCATCGTGCGTTGTGAGATCAACTCCGCGAACCGTGCTCACTGTCCGGCGAAGATGTTCCCTTGGGAAAGCCGATGAAGGCGCTGAATCCGGAGAATAAAGAAGAAGATTCCATAGCCGAATTTGGGAAAGTTTCGGCGTAGAGTAAAAAAGCCATAAAGAAACCCGCATAGTTGGCAAAACTATGCGGGTTTCTTTATGGGGCGGCGGGACTTGAACCTGCGGCCTCCTGGTCACGAGTCAAGCGCGCGAAAAAGTTCCTGGAGAGGGCCTTTTTCACGAGCTTTTTTATTTCTGTTCGGTGAGCGTCTCCATGATGCGGATCAGCACTCGGATGCCCTGTGCGCAGGCGCGCAGGGAGAGCTTTTCGTCCGTACCGTGCACGCCTCTTGTCACATCGGCCTCGTTGCCCATAAACGGGCTGCAGCGCAGGCAGGTGTCGCAGATCTGTTCGTAATGATGGGCATCGGTGGCTCCCGCCGTCATGGAAGGGATAATGACCACATCCTGAAAATATCGGTTCATCGCTTCCTTAAGCGTACGATAGCCGAAGCCGTCGGTGCGGGCGGTGGCGGAGGGGTCGTTCGCCTGCAAAAACCGCAGGGAGACCTCCGGATCGGCTACCACTCTTTGGCATTTCTCCATCACTTCGGCGGTGGTGTGTCCCTCCGCGATGCGGAAGTTGACGACGGCCTCCATGTTCTGGGGCATCACGTTGCAGGCCGCGGAGCTGCCGCGGATCACGGTGGGTGCGATGGTGGTGGTCACGAGAGGAAAGAGCTCCGGCACTCCGAGGCAGTATGCCGCGATGGCTTCGGCGTTTCCTTCCGGATCCGCAACCAGCGTCTTCAGCGGTTCCTCGGTGATATATGGCGCCAGCGCCGAAAAAGCGCCTTTCACGACAGGCGAAAGTTCCGCCGGGAACGGGTTCTCCACGATACGGGCGACGGCGCGGCAGAGCCTGCCCAGAGAGGTGCCGCCGAAGGGGCGGCTTGAGTGCCCGCCGATGCTTTTGACGGAGAGCTCCAGATCCGCATAACCCTTTTCCATCAGATCGATCTGGGAAAAGAAAATTTCCGGTGCACCGAAGGGCACCCCGGACTGGATCTTTCCACCGCCCTCGTCGAGCACGAATTCCAGCCGGACGCCGCGGTTTTTCAGGGTGTCGGAGATGGCCCTCGCCCCGAAGTTATAAGTCTCCTCATCTTCCCCGAAAGCGAAGTACACCGTCCTTTCGAAGCGCGCGCCGTGGGAGAGCAGGTATTCCGCCGCCTCAAAGATGCCGAAGACCTGTTCCTTGATGTCCAGCGTCCCTCGGCCCCAGATATAGCCGTCGGCGATGGTGCCGGAAAAGGCAGGGTAAGTCCAGTCGTTTTCCGTGCCCGCCACCACGGGGACTACGTCCTGATGGCTCATAAAGAGCGCCGGGCGCAGCTCTGTATTGCTGCCGGGGATGGTGATGAGCACGCTGCGGCCGATCAGCTCGAAGCTGCCCGCGCGCATGACGGCGGGATAGCTCTCCCGCATCAGAGACTGCAGCACATCGAAGCCGGAGTAGTCGATGCCGTCGTTCACGGTGACACAGCGCACGGCGGCGGAGAGTCTCCCCGCCGCGCCCCCGGCATCCAGATCCGGGTAGTCGTTTTCGTTTGTAAAAAATTCCGTAATATCTTTCATTTGTCCTCCAAATAACGGCTCAAAAATTCCTTTGTGCGGGGCTCTTTCGGATGCCCGAAGACTTCCGCCGGGCTGCCCTGCTCCAGAATGACGCCGTCGTCCATAAATACCACCCGGTCGCTGACCTCCTTTGCGAAGGCCATCTCGTGGGTGACAACCACCATGGTCATGCCCTCGCCGGCAAGGTGCTTCATCACGTCGAGCACCTCGCCCACGATCTCCGGGTCGAGCGCGCTGGTGGGTTCGTCAAAGAGCATCATGTCCGGCTCCATGCACAGCGCCCGGGCGATGGCCACGCGCTGCTTTTGGCCGCCGGAGAGCCTGCGGCTGTCGGCATGGATGAACTCCCGCAGGCCCACGTCCGTCAGGTGTTTGACCGCAAGTTCCCCGGCCCTCTGCCGGGAGAGGCGCTTCACCGACATCGGCGCCATCGTGCAGTTGTCAAGCGCGTTTTTGTTGGCGAAGAGGTTGAAGCTCTGGAACACCATGCCGATGCGTTCCCGGAGCTTGTTGAGATTCGTGGAGAGGTCCATCAGATCCCGGCCCTCGAACCAGACGTGGCCGGAATCGGCCTCCTCCAATAGGTTGATGCAGCGGAGCAGGGTGGATTTGCCGGAGCCGGAGGCCCCGATGATGCACACCACTTCCCCGGGATACACCTCCAGGTCGATGCCCTTCAGGACCTTCAGGGAGCCGAAGGATTTTTCGAGTTTTTCGATTTTCAGAATCGGTTCCATCTTGTCACCTCAGTTCGAACTTGGGATGCCCCGGGCGGGGGTGTCCATCTTTTTTGCGATTGCCTTCATCAGAAGGGAGGAGAGGTAGGTCAGGATCAGGTAGGTGATCGCCGCGATGCAGTAGACCTCGAGCTGCCGGTAGTAGATGCCGACCACCGAGGTCGTGGCAAACATCAGATCGAAGCAGGCGATGACGGAGAGCACCGACGAATCCTTGATGTTGATGATAAATTCATTGCCGATGGCGGGGATGCTGTTTTTGACCGCCTGCGGGATGACGACCTTCCGCATGGCCTGCCAGTTTGTCATGCCGAGACTCCGCGCCGCCTCCGTCTGGCCGACATCGATGGCCTCGATGCCGCCGCGGAGCACCTCGGCGAGGTAGGCCGTGGAGTTGAGGGAAACGGTGATCAGGCCCGCCATGAAGGCGCTCCATATATGGTTGATCTCGGTGATCGTCATCGCGGAATTCTTGAGAAGGCCGAAGCCGGCGTAGTAGATGATCAGCGCCTGCACCATCATCGGTGTGCCGCGGATGACCGTGATATAGATTTTGGAGAAGCCGCTTCCGAGCTTTTTGCAGAATCTTGCAAGATCGTTGTCCTGCCGGACAGGCTTCAGAATCCGGAGCGTGACGAGCAGCATCGCCAGCACGAAGGCGACGGCCGTGCCCAGAAGGGCGATGCGCACCGTGGTCCATACGCCGAGGCCGAACATCGACCGCCCCTTCCAGAACATGTAGATCATCGAGGCGAGGAACCCCTGCGGGTTGCTTTCGGCGGCGACGGAGTCCTTGGCAAGGCTCACAAAGCCGAGCACGATCCGATCCGTCACGGTGACGGCGAATGCGGCGAGCACCAGCAGGTAGAGGTACCGGCCGGGATTCCTCATGGCCGGCTTTCTCATCACCGTTTCGGAGTAGCTGCGCCAATGGGTGAGCTTCACGGCCCCCGCAATCAGGGCCATGACCGCAAACACCCCGCACACGGCCGCAAGGAGGTACAGCAGGATGCTGTCCGTGCCGAGAAAACCGAGCTTCGCGGGCGCCGAGCACCACATCCATACGTTCAGCGCCGTCAGGATCATCCCGGTCAGATATCCGTACCGGCGGTCCTTTTTGATGAAATCCACAAGGTTTCTCATGTCTGCCTCCCGTGCGCAGGATGCTGCGCGTTTATTTTGCGGAAACGTTATTTACAGAAAAGTTATTTGGGCTGATTTGCCACGGCGTTTTCCCACAGGGTGTCGCGGGTTTCCTGATCGATGCCGGCGAGAGCCATGTTCACGGCGTCAAGCAGCGCGGTGTCTTCCTTGCGCAGACCCACGCAGGCGCCGACGAATCCCAGATCGAAGCCGTCGCCCTCGGCGAAGGTGATGACCTTGAAGTCGGGGTTCGACGCGAGATAGGAACCGGAATTTTCCACGTTGATGATGATGCCGTCGCAGGTGCCCTGATCGAGGCGGGAGATCATGTTGGGGACGCTGTCGACCGGGGTCAGGTGGTTGACGCCGTCCATCTGGTCGATCACGGTGTCGAGCATGGTATCCTTCTGGCCGAGGATGCTGGCGCCGGAGAAGTCGTGGATGCTCGCGGCGGAGGCATACGCGGAGTCGGCGTTCACCATGACGCCGTATTCGGTGACGTGGTAAGGCTCGGAGAAGTTGATGGATTCGCGGCGCTCGGCCGTATCGGCCATACCGGCGATGATGGCGTCGATCTGGCCCTGATTGAGGGCTTCGATCAGTCCGCTCCAGGCCATCTTCACGATGACAAGCTCATAACCCGCCTCTGCGGCAATGATCTTGGCAATCTGCACGTCGTAGCCCTCGGCATAGGCGCCGGGCACGTTTTCAATCGGATAGTTGGTGTCGGTGGCGGTGTCCTCCTGCCAGTTGTTGGGGGCGTAGGCACATTCCATGCCGACGCGGAGCTGCGGGAGCGCTTCCGGGGTGCTTTCAGCTTCGCCCGCGGCGCTTTCTTCCGAGGTCTGGGATTCGGGCTGACTCTGGCTTTCTTCGGCTGCGGGCGTGCCACAGGCTCCGAGGCTGCATACGAGCACGGCGGTCATCAGCAAGGCGATCCATCTTTTCATGTTGGTACCCTCTCTTTTTTGAATTTTTTGTTTAAAAAAAGCCATGGATGCGGGTAATCGCATTCATGGCTTCATTACTAAAGTAATATGACTTTCGGGCTTTTGCCTGAAAGCTTTCCGCCAATGATAGCGCTCCACATTTCTGTGACAGTCCGACGGATCTTCTCCGTCGGCCCAGCTGAAAACGGTCTCTCAGGCCCGTTTCCGCTTCGGCGGCAGCCCCTTTCCCTCGCCCGGAACCTGAATTCCTGACGGACGGGGTACTCTTGACTTGCCGCGCCTCTATCATTGCTCCGGCGTGGTGCCGGATCAATTTAATTTGTGCCGATTATACCCTGCTTTTTTCCGGTTGTCAACCACCGGCGCGCAATTTTCAAGATCCTCCAAAAAAACGGCCGCCTCCCCGGGCGCTTTTTGTGCGGTTGCCAAAAAATGTGGGCGAAGGCAGGGGAGAGCGGCCGGCGGGCGCTTCGGAGGAAAGCGGCGTCCGTGCGGAGGGGCTTTCCCGCGGAAGACCCAAAACGGCAAAAAAGACGGCGTGACCAAAAAGGTCATGCCGTCCGCTCGTCGGGAATATGTTGGAATGGGCCGCGCCGCCCGGAAGAGCATTTTTATGAAAATCTTCGATTCCGCCCGCAACGCGGATAAATTACTTGAGCTTCTTTTTGTTGAGATTCGCAAGGTAGCGGTAGACGGTTGCCTCGGAACAGCCGATTGCCTGGGCGACGTTGCTGACGGCACCTTTTACGATAAAAATGCCGCTGCGGTTCAGCCGGTCGACGATATCGATCTTTTCCTGCGGCGTCATGCGGTCCACCGGCACGGAGGCGTTCGCGGTGGCCTGACGGATGGCATCGGCCACCATATCTTCCGCGCTGTTCGGGAAATGCTCCGCATTTGCGCCGCCGCCCTCATCGGGCGAGGGACGGGTCTCCGGGGAGGGGAGACTGTCGGTAAAATCGGCGGGGTGCACGAGCGAGAGGATCTGCCGGGAAAGCTCATGGTACCTGCTGCCGTCAAAGTTGACGCAGAGAAGGCCGATCAGTTTCCCTCTGCCGTCCTTGATAAAAAATGTGCTGGAGCGAAGCGCGCTGCCGTTTTTGGAGATGCCGAGATAGTTGAGTTCCCAGTTCTTGTCGCGGTAGGAACCGTTCCGGATGAATTGGAGCGCCTTGTCCGTAAGCGGAGCGCCGACCTCGCGGCCGCTGACCTGGCTGTTTGCGATGGCAATGATGCGGCTCTCCGCGCCGATCTCGTGCAGCACGACCTCATAGTCGGACCCGAGCACTTCCCCAAGAAAAGGAACCAGCGCGATATATGGCCGCAAAAGCTCGTTGGGCATTCGGGACACCGCCTTCCTCCAGCATTGATATGAGAAAATTTTATCACAGCGAATAAAAAATGTCAACGAGGAATCCCACAGCGCGGCTCGCGAAATATCCAAATAATCGCGGAGTCATTGGGCATTTTCACGAAAATGAAAGGAAAACTCAAAAGGAAAGAAACCGGTATTGACAAAAAAACTTTGCAATGATAAAATTTATTCATAGTAATAAAAAATTATTTTTACTCTGGCTAAAGGTTTTAACGTTATTAATGAAGGGGACGGAAGCATGAAATCAGTTGTTGCCACGGAGAAGGCTCCTGCGGCCATCGGGCCGTATTCTCAGGGAATCCGGGCGGGGAAGGTCGTCTTTACGTCGGGCCAGCTTCCCGCCGACCCGGAGACGGGGCTCCTCGCCTCCGGAGCCGCGGAGCAGACGAGACGGTCTCTGCAGAATGTGCGGGCGGTGCTGGAGGCAGCCGGCGCAAAGATGGAGGATGTCGTCAAGGTCACGGTATTTCTAAAGGACATGGGCGACTTTTCCGCGATGAATGCCGTGTATGCGGAATTTTTCCCGTCGGAATATCCGGCGCGCAGCGCCGTGGAGGTGGCGCGCCTGCCGAAAGACGCGTTGGTGGAGATCGAGGCCGTGGCGGTCGTCGCATAAGGTTTCTGCAGTGGTTGCTGTTGCTGAAATGATGAAACAATAAGGAGGGGGCTTTTTCATGTGGGAGAAGATTTACAACGTATTCGATTTCCTTTGGGGCTATCCGATGCTGTTCCTGCTCGTGTTCGGAGGCATTTACTTCACGATCCGCACGAAGTTTTTCCAGATCCGCGGGCTGCCGCTGGTCTTCAGAAAGACGTTCGGCGAGATGTTCAAAAAGGATACCGGCAAAAATGACGAAGGCAACATGACGCCGCTGCAGGCGATCTCCACGGTCCTCGCAGGCACCGTGGGTTCCGGCAATATCGCCGGCGTCGCCGCGGCAATTGCGATCGGCGGACCGGGCGCCCTTTTCTGGATGTGGGTCACCGCCGTTTTCGGCATGCTGACCAAGATGGCGGAGGTTTCGCTCGCGGTGAAATACCGGGAGCAGGGGCCCGACGGCGAATTTTACGGCGGACCGATGTATTACATCAAGAAAGGCCTGAGCAAAAACTGGCACTGGCTCGCGCCGGTCTTCTCCGTGGCGCTTTTGCTTCTGACGCTCTGTGACGCGGCCTTCGTTCAGGTCAACACCGCCGCCACCGCGCTGGACGACGTCTTCGGCGTGCCGATGATCATAACCGGCATCGGCATCGCGGTGGTCAGCCTGATCATCTGCCTCGGCGGAATCAAGCGCATCGGCAACGCCTGCAGCGCGATCGTTCCGCCGATGTGCCTCCTCTATATTCTTGGCTGCCTTTTTGTGATCTTTTCGCATATCGACAATGTCGGCTATGCGTTTGAAATGGTATTTAAATACGCGTTCGCTCCGGCTCCGGCGGTTGGCGGATTCGTGGGCGCCGGCATCAAACTGGCGATGACCAAGGGCGGATTCCGCGGCATCTTCTCGAATGAAGCCGGCGAAGGCACGGCGGCCACCGTGCATGCCACCGCCAAGACGGATCACCCGATCCATCAGGGCCTTTACGGCGTGCTGGAGGTCTTTATCGACACCATCATCATCTGCACCCTGACCGGTATCGCGATCCTCAGCGGCGGCGAGGAGATCTGGGCCAGCGGCGAAACCGGCGTCTATCTGACGTTCCTTGCGTTCCGTCAGTCTTTCGGCGACATCGGCATGTGGGTGGCCGGAATCGCCGTGTTCCTTTTCTGCTACAGCTCGTATCTGGGATATTTCGTCGAATTCCGCACCAGTCTGCAGTATGTGTTCGGCAACAAGGTCGCAAAGTGGGCCCGCTGGTTCTTCTTCATTCCGCCGATCATCTCCTGCACGCTGCCTGTCTCCCAAATCTGGGATATGGCGGATATGGTCGTCGGCTTCATTTTCATCCCGAACATGATCGCCCTGCTGCTTCTGAGCCCGCAGGTCATTAAGATGCTCAAGGAATATGAGGGCAAAATCAAAGCGGAAAAACAATTAAAGAAGGCCGGTTAAACATGGAAGAAAAATTTGAATATGTCCTTCGCACCCGCGGCAGCCACGAGCCCGCGGATGTGAACATCGCCTCGTTGGAAGAGGCAAAAAAGGCGCAGGAGTTCTCTTCCGGATTTCCGGGATACGAATTTACGCCGCTTCGCAAACTCGACGGGTTTGCCGAGGCGCTGGGTGTCGGCAGCGTATTCGTCAAGGATGAGTCCTTCCGCTTCGGGCTCAACGCCTTCAAGGTGCTCGGCGGCGGCTACGCGATCGGAAACTACCTGGCCGGGAAGCTTGGCAAGGATATCGGGGAGACCTCGTTTGCGGAGCTTACGAGCGACGAGGCCCGTGCGAAGATCGGCGACGTGACGTTTGTCACCGCGACGGACGGCAACCACGGCCGCGGCGTCGCGTGGATGGCAAACCGTCTGCGCCAGCATTCCGTCATTTACATGCCGAAGGGCTCGGCCGAGGAGCGTCTCCGCAACATCCTTAAGGAGAACGCCGACGCCACCATCACGGATATGAATTACGACGAATGCGTCCATCTGGCGGATAAGAACGCCCACGAATACGGATGGGTGCTCACGCAGGATACCGCGTTCGAGGGGTATGAGCAGATCCCGACCTGGATCCTCCAGGGCTACATGACGCTCGCCTATGAGTGCTATAAGCAGCTTCTCGCTTCCGGTGAGGGCATGCCCACCCATCTGATCCTTCAGGCAGGCGTCGGGTCGTTTGCCAGCGCCGTGCTCGGGTTCTTCACCGCGGTGCTCGGGGAGAACCGCCCGAAGACGGTGATCGTCGAGCCGGAGAAGGCCGCCTGCGTCTTCAAATCGGCCAAGGCCGACGACGGCAGGTTGCACTTTGTGACCGGAGACATGGATACCATCATGGCGGGCCTTGCCTGCGGCGAACCGTCCACCATCAGCTTTAAGATTCTGAATGCCTACGCGGATGCCTTCGTCTCCTGCCCGGACTGGGTCTCCGCCGACGGTATGCGCATCCTCGGCAACCCGGCAGGCTCCGATCCGAAGGTCGTTTCCGGAGAATCCGGAGCCGTCGGCGCCGGGCTCATCAGCGAAATCATGAGGAATCCCGTGCTCCGGGAGCTGAAGGAACATCTCGGCCTCGATGAGCATTCCCGCGTGCTGCTGATCAGCACGGAGGGAGACACGGATAAAGAGAATTACCGCCGCATCGTCTGGGACGGCGCCTGGCCCCGTAAGGCGTAAAGGCGCCCGGGAGCCACAAAAAAAGCCATAATAAAACGGCATAGCCTTTTTGGCTGTGCCGTTTTGTGTTGAGTGCGTTTTTTCGGTGCGGAAGAAGTTATTCCGCCGCGAAGACGTAGTAGTAGACCGGCTGGCCGCCCGGGATCAGACTGACCTCGACGGAGGAGGGGAGTTTCGCGCGGAGCATCTCCGTCATAGCTGCGGCCTGTTCCTCGGAGACCTCCTCGCCGGAATATACGGTGACGGCGGAGGTGGATTTGGTGAGCATCGCCCGGACGAGGCGGACACAGACTTTTTCCATATCCCTGCCGGTATAGAGCATTTTGCCGTCCTTGAGGGCGAGGAATTCGCCGGCGCTGATCCGTTTGCCGTCGAAATCGGAATCCCTGGCTGCGTAGGTGACCTGTCCCGTGGTGACGCCGGCCATGGCCTCTTCCATGGCGGCCTTGATCTCGTCGGAGGAGAATTCCTCGTCTACGGCGAGCATCGCGGCGATACCCTGCGGCACGGTGCGGCTCGGGATGACGATGACCTCGCGGTCGGCGAGCAGAGCGGCCTGTTCGGAAGCCATGATGATGTTTTTATTGTTCGGCAGCACGAATACCGTGACGGCCGGGGTGGCCTGCACCGCGGCGAGAATATCCTCGGTGGAGGGGTTCATGGTCTGGCCGCCGGAGACGACGTTCTCGACGCCCAGTTCATGGAACACGTCGGTCATGCCCTTGCCCGCGCAGACCGCCACATATCCGTAGGCGCGGTCCGTGTCGACCGGCACGTAAGGAAATTTCTCGGAGGCCGGCAGGGGTTCCTCTGTTTTTTGAGGTTCCTTTCCGGAGGTTTCGTCCGCCCCGCCCGAGAGAGCAGTGTGCTGATTCTTCATATTCTCAATCTTGACGGTGAAGAGAGAGCCGTATTCGAGGGCCTTGCTGAGCACCTGTCCCGGATCGTTGACGTGAACGTGGATCTTGATCATCGCGTCGTCCTCGACAAAGACGAGGCTGTCGCCCAAATTGTCGCAAAAGCTGCGGAACTCTCCGGCGTCCGGAGCATCCGGCTTCTTATCGACGATACATTCGGTACAGTAGGTAAAGCGGATCTCCTCGTCGGCGGCGCCGGCGGCGGTAAGCTCCGCCTTCGGTGCGGCGGCGGCCGGTTTTTCGAGAAGCTCGGTGATCGCGCCGTTCTTGATGTAATCCATCATGCCCTCAAGAATGTACACAAATCCCTGGCCGCCCGCATCAACGACGCCGCTCTTTTTAAGGATCGGCAGCAGTTCCGGCGTCTCGGCCAGCGTCTCTTTCGCCTGCTCCAGCATGGCGGCAAGCAGGGCGGTGACGGAGGTCTCGGTTCCGGCCAGTTCGGCGGCCTTTTCTGCGGCGCAGCGGGAGACGGTGAGGATGGTGCCCTCCGTCGGCTTCATGACAGCTTTATATGCCGCCTCGACGCCCATGGCGAGCGCCTTTGCAAGATCGGCGACGACGGCGGTCTCATGCCCTTCGATCCCCTTGGAGAATCCGCGGAACAGAAGGGAGAGGATGACGCCGGAGTTGCCTCTCGCGCCGCGCAGGAGAGCCGACGAGGCCGTCTTGGCAGTTTCGGCGACGGTGGGATCCTGCAGTTTCTCCAGTTCCCTGACGCCTGCGGAAATGGTCATGGACATATTGGTGCCGGTATCGCCGTCCGGAACGGGAAAGACGTTCAGGGCGTCCACCGCATTTTTCTTATTGGTGAGATTGTTGGCGGCGGAGATGATCGCGTCGCGCAGCTGGCTGCCGTTAATCAAATTTTCCACTCCTTTGCAGAGTTTCATTCTTGCGGAAGTGCATTTTGGGGTACCTTCCGCCTTCTCAATAACCAAACAAGTATATCATACTTCCATGATGCCTGAAAAGTCCTAATTTAAATATTTGCCACTTTTCCCATATCTTCTGTTCCAAAGAGGAAAAAAATCCAAACTTCAGGAGCCCCATCCCAGAATGCCGTGGAACAGATCCTGCTCCGTCGCGCCGATCTCAAAATAGAAATTCCGGGAGTAGACCGCTGCGCTCTCCCGGTAGCAGACCGGAAGGAACGGCATGACCGCGTAAAACGTCTCGCAGAAATCGGCGGCGCTCGCCGTGCCGCCCTCGTAGCCGAGCCACGCCTGCGCAAGCGCCTCGCTCACGGGCATGCCATAGCAGAGAGAGCCGCGGGAGCCGTTTTGGTAGGCGCCGGAGAGCACCAGCGGGCCGAGATCCATGTTTGCCCCGAGCTTGACTTCGGCAAGATAGAGGTCAAAACTCCCGGTCTCCACGGCGGCAAGGTAATTTTCATAGGAAAGCGCCGTGACGGAGGCGCGGATGCCGAGGCTTTCGATCGTCTCCGCAAGGGCTGCGGCAAGCTCCGTCTTTTCTCCGGAATCGGCACAGACCAGAATATCCAGCGAAAGCTCGCTCTGCCCGACGAGGCGGTAGCCTTCACCGGAGCGGGCCTTGTAGCCGAGATCGTCAAGCATCCGGTTGGCCGCCTGCAGATCGCAGGAGTAGGAGGCAAGGTGGGCGGCTTCATAAAATGCCGGGCTAAAGGGCCCCTTCGCGGGTGCGGCATAGCCGCGGTAGATCTCTTCACAGACGGTCTCCGCGTCGACGGCCAGGGAAAGCGCCTGCCGGAAATCAGCGCTGTTCAGAAGGGCGCGGCTGCTGTTCATGCCCACATACACGAGATTCGTGGAAGGCATGGCCTCCATCCCTCCGACGGAGGTGACGGAGATGCCGACCGGGTTGTCCGAATAGACGATGTCGTAGACGCCGAGGCGCGTCTCCTGCAGCAGCATGCTGCGGTCGGTGAGTTTTACGAGCTCGACGGTCTGTACCTTCGCATCGCTGTTGCAGAAGAGCCGGGTTCCGTCCTCCGAGAGCGAGTACCGGCCCGGCAGCGCGGCGGGCGCAGCGGCGGTGCCGTTTTTAATCAGCGGAAAGACCAGCAGGCTGCTGAAATTCCGGTCGGCGGCCGAGAGCGTGACCGTAACGCTGTAATTGCCGCTTTTGGCGACGGAGGAGACGTATTCCAGCGACTGCCGGTAATAACTTCCCTCGGCCGCCGCCTGCAGGATGGAGTAGCTCAGGTCGTCGGCGCCGCATTCCGTGCCGTCCGGGAAAAGCAGGCCCGGCCGGAGGACGATCTCCCAAACCGTGTTTCCCGCCGAGGGCGTGATGCGCTCCGCATAGGAGAGGGACGTGGAATAATCTGCGTTCAGAATGACGAGGCTGCCGTAAAGGAGGCCGCAGAGGTAGCGGTTGACGACGGTTTTGCAGGTATAGGGGTGCAGGCCGTCCTCCTCGTCGTAGGGGATGCGCACGGAGGTGACCGGCTCGAAGCCGGCGGAAGCCTCCTGCCCCTGGGAGGAGGCGGAAGAGACGCTCTCCTGCATCGCTCCCTGAAGATCGGAGAGCTCCGTCCGGCAGCCGCTCAGCAGCAGAATGAGCGCGAGCACGGCGGATAGGATCTTTTTGATATTCATGAGCACCGCGCTCCTTTCGTCGGTTTATCGGAGGTCGAAGCGCTCAATGGAGAGCGCCTTCCCGGTTTTGTCGTCGGTGGTGACAAAGATGCCCTGCACCTTGGAGGGCCCGTCCGCAATCTCGAAGCGGTCCCGCAGGTGGGTGATCATAAAGCTCGTGGAGACCTCGGTTTTTACGCCGATCACCGAGTCGATCGGGCCGCACATGCCGATGTCGCTGATGAAGGCCGTGCCCTGAGGCAAAATGGTCTCGTCGGCGGTCGGGACGTGCGTATGCGTGCCATAGAGCAGAGAGATGCGCCCCTCGAGGTATTTGGCGAGGGCGATCTTTTCGCTGGTGGCCTCGGCATGAAAATCCACGATCACGGTTTTGCAGTCGATTTCCTTGAGCAGCCGGTCGGCGCAGAGAAACGGGCTCTCGAACGGATCGAGAAACACCGCGCCCATCAGGTTGACGACCGCCGCCCGGAATTTGCCTTTTTCAAACAGATAGACGCCGGTGCCGGGCGCGCTGGAGTGGTAGTTTGCCGGGCGCAGCACGCCGCTGCCGGTTTTTTCATAGAGGTCGCGCATGTCGCGGTTCTGAAAGGCATGATTGCCGTTTGTGACGACGTCGGCGCCCATGGTGAAGATCTCCTCGCAGGTCTTGGCGGTGATGCCGCCGTTGTCGCTGGAGTTTTCGCCGTTGACGACGGTCATGTCCGGCCGGTACTGTTCCTTCAGAGCCGGCATGGCCTTCCGGAGCGCGTCGCAGCCGTTTTTTCCGGTGACGTCGCCGAAGCAGAGAATCCTCATACGGTTATGCCTTCCTTTACTCTGCGGGCGATGAAATCTTCAATGACCGGCGCGAGCAGATCCTTATGCGTGACATAGCTCTCGTGGGTCTCGCCCTCAAAAATTTTCAGTTCCGCGCCGGGGATGGAATCCGCGATCAGCCGGATGTGGTCCTGCAGGATCAGATCCTTCGAGCCCGCGGTGATCAGCGAGGGGATGGCGATGGCGGAGAGCTCCTCCGGTCGGATATTCGGCTCGCGGAGCATCATCTCGAAGAGCGGCGCCTTTTTGACGGCGCAGACAATGCGCAGAAAGAGCAGCGCGGATTTTCTTACCGCAGTCGGCCAGAGATTCGGGCCGGAGCAGACGATCGAGGAGAGCAGATCCGGCTCCTTCATGGCGATCATCAGGCCGAGGATGCCGCCGTCGCTGAAGCCGTAGAAGGCGGGCTTCTCAATTCCCAGTGCCCGGATGAAGTCGATATAGTCCTGCGCCATGTCCGCATAGTGGTATTCCGGCAGAACGGTGCTCTGGCCGTGCCCGCGGGAATCCGTACAGTAGACCGTGTGGTTCTTTGCGAGCGCGGGGACCAGTTTGTCAAAAATCGCGTGCGACTCGCTGTTCCCGTGCACGAGGAGGATGGGCGAGCCGGAGCCGTGTACTTCGTAATACAGTTTTACGCCGTTTACGCTGAGAAACATGTCAAAATTCCTCCTGCCGGGCGGGCTGCCCGTTTATTGATGGAAATGCGGCGCAGAGCCGCTTTCTGAATATATTGGCAAACCATCCCCACATCATGCATGCGGCGGCCTGTCATCCTTCCGGCCCGGGCGGGCAAGCCTGCTTTCAGCGGGGGCGCGGCACCAAGCCGACTTTCTTATACATTTTGGCCAGCGTGCGCTCGGCAATGTATTCCGCGCGCTCGGCCCCCTGTTTATAGCAGGCCTCCAGATAGGCCTTGTCGGCGATGTAGCGGGCAAAATTCTCACGGACCGGGGCCAGATGGTCGGCCACCGCCTCGCCGACGGCCTGTTTGAAGTCGCCGTAGCCTTTTCCGTCAAAATCGCGCGCGATCTGTTCCATCGTAAGGCCGGTGAGGACGGAGTAGATGGTCATCAGGTTGTTGATGCCGTCCTTGCCCTCGCGGTAGCAGATCTCCGTCTCGGAATCGGTGACGGCGGATTTAAACTTTTTAACGATGACGGCAGGGTCGTCGAGCACGGAGACGAAGGAGCGGGGGTTCTCGTCGGATTTGCTCATCTTCTTCGTCGGGTCGGTCAGCGACATGATCCTCGCGCCGCCGGATGTGGAGGCGATATAGGGCTCCGGAATGGTGAAGGTCGGCCCGTAGGTGGAATTGAAGCGCTCCGCGACGTTCCGCGCGAGCTCCACGTGCTGTTTCTGGTCCGCGCCGGTCGGCACAAGATCCGCCTGATAGAGCAGGATGTCGCCCGCCATCAGCACCGGGTAGGTGAAGAGGCCGGCGTTGACGTTGTCGGCGTGCTTTGCGGATTTATCCTTAAACTGCGTCATGCGGGAGAGCTCGCCGAACATCGTGTTGCAGCCGAGGATCCAGTTGGCCTCCGCGTGGGCAGGGACATGGCTCTGAATGAAGAAGATGCTCTTTTCCGGGTCGATGCCGCAGGCCATGGCCAGCGCGTAGGCGTCCAGCGTGCGTTTCCGCAGGTCGGCCGGGTCCTGATAAACGGTGATGGCGTGCATGTTGACGATAGAGTAGATGCAGTCGTAGTCGTCCTGGAGCTTTTTCCAGTTGACGATGGCGCCGAGATAGTTGCCGAGGGTGAATACCCCGGTCGGCTGGATGCCGCTGAAGATGCGTTTTTTGCGTTCGGGCTGCAAAGCGGCCTCGTTCTGATCCATAGGTTACCTCCGGAAGATATAAAATAATGGGGAATTTTATTCGATAATTCCTAAAATGTTTTTATGGCGCGCGGAAGGATCCCGCCCGCCGGCAGCCTGTCAGCCGAGCTCCTCCCGGAGCAGCGCACCGAGGATGTCGGTGCCCCGGATAATGGCCTCATCCGACGGGGTGGAGAAGTTGCAGCGGAAGGACTGCGAAGGCGCGGATTCGTCGGTGTTGAAGGCAATGCCCGGCACGACGGCCACCCTTTCGGCGAGCGCCTTTTTAACGAAAGCCATCATATCCGCGCCCTCCGGTAGCGTACACCAGATGAAGAGACCGCCCTCCGGCCTCGTGAAGCGCACCGCCTCGGGCCACGTATCCATGCCTTTGAGCATCAGGCCGCTCTTGCGCCGGTAGACGGCACGGAGCATCTCATAATGGGCATGCATGTCGGTCTCGGCGAGGAAGCGCTCGCAGATCATCTGGGACAGCGCGGTGGTGTGGACGTCGCCGCACTGCTTGGCCACAATCATCTTGCTGATGATCGGCGCGGGCGCGAGCGCATACCCGACGCGGAGGCCAGGGGAAAGGATCTTGCTGAAGGTGCCGCAGTAGACGACGATGCCGTCGGTGTCGAAGCTCTTGATGGAGGGGATCTCCTCCCCGGAGAAGCGCAGCTTGCCGTAGGGGTTGTCTTCGAGGATGCAGACGCCGTAGCGCTTTGCGAGCGCGTAGATGGTCTGGCGTTTCTCAAAGGAGGTCGTGCGGCCGCTCGGATTCTGAAAATTCGGAATGATATAAATGAATTTGGTATTGGGGTTATCTTTTAAAGCCTGCTCCAGTTTGGCGATCTCCATACCGTCCTCCTCCATCGGCACGCCGACGAGATGGGCGCGGAAGGAGCGGAAGGAGTTGAGCGCGCCGATGAAGCTCGGTTCCTCGGTGATGACGGTGTCGCCCTCGTTGCAGAGCACCTTGCAGGCGAGCTCGATCGCCTGCTGGGCCCCGGAGGTGATCAGCAGGTCGTCGCTGAACTGGGCAAGGCCGTCTTCCTCCAGCATGGCCCGGACGCGGACTTTTAATGCCGGCACGCCGTCGGTGACGGAGTACTGAAGCGCGGCCAGAGGATTTTCGGTCAGAATGGTGTCGGAGATTCGGCGGATCTGCTCGACCGGAAATGCTTCGGGGGCCGGATTCCCCGCAGAGAAGGGAATGATCGCCGGGTCCGCAGAATTTTTGAGGATTTCGCGGATGGCGGAGGGCTTCATACCGGCGATGCGGTCGGAAAACGGATATTCCATGGAATTCATCCTTCCTGTCAGTGGGAGCGGGCGCTGCCGTACGGCTTCCCATTATTTATAGATAATATATTATTTTACCATACGGCTGTTTTTTTTACAAGACCGGCTCCCGGACCGAGCAGACGGTTTGCGCCGAAATTTTCGGGATTTCGGAAGCGCGGGATCCGCTTTTTCCACCGCCCGTTTCCCGGAGCCGGAGCAGAGATCGGAACCGGCGGCCGGCACGACTCTTTATTCCAAAAAATGGAAGATCGTATCCCATTCGGCAAAATAATCGGTTCCGTACCGCTATGATAAATCTATCATTTTATTCCTTCGGAGGCGGTTATATGACTATGGCGGTCCCTTCCAGACTGAAGCAGTTCACCGGTCGGGCGGCGGAGGAACTGGTTCCGATGCTGGTCTGGCTGGCGGCGTCCTTTGCGGCGGCGAACGCGGCGCTCTTCGGGAATCTTGCTCCCTTCGGGATCTCCTGCATGGCTGCCGCAAAAAAGAAGAATCTTCTGCCCGCGACGGTCGGCGCCATCCTTGGCTACACGCTGGCGGATTCGGGCTCGGTGCGCTATCCGGCGGCGGTGCTGCTGGCCGCGGCGGCGAAGCTGATCTTTGAAAAGCTCGGGGAAGGGGCGCTTTCCTCGGCTTTTTATGCGGCCGCTTCCACGCTGGTGGTCTCGGCGGCGTTCGTCTCTCTGG
This sequence comes from uncultured Oscillospiraceae bacterium, assembly GCA_964391915.1. Lineage (GTDB taxonomy): Bacteria > Bacillota > Clostridia > Oscillospirales > Ruminococcaceae > UMGS1668. Next base: position 31,344 of record CAYMNV010000003.1, read on the forward strand.
GTGCGGAGATCGGGATGGCGCAGATCGCCGCGGAGGCCGTGCTTGCCGGCGGCGCGGCATGGTTTTTCTTCCGGACCGCTATCCTCTTAAGCGACGGCAGGCCGGTTTTGGCACTTTCCAAAGCCGACCGTGCCTGCATTGCGGTTACCGCCGCGGTCGGAGCCGCCGCGCTCGCCGGGACGGAGGTATTCGGTATTTCCGCCGGGGCGGTGCTGGGCGGATTTGCGGTGCTGCTCTCCGCGGAATACGGCGGAGAAGGAGCCGGTGCGGCGGCGGGTGCGGCTGCCGGTGCGGCGGTCGGCATCGCCTCGGATTACGGAATGCTGGCCGCGGCCGGATTTCCGGCAGGAGGGCTCATCGCGGGCGTCTTTGCGGTATTCGGCCGATTGAGTGCGGCGGCGGCCTTTGCCTTTACGCAGCTGATCGCCGCCTTCGCCGTCGGGACGGAAAACTATGGCCTGTTTTACGCGGCTCTGGTATCGGGGGGCGCGCTGATCCTGCTGCCGAAACAGAGCGGCAAGCTGGCCTCGATTTTTGCACCGAGGGAATCCCTGACGCCGGACAGTGCCACCGTCAAGTCGATTCTGCTGGCCCGGCTCGGCTCCGCGGCCGCCGGGCTCACGGATATCTCCACGGCGACAAAGCGCGTTTCGGAGAAACTGCGTCCTTCCGGCAGCGAGGACCTCAACCGCATCTTTAACTTTGCCGCGGAAAAGGCATGCCGGAGCTGTTCCCGCAGTGCCTACTGCTGGCAGGAGCGCTATGGCGACACCATGGATGCCTTCTCCGCAATGGCGCCGGCGCTCCGGCAGGAAGGAACCGCTTCGGAGACGGTCTTTCCCGAGGAATTCTCCAGGCGCTGCACCCGCGCGCCGGAGATTGCCCGCACCGTCAGCCTGCGCTTCGCGGAGACGGTGGAGCGCAGGGAAGCCCAGCACGAGATTTCCGGCATCCGCAGCGTCGTCACGGATCAGTTTGACGGCATGGCGCTGATGCTGCGGGATCTGGCCGGCGATATGGCGCGGCTCTCCCGCTCCGATCAGCAGCAGGGCAGGGCGGTGAAGCGTTTGCTTGAGCACGAGCAGTTCCACCCATTCTCGGCGGTCTGCTTTTATGCCGAGGGCGGCAGGCTGACCGTCGAGGCGACGCTCCCGCTTGAGGAGAAACCGTCGCTCAACGAGGAAGAACTGACTGCCGCTCTCGCCGACCTCCTGCTCCGGGATCTTTCGGCACCGGTTTCCCGAGAGACGGAGAATGCGCTGCGGCTCGTCTGGTCGGAGCGGCCGCCGCTCGCGGTGGAGTACGGCGAGTATGCCTTCTGCGCCGACGGGGAGAAATTCTGCGGGGACAGCAGCCGCTTTTTATATGATGAGCACGGGCGCGCGCATCTTCTCCTGAGCGACGGCATGGGCAGCGGCAGCAGCGCGGCGCTGGATTCGGCCATGACTGCGGGGCTGCTCGAGCGGCTTGTCCGGGCCGGCTTCCGCTTCGACAGCGCCATCCGCCTTGTCAACTCCGCCCTGCTGCTCAAATCCGGGGATGAATCCCTCGCCACCGCGGACAGCTGTGAGATCGATCTTTTCTGCGGGCGGGCGGATTTCTGCAAAGCGGGGGCGGCGCCCTCCTATGTGCTGAAGCACGGCCGCGCGGTGCGGGTGAGCGCCATGTCGCTGCCGGTGGGGATTTTGGGCGGCACCGCCTTTGAAGAGGAGAACCTGACGCTCGGCCCCGGGGACTGGGTGGTGATGGTCTCCGACGGGGCGACCGTCGAGGGTGACGACTGGATCATGAAGGAACTGAAGCATCTGCCGGAAAAGACCGCGCCGGAAGCGGCCCGGAGCCTTGCCGAGCGGGCAAAGGCCCTGCGCAGCGACGGGCACAGCGACGACATCACCGTCCTCGCCGCGAAGATCGTGGAGAACGAGGAATAGGGGAGAAATCGGCGCCGCACAGCCGGACGGATGTCTTTGCGGGCATTCGGAGGGGCTTTGGCGGGGCGTTTCCAATCCGGCATATCCCTTCCGGCGGTTTTTCGGTATCGTTCCGCGGCTTTTTGAGCCTTGTTTTCGGGTGGAACGGCCCTGATTCCGAAAATTTGTCGGGAAATATAAATTCATGCTTGACTTTGCCGGAGAAAAGCGATATAATCCATCACAACAACCGAACAGTATAAAGACTGTGAAGGGAAGAGTAAGCGTGTAAGCGGCCACAGAGATCCCCGGTAGCTGAAAAGGGGACGAACGGAGCACGCCGAACATGGTCCCGGAGTTGCGCACCGAACCGGAGACGGCAAGGCTGCGACGGAAGCCGTCCGTTATTGCGGCAGGGTATGGTAGTACCCGGTAAGGCCGGTATGGCGACATATCGGTGAACTAAGGTGGTAACACGGGAGCTTTGCTTTCGTCCTTTGTCCAGATGGATAGAGGACGGGAGCTTTTTTTATGGTTTCCGGTGCCGCTCACGGGGAAATTGGAGGAACGGATTGTCTTGATACGCATTGAAGGCCTGACCAAGGTGTTCAAAGGGGAAACGGATGTCATGGCGCTTGACAACGTCTGCACCCAGGTTGAAAAAGGAGATATTTTCGCCGTCATCGGCATGAGCGGCGCGGGAAAGAGCACGCTGCTTCGCTGCATCGCCCAGCTCGAGACGCCGGACGCCGGCTCGATCTATATCGACGGCGCGGACGTCACGAAGCTCACGGGATCGGAAAAGCTCAATCTCCGCAAACAGGTCGGCGTCATCTTTCAGGGATACCACCTGCTGATGCAGCGCACCGTCCGGGGGAACGTCGCGTTCCCGCTGGAGCTTGACCGGCGGTCAAAAGCAGAGATCGACCACAAAGTAGACGACCTGCTGAATCTTGTGGGCCTGTCCGATAAGGCGAACGCCTATCCGTCCCAGCTTTCCGGCGGGCAGATGCAGAGAGTCGCCATCGCCCGCGCACTGGCGAACGACCCGAAGATCCTTCTCTGTGATGAGCCGACCTCCGCGCTTGACTCCCTGACCACCAAATCCATTCTCAAGCTGCTGGAGGATATCAACGCGCAGCTCGGCGTCACCGTATTCATCATCACGCATGAGATTGGCGTGGTCCGCGCGATCTGCAAGCGCGTCGCCGTCATTAACGAGGGCAAACTCGTCGAGCAGGGCCGGACCGAAGAGGTGTTCGCCCATCCGAGGCATCTTGCTACGAGGCTGCTGCTCGGCATGGAAGACCCGGAAAAGGGAGGCGACGCCGAATGATGGAGTTTTTCGTCCATTACTGGGATGTTCTTTTGAAGGGCACCCTTGAGACTCTTTACATGGTCTTTACCTCCACGATTTTCGCTTACATCCTCGGACTGCCGCTCGGCGTGATTATGGTCACGACCGCACCAAACGGCATCCGTCCGAATAAAGCGGCCAACGAGCTTCTCGGCACCGTCATCAACGTCGGCCGCTCCATCCCGTTCATCATTCTGATGGTGGCCATCATCCCGTTCACCCGCCTTGTTGTCGGGAAGGCCATCGGCTCCACGGCGGCCATCGTTCCTCTGGTCATCGCGGCCGCGCCCTTTGTGGCGAGGATGGTGGAATCCTCGCTCGACGAGATCAACCCCGGCGTCGTTGAGGCGGCCCAGACCATGGGCGCCACGGACTGGCAGCTCGTCTGGAAGGTGCTCCTTCCGGAATCCGTCCCGTCCCTGATCCGCGGCTTCTCCATCACCACGATCACGCTGGTCGGCTATTCGGCCATGGCGGGCGCGGTCGGCGGCGGAGGGCTCGGCGCCATCGCCATCAACTACGGCTATTACCGCTTCCAGAGCGACATGCTGTACGTCACGGTGGTCCTGATGATCCTCATGGTCCAGATCATCCAGATGATCTTCAATTTTGTTGCCAAACGGATCGACAAGCGAAACCGTTGAGCATAGAGAACCCAAAATTTAGATTCAGAAAGGAAGCAAACCCATGAAAAAATTTCTTGCCCTGATCCTGGCGCTCGTGCTCTGCCTGAGCTTCGCTGCCTGCGCCGCCGAAGAACCCGCTCCCGAAGAGAGCACCCCGTCCGAGGAAGCCACTTCCGCCGAGGAATCCGCCTCCTCCGAAGCACCCGCCGAACTGCAGACGCTGATCGTGGGCGCTTCTCCCTCCCCGCACGCCGAGATCCTCCGCCAGGTCGTCGATGATCTTGCGGCCGAAGGCATCGATCTCCAGATCGTGGAATTCACCGACTACGTCCTGCCCAACGAGGCCCTGACCGCCGGTGAGATCGACGCGAACTACTTCCAGCATCAGCCTTACCTCGACACCTACAACACCGAGAACGGAACCGACATCATCTCCGCCGGCGCGATTCACTATGAGCCGCTCGGCGTCTATCCCGGCAAGACCGCGACGCTCGAAGAGCTGAAGGACGGCGCCTCCATCGCCATCCCGAACGACGGCTCCAACGAAGCCCGCGCCCTGTATCTGCTTCAGGATCTCGGCCTCATCACCGTGGACAACACGAACGGATACAACATCACCGTCCTCGACATCACCGACAACCCGAAGAACCTTGAGATCACCGAGATCGAAGCCGCTCAGCTTCCGCAGATCCTTCCGGATGTGGATTTCGCCGTCATCAACGGAAACTATGCGATCGGCGCCGGCATCGACGGAACCGTTCTGACCACGGAAGACAAGGATTCCGACGCGGCTCAGACCTACGCCAACATCATCGCCGTGCTCCCGGGCAACGAGACCGATCCGCGCATCGTCGCCCTGATCGCCGCCCTGCAGAGTGAGGATGTCCGCACCTTCATCAACGATACCTACGGAATCTCCGTTGTCCCGATGTTCTGATTTTGCTTCCACATAATAAAAGCACCCGGCCCAGGCAGGACCGGGTGCTTTTTTGCGCAAAAATTCGTTTCGCACCGCAGCCGGGAAGATGGCTTCCCGGCAAATGAGACGGCGCTCCGGCCTCTTTTTTCTCAAAATCTCCCTGCGGCGCTCCGGGAACGGCCCGCTATGCGAGTATCCATTCCGCCGGCAAAAAACTATAATGAGAGAGAAGAGGAGGGGGTTCATATGCAGCCAGCTCTGCTTGCCCTGATCGGGACGGGCGGAACTTTTTTTCTTACGGCTCTCGGGGCCGCGGAGGTCTACTTATTTAAAAAAAATCTGGATGAGCGCATCCAGAGCATGTTTTTCGGCTTTGCCGCGGGTGTGATGACTGCGGCCTCGGTCTGGTCCATGCTGCTGCCGTCCATCGACGAGGGAGGCTGGGTCCCGGCCTGCATCGGTTTTCTCTGCGGCGGGGCGTTTTTGCTTTTGCTGGACCGCGCCGTTCCGCTCATCCACGCGCTGCTCAGCAAGGACAGGGATCGGTCGTATGCTCTTGACCGCACCGCGCTGATTATTCTCGCGATCACGCTGCACAACATCCCGGAGGGTTTGGCGGTGGGTCTCGCGTTTGCGATGGCCACGGTGGAGGGCTCTTCCGCAACCATGGCGGGCGCCACGGCGCTCGCAGTCGGAATCGGTCTGCAGAATATTCCGGAGGGCGCGTCGGTCTCGCTGCCGATGTTCCGGGAGGGGTGCTCAAAAACGCGCGCATTTCTGATCGGGGCCGCCTCCGGTGCGGTGGAACCGGTCGCGGGGGTGATCGGCGCGCTGCTCGCGGTCAGCATTGTCGGCATCATGCCATGGATCTTGGCCTTTTCGGCCGGCGCGATGATCTTTGTGGTTGCCGAGGAGCTGATCCCGGGCGCCAAAATCGAGGAACACGTCTATTCCGGTTCGATCGGCGTGATGCTCGGCTTCGCGGTCATGATGGCGATGGACGTCGCACTTGGCTGAGGCCAAGTGCTGCGA
>CAYMNV010000003.1:37287-40220 GCA_964391915.1 uncultured Oscillospiraceae bacterium
TCGCACTTGGCTGAGGCCAAGTGCTGCGAGTTTTTCTCACCCGCTCAAAAGTTGAGCGGGTGTTTTGCTTCGCAAAACCGAAAAAACTCGTCGTAGAGCTATACCAAATTCGTCGTAGAGCGATACCAAGTGCTGGTGAGTCGCCCCTGAAGGGGCTGCGAATTTATCTTGCCTGCCTTATAGGACGGTGGGCGTTTGCTTCGCAAACCGTCAAACTCGCCGTAACCCAAAACCTAATAGCAGACAGGTGCAGTGCTTCACACGGACGAAAATCGCCCCTGAAGGGGCTGCGAATTTATCTTGCCTGCCTTATAGGACGGCGGGCGGTGCGGTTCGGCATCAAAAAAAGGCCGGCGGAGCGTTCCGCCGGCCTTTTTATCGGGCATAAAAAATCAGAATTCCAGTTTCTTTTCGATATAGGAGACAAGCTCGTCGATCGGTACGCGGATCTGCTCCATCGTGTCGCGGTCGCGGACGGTGACGCAGCCGTCGGTCTCGGAATCAAAGTCGTAGGTGATGCAGAACGGCGTGCCGATCTCATCCTCGCGGCGGTAGCGCTTGCCGATGGAGCCGGCGTCGTCGTAGTCGACCATGAATTTCTTGCTGAGCATGTCGTGAATTTTCATGGCGGGCTCGGCGAGCTTTTTGGAGAGCGGCAGCACGGCAGCCTTGATCGGCGCGAGGAACGGGTGCAGGTGCAGCACGGTGCGCACGTCGTCTTCGCCGACCGGCTGTTCGTCGTAGGCGTCGCAGAGGAAGGCGAGGGCCATGCGGTCGGCGCCGAGAGACGGCTCGATGACGTAGGGGATATAGCGGGTGTTGGTCTCCGGGTCGAAGTAGTCCATCGTAGTGCCGGAGAATTTGGTATGCTGGGAGAGGTCGTAATCGGTGCGGTCCGCAACGCCCCAGAGCTCGCCCCACCCGAACGGGAACAGGAACTCGAAGTCGGTGGTGCCGACGGAGTAGAAGGCCAGCTCCTCCGGGGTATGGTCGCGGCGGCGCAGATGATCTTTGGTCATGCCGAGGCGGAGCAGCCAGTTTTCGCAGAAATCTTTCCAGTAGACGAACCAGTCGAGGTCGGTGCCGGGCTTGCAGAAGAACTCCAGTTCCATCTGCTCAAATTCCCGGGTGCGGAAGACGAAGTTGCCGGGGGTGATCTCGTTGCGGAAGGATTTGCCGACCTGGCCGATGCCGAACGGGATCTTCTTTCTCGTGGTGCGCTGGACGTTCTCAAAGTTGACGAAGATGCCCTGCGCGGTCTCCGGACGGAGATAGATCTGGCTCGTGGCGTCCTCGGTGACGCCCTGGAAGGTTTTGAACATCAGGTTGAAGGAGCGGATGTCGGTAAAATCCACGCTTCCGCAGACCGGGCATTTGACGCCCTTTTCGGTGACGAAGTCGCGCATGCGCCTGAAATCCCAGCCCTCGGGATCGATGCCGGTCTGCTCCTCGATGAGCTTGTCCGCTCTGTGGCGGGTGCGGCACTGCTTACAGTCCATCAGCGGATCGGAGAAGCCGCCGACATGGCCGGAGGCGACCCAGACCTGCGGATTCATCAGGATGGCGGCGTCGAGGCCGACGTTGTAGGGGCTTTCCTGCACGAAGGCTTTCCACCAGGCGCGTTTGACGTTATTTTTGAATTCCACGCCGAGCGGGCCGTAGTCCCAGGTGTTGGAAAGGCCGCCGTAGATCTCGGAGCCGGCGTAAACGTAACCGCGGTTTTTGCAGAGTGCAACGATCTTATCCATTGTATAGGCTTTGGTGTCCATTAGACAATCCCTCCGTTTTCTCAAACTGGAAATATACATTCACATATTATTCCTCAAAAAAGAAATAGTCAAGCAATCTGGGTGGAGGAATTGTCGAAATTTCATCCTTCGGAAGGGGAACGAAACCGGCGGAAAGATTTCGGGATCTCCGCGCGCCCGGGTTGTGCCCGTGAGCACGGAGAGACGCCGGAAAGTCTGCAGAGAAACCTGCAAAACATTGACTTTTCCCGATAAATAGAATAAACTATTTAAATAGATTTTTATGCCCGGGAGGATACTGCTATGATCAGGAGCATGACCGGATACGGCGCCGCGGAAAAGACCGTCGGCGGAAAATACATCCGCGTGGAGATCAAGTCGGTTAACCACCGCTATCTGGAGTTCTCCGCCCGGGTGCCGCGTGCCTATGGATTTCTGGAAGAGAAGATGAAGGGGCTGCTCTCCGAATGTATTTCCCGGGGAAAAGTGGACTGCAGCGTCTCCGTCCAGACGCTTGAGGGCGGCAGTGAGACGGTCTCCATCAACAAGGAACTGGCAAAAAGCTATATCGAAGCCCTCCGCTCGGTGCGGCATGATCTGGATCTCCGGGACGACCTCTCTCTGAATTCCGTTGCGCGCCTGCCGGATGTCTTTACGGTCGTGCAGAAGGAGGAGGACGAGGATGCCGTCTGGGCGATGGTGAAAGAGGTCGCCGACGCCGCCATGGAGAATTTTATCGCCATGCGCGGGGTCGAGGGCGAAAAGATGAAGGCCGATATGCTGCAGAAAGCCGCCGAGATCGAGGAAAGAGTCGGCTATATCGAGAGCCGCAGCCCGGAGACCGTCAAAGAGTATCAGGATCGCCTTTATGCGAAGCTGCAGGAGGTACTTCAGGGCGCCGGCATCGACGAAAACCGCATTCTGACCGAGGCCGCCGTCTATGCGGATAAGGTCGCGGTGGATGAGGAAACCGTGCGTCTGCGCAGCCACATCGCCCAGTTCCGGGATATCCTCGGCAAGGGCGGCGCGGTCGGCAAAAAGCTGGATTTCCTTGTGCAGGAGATGAACCGCGAGGCCAACACCACCGGCTCCAAGTGCTCGGATGCCGATATCACCCGTGCCGTCGTGGACGTCAAATGCGATATCGAAAAGATCCGCGAGCAGATCCAGAATATTGAATAGCGC
>CAYMNV010000003.1:40320-47827 GCA_964391915.1 uncultured Oscillospiraceae bacterium
TAAAGCCAAACACAAGACGACGCCATGCTCAAAAGAGCGGGAGCGCCACACCTTTCTGAAGCCAAGCGGCTTCAAATTTTCCTTATTTTTGTTGATGAAAGCTGGTGTCCAATGAAGCTGGTGAATATCGGCTTTGGCAATATGGTCAACGCAGACCGTGTGGTGGCGATGATCGCGCCGGATTCCGCGCCGGTGAAGCGCATGGTTCAGGATGCCCGGGAAAAGGGCATGCTGGTGGATGCCTCGTACGGCAGAAAGACGCAGGCGGTCGTCATCATGGATTCCGGGCACGTGGTGCTTTCCGGGATCCCGCTGGATACTGTGACGGGGAGGATAGCGGAAGAACCGGATGAATAAAGGAATTTTACTGGTGATTTCAGGCCCGTCGGGCGTCGGAAAGGGCACCATCATCAAACGGCTTTTCGAGCTGGATGAGAACCTGTCGTTTTCCGTCTCGGTGACCACGAGAAAGCCGCGGGAAGGCGAAGTCGACGGGGTGGATTATTGTTTTCTCACGAGGGAACAATACAATGATCTTCGGGACGGCGGCGGATTGCTGGAATATGCGGATTTCAGCGGCAATTCCTACGGAACGCCGAAAGCGGAGGCGGAACGCGCGCTGAACGCGGGCCGGGATCTGATTCTGGATATCGAGATCCAGGGCGCCAGAAACGTGCGCCGTATGATGCCGGAAGCGCTGCTCGTCTACATCGTTCCGCCCTCCTTTGAAGAACTGAAAAAGCGCCTGGCGGGGCGCGGCTCGGAGACCGAGGATTCCATGAAGCTCCGCCTGGATGCCGCGATCCGGGAGCTCTCGGAGGCTCCCGAGGTTTACGACTGTTTTGTCGTCAACGACTGCATCGGGAATGCGGCCGAGGAAATAGAATCGATCCTCCGGCTCAAGCGGATGGGGAAATCCCTGCCGCGGGGATCCGGGGAACAGATATTGAAGGAGGTCATCAGCCTTGCTTAATCCTGCGGATATGTACAACCTCAACCAGAAAAACAGCCCCTACGCCAACGTGATCGCCGTCTCCAAACGTGCGCGCGAAATCTCCGAGGCATATGAGGAGCAGCACGAGATCATGACGGAGAAGCCGCTCAAGCTCGCCATCGGCGAATTTGTGCAGGAGAGATGCCGAATCGTCAAAGGATCCATCAAGACAGAGGATGACTGAACATGGCCGAGAAAAAGACAATTCTGCTGGGCGTCACGGGCGGGATCGCCGCGTATAAGGCGGCCGGCCTTGCCTCCGCGCTGACGAAGCGCGGCTATACGGTTCTCCCGGTGTTGACGAAGGGCGCCTGCGAATTTATTTCGCCGCTCACCTTCACCGCAGTGACCGGAAATAAGGCCCTGACGGAGCTGTTTGATTCCGGAATCGAGCCGGAGATCGCCCACATCGCGCTCGCGAAGCAGGCCGACCTCGTCCTGATCGCTCCGGCGACCGCGGACGTTATCGCGAAGGTCGCGAACGGCATCGCGGATGACCTGCTGACCTCGGCCGTTCTGGCGGCGACCTGCAAAAAACTGGTCGCGCCGGCCATGAATACGCATATGTTTGAGAATCCGGCCACGCAGAGGAACCTCGCGCAGCTTCGGGCGGACGGCTTCGGCGTCGTCGAGCCGGGCAAGGGGCACCTCGCCTGCGGAGAGGACGGCAGAGGCCGCCTCGCCGATGAGGAAGACCTGATCGCCGCCGTGGAGTGCGTCCTGCATGGGAACGATTCCCTCGCCGGGAAGAAGGTCGTTGTCAGCGCGGGCCCGACCATCGAGCCGATCGATCCGGTGCGCTACCTGACCAACCGCTCCACCGGAAAAATGGGCTATGCCGTCGCAAAGATGGCCGCGCTGCGCGGCGCGGACGTCGTGCTTGTCTCAGGAAAAACCAACCTGCCGGTGCCGTATGGAACTTCCGTGCTCAATGTGGAGACCGCAGCGGAGATGGCCGAAGCCGTGCTCAGGGAATCGGCGGAGGCGGATCTCGTGATCATGGCGGCGGCCGTAGCGGATTACACACCGGCGGAATATGCTGAAAATAAGATCAAGAAGTCCGGCGGGGAGCTGACGCTGATCCTCCGGCGCACAGAGGATATTCTGGCGGAACTGGGCGGGAAGAAGCCGGATTGGCAGGTGCTCTGCGGCTTCTCAATGGAGACCGAGAACCTGATGGAGAACAGCCGCAAGAAGCTCACCGCGAAGCATGCCGATCTGATCGTTGCGAATTCGATCTCGGAGGAGGGAGCGGGTTTCGCCGCCGATACCAACAAGGCCGTTTTGCTCTCCGCGGATGAGGAGACCGTCCTTCCGATGATGACGAAGGATGCGCTTGCCGACGCCATTCTTGACCGGATGGCGGAGATGCTCGAGGTAAAAACCTCGGCCATTGCGGTAAAAGTTTGAAATTTTAGCCCGCTTCTTGACAGCGCCGGTCAAACGTGCTATGATGGGCGCAATATTTGAAAAAACGTCGATGGGGAAAACAATCCGGATTTTCCGCTCAGAGAGGGCCCGGCATTCTGAAAAGGGCCTGTGGGAACCGCGTGCGTACCAGCCCCGGAGCGCGTGCAAGCTTTATGCGAACACGCCGGCGCCGCACCGTTACAGGCGGGCTTTTGAGTGCGGAGAGTGCGTCTCTCCGTGAACAAGGGTGGAACCGCGGAGCATCAAGCTTCGCCCCTTATGCGAGGGGCGGAGCTTTTTATTTTGTTATTTTTGCTTTCCCGTTTCGGTTCTGCGGGCGTCGTTCCCGGGAAGCCGCAAACCGAAAAGCTTTTATAGGAGGAATGAGCTATGGTAAAAGTAACCCTGCGTGACGAAGTCCGGGAGTATGAAGCCGGAACCACCGCCTATGAGATCGCCCAGAGCATCAGCGCCGGGCTTGCCCGGAATGCCTGCGCCGTCCGGATCGACGGAGAGCCCTGCGACCTGCGCACGCCGGTCGAAAAGGACTGTGCCGTGGAGATCCTGACCTTCGACGACCCCTATGGAAAAAAGGCCTTTTGGCATACCACCAGCCACGTCATGGCACAGGCCGTGCTGCATCTGTTCCCGAACGCGAAGTTTTCCATCGGCCCGGCGATCGACAGCGGCTTCTATTATGATTTCGACGTGGACCGCCCGTTCACGGCCGACGACCTTGCCCGCATCGAAGAGGAGATGGCCGAGATCATCAAGACCGGCCTTGAGGTCCGCAGATTCACCATGACCGCGGAAGAGGCCAGAAGATTCATGAAGGAGCAGCCCTACAAACTGGAGCTGATCGAGGAGCACGCCGCAAAAGGCGAAGCCCTCTCCTTCTATCAGCAGGGCGATTTCACCGAACTCTGTGCCGGCCCGCACCTGATGAGCATCGCCCCGATCAAGGCCTTTAAGCTTGTCTCCACCACCGGCGCCTATTGGAGAGGCAGCGAGAAAAACAAGATGCTCTCACGCATCTACGGCATCTCCTACCCGAAAAAGGCCGATCTCGACGACTACCTTGCCGCCATTGAGGATGCCAAGCGCCGCGATCACAACGTTCTCGGCCGCCAGCTCAAATATTTCTGCAACAGCGACTTCATCGGCCAGGGCCTGCCCTGCCTGATGCCGAAGGGCGCGAAGCTCTTCCAGATCCTGAACCGCTATATTCAGGATAAGGAGGAGTACGAGTACGGCTATGTGATGACCCGCACGCCGCTGATGGCGAAATCCGACCTGTATAAGGTCTCCGGCCACTGGGATCATTACAAGGAGAACATGTTTGTCCTCGGCGACGAGGAGAAGGATAAGGAAGTCTACGCCCTCCGCCCGATGACCTGCCCGTTCCAGTATCAGGTCTATCTGAACGACAAGCACAGCTACCGCGATCTGCCGATCCGCTACGGCGAGACCTCGACGCTCTTCCGCAACGAGTCCTCCGGCGAGATGCACGGGCTCATCCGCGTGCGCCAGTTCACGATCACCGAGGGCCATCTGATCGTCCGCCCGGATCAGCTCGAGCAGGAGTTTGCCGGCTGCGTCAACCTGATCAAGGAGGTCATGACCGATGTCGGTCTGATTGATGACCTGACCTTCCGCTTCTCCAGATGGGATCCCGAGGACCGCGAAAAATACGAGGGCACTCCGGAAATGTGGGAAGAGGCCGAATCCACCATGCGCAACATCCTGAACGACCTCCATATCCCGTATATGGAAGCAAAGGGCGAGGCCGCCTTCTATGGCCCGAAGCTCGACGTCCAGGCGAAGAACGTCTATGGCAAGGAGGATACCATCGTCACCGTCCAGATCGACATGATGCTCGCCCAGCGCTTCGGCATGACCTATACCGATCAGAACAACCAGCAGGTCAATCCGTATATCATCCACCGCACCTCCCTTGGCTGCTACGAGCGCACGATCGCTTTGCTGATCGAGAAATACGCCGGCGCCCTTCCGCTCTGGCTCTCTCCGGAGCAGGTCCGCGTGATGCCGATCACCGAGGACCAGAACGACTACGCCGAGGAGATCCGGAAACAGCTCTTCAGAGCCGGTTTCCGCGCGGCGAGCGACCTGCGCTTTGAGCGGATCGGCTTCAAGATCCGCGAGGCGCAGACCGAGAAAATCCCGTATATGATCGTTGTCGGCGACAAGGAGAAGGAATCCGGCACCGTCACGGTCCGCGACCGCAGGGACGGCAGCCAGACCGCCTGCACGCTTGAGGAGTTTATCGCAAAGATCCGTGCCGAGAACGACAACAAGGTCTGCTTCTGACAAAATAACTGAACCGCATGAAAAAACGGTGGGAGCATCCGCTCTCACCGTTTTTTATAATTTTCATCGGCCCTTTTCGTCGGCAGCGGAAGCATCCGCTTTTTTGGCCGGGAACCGGGTACGTCACAGCACGAGTTCCGTCGAAAATACGATCACGGCCTCGCCCGCGATCTGTACCAGCGTCGGGCGCCCCTCCTGTTTTGTGACGGATACCTTCATGGTTCCCGTGCGCCCGATGGCCTCGCCCTGCATCGCGGTGAAGGAGAACGGTTCCTCGCCCGGATTCTGAAAGAGGCCATATTGCACGAGATACGCCCCCAGCGGACCGTTTGCGTTTCCGGTCACGGGGTCCTCCGGGATGCCGATGGCCGGGGCGAACATCCGCCCGTGCACGAGGATTTCTTCTTCCGGGTTCAGGGTAAACACATAGTATCCGTTGCAGCCGATCTCCGCGCTGAGGCGGGCGAGCCGGTCCATATTCGGGTTTAGCCGATGGAGCAGGTCGTTCGATCGGATGCCGATCATCACTTTGGAATGTCCCGTCGAGGCGATGCAGACCGGGCAGTCCTCCCGGAGATCCTGCATGGAAATGCCGAGTCCCTCCGCGATCCGCCCGACAACCGCATCGGGGAACGGCTCGCCCACGGAGACCTGCCCCTGGGTCATGACAACGGTATAGTCGTCTCCTTTGCACACGAGATCCACCGGCAGGATTCCGGCGCCCGTTTTCTGGATCACGGTTCCCGTTTCCAGCTGCTTCTCCATCGCCCGCACATAGTGGGCGGCGATGGTCGCGTGGCCGCAGATGGGAACCTCCCTTGTCGGCGTGAAGAACCGCACCTCCACGTCGTAGCCGCTGCCCGTCGAAGAAAACAGGAAGGCGGTCTCCGAATGATTGAGCTCGCGGGCAATCTTCTGCATCTGGTGCTCGCTGAGGCCGTCCGCGTCGGCGATCACCCCCGCAGGGTTTCCGGATAATTTCTCTTTTGTGAAGGAATCAACCTGATATAAACGATAGGATCTCATGAGTTCCATCCCCTTTCGTGTTTGGGTCCCGGGTGGGTGCTGCCCGGGATTCCGGCCTGTTTCTTTCTTTATTTTACCATAAAGATTTCTCTGCGGCCACCCCGTTTTTCCGCATCGCGCTTAGCCGCCGTACAAAAGACGCCGGCATTGCTCTTTTAAGGGCCATGCCGGCGTTCATTTTTCTTATGGGAACCTGTGTCGCCCGGGATTTTTCCCGGGTAGAGGCAATCGGAGAATCAGAACCACCAGCCGAAATCAAATCCGGTGTCCGGGTTCTCTTCCGTGACGGAGGCCGTGCCGCCCGTCGTGCTGTCCGAGGCCTCGCCGCGGACCACAAGGAACGGGGACGCGTCCGTGACGGTGATCGTGGCCTCGCCGCTGTTGTCGACGACGGCCGTAAAGGTCTCGAAGGTGCCGTCGTCCTTCTTATGGATAATGGTGAGGGTGTCGCCGAGGTATTTGGCGTCGAGGTGGAAGACGATCTTCCACGGGCCGAAGCCTTTCGTCTCAATATCCCAAGTGCCGACGACCTGGAAATCGCCGAGGCCGAGCGTGTCGGCGTATTTCTTCATTGCCTTGTAGTCGTCCGAGAGGCGGCTCAGCTCCTCGTAGGAAGTGATCTTTCCGGTGATGACGGGCTCGTCATCGTCGTCATCACTGCTGCTTGTAGAGCGGGTGCCGAGCACGACTTCCGTGGAGGCGTTGACAAAACCGGAATCCACATCAAAATAGGAATTACTGCCGGAGGCAAAAGTGGAGTTATGATATGATTCTGTCTCCGGGAACGCAGGGCACGCATTCTCCGTGGTTTCCGTGTTGTTTATATAATATTTTGTCAGCCCGCCTTCCATAACGGTCTTTATGTAAGTGGGACCGTCTCCATCCAGAGTGTAGACGGAAGTCTTTCTGATGGTCCCGCCGGTGCGGATGGATATGTGCGAACCAAGCACAATATCCGTTGCATATATGGCTGCGATATCGCTGTTTACTGTGACCGTACCGCCGGTGACGGTCAGGGTGCCGTCGGCATAGATTCCTCCATCCTCACCGTTTGCGGTGATATTCCCACCGCTGATGGTAACATCGCCGCAGTAAATTCCAGTACTATACTCTCCATACCCCTCTGCGGTAATGGTACCGCCGCTGATCGTTAAAGGCAGGCAAGTTCCATCAGTATTGTTGTAGGAATCAATTGGATATTCCGCGAAGAGCCTCAGATCCCCACTTTTTATATCAATCCCAGCAAAGCTGTTCAGCGCTTCATAGTCGCCGTACGCGGTCAGAGAGCCCCGGCCTTCAACGGTCAGCACGCCTTCGGAACAGATCGCAGCATAGTTGGGATGATCGGAATCACTGCCGATGACGTTATCGCCCTGCAGAATGACCGTCAGATTGCTCTCGGAAAAAATACCATATTCATACTGTTTTGGCCCATTGATGGGATCATTGAAATCGACGACGTACCATGTCGATATGACGGCATCTTTCAGCGTCAGGACGCCATCCTGATACATGGCAACATAGGAAGCCGGCGTCGTCGCGCCTATCGCAACAGGGGATCCGTCGACGGAGGCGAGATAATAACCGCTCTCAAGATCGGTATTGCCAATCTTAACAACATCTTCTACATACGCCGCCGCGCCTATCGGAAGTAGGGTAAGCATCATCAACAGGCCTATCACAACAGACAATATCTTTTTCATTTGCGTTTCCTCTTTTTTCCTAAGATTTATATTTATTATATTCATT
>CAYMNV010000003.1:47927-55330 GCA_964391915.1 uncultured Oscillospiraceae bacterium
CTTTTTCATTTGCGTTTCCTCTTTTTTCCTAAGATTTATATTTATTATATTCATTATATTTGTGTAAATCAACCTTAATCGTCAAATTTAGTCATAATAAGACAAATTTAGACAAAATGCTTGCCATTTAGATAAAATCTCCTTCATTCCGAATCGGCCGGATCCTCCGCAGAACAGGCCGTTCAGGCAGGGAAAAATCCGCCGGACGAATGGGCCGCTGAGAAAATAGGGCGTTTTTTCGCAAATATATGCAAATAAAATATAATATTACACAGTATATAAAGCACGGAAAGTAGGAATCATTTTCAATTTTTTATTGACAATGACGGATTCTTGTAATATATTAAATCTAATATGTGTAATTATGCGTATGCATAAGCCACATTTAACTTATAGAGAGGACAATTGAATCGTATGGAATTTTTAGCGATTACCTCAAAGCTTGGGGTATTTGCCGGGCTCACCTCGGAAGATATCCTTGCCTGTGTTATCATTGGCGGAATTGCTTTGTTAGTCGGAATTGGTATCGCCTTCCCCTTGGGCGTTTTGTATAGGCGCAAAGTCGCGGAAGCCGAGCTTGGCTCCGCGGAGGAAGAAGCCAGAAGGATTGTCAACGATGCGATCAAAACTGCCGAAAGCCGGAAAAAGGAGGCTCTGGTCGAGGCAAAGGATGAGATTCACAAGCTCCGCAGCGAAACGGAAAAGGAACTGAAGGACCGCCGCGCGGAAGTGCAGCGCCAGGAGCACCGCCTCCAGCAAAAAGAGGAATCCCTTGATAAAAAGATGGACAACCTCGACAAAAAAGAGGAATCCCTCACCGCAAAGCAGCAGGTCGCGGAGGAACGCCTTGCCGAAGCGGAAGAAGTCAAAAAGAGTCAGTATGAAATGCTCGAAAAGATCAGCGGCTACACGACGGAGCAGGCCAAATCCCAGCTTCTTCAGACCGTTGAGCAGGAGCTTGCCCACGAAAAAGCACTGCGCGTGATGCAGTATGAGCAGCAGCTCAAGGATGAGCAGGAGGAGAAAGCCCGCGAGATCCTCAGCTCCGCGGTCAGCAGATGCGCGCCGGATTATGTGGCGGAAGCCACGGTATCCGTCGTACCGCTGCCCAACGACGAGATGAAGGGCCGCATCATCGGCCGCGAGGGACGCAACATCCGCGCCCTTGAGACGCTGACCGGCGTCGACCTGATCATCGACGACACGCCGGAGGCCATCACCCTGTCGAGCTTCGACCCGGTCCGCCGCGAGATCGCGCGCCTCTCGCTTGAGAAGCTCATTCAGGACGGACGGATTCATCCCGCGAGGATCGAAGAGACGGTCGAGAAGGCCCGCAAAGAAGTCGACGCGAAGATCAAACAGGACGGCGAAAAAGCCGTGCTCGAGTGCGGCGTTCATGGATTGGCACCGGAGCTTGTGCGCCTGCTCGGCAGAATGCGTTATCGTACAAGCTATGGCCAGAATGTGCTTGCCCACTCCATCGAGGTGGCGGAACTTTCCGGCATGCTTGCCTCCGAGATCGGCGGCGTCGACGTGGCCATGGCCACCAGAGCCGGCCTGCTGCACGATATCGGCAAGGCCCTGACGCATGAGATCGAGGGCAGCCACGTGAGCATCGGCGTCGACGTTGCGAAGAAATACAAGGAGCCGCAGGATGTCATCCACGCCATCGAGGCGCACCACAACGACGTCGAGCCGCATACCACCATCGCGTGGATCGTGCAGGCTTCGGATGCCATCTCCGCCGCGCGTCCCGGCGCCAGAAGAGAGAACCTCGAGAGCTACATCAAGCGTCTCGAGAAGCTCGAGGAAATTGCCAACTCCTTTGAAGGCGTCGATTCCTGCTATGCCATCCAGGCCGGCCGCGAAGTCCGGATTCTTGTCAAGCCGGAGCTCATCTCCGACGACGACATGGTGCTCATCGCCCACGAAATTGCTCAGAAGATCGAGACCGATCTCGACTATCCGGGCCAGATCAAGGTGCACCTTGTGCGCGAGAGCCGCGCGGTCGATTACGCAAAATAAAACGACGCAGAGCGAAAGCCCTGCGAACCCAATCGAATCCTTTCAGCCGGTTTCCATGCCCATCCGGGCCGGGAACCGGCTTTCTCTTTGTATGGAAGATAAAACGCGGCTCCGGCAGCGCAGGAAGGCACCCTCCAAAATGAAAATACCGGCGGATTTGTCGATCTGCCGGTATTTTTATGCCCAAAAGCGGGGCGCTTTGCATAGAATGGCCTGAAAAAACCTGATTTTGGAGGGCACCATGATTCTGCGAAACAAAGAGTACGACCGGGCGAAGGCCGTCGAATACGCCCACCGGTGGGCATATTTCCGCAATCCGGCTTTTTATGATTTTTCCGCCATCGGCGGAGACTGCACCAACTACGCCTCGCAGTGCATTTTTGCCGGGAGCGGAGTGATGAATTTCACGCCCACTTTCGGCTGGTACTACATCGACATCAACGACCGGGCGCCTGCCTGGACAGGAGTCAAGTATCTGTTCAATTTCCTCGTCAACAATACCGGGGCCGGCCCGTACGGCAGGGAGGTTCCGATCTCGGAGGTGCGGCCGGGCGACGTCTGCCAGCTCATCATCGACGAGGAGGACTGGCAGCATACGCCGATTGTCGTCGCCGTGGGTAGAAACGCAAGGACATTTTCTAACATCTGGGTGGCCGCCCATTCCTACGACTGCGACTGCCGGCCGCTCTCGAGCTACGCCATCCGGGAGGCGCGCTTCATCCATATCGACGGCGTCCGGGAGATCATGGGCAACAGCCTGAGAAATACCGGAGAGACGGGCCCATCGATGCCCGAACCCGGCACTCCGGCACCCCCAACGACCCCGGTGACCCCGGCGGCCCCTTCCGGATCCGCGATGCTTCCGGCACCGCCCTCCGGCCCGCAGATGCAGATCAACCCGTAAAAGCCGCGCAAAAAAGGCCCCGGTATTCCGCCGGAGCCTTTTTCTTTTATGAATTTGCATTTCCCGGGGAATCTCGGGCAGACGCAAGACCGTGGGGAGTTCGCGGTGCGGTCGACAAAGAATTCAGGTGAGGCCGCGATGTTCATCAGAGACATGCGGTTCCGCATGTCCTGCGCCGCATGCCGCCGGGAGCGGGGGTTCTCACGCGTCCCAGATTTTCCCGCAGTATTCCCGCACGGTGCGGTCGACAAAGAATTCAGGTGAGGCCGCGATGTTCATCAGGGACATGCGGTTCCATGTGTCCCGGTCGCGGTAGAGGCGGTCGGCCTCGTCCTCGGCGTCCATATAGGCGCGGAAGTCGGCGCAGGCCATATAGAAATCCGTCGTCTCCAAAAGCTCCGCAAGATCGGAAAAATCCTCGCCGCCGACGCCGCTTTTGAGGCGCCCGACCGCATATTTGAGTTCCGGATCTGCTTCGATGAGGGCCTTCGGGTCGTAGCCCTTTTCGCGGAGCGTCGAGACTTCGCCGGAGGTCATGCCGAAGGGAAGATTGTTCTCCTCGCCGGCTTCCCGGAAAATTTCGATATTTGCGCCGTCGCGGGTGCCGACCGTGACCGCGCCGCTGAGCGTGAGCTTCATGTTTCCGGTTCCGGAGGCCTCCGTGCCGGCGAGGGAGATCTGTTCGGAGATCTCGGCGGCGGGCATCAGCAGCTCCGAGGCGGTGACGCTGTAATTTTCCAGATAGACGAGACGGAGGCGGCCGCGGGCACCCGGCGAGCGCGAGAGCTCGATGCCGGTCATCCAGATCAGCTGGATGATGCGCTTGGCAAGATGGTAGCCGGGCGCGGCCTTCGCCCCGAAGAGGAAGGTGCGAGGCAGGAGGTCGGCGTTCGGGTTCGCCTCCAGCCGGCCGAGCAGCGCAAGGATGCGCAGGGCGTTGAGATGCTGGCGTTTATACTCATGCAGGCGCTTGGCCTGCACGTCGAAGATGGAATCCGGGTCGAGCGAAGCACCGGAGACATCCCGGAACTGTTTCGCAAAGTCGGCCTTGTTGAGCCGCTTGATTTCTCCGAGAGCTTCGAGCACGGAAGAGTCGTGCGCGTGGTCCCGCAGCCCGTGCAGAAGTTCCGGATCGTGCTCAAAGTCGCCGCAGAGCTCCTTTGCGAAAGCGGAGAGCCGCGGGTTTGCGACGCAGAGCCAGCGCCTCGCCGCGATGCCGTTGGTGACGCTGATGAAGCGCTCCGGATATGCGCGGTTGAGATCCCGGAAGACGCTCTCCTTCATGACGGTCAGATGGTGCTCCGAGACGCCGTTACTCTTGTGGCAGCCCCAGACGCAGAGGTTCGCCATGCGGATTTTTCCGTCGGAGAGAATGGCCATGCGCGCGATCTCCTCCTCCCGGAAGCCTTTCGCCTCCAGATCTTTGCAGAGGCGGCGGTCGATCTCCAGGATAATCCCGTAGATCCGCGGCAGCAGCGCCTTGAGCGCGCCGGCATCCCAGCACTCCAGCGCCTCGGGCATCACGGTGTGGTTCGTGTAGCTGAAGGTGCGAAACGTGATGTCCCAGCTCTTTTCCCAGCCGTAGCCGCAGTCGTCGAGCAGCTGCCGCATCAGCTCGGGGATGGCGAGGGCCGGATGCGTATCGTTGATATGGACGGCGGCCTTTTCCGGCAGGGTTTCGAGTGTGCCGTAGTTGGCGAGGTGCCGCCGGATGATGTCGGAGAGGGAGGCACAGACCAGAAAATACTGCTGCTTGAGGCGCAGGAATTTGCCCTCGGCATGGCTGTCGTTCGGATAGAGGATGGAGGAGATGGCCTTCGCCATCGAGGCCTGACGGAAGGCGTCGGAATAGTTTCCGGCGTTGAAAAGATCCATATCCATCTCCGGCGTCGTCGCCTTCCAGAGGCGCAGGCGGCTCACCTCCGGCGTGTCGAAGCCCGGAATCATGACGTCGTAGGGCACGGCACGGACGGATTCGTAGTTTTTATGCTCGACAAGGTGAGAACCACCCTCCCAGAATTCCCTGATGTCGCCGCCGAAGCGCACGTCGACGGTCTTGTCGTTCTGCGCCTCGAGCCAGACGCCGCCGCCGGGCAGCCAGTCGTCGGGCTTTTCGCTCTGCCAGCCGTCGGTCAGAATCTGCCGGAAGATGCCGTATTCAAAACAAATGGAGTAGCCCATGGCCTGCTTGCCGATTGTGGCGAGGCCGTCCATGAAGCAGGCGGCCAGGCGCCCAAGCCCGCCGTTGCCGAGGCCGGCGTCCGGTTCCTTGTTATAGATCCGCTCCGGGCTGATGCCGAAGCCGCGGAGGGCCTCCTCATAGGCCCCGGTCAGGCCAAGATCGTAGAGGCTGTTCTTCAACGAGCGGCCCAGCAGAAATTCCATCGAGAGATAATAAATCTCCTTGTCACCGTGGGCGGCGTGGGCGGCGTTGGCGTGGCGCTCTTTTTCGGCGAGAATGGCGCGCAGCAGCATGGCGGAGGCGTTGTAGACCTGCGAATCGTCGGCATGATCCGGAGAGAGCAGGTAATAAGCCTCCGTCAGGGCTTTGAGCTTTTCGGTGAAAAAGGATTGGTCGAAGGCGGGCATAACGTCTCCTTTTCAAACAGTTTGTGGAGGAAGAATATCTTCTATTATATTCGAACCCCGCCGGTTTGACAAGTTGGTCAAATTGCGGAAAAAGAGTTTGCCAAACCGACAAAATGCGTTATAATATAATAAAATATTTGTACCTACGGAGGGATCCGAGATGGAACAGGTAAAAAAGATCAAAATCGATATTGCCGGCGCCAGTTACAGCATCAATTCCGCCGAGGAGGAGGGTTATGTCCTCAGCCTTGCGCGTGAGATCAACGAGGATATCCAGTCCCTGATGTCCAGGAATCCCGCCCTTTCGCTCAACGACGCGCTGGTTCTTTGCGCGCTGAGCTATCTGGACGAGTACAGAAAGGAATCCTCCAACAGCGATCACATCCGTTCCCAGCTCAAGGATTACCTCGGCGACACCGCCCGCGCCAGGATGGAAGTGGACGAGGCCAACCGCCGCGCCGATAAGCTGGAAAAAGAACTTGAGGAACTGAAGAAGAAATGGTCGAGGTAAAGATCAGGCTTCTTTCGGAGAACGCGGTTTTCCCGGAGAAGGCGACGGACGGCGCCGCATGCCGGGATGTCTCCGCCTGCCTCGAAGAACCGGTCACCATCCTGCCGGGGAGGACCGAGCTGATCCCCACGGGCTTTGCGATGGCGGTGCCGGAGGGCTACGCGGCGTTCGTTTTTGCAAGGAGCGGCCTCGGCATTAAAAAGGAGATCGCGCCGGGGAACTGCGTCGGCGTCGTCGACTCGGATTACCGCGGCGAAGTGAAGGTCGGCCTCTGGAACCGGGGCAGTCTGCCCTATACCATTATGCCCGGGGATCGGATCGCCCAAATCGCAATTCTGCCGGTTCCGGAGTCGCGGTGGACAGCCGCGGAGGAACTGCCGGAGAGCGGGCGCGGTGCCGGCGGCTTCGGCTCGACGGGGAAATAATCCGGGAGGAGAACGGCCGACATTCCCGACGGCCTCGACAATACACCGGCAGGATGCAGCCTGCTCAAAAAAGCTGCCCGATGTCTCTCGCGGGGGAGACGAAAGCGGCAGGAATGAAAAAAGAAAAAGACGGCGGCTTTCGCGGCCCCGTCTTTTTTTTTGCGTATTTGATCCGGATTTTCCCTATCATAATGCCGGTCGTCCCGGCAGCCGCTTTTCCTTTGCCGCGCGCTGCATTTCTCCCGGTATTCCCGGCGCACACCGCGGCCGCCCTCCAAAAAACCACTTGCTCCCGCAGGCTGTCGGGATTCACAGGAGGCCGATCAGCCGCGCCGTCTCCGCGAGCGGGAAGCCCACGACGTTGAAATAATCGCCGCGAATGCCTTTGACAAGCACGCAGCCCCGCCCCTGAATGCCGTAGGCGCCGGCTTTGTCCATCGGCTCGCCGGTGGCGACATACGCCCGGATCAGCTCGTCCGAAAGGGGATAGAATTCCACCTCCGTCGTCTGCGTAAAGGAGCGGATGCCGCCCTTCTCCGCCGCCGCGACCCCGGTCAGCACCAGATGTTTCCGGCCGGAAAGTGACTTGAGCATGCGGAAGGCGTCCGCCTCATCCCTCGGCTTGCCGAGGATTTCCCCGTCGAGCACGACCACGGTATCCGCGCCGATCACAAGGTCGTCCGGGTGCTCCGCCGCGACCTCCAGCGCCTTCTGCCGTGCGAGAAATTCCGGGACCTCGCTCCACGCCGTTCCTTCCGGGACGGTTTCGCCGCCCTTTGCAGGGATACAGGCATAGTCGGGCACGATGAGCCGCAGAAGCTCCCGCCTTCTTGGAGAGCCGGATGCGAGGATGACCATAAGCCGCCGCCTTTCCGGATAAAATCTATCCGAATGAAAGTGTCATATGAAGAAGTGCCGGCCTTATACGGACCGGCACTTTATTATACCT
>CAYMNV010000003.1:55430-82369 GCA_964391915.1 uncultured Oscillospiraceae bacterium
GGCATTTGCTTTGCAAACCGGCAAATTCATCTTCACAGAACCCGCAACCGCCCCTAAAGGGACTGTGAATTTGCCTTGCCTGCCTTGTAGAACGGCAGGCAATTTGCTTCGCAAACCGGCAAATTCATCTTCATAGAACCCGAAATCGCCCCTAAAGGGGCTGTGAATTTGCCTTGCCTGCCTTATAGGCCGACGGGCATTTGCTTCGCAAACCGGCAAATTCGTCGTTATTCTACCCCTAATTATATTAGCCGTTGCCGTTTTTCGCACGGACGAAAAACTCGTCGTTGCCAGAAACCGAAAACTCAACCTCAAAAAGAGAGAAGGCATTTCACAAGCGGAACCGAAATCTTCGCCGGCAGCCGGGTTGCCCTTACCCTATAAAAACGGCAGCACAAAGGCGGATCCGGCGCGTTTCCCGCAAGGAGGGATTTCTGGTGAAATTCCGCCTTACTTATTCAGCAGAACCTCGGTCGCGGCAAGTCTTGCGGCGATGCAGAAAACTTCGATGGCCTGCCCCAGTTCCCCGAGCGGCGGGAAGGTCGGCGCGAGGCGGAGACTCGAATCCTTCGGGTCGCGCATGTACGGGTAGACCGCGCCGGCGGGAGTCAGCACGACACCGGCCTCCTTGCAGAGCGCGACGGTGCGTTTCGCCGTGCCGGGGATCAGGTCGACGCCGATAAAATAGCCGCCTTTCGGGCGTACCCAAGTGCCGACGCCGGAGCCGTCGAGGTCGCGGTCGAGGATCTCCAGCACCGCCTCGAACTTCGGGCGAAGGATCAGGGCCATGCGCTCCATCTGCTCGTAGATGCCGTCGAGATTCTTGAAGAAGCGGGCGTGGTCGAGCTGGTTGATCTTATCCGGGCCGATGGTCTGGATGGCCAGTTGTTTCTTGATAAGCCCGAGGTTGTTTGCGGAAGCCGAGAAAGCCGCGATGCCCGCGGAAGGGAAGGTGATCTTGTTGGTGCTGGAAAAGATGTAGACGTGGTCCTCGGTGCCATATTTTTCGGCCTCGCGGAGCAGGCAGGGGATGCGGGTGCGGCGCTCCGGGTAGAGGTCATGAACCGAGTAGGCGTTATCCCAGAAGATGCGGAAGTCGTTCGCCGCAGGCTGCAGTCTGGCAAAGCGATCGACGGTCTCGTCGGAGTAGACGATGCCCTGCGGGTTGGAGAACTGCGGCACGCACCAGATGCCCTTGACGGAGGGATCCTTGACCAGCTCCTCGACGGCGTCCATGTCCGGGCCGTCCGGGGTCATCGCGACCGGAATCATCTCAAAGCCGAAAAACTCGGTGACGGCGAAGTGGCGGTCGTAGCCCGGTGCCGGGCAGAGCCATTTGCGGTCCTTGACCTCGTACCACGGTTTCTCGGAGCCGTAAACGCCGTGCGTCATCGCGCGGGCTATCATATCGTGCATCAGCGTCAGCGAGCTGGAGCCCTCGCAGAGGACTTCGTCCGCCCCGACGTCCATGATCTCGGCCATCAGCCTGCGGCACTCCGGGATGCCCTCGAGGCAGCCGTAGTTGCGGCAGTCGATCCCGTTTTCGGAGATGTAGCTGCCCGGCCGCGACGTGACGTTATCCAGCAAAGCGCTGGTGATATCGAGCTGCTCCGTGCAGGGCTTTCCACGGCTCATGTCGAGCTTGAGGCCCAGGGCCTTTTTTTCTTCAAATGCTTTTTTTAGTGCCTCCTGCTCGGCAAGAAGCTCTTTATGGGAAAGTTCCTGATAGTTTTTCATCATTCGGCCTGCTTTCTTATACAGAATAGGTTTTCCATAGTCGCGCACATTTTTGCGGGGTGGGATTCTATTCCAAACATATTGTTGGCAAAAAGGAGGGGAAATGCCCGGGAAAAGCAGCTCGTTTTGCAGGATTTACAATAATAAAATTCAAAAATGAAGCTTTTCCGTCGTGAGGATTCCATAGACAAGAGCCCTCTCATTTCTGAGAGAGCTCCTTATCGGATCATTCGTTTCGCATGTAGGCGGCGCTAAGTGCGGTTCCGATTAAAACTCTGCGCTCCCGGTAGTTCTCGGGAAGGGAAGCACGTCGCGTATGTTCTCGATGCCGGTCAGGTACATGATGACCCGCTCAAAGCCGAGGCCGAAGCCCGCGTGCCTGCATCCGCCGTAGCGGCGCAGGTCGAGGTACCAGCCGTAGTCCTCCTCGTGGAGGCCAAGCTCGCGGATGCGGTCGAGCAGCACATCGAGGCGTTCCTCGCGCTGGCTGCCGCCGACGATCTCGCCGACGCCCGGCACCAGCAGATCCGCCGCCGCGACGGTCTTTCCGTCGTCGTTCATGCGCATGTAAAAGGCCTTGATCTCCTTCGGGTAGTTGGTGACGAAGATCGGGGACTTGTAAACCACTTCGGTGAGGTACCGTTCGTGCTCGGTCTGGAGGTCGCAGCCCCAGTAGACCGGGTACTGGAATTCATGCCCGGATTTCAGCAGAATGTCGACGGCCTCGGTGTAGCTGACGCGGACGAACTGGGCTTTAATGATGGATTCCAGCCGCTCGATCAGTTGGTGTTCCGGGTCGACGAAGTCGTTGAAGAACTTCATCTCCTGCGGGCAGGTATCCAGCACGTAGCGGAAGATGAATTTGATCATATCCTCGGAGAGCTGCATCTCGTCGGCAAGCTCGGCGAAGGCGATCTCCGGCTCGATCATCCAGAATTCGGCGGCGTGGCGCTGAGTGTAGGATTTCTCGGCGCGGAAGGTCGGCCCGAAGGTGTAGATGTTGGAGAAGGCGAGCGCCATGGCCTCGCCCTCAAGCTGGCCGGAGACGGTCAGGCCAGTGGGCTTGCAGAAGAAATCCTGGCTGAAATCCACGGAACCGTCCTCATTGCGCGGCGGATTCGAGGGATCAAGCGTAGTGACGCGGAACATCTCGCCCGCGCCCTCGCAGTCGGAGCCGGTGATCAGCGGCGTGTGCACATAGACGAAGCCGCGCTCCTGGAAGAACTTGTGGATGGCGTAGGCCGCCACGCTGCGTACCCGGAAGGCCGCGCTGAAGGTGTTGGTGCGCGGACGCAGATGGGCGATCGTGCGCAGATATTCGAGGGAGTGGCGCTTTTTCTGAAGCGGATAGTCCGGCGTGGACTGCCCCTCGACGGCAATCTCCGTCGCGTGCAGCTCAAAGGGCTGCTTCAGCTCCGGAGTAAGGATAATTTTCCCGACGACACAGACGGAGGCGCCGACGTTGAGCTTGGAGATCTCTTTATAATTCTCGATCGTATCCTCCTCGTAGACGACCTGCAGATTATTGAAGCAGGTGCCGTCGTTGAGTTCGATAAAGCCGAGGGATTTGGAGTTGCGGGAAGTGCGCAGCCAGCCGCAGATTTTGACCGGCACGGCGGTGTAGCTTTCCGGCGAGGCGTTGATGAGCCTCAGCTCCGTTCTGTTCATTTCAATCACTCCAGTTGCGTTTTTAGGCGGTTCGGCCGTCAATATGTCTTAATATATCATATTATTATTCGTTTTGCAACAGAAAAGATGCAAGACGGTCGGACGCAAATTTCAGATTTTTTTGGTTTAAATGGAGAGACTGCTCCGCTTTTGGGGTGCGGGAGCCTCTCCTGCAGGAAAGAATGCACCCGCCGAAGCAAAAAATTCGGATTCCGCCGCCGCGTTCCCGGGCATGCGGCAGCCGCTCTCCGGGAGCACCGCGGCGGCCTTTCTTCCGCGGCAGAAACGCCGATTCTCCGCAGGCCCGTTTTCGGGCCGCCGGCGGGGAAAAAGAGATTTCCCGGCGGGAGCGCCCCTTGCGCCGGAGAGAGCCGGCGCGGCATATCCGCGCAGCGGTATCTGCACGGCGGAGGAAAGATGATTGCGGCTTGCGGAAAAATATAGTATAATATCTTTTCAGCATATTGAAACGCGAGAGAGGTAAACATGGAATTGGATTACAACAAGCTCAACGACATGCAGCGCGAGGCGGTCTTTCACAAGGATGGGCCGCTGCTGATCCTGGCGGGGGCGGGGAGCGGCAAGACCACCGTGCTGATCGACCGGGTGGGTTTCCTGATCGAAAACGGGGTGCGGCCGTGGAATATCCTTGCCATCACCTTCACCAACAAGGCTGCCGGCGAGCTCCGCGACCGTCTTGCCGCCAAGCTCGGCCCGGAGGCGGGGGAAGTCTTTGCCTCCACCTTCCATTCCATGTGCGTCCGGATTCTGCGCCGGGATGCGGAGAAGATCGGCCTCTCGCGCAGCTTTACGATCTACGATCAGGACGACTCCCTGCGCGTCGTGAAAAAGTGCCTCCGGGATCTCAACTACGACGAAAAACGGTTCCCGCCCAAGGAAATTCTCGGCGGCATCAGCCACGCGAAGGAGAAGCTCTGCGGCCCGGACGCGGTAAAGGCCGAGGCGCAGACTTCCTCCGATTTCCGCAAAAAGATCACGGCCGAGGTCTATGCGGCCTATGAGAAGGAGCTTCGCACCGCCGAGGCGCTCGATTTCGACAGCCTGCTGACCGAGACCGTCCGCCTGTTCCGGGAGTCGCCGGAGACGCTGGAGTATTACCGCAACCGCTGGCGCTATATCATGGTGGACGAATATCAGGATACCAACCACGTGCAGTACGAGCTCGTCTCGCTGCTGGCGCAAAAATATAACAATATCTGCGTCGTGGGCGACGACGACCAGTCGATCTACAAGTTCCGCGGCGCCACGATTGAAAATATCCTGTCGTTTGAAAACAGCTTTCCGGGCGCGAAGGTCATTCGGCTCGAGCAGAATTACCGCTCGACGCAGTATATTCTCGACGCCGCCAACTCGGTGATCGCCAATAATCAGGGCAGGAAGGGCAAAACGCTCTGGACCGAGAAGCATGGCGGCGAGAAGGTGACCGTCCGCCGCTGCGAGAACGAGGAGGCCGAGGCGAGGTTCGCGGCCGACACGATTCTCGACCATGCGGCAATGGGCGGAAAATACGGCGATTTCGCCGTGCTTTACCGGATGCACGCCCAGTCCAACGCCTTCGAAAAGGCCTTCATCTCCTCTTCCGTGCCGTATAAAATCATCGGCGGGCTGCGCTTCTATGACCGCAAGGAGATCAAGGATCTGATGGCTTACCTGTCGCTGATTGCCAACCGGTCCGACAACCTCCGCCTCGAGCGCATTCTCAACGAGCCCAAGCGCGGCATCGGCGACGTGACGGTAAACGCCGCACGTGAAATTGCCGGTGAAACGGGACTGCCGCTCTTTGATATTTTTGAGCACGCCGACGAATATGCCGCGCTGGCACGCAAGGCAGCCGTGCTCAAAGAATTCACGAGCCTGATCTCCGGCCTTGCCGAAGACGCGGAAGAACTTGATCTCGACGAGCTTTTCGACGAGATCTGCGAGAAGACCGGCTACACCGCCATGCTCAAAGCCATGGGCGACGAGGGCGAGACCAAGCTCGAGAACGTCGGGGAGCTTAAGACCAACATCCTGAAATATATGGACGCCGCCGAGGCGCGCAAGACGGCCATACATGAAAATCTCGACAGCCTGATTGACGGGCTTGCCGCCGATTCAAATAAAAAGGATCTTGACGGGCTTTTTGACGAGATTAGTGAGAAGACCGGCTACACCGCCATGCTCAAAGCCATGGGCAGCGAGGGCGGGGTCAGGGCCGAAAACGTCGGGGAGCTCAGGAACAACATTTTGAAATATATGGACGCCGCGGAGGAGCCGAGCCTTGGGGGATTCCTCGAGGAGACCGCTCTGCTGACCGATATCGACCGGCTGGAGGAAGGCGACGCGGTGCTGATGATGACCGTCCACTCCGCGAAGGGACTGGAATTCCCGCAGGTATTCGCGGTCGGCATGGAGGAGGGCATCTTCCCGGGCATGCAGGCGATCTACGACCCGGAGGAGATGGAGGAGGAGCGCCGGCTTGCCTACGTTGCGATGACGCGCGCCAAAGAGCATCTCTATCTGACCGCCGCCGCCTCGCGCATGCTCTTCGGGCAGACGACGCGCAACCGGATCTCCCGGTTTATCACCGAGATCGCGGAGGGCCTGACGGACTTCACCGACGAAGCCGCCGCCCAGCATCAGCCGGTGCGGCAGAGCTATCATTTCGGCGACGAGGACGAATCCGGTCCTATCCGGGCGGACGTCACCTTTACGCCCTACCGGGAAGAAAAAAAGGAACCCTCCGTCAACTGGCGCACCGGGGACCGGGTCAGACACCGCGTCTTCGGGGAAGGCACCGTCACGAATGTCACCGCCATGTCCGGCGATACCCTGCTCGAAATCGCATTCGATACCGTCGGCACCAAAAAACTGATGGCCAACTTCGCAAAGCTCCGGAAACTCTGAGAAAGCGAAAAGCGGCCCGGAAAACAGAGGCTCCGGATTTTGAGCCGGCGTGTTTTCTGCAAACGCAAAGCCACCGGCAGTCCGCTTCCGGACGACAAATAATTGGTATTGCGGGTACGTTTTTCAGCCGCTGAAAAACGGGCAAGCCGATATTTCTTTCACAAAAATATTCGCTTTGGAGGCGATAGGATGAGGCCCATAAGGCTGTTTGAAGACACGGACAGCACCGTTGCCGCGTTTTTTGAGACGCAGAAGGATGCGCAGAATCCGGTGGAGATCATCACGGACAAGACTTCCGGGATGACGATCGCGCAGATCTGGGAAACCTATAAGACGGATCTGATGACCGCGGGCATCATCCTGGTTCTCGGTTATATTTTCGTTCATCTGGTCGTGAGCTTCCTCGAACGGCGGCTTCGCGCCTCCAAGATGGAGAAGAGCGCCTTTACGATCATCACCACGATCACAAAATTTTTGCTCTATCTGATTGTGGTGCTGATGGCCGTCTCCAAGCTCGGTGTGCCGATCACGTCGACGCTCACGCTGTTCAGCACGCTGGCCCTTGCCGTCACGCTGGCCATCAAGGACGGCCTGACGCACCTGGCGGGCGGCATCATCATCCTGACCTCCAAGCCGTTCGTCATCGGCGATAAAATCGAGTGCCCCAACGACAACGCCAGCGGCTATGTCACCGACATCGGCCCCATCCATACAAAACTGCGCACCCCCGAGGGCAGCAAGATCTTTATTCCAAACGGCAGCGTTGTCGCCGGTACGATCGTCAATTATTCCGGCATGGGGCAGCGCGGCATCAGCGAGACCATCTCCATCAGCTATGAGGATGATTTCAAAAAGGCCGAGCAGATCATCACCGACATCTTTGCCACCCATCCGAAGATCGATCCGGAGCCGAAACCCTTCTGCCGGGTCAACAAGCTCAATTCCGGTTCCGTCGATCTCCTTGCCATGGCCTATGTGGCGTGGGAGGATTATTATACGACGCGTTATGATATCCTTGAACTGATCAAGACCCGTTTCGATCAGGAAGGGATCCGTTTCGCGTATCCGCAGCTCGACGTGCACATGAAGCAGGAGCTGCCCAAATCGTAATCTTTCGGGCGCCGGGAAGCCCGCTTTCTTATCATTCTTCCGGGAAGCGCCGGAAGTAATCAAATTCCGCCTTTTTGCAGATACTAACGGATATTTCCCATATCAAACAAAGGAGACTGATCTATGGAAGACAGGCCTGTCCGCCGCCGGATCGGTGAAGGCATCTATTTCACCGCGGTCCGCGAACCGAAGTTTAAATCCAACCGGATGACCGCCGTGCTGATCGCGCCGCTCGAAAGGACGAAGGCCACCGTCCGCGCGCTGGTGCCCTTTCTTCTCCGCAAGGGCTGCGGCGCCTATCCGGATTTTACGGCCCTGAACGCGAAGCTCGCTTCGATGTACGGCGCGATCCTCGACGCGGACGTCACCAAATACGCCGACCTGCAGATGATTCACCTTTCGGTGCAGGCGGCGGACGATAAATTTTCCATCGCGGGGGAGCCGCTCTGCCGGGAATCCGCCGAGCTGCTCTGTTCCGTGCTGACGGATCCGGTGCTCGACAAATACGGGCATTTTCCGGAGCAGGATTTCCGCGTCGAACGGAATTACCTGATCGATACCATCGAGAGCGAGCTCAACGAGAAGCGCGCCTACGCCATCGGAAAATGTACGGAGATTCTCTTCCGGGACGAGCCGTTCGGCATCAAGCGCTACGGGTATAAAGAGGATGCGGAAAAGCTGACCGCGGAGGAGGCGACAGCCGCCTGGCGCGAGCTGCTGAAAGGCGCGCGCATGGAGATCCTCTTCACCGGCCCGGGCGACCCGGACGATGCGGAGCAGGTCTTTGCGGAGCGCCTCGGCGGGCTCGTGCGCGAGCCCTTCGGCGAACATTCCACGCCGCCGAAACCGTATTCGGACTATGTGGAATTGGATGAGAAGATGGACGTCGTGCAGGGAAAGCTCGTCATGGCCTACCGCATCGGCGCGCCCGAGGGAGAGACCGAGCGGGCGGCCGCCCGCATGATGACCGCGCTTTACGGCGGCACGCCGTTCTCCAAGCTCTTCATGAACGTCCGTGAGAAGATGAGCCTCTGCTATTACTGCACGGCCCGCTACGACCGGCCCACCGGCGTCGTGCTGGTCGACAGCGGCGTCGAGACCGCCAACATGAAACGGGCGGAGGAGGAGATCGGAAACCAGCTTTCCGCCGTCGCGGAGGGCGGCTTCACCGGGGAAGAGCAGAAAAATACGCTTCTGCTGGCGGTAAACAGCCTCCAGTCCGTCGAGGATTCGCTCGACGGCGCCGAGGGCTGGTACCTGACGAGAATCCTGGACGGCGACATGCGCACGCCCGCGGAGGACGCGGAGACGATTGGCGCCGTCACCGCCGCACAGATCGCGGAGATGGCCGGACGGGCAAAACTGGCCGCCGTCTATCGCCTGACCGGGGAGGAAAAAACGGATGCGTAACGAACTTGTGAGAAGCGAACGCCTCGGCGATCAATATGAGATCATCGACCATCCCTCCGGGCTCCGGATGCTGCTCGCGCCGATGGAAGGCTTCCGCTCGGCCTATGCGCTGTTCGGCACGGCCTACGGCTCCATCGATACCGAAATCCAATATGCGGACGGCAGGGTGGATCCCATCCCGCAGGGCACGGCTCATTATCTGGAACACAAACTGTTTGAGAGCGAGGAGTGCAACGCCTTCGACCGCTTTGCGAAGACGGGGGCCTCCGCCAACGCCTATACTTCTTTTGACCGGACGGCCTACCTGTTTTCCTGCACCGATCATTTTGCCGAGTCCATCGAGATCCTGCTTGATTTCGTCACGCACCCGTATTTTACGGCGGAGACGGTCGAGAAGGAACGCGGCATCATCGGGCAGGAGATCCGCATGTACGACGACAGCCCCGAGTGGCGCGTGCTGTTCAACATGCTGACCGCCATGTACGCGAAAAACCCGGTCCGCAACGACATCGCGGGCACCGTGGAAAGCATTGCCGAGATCGACGCGGATTTGCTTTATAAATGTTATGGCGCATTCTATGACCTGAGCAATATGGTACTGGCCGTGGCCGGCTGCTTCGACCGGGATGCCGTGCTCAGCGCCGCGGACAGAGTGCTCAAGGCCGGAGAACCGGTGCTCATCCGCCACAGCACCTGCACCGAGCCGCCGGAGGTGCTGCAGTCCTACGCCGAGGAGCGCCTGCCGGTCTCCGTACCGCAGTTTACGTTCGGCTTTAAGGCGCTGGACCGCGGCGAGCGGGAAAACCTGACCGGCTCGGTGCTGGATGAGATTTTCGCCGAGGCTATGGCCGCGGATTACACGCGCTTCTACCGGGAGCTTTATGATAAAGAGCTCATCAACGCGACGTTCTATTCGGAGGCCTTCTGCGGCCGGGATTTCTGCAGCACGCTCTATTCCGGCGAATCGAAGGAGCCTGAGCGGGTGGCCGACGCGCTGCAGCGGCGCTTCTCTGAGCTGCGGCGGGACGGGATCCCGGAGGAACTCTTCCGGAACGCCCAGCGCAGCGTCTACGGGCATTATCTGCGCTCCGCGGAACGGACCGAGGGAATCGCCTCCGAGCTGCTGAACTGCCATTTCGCCGGGCACAGCCCCTATGTGCTGCTTGACGCAGCCGCAGAAGCCACCGCGGAATCCGTCTGCGAGCGGGCCTTTTCGGCGTACAGCGAGGAACACACCGTGCTCTCCGTGATCCGGCCGACGGGGGAATGACCCCGCGTTTCGAAAAGGAAGATCCGGACAGCTGATTTTTTCAAAAAAGGAAGGGCATTATGACAGATACCGTATCGTTCCCCGGCCTTGGGCTGGAGCTTGAGATCAACCGCGTGGCGTTCTCCATCGGCGGCATGGATATCTACTGGTACGCGATCATCATTGCGACCGGCTTCGTGCTGGCGCTGCTGTTTGCGTTCCGCAATTTCAAGGAATTCGGCCTCGACAGCGACCGTACGCTCGATGTCGTGATGACCGCCGCCATTCTGGGCATCATCGGCGCGCGCCTTTACTACGTTGCTTTCCGCTGGGACGAGTACGCCGGAAACCTCGGCGCCATCCTCAACCTGCGCGGCGGCGGGCTCGGCTTTTACGGCGCGGTGATCGGCGGTGCACTCGGCGCGATCCTCGGCTGCAAATGGCGCGGGGTGAAGCTGCTGCCGTTTTTCGACATCGGTTCCGCCGGCCTGATGATCGGGCAGGCGATCGGCCGCTGGGGCAACTTTTTCAATCAGGAGGCGTTCGGTACCAATACGGATCTGCCGTGGGGCATGACGAGCAAGACCGTCGCCTACTATATTGCGAGCCATACCTCCGAATTCATGGGCGCGGAGATGGACCCGATGAAGCCTGTGCATCCGACGTTTCTCTATGAATCGCTCTGGCTGGCGGCCGGATTTCTGATCTATGCTCTGACGATGAAAAAGCGCCGCTACGACGGGCAAATGTTTTTGTTTTACATCGGCTGGAACGGTTTCGGCCGCATGTGGATCGAGGGCCTGCGCACCGACAGCCTGATGTTCGGCGGCATGCGCGTCTCGCAGGTGCTGGGCGCCCTTCTTGCCCTGACGGCGGTCATTGCCAATTTCCTGATCCTCAGTAAAATCCGTCGGGAGAACGATCCCGATTATCTGCGCCCCTACCGCGACACCGAGGAATCGAAGCTGATCCTTGCCGGGCGGTGGGATTACAGAACAAAGTCGCCGAAACCGGCCGCGGAGCCTGTCTCCGGGAAAAACGTCCCGCTGGACTCTTCGGAGGAGCCGCTCTCCGGTAAAAACGCCCCGGTGCAGGCCGGGCCGCCGAAAGAGGGGACCCTTGAGGAAACGGCGGAACCCGTTCCGGAGGAGGTACCCGGAAAAACCGCGGAGGAGCCGTTCTCCGGGAAGAACAGCCCGGATTGATTTGCCGAACCGGAGAAAAATCCGGGGGATCCATGTGTTTTTAAACAGACAGGCGGGCGTTTCCTCTCCGGAAGCCCCGCCTTTTGTGTTTCTAAGGCCGCCGGGAGGGCGAAAACCACAGACGAGACTCTTCAAAACGGGCTGCGGAAATCCGTTTTTCCGGCCGTGCGCAAAAAAATGGAAGACGCAGGAAATTCCGCGCTTTTTCTCACTTATTAATTAAAGAAAGAACTTTTCGTGAAGGCGGTGCAGGAAATTTTGCTTTTCTTCTCATTTACTTGTGAAAGAAGGAAGAACCCATGAAGAAATTTGCGGCGTTCATAACGATCCTTGCCTGCATGGCGGCCCTGCTGACCGGCTGCGGCGCCGCGCAGGAGGAGACGAAATGGGACCGGAGACCGATGGTGATGGTCGAAGGGCAGCTTTATCTTGATGCCGGCAGGCAGGTCGCGGCGGAAATCGATCCTTCCGCGATTCTTGGCACGATCACTTCGGAGGTGGACGGTTCCGAAGTGCCCGCGGAAGACGGCCAGAGCAACTTCGGCTGCACGGGGGCGGAATACGCCTATTATGAGGACGGCCTTGTGGTAAAGATCAATAACGAGTGGCAGTTCTTTGAGAGGGATGCGGAGAGCGGTGCGGAGAGCGAATCTCAGGCGGAGACCGTCCACGACGCCGCATGGCTCTCGGAGCTGGAGGCCGCGGATATAAAAAGCGCGGAAATCTCTCTTACCCCGCCGGGAACCAAGACGACCATTACGGACGAAGCCCTTCTCTCCGAGCTTGTCGGGATTCTGAATACGGTCACGGTCGGCGAAGAGGATGATTCGTGGAAGGAATACGACGGCCAGTTCGTGCAGTTCACACTGACGACGGCGGACGGCGATACGGCCACCATTGCGGCATATAATCCGTTTATTATCATCGACGGGATCGGTTATCGAACGGAATATGACCCGTGCGAGGAACTCAACGCGTTCGGAAACCGGCTCGCCCCGGAGGAATATCCGCTGGATTTCGACGGAAACGGCATGGTCGGCGCGGAGGATTTCGCGCTGTCCGGCTATAGCAGGGAAGAATTTGCTTCCCAGGTGATATCGGAGTACGGCATCACCGAGGGCGAGGCGGAAAAGCTGATGGACGGCGAAATCTCCGTCGTGTGCGGAACCGGCCCCGGTTTTTGCGAGACGCCGTCGGAGGGCTGAATCAGGTTTTCAGAGTCGTTCTGCCGGGATACCGGGAAAAAGAATTTTTATCATCCGCTCCGTTTTAAAGAGAGCGGATTTTTTAAAATGCGGCATGACCGGGCGGTTCCTATTATATTTTTATTAAAAAGGGTGCTTGACATCCTGCTTTTCCCATGTTATAATCCAGTTTGCCGCATGCTGTGGGCTTCCTAAATTCAGTGCGCCCAAAAAACGCGCTGGTGCCCTTTTTGCAGCGAGTCCAACAAAAGAAGGTTTATTATGTACGCAATCATCGAAACAGGCGGAAAACAGTACCGCGTCGAGAAAGACGACGTGGTCTACATTGAGAAGATCGAAGCCGGGGCCGGCGACGAAGTCGTTTTCGACAAGGTTCTGGCAATCGGCGGCGACGAAGGCGTCAAGGTCGGTGCTCCTTATGTAGAAGGAGCGAAAGTCGGCGGCGTTGTGGAAAAGCAGGGCAAAGCCAAGAAGATCCGCGTTTTCACCTACCGTTCCAAAAAGTGCAGCAAGCGCTGCCTCGGTCACCGTCAGCCCTACACCAAGGTCGTCATCGGGGCGATCGAAGGCTGATTGCGAATGATCCGCGCGGAGTTTTGCTATCATAGAGGCCAGCCGGTCTCGTTCCGCATCAGCGGGCATGCCGGCTATGCCGAAAGCGGAAAAGATATCGTCTGTGCGGCGGTGAGCGCCTGCACCGAGATGGCGGTCAACGGCATCACGGAGATCGTAAAAACGAAATGCGGCGTCGAGGTCGGGGAGGACAGCGTCGAGCTGATCCTTCAGGAAAACGCAAGGCCGGCCGCATGGCATTTCATCTCGGCTCTGCGGCTCGAGCTGCAGAATCTTGCACAGGACCACCCCGGCACAGTCAACTTAATAATTTCGGAGGTGTAAAACCATGATTAGAATCGGTATTCAGTTCTTCGCTCATAAAAAGGGAATGGGCTCCACCAAAAACGGCCGTGATTCCGAATCCAAGCGCCTCGGCGTCAAGAGAGCGGACGGCCAGTTCGTCCTCGCCGGCAACATCCTCGTCCGTCAGCGCGGCACCCACATTCATCCCGGCGAGAATGTCGGAAGAGGTTCCGACGACACCCTGTTTGCCTTGAAAGACGGCACCGTCCGTTTCGAGCGTCTCGGCGCGGACCGCAAGAAGGTCAGCATCTACCCGGACGAGCAGTAAAGTACACCGCGGGCGGGCTTCAAAGTTCGCCCGCGATTTTTTTCGGTTTTTGTTTGAATATGCGGCAGCCGCCGCTTAAGTTTCGCATGCGGGGAAAACCTCGCATGCGCGCAGGAAGAAAGAGGTACCCTTTTGTTTGTAGATACCGCAAAAATCAGAATCCGCGCGGGGAAGGGCGGCGACGGCGCCGTCGCGTTCCACCGCGAAAAATTCGTCAATGCCGGCGGGCCGGACGGCGGCGACGGCGGAAAAGGCGGAAACGTCGTTTTCGTCGGCGACAGCAACCTCTCGAGCCTCGTCGATTTCAAATACCGCAAGCGCTATTTTGCCGAGGACGGCAAGAACGGCATGGGCAACAAGTGTTACGGCAAATCCGCGCCGGATCTCGTGATCCGCGTCCCGGTCGGCACCGTCGTCAAGGAGGCGGAGAACGGCCGGATTCTGGCCGATATTTCCGACAACAAGCCGCAGATCGTGGCGAAGGGCGGTAAAGGCGGCTGGGGCAATGCGCATTTTGCGAGCGCCACCCGCCAGATCCCGAATTTCGCGAAGGCAGGCCTGCCCGGCGAGGAGCGGGAGATTACGCTGGAGCTTAAGCTCCTTGCGGATGTGGGTCTGGTCGGCTTCCCGAATGTCGGCAAATCCACGCTGATCAGCGTCTGCTCCGCCGCAAAGCCGGAGATCGCAAGCTATCCGTTCACGACGATTACGCCGGTGCTCGGCGTGGTCAAAACGGATACCGGCTCCTTCGTCATGGCGGATATCCCGGGCCTCATCGAAGGCGCCGCGGAAGGCGTCGGCCTCGGGCACGACTTTCTCCGCCACGTCGAGCGCTGCCGGCTAATCCTCCATATTGTCGACATCGCCGCCGAGGAAGGCCGCGACCCGATCGAGGATTATAAAACCATCAACCGGGAGTTGGAACGCTTTAACCCGGAGCTTGCAAAGCGCCCGCAGATCCTTGCGCTCAACAAATGCGACGCAGCCATTCCCGAGATGATCGGGGAATTCGACAAATTCGCAAAAAGCGAGGGGCTGGCCTACCATCTGATCTCCGCCGCCACCCGGCAGGGCGTCGACGAGCTGCTGAAGGTGGTCGAGGAGGCTCTCTCCAAGCTGCCGCCGGTGCTTCGCTACGAGCCGGAGCCGGAGGCGCGCCCTGAGATTACGGAGAAGCAGGAGTTCACCGTTACGGTGGAGGACGGCGTCTACGTCGTGGATGCGCCGTGGCTCACCCATACGCTCAGCTTCGTCGATCTGGACGACTACGAGTCCATGCAGTATTTCCAGCGCGTGCTGCGCCTCTCCGGCATCATCGACAAGCTTGAGGAGATGGGCATCCAGGAGGGCGACACCGTCTCCGTGCTGAATATCGATTTCGAATACGTCCGATAATTCCGCACGGGGGGTTAAAACCGTGCCGCCACCGGGGCAGTTCGTCACGGGCTTTTCCGGCCGGGAACCGTTTCGGAAAAGGGCGGCGGGCCATTTTTTAGAGCCCCGAACCCCGCCCGCCATGAAACGGAATTTCTTTGCCGCCGGAGGGCAAAGCTGTCCGCCGCGTCGGCACACGTTCGGGTACTTTTTACAAATCAGCCCTTATGGGGCTCATGTGGACCGCGCTTTTTTAGCGCGGTTCCAACTTTTTGTTTTATTGGGGGCTTGTCTTTGGAGCGCAATGCACTGACCAAACAGGAGGCCGGGATGCTCAACGGCTTATCTCTGGCTTTTATCGGAGATTCGGTCTATGAGATCTTTGTCCGTGAAAAACTACTTGAGCATGGCTCTCTTCCGGCAGGAAAGCTCCACGAGCGCGCCGTGCTCATGGTTCGTGCGGAGACGCAGGCAAAGGTGTACGACCTGCTGGAGCCGATGCTGGACGAAGACGAGCGGAGTATTCTGAAGCGCGGCCGCAACAGCGTCGTGGGCCGCATCCCCCGCAATGCCACCGCCGCCGAGTACCGGAAGGCGACCGGCGTCGAGGCGCTGTTCGGCTGGCTCTGGCTCTCCGGGAACGAATCGCGCGCGAGGGATCTTTTTCATGCATCGTCGGGAATTTTGAACGGGGAGGCCTTTGTGTGAGGAAGCGGGACGGAATTTTCTGGGATATCTGTGCCGAAGTGTTCGGTTCGTTTCTTTTTGCGTTGGGTGTGGATATCTTCACCGCGCCGAACCACGTGGTGCCCGGCGGCGTCACCGGCATCGCCACGATGCTCAACGACCTGACCGGTCTGCCGATCGGTATCACGAGCTTTCTGCTCAACCTGCCGCTGATTCTGATCGGGTGGAAATTCCTTGGGAAGAAGTTTGTCCACTCCACGCTGCGCACGCTGCTGATCCTGACGACGCTGACGGATACGCTTGCCGTTTTCCTTCCGAAATACACCGGCAACATGCTGCTGGCATCCATCTTCGGCGGCCTGCTGATCGGGGCTGGGTTGGGCGTCGTCTTCCTGCGCGGCTCCACGACCGGCGGCTCGGATATCGTCGGCCGACTGCTGCTGCTCAAATATCCGCATATTCAGCTTGGCAAGATGCTTCTGTATATTGATTTCGCCGTCATTCTTGCGGCCGGTTTTTATTTTTCCAGCATGGAGGCCGCCCTCTACGCCCTCGTTTCGGTTTATACCGCGGAGCGGGCGTTGGATACGGTGCTCTATGGCGAC
Source organism: uncultured Oscillospiraceae bacterium (assembly GCA_964391915.1). GTDB lineage: Bacteria > Bacillota > Clostridia > Oscillospirales > Ruminococcaceae > UMGS1668. Next base: position 71,774 of record CAYMNV010000003.1, read on the forward strand.
CGGCGCGGCGTGATCGCGTGGGCGGTTGTGGGCGACCCGGAGGCAGCGGCGCGGCTTATCATGGAGAAGACCGACCGCGGCGTCACGTTCCTGATGGGGGAAGGCGGCTATTCCGGCGGGGTCAAGCGGGTCATCATGTGCGCCATGCCGGAAAACCAGTTTCCGATTTTTAAAAAAGTCGTGAAGGAATGCGATCCCGCGGCTTTTATCATGTCCTCTCCTTCCAACGACATCATCGGCGAGGGTTTCCTCCCCATGCGGATTGAGAGCTGAGGCCGCAGAAGCCGTTTTCCTGCGGGTTTCGCCTCCCGAATCCCGGCGGCCCCAAAGTTTCCTGCCCGGTATGCCCGCCGCGAAGAAGTTCTGCGGCGGCGGTGTTTTCGGCCTGCCGGCATCCTGTGGATTTCCGGCGGACTGCCCAAAGCACAGGGCGCGGGTCTCCGGCGAAACCGCTTTCCGTCAAAAAACATAAAAATGAATAAAATCTCCGTGTACGGGAAAAATGAGACCGAAAGCAGTGCTTTTGAAAGAACCATTCTGCGAAAGCGGCGCTTTCTAATCTTTACCGAAACGGAGATCTTTTTATGCTTTCCAACAATCAGAACTATTCCAGAGAGAACAGCTCCAACGGCAGCAACCGCGCGACCCAGGGCCCGCAGAATCCTCAGAGCCCGCAGAAAGCAAATCAGCAGAGCCAGCAGAAAACTCAGACCCAGAAGGATGCCAGCGACAGCCGCTAAAGGAGACAGGGAACTCCGCATCGGCAGCGGCATCCGTAGGACGGTCGCCGCTGCGTGATGAAGAAGCCCGGACGGTTCTCGTCCGCGGCAGTACGGCGCCGGGAAATGCTTTTCAGCATTCCCCGGTATTTTTTTTGCGCATTTTCCATAAGATGCCCGGAGAGAACCTACTTTCGGGAGGCGGTATCATGAAAGAGATGCGGCAGGGCGAAGAGAGGCCCCATTGGGTGAAAATCGACGGCAGGGGAAAGCTGGCCGCCGCCGGGATCGTCTCGCTGGAGGGTTTCGACGAGCGGGAAATCCACGCCGCGCTGCCGGATTCGATCCTGGTGATCGGCGGGAAAAATCTGAAGGTGACCGCATTTTCGGCGGAGACGGGGGATCTCTCCGCGGAGGGGAGAATCGATTACCTGCGCTATTCCGGAAGGCTGCCGCGGCGGGCAGGTTTCCTGGAGAAGCTCTCGCGCTGAGGAGGCAGCATGATCTTTTACGACGACATCAACGCGTTTCAGACGGCGCTCTTTTTCGAGGCGATGATCTTCGGCGCGGAGCTTGCCCTTTGCCGCAGCGCGCAGGATCTCTTCCGCTTCCTGTTTCCGCCGGGAAGGCGGCGCCGGTTTCTCGGGGACGTGCTCTATTGCCTGATCGCCGGATTCCTGTATTTTTCGTTTTTGCTGGAACGCAACTACGGCCAGCCACGGCTGTATCTCTACCTCGGTTCGGCGGTCGGATTCGCCGTCTGGATGGGTACGGCGGGGAGGTTTGTCTCGCTGGTCGGCAGGCTGATCGCCCGGATCCGGAGGGCGCTTTTCCACCTGTTTGCGCCGCCTCTGCGGAGGACCGCCTCGTTTTTCCGGGAAACCGGCAGAAAAACAGCGGCAAAAGGGGCAACCATGTTCAAAAAAACTTCAAAAAACATGAAAAAACTATTGAAAAAGGAACGCAATATAGTGTATAATCCATTGTGTTTAAGTATCAGGAAATATGCGAAAAATTTTTCCGTCGGGGGACGTGTGCGGACGTCTTCCGGAGAGGGAATGAAGGAGCGTCGTGGAGTTGAAGCAGAGAACCAAAGAGAAGAAGAACAGAAGTCTGTTTCTCCGGCTTGCGGTGATCGCATTCGGGGTGTATATCCTGTATGCCCTCGTGAGCTTCCAGGTGGACATCACCAAAAAGCGCGCGGAGCTTGAGGCGGCAAAAGAGGAATATAACCGCCAGCAGATCGAGAACGAAGAGCTTCAGCGGACCCTTGATACTTACGGCACCAACGATTTCATCGAAAGCATGGCGCGGGACAAGCTCGGCTATGCCTATTCCGACGAGCACTTTTATGTCGACGTCTCGGGCACGAACTGAGGCGCAGTTTTAAGTAGTTTGAGAGGGAGCAAAAAAATCTATGCAGCTTGAGGTTGGCTCTATTCTGGAGGGTAAAGTTTCCGGCATCACGAATTTCGGCGTTTTTGTCGATCTGTCCGGCGGCAAGACCGGTATGGTACATATCTCCGAAGTGGCGCATACCTACGTCAAGGATATCAAGGAATTCGTAACCATGCACCAGACGGTAAAAGTGAAGATTCTCGGCATCTCGCCGGACGGCAAGATCAGTCTCTCCATGAAGCAGGCGGAGGAGCCTCCTGAGGATCAGCCGCAGCGCCCATTCAGGGACCGTCCGCCGCGCGAGGGCCGTCCGCGCTCCGGCCCCGGGACCGACAGCTTTGAGTTCCGTCCGCGGAACCAGAATCAGAATCTGTCGTTTGAGGACATGATGAACCGCTATAAACAGTGCAGCGACGAAAAGATGGATGATCTCAAGGATGTCATCGAGAGCCGCAGGGGCTCCCAGAACCGCCGTACCAAGAATAAAAACCGCGGTTTCTATGACGATTGATCAGTAAGGCAGAGGGTATTGCTTCCGGCGATACCCTTTTTTGAAAGGGTGGGACTATGCTCTTCTACAATGCCCGGATTTACACGTCCGCAGGGCCGGAAATTGAAGACGGCTTTGTCCTTGTGCGGGACGGAAAGATCCTCGACGTCGGCCCCTCGGATTTTCTTCCGAAGGAGGAGGACGCCGTCGATCTTCAAGGCGCAACCGTCTATCCCGGCTTTGTCGACGCGCATTCCCACATCGGCATGTGGGGGGACGGCAAGGGACAGGATGCCGACGACGGCAACGAGGATACCGATCCCGCCACGCCGCAGCTCCGCGCCGTCGACGCCGTCAACCCGGCGGACCGGGCCTTCCGGGAAGCGCTCGAGGCCGGCGTCACCACGGTCGTCACCGGGCCGGGCAGCGCCAACGCGGTTGCCGGTCAGATGCTCGCGCTCAAGACCTACGGAGCCACGATCGAAGACAGAATCATCCGCTGCCCGCTCGCGATGAAATTCGCTCTGGGCGAAAATCCGATCAATACATACCGCCAACGGGGGGAGACTCCCGCCACCAGAATGGCTACCGCCGCCGTGATCCGTGAGCAGCTGATGAAGGCCCGCCGCTACGCCGAGGACATGCAGGCCAGCGAGGAGGACGACGACGTCGACCCGCCGGATTTCGACATGAAGGCCGAGTCCCTGCAGGAGGTGCTGGAAGGTACCGTGCAGGCCCATTTTCACGCGCACCGGCAGGACGACATCTTCACGGCCGTCCGCATCGCCGAGGAGTTTCATCTGAACGCGGTCATCATCCACGGCACGGAGGGCTGGCTTGCCCCCGATCAGCTTGCCGCGAAACATATTCCGGTCATCGCGGGGCCAATGATCGGCACGCGCACGAAGCCGGAGCTCGCCAACATGGACGACTGCAACCCGGCGGAGCTCGCGGAGGCCGGCATCCCGGTCGCCATCTGCACGGATCATCCGGAGGTGCCGGAGCGCTTCCTCGCCCTGTCGGCGGGAATCGCGGTCCGCGGCGGCATGAGCAGGGAGGACGCCCTCGCCGCCATTACAATCGTTCCGGCCGAGATCTGCGGCATCGCGGACCGAGTAGGCTCCATCGAGCCGGGCAAGGATGCAGATCTGGTTGTTTTCGACGACGATCCCTTCTCCGTCTACGCGGAACCCGTCATGGTGGTTGCCGGCGGGGAAATCGTTGAAGAGTAGGGACTTAAAAATATCATTGTTTCGGGTTCCGGGGAAGACAAATTTGCCGGTTTGCAAAGCAAATGCCCGCCAGCCTGTAAAGCGGGCAAGGCAATTTGCAGCCTCCTTTTGAGGCGTCGGCGGAGAAGGCCGTGCGGGGGGTTCCCGCCTGAATCTCATCAAAAAACGGGTGCCGGAAAAGGAATTCCGGCACCCGTTTCAGTTTCTTCCAGACCACAACAATATAAATATACCACTTCGGATTTCAAAGGTAAACACTCTTTGAAGAAATTTGTCGTCGAGCATAACAAAGGGTTCATATTTTAGTAAAATTCGTGAATGGAATTGCCTCCGGTCAATATGGTATAATGAAAGCGGCGGAAGAAAAGCGGCGGTCTTTCCGAAGCCGCTGCGTTCCGTCTATGAAGGAGGCAGAATTATGAACATCAGGATCACTTCACGCAACACCGCGGTCCGGGACGAATTCAGAGAGCGCTGCGAAAAAAAGCTCAAAAAATTCGATCGCTTTTTCGGCGAGGATGCCGAAGCCGTCGTCACCGTCTCCAACCAGAACGGCAGGGAAACGGTTGAGGTGACCATCACGTCCGGCGGCATGCTCTTCCGGGCAGAGAAAACAACCTCCGACCGGATGGATTCCCTGGAAGCGGTATCCGATGCGCTGACCAAGCAAATCACCCGCAACAAGACCAGACTGGAAAGAAAGTTCCGCACCGGTATGTTCCAGCCGTCCTTCAACGGCGAAATCATGCCCGAGGAATACGGCGTCGTCAGGATCAAGCGCTTCCCGCTCAAACCGATGAACGTGCAGGAGGCCATCCTCCAGATGAACATGCTCGACCACAGCTTCTTCATGTTCCGCAACGAGGAGACCGACGAGATCAACGTCGTCTATCGCCGCAACGACGAGAATTACGGGCTTCTGGAGCCGGGCGTCTGAGAAGAGTTTCGGTTTCGGGGCGCCGAAACAGATTTTGCGATTTTTGGCAGATCCGCCGGGCGGAAAAGCGGGCGGGAGGTTCCCGCGGCTCCGGCGATAAAAGTTCCATAAAATAAAAAAAGCGGACGAAAAGGCGCAAAGCCGGATCGTCCGCTGTTTTAATAGTACCTGTCCGAAAGGCCGCCGCGCGGGAAAAAACCGCCGGCGCTTTTTTGTCAGGGCTTTCTTTTTTTGAGAATCACATCCACGGCCTCCGCGAAGCCGTAGCCGCCCTCGCCCTCTGTCACGAAAGACGGCAGGTGAGAAAAGGAGTGCTCAAACAGCCGGATGTTCGCCACGCCGCAGGAGAGCGGAAAATATTCAAACATCGGTTCGTCGTTGAGCGAGTCACCAAAATAGAGAATCTGCTGTTTGGGGTCTTCCACACCGAGGATTTCTTTAAAAAAGAGGAGCGCCATCTCGCGCTTGTTGTAATTGCCAAACCAGGTGTCGACATGGACGGAGCTGATCTTGGCCTCCGCACCGAAGGAACGGCAGATTTCCGCGATTTTTTCGGCGTCGGAGATTGGGAGGCGGGGTTCGTCCTCACAATAGTCGATGGCAAGCTCGTAGATCCCGGAAAATTGATCCGAGCTCACCCTTGAGCCGGGGACAGCCTTGAGCACGGCATCCGCGACCGCCTGAAGCTTCGCGCCCGCATCCTTGGAGACGTTCGGGTGGTGCAGGGAGCGAAACTTTCCGTCGCTCAGATAAAATGCAAAGGCGCCGTTTTCCCCCACGACCCCGGCAACCGGCCATTCCCGGACGATCAGGCTGCACCAGCCGGCAGGCCTGCCCGTGACCGGGACCACACCGAAGCCCGCCTCCTGCAAACTCCACATGGCGCAGTAGGCTTCGGCGGTCAGTTTGCCGCCGTTGGTGACCGTGTCGTCGATATCGGTAAGAATAAAGCGGACGCCGGAAAGTGCTTCCGCCGAAATTTCGGAAAAAGGTTGCAAGATATTGCCCTCCCTTTGGACTCATTCTTGTCAATTATAACCGGCGCCCTGTTGCGTGTCAAGAAAGAATCTCCCGCCGCATAGGATTTCTCCGGAATCTGGTCTGAGGGAGGCGGCGGAATTGATACGGTTTTTTGGGGTCACGAGACTGCGAACGGCGGCGATCCGCATAACGGCGGCGGTTTTGGTTCTGGCGGCGCTGGTTCTGATCGGAAAAAGGGGCTATGCGCTTGTCGCCAGAGAAAAAAGCGCCGGGGAAACGGAGCCCGTGCAGAAGACGGTCTACCTGACCTTTGACGACGGACCCTCCGTGATCACGGAGGATATCCTCGCCGTATTGGAGGAGTACCGCGTGAAGGCGACCTTTTTTGTCGTCGGCCCGGACAGCTACGACGCCAACTGCCGCCTGCTGCGCATCTCGATGGCCGGGCATTCCGTCGGCCTGCATAGCTGGACCCATGACTATTCGGTCATGTACACTTCGATGGAGGGCTGGAAAAGGGATATCGAGACGGAAAAAATCTGGATCGAATCGGTGACCGGAAAATGCCCGAAGATCATCCGCCTGCCGGGAGGCGTGGCGAATTCCACCGCGACTCCGGCGCTGATGAAGCAGATCCTCGCCGAGATTGAGGCCGAGGGCCTGACGCTCTGCGCGTGGAATGTGGACAGCACCGACGGCATCAACCAGTGTATCTCCGCCTACGAGATCGCCCGGAAGGTGCTGACCGGAGCGCGGGGAAAGGATACGGTGGTCGTACTTTTTCACGATTACGAAACCCGCTCGGCCACGGCCGCGGCGCTTCCCGCGCTGATCGAGGCCTTCCGCAGCCGGGGATACGAATTTCGTACGTTCAGGTAAGGGAGAGCGCAGAGAAAAGGCTCTGCGGAGGTTTCGCAGCCCGTCCGCATAAAAAAACGCCCTCCCGAAATGGGGAGGGCGTCGATCGTTTTGGATCAATCAATCGGAAACGTAGGGCAGGAAGGCGAGATGACGGGCGCGTTTGATGGCGACAGTCAGCTGTCTCTGATGACGGGCGCAGGTTCCGGTCACTCTTCTCGGAATGATCTTGCCTCTTTCAGAAAGAAATCTTCTGATGCGCGGGACGTCTTTATAATCAATCTCTTCGATCTTGTCGGCGCAGAACGCACAAACTCTCTTTTTGGGACGGCGGTTGCGGTTGCCGGCCTTTTCCGGACGTTCGGGTCTATCCATGCTAATCCTCCTTATTGAATTCGTTACTCGATGCTCTGCAAATCAGAAGGGGAGATCGTCATCCTCTACGACGGTGAAATCCTCGGCCTCACCGTTGGAGAACGCCACCGGGGCGGGATCCGCGACCGGCGGGGCGAAATCCGCGTGCATGTCGGGACGGCCGGGCATAGAAGCCCCGCCCTCTTTGGTGCCGGGTACGAATTCCGCGTTGTCGGCGACCACTTCGACGGATTTCCGTTTCTGGCCGCTCTTGTCCTCCCAGTTTCTTGTCTGGAGGGTTCCCTCGACGATGATGGGCTTACCTTTCTGGAAGTATTTGCAGATGAACTCCGCTGTGTTTCTCCAGGCGACGATGTCGATCCAATCGGTCTGGCGCTCGGATGTTTTCGTATACGGGCGGTCGACGGCGATGGTAAAACTGCATACGGAAATGCCGGTGCCGGTGGTGCGGAGTTCAGGATCGGCAGCGAGTCTTCCGAGCAATACGACTCTGTTCATTACGACGCCTCCTCAGTTCTTTGCGACAATCAGCGAGCGGACAACACCGTCGCTGATGTTGTAGTTGCGGTCGAGTTCAGCCGGGAACGAAGGCACGCTGGTGAAGTTGATCAGCACGTAATATCCTTCGGTCTCATAGTTGATGGGATAGGCAAGCTTGCGTTTGCCCCACTCCTCGACGCTGTCGACGGTACCGTTTTCGGCGATCAGGTTGGTGAACTTTTCCACAAGGCCCGGGACAGCTTCCTCATCTTTGCAGTTGAAAACAATAACGGTTTCATAGCTTTGCATGAGTTTTGCCATTTGATTTGCACCTCCTTTTGGACTTTGGCCCCGGTGTTCCGGAGCAAGGATGTGTTCCCGCCCTTTATATAAGCGGGCAACGTTACAATTATAACAAGCGTGCCAATCCTTGTCAATCATTTTCCGGTGTTTTTCAACGGGTCGGCGCGCCGGATTTAGGCCATGCCGTAGGCGGACGCGAATTCCATGAATTTTGTGAGATCAAAGAGCGGCGACGAGATGAGCAGGTAAAAAGGCACATAGGAAGCGGCCGCAATCACGAGGATGGACAGGATCACCAGAGCCATCGAGGTGCCGCCCCTGCGCACAAGGCCGGCCTCGTATATGCCGCCCTCCGGATAGGTTTCCTTTATGGAACGAATTTTGGCGGTGGAGAAGTGAAAATAGTAGCGGTCGGCAAGCAGCAGCAGGCAGGCCTTGACGCCCCAGAGGAGGACGCCGCCCACGAGCGAGAGGGTGGAGAGAAGCTGATCATTCGGTATGCTGAAAACGGCTCCGGAGAGGGCGCCGGCTTTGATGAGAGCCTGCTGGAGATCGGCATAGGAGGCGGCCAGCGAGGGAAGATCCAGCAGAAACGTCAGAAGGAGCACCGCGGCGCCGAGCCCGTACATTTTGCGGTAAAAAAGATAGAGATAGCCGAACAGGAAAGCGGCGACGTTGAAGCTGTTGTGCCTGCCCTCCGAAAAGAGCTTGAACCGCGGCAGAAAATACCGCTGGTTTTTTCCAACGAAAGCGGCGTACTCCTTTGCGCGGAAGTCGCCGATGGGGTCCTCCTCGCCGAAGACGCGGACCTCCTGCGAAAACGCTGTCCCGCCGGCTGCTCCGGTCTCTCCCGCATAGGAGCCGCCGAAAAAGGAAGGCTGCCCGGCAGGATTCGCTCCGCCGAACGTGGTTCCGCAGCCGGGGCAGAATTTGGCATTCGGCGCGACGGGCGCACCGCAGTTCGGGCAATAGGCGGTTTCGGCATCCTGAGGGACGACGGCATGGAAGGGCAATTCCGGTTTCCATTCATAGGAGCCGTGACGGCCCCGGTAGGCGCAGACGCCGTGCTCCTTCCAGCAGGAGCGGTGATACGGCGTCCCGCAGTCGGGGCAGACGACCACGTCGTCGCCGGGCTGAAACTCTTTTTCACAATAGGGGCATTTCGAGCCGAGATAGCGGTCCATAGAATTTCCTTTCACAGAGACGGAATTTGCATCTAAAAAATATTATATCTTACTGGAAATGAAAAGCAAACTTTTTTTGAAAGATTCAGAATATCTTTGACTATTTTTCACAAATCATTTATAATTACATCTATGCTGCGCGTTTTTGTCCGCGCAAGTCTTTATCCGGAGGGGTTACCTTTTATGCTGGAACTGGAAGAACTTCGTCTGCGCCTGCTTTCCCTGAAACCGCAGATCGACGATCTGGCCGATGCCCTCGGCATCGAAAAGATCAGGGGGGAGCTTAGCAAAATCGAGGAGCAGACTGCCGAGAACGGCTTCTGGGACGATGTGGAAAATTCCCAACAGGTGCTCAAGCGCCAGAGCCGCATGAAAGCCACCCTCGAGGATTATCAGCGGCTCGAAAATGCCTACGACGACGCGATGACGCTCGTCGAAGTCGCGATGGAGGGCGACGATCAGGAGTTGTATCAGGAAGCGCTTGCCGGAACGGACAAGCTGGAGACCGAGATGGAATCCCTGCGTCTCTCGACGCTGCTCACCGGAGAATACGACGCCAACAACGCGATTCTGACCTTTCACGCCGGCGCGGGCGGCACCGAGGCACAGGACTGGTGCCAGATGCTCTACCGCATGTACACCCGCTGGGCCGAGCGCCACAACTTTAAATACACGCTTGTCGACTGGCTCGACGGCGAGGAGGCCGGCCTCAAGAGCGCGACCGTCATGGTCGAGGGCGAGAACGCCTACGGCTTTTTGAAATCGGAAAACGGCGTCCACCGCCTCGTGCGCATCTCGCCGTTCGATGCCTCGGGCAGAAGACATACCTCCTTCGCTTCTTTGGAAGTCATGCCGGAAATCTCCGACGACAACTCCATCGAAATCAATGAAGAGGATATCAAGATGGAGGTCTACCGCGCTTCCGGAGCCGGCGGCCAGAAGGTCAACAAGACCTCCTCCGCCGTTCGCCTGATCCATATCCCGACCGGCATCGTCGTCTGCAGCCAGATTGAGCGCAGCCAGTACCAGAACCGCGCGGTCTGCATGCAGATGCTCAAATCCAAGCTCATCGAGATCAAGGAGCGCGAGCACCTCGAGAAGATCGAGGATATCAAGGGCGTGCAGCAGCAGATTGCCTGGGGCAGCCAGATCCGCTCCTACGTCTTCATGCCCTACACGCTCGCAAAGGACCACCGCACCGGCTACGAGATGGGCAACATCTCCGACGTGATGGACGGCGACATCGACGGCTTCATTAACGCCTATCTGAAACAGATGTCCCGCGGCAAGTTTGAGGGCACCGACGACGGCGATCTGGAATAAGATCCCCGAAACCGTATCGGAACACCCTTGAAAATTTTAAGATAATAAAAAACGGACGATGGAATTTTTCCACCGCCCGTTTTTTTATGCTTTTTTGTGATGGGGATTGTTAAGTTTTGAGTACGACGAAGTTTTCCGGCGCATCAGCGTAATCGACGAAGTTTTCCGGCGCCTTGGCGGCCGCGCCGGCCTATGAGGCGTGGCAGGAAAACTTCCAGCATCTTCAGATGCGCCGGCCTATGAGGCGCGGCAGGAAAACTTCCAGCATCTTCAGATGCGGTTTTGGTTACGGCGGAATTTCCCGGTGCGTCAGCAG
>CAYMNV010000003.1:82469-101647 GCA_964391915.1 uncultured Oscillospiraceae bacterium
GCACTGTTCTACAAGGTGCCGCAGGGAAATTCCCAGCATATCTTCGATGTATTGCATCGAAGATATGCATTAATGCCGGTGAGCCTTGTTCGGGACGGTCTCCGGCGGCGGGAGAATGACTTTCTGGTAGGCGTCGCGGAGCGGGTCGGCCTCATCCGTGTCCCCGAGCGTGATCACGCCGCAGAACTGGAAGCCGGCGTCCTCAAAAGTCTTTTTCATGGCGGCGTTCTGATGGTGCGTGTCGGCGCGGATATTCCGGATACCCCGCTGCTCGCAGAGCTTTTCCGCCATGATGAGCAGGTTCCCGCCGAAGCCGAAGCCATGCCATTCCGGGTCGACGCCCAGGCGGTGAACGACCGCGTAAGGCTCGTCATTGAGCCATTTTCCGTCGATCTCCGCATAATCCGGCTCCGGATCGAAGCCGATGCTCACGAAACCGATCAGCAGATCCTCCTGGCAGAGGACGAACAGGTGCCCGGCGTCGAGGTCGTCGAAAAACGTGTCCTCGGAGGGGTAGTTTCCGGTCCATTGGGGGATGGCGTTCTTTTCAAAATATCCGGTTTTGATTTTTGCAGCGATGGGCATGATTTCATCGATATCCGCTTCTTTTGCGGGACGGATCATCATGGGAAAAAACCTCCTTCGGTTATTTGATCTGGCGGATGTCGCAGCCGTAGAAAAACAGCTTGGCGTATTCCCCGAGAAGCCTGCTGGCGGTGCGTTCCCCATAGAGCCGCATCAGGTCGTTCTCGTCGCAGTTCGTGTTGAGGATGGTCGGGCGGTGCTCAACCAGACGCTCGTTGATCAGGTTCCCGACGGCGGAGACGGTGAAGGACGTGGAGAATTCCGCACCGAGGTCGTCGACGATCAGCAGGTCGCAGCCGAGCAGATTCTCAAGATAGGGTTCGCCGGAGCCGTCCCGGGAGAAATGCTCCTTCTCCAGCCGCGAGAGCATCGTCTGGGCGCTCTGGTAGACGACGCCGTATCCTCTGGCGATCACGAGCTTCGCAATGGAGAGGGAGAGGTGCGTCTTGCCGAGGCCGGTTCTGCCGCTCATCAGCACACTGGGGGAATCGGTGGTGAAGTTTTCCGCGTAATGAAGGCAATTTTCAAACACCCGGCACATCTTCGCGTAGGCGACGATGCCATCCGGACCCTTGGTTTTGGGGTAATATTCGAGGCTGAAATTTTCAAAGGAGCAGTCGGCGGAACCGGAGTTTGCGTCCAGTTCCCGGAGCGCCTCCGCCCGGCAGACCTCTTTGTAGCAGGAGCAGAGCGTGCCGTCCGGTTTCCTTCCGGTATCGTCGCAGACCGGGCAGGAGGGGTGGACGTCCGTATAATCGGCAGGATAGCCTGCGGCCATCAGCATCCGGCTGCGCTGCGCGAGCAGGGATTCGCTGTGCTCACGGAGGCTGTCGATGGTCACGCCGAGATCCGCCTGGCCGCCGAGGGCCAGCTTCGTCATCGAGACCGCCCCGGAACGAAGCGCGTCGTCGATCTGCCTCACTTCCGGCAGGGCGGCGTAGACCTCCTCTTTCCGGGCGGCGGCGGTGAGCCTGGAGGAGCGTTTCCGGTCCTCCAGAACGGCGGCGGCTTTCAGGTAGACTTCCTCAGAATAGGACATGTTCCGCACTCCTTTCCATCTTTGTCAAAAACAGCGAAAACATACGGGTCGGCCGGGAGACTTGCGCCCGTCCCGATGCCCGGTCGGAGGATGCCCCGCGGATTTTCCCCTGCCGGGAAAGGAAAGGCCCACCCCGGCATTTGCACAAAAGGCGCCGGGGCTTTATAATACCGGATCCATCTCCCGGGCGCGCCGGCCGATCTCCACGGGGTCGAAGGAGGGCGCCTTGGCGGGCGGGGGACCGGGCTTTTTCTCGGCGGCGGCCTGTTCCGGCGTCGTGATGCCCTTGGATTTCCAACTGGTTAAAATTTTATTTATGTAAGGGAACGAGAACGAACCTTTTGCGTCGACCATGCGCTCATAGGCGGCCCGGATCAGCTCCGGGGAAAGCCCGAGCATCCGCCATTCCTCGGCGAATTCCTTTTCCTTGGCGGTAAGGCCGCGGGCGGAGAGGCCGAGCACGGCTTTCAGCTCGCCCTCCCAGCTCTTCCGCTCGTTGAGCACACGGATGCGTTCCTCGGCTTTTTCGATGGTGTCGATGCCGGAATCCTGCCACTCGAGCGCCACTTTCTGGATATAGCGCAGGCTGGGATGCCCGGCCGTCTTGCAGTATTCCACCACCGTGACGAGCACGTCGGGCGCGATGCCCGCCCATTCGAGCAGCCAGACGAGCGTCGCCGTATCGGAGCTCGAAAACGCTTTTCCCAGACGGGCTTCCGCCTCTTTCAGCACGAAGGCCGCATGCGGATTCTTCCGGACGATGCCGTCCACTTCCTGCATCGTCGGCTTGATCTCCGGCGGCGGGGCGAAGGCTTTTTCCGGTGCGGCGGAACCCGCGGGTGCCTGTCCGGGCACGTTCGGTTCCGTGGGAATCTGCGCCGGCCCGGCGGAAACCGAAGGTTTCGCAGGATCTGCGCTCTTCGGCAGGGAGGCGGCCTTTTCCGGGGAAATGCCGTCCTTTTCGAGCACGCCCTTTTCCACCCAGTAATCGAGCGCGTCAAGGACGTCTCCTTCGGTCATATTGAGCTCTTTGTAGATGGGGGAGAAATCCTCCGCGCAGTTGCCGCGGCAGAGAAAACACAACAGGACGCGGAGCTGTGCCGCGCCGCTGAAGCGAAGACCCTCCGCCGCTTTGGCCGGGACGAAAAACGCCCCTCCGGCGCGCAGGGAAATACGGTACGCCACGGCGGATACCCCCTTTCAAAAAGTGATTATTATGATTCCATAAGCGCAGCGCACTTTATGAAATAATTGGCCGTCGCCGCGGGCGGGCCTAAAACAAAGGTAAGAGCCGCTTGCGGCTATTATAGCAGAAAACCGGACGCCTTGCATCCCGTTTCGGGCTATTTTTGGAAAAAAAGAGACAAAAAAACGGCATCCGCAAAACCGGAATACCGTATGTTCCGCCCCGCCCGCCGGAACCGGAAAAACTCCGGGAGCGGGGGTACGGAAGCCATGGAAAGAAAAAGAGTCCGGACGCAGGCTGCATCCGGACTCCGCTTGGTGGAGCGGGTTACGAGGTTTGAACTCGCTACCTCCACCTTGGCAAGGTGGCGCTCTGCCAAATGAGCTAAACCCGCATCGCATTTGCAATTATACCTACGAAGGGGAATTTTGTCAACACAAAAATTCGGATTTTTTGGGAGGATGTTTCGTTTCTTTTTTCCCGGGAATGCTTGCAATCGAACAAGCATGGTTGTATAATGGCAATGGTAAATTCTGTCCGGAGGGGGCGAACGAGTGAAAGGCGATCTTCATTGCCACAGCTACTATTCCGACGGTTCCGCGTCCGTCGATCAGGTTGTGCATTTCGCCATCGCGGAAGGCCTTGATTTTATTTCGCTGACCGACCACGACACGATGGCCGGCGTCGAGCGGGCCGTCAATCTCGGCAAACGCCTCGGGATCCGCGTGATTCCCGGCCTCGAGATCTCCGCCGCCGATGAAGAAACGGGCAGGAACGTCCATTTGATTTGCTATATGCCGAAGCGTCTGGATAACCTTGAGAAATTCGTTCAGAAGACGCTGGATTCCCGCAACGAAGCCGCCCGCCCGCTGGTAGAGGAGATCGGAAAGGTCTTTCCGATCACTTGGAAGGATGTCGTGGAGGCGGCAGGGCCCGCCAAATGCATCTTCCGCCAGCACATCATGCGCGCGCTGATGGAGCGGGGCTATTCCTTTGAGATTTTCGGCGATTTCTATCAGGAAGTTTTCAGCCGCATTCCCTACAGCGTCCGGTTCCCGGAGGTGCGGGAGGCTGTCGAGGTGATCCGCGCCGCCGGAGGAGTCGCTGCTCTGGCGCATCCCGGCGCATACGGTTCCCTTGGGCTCGCCGAGGAGCTTGCCCGGGACGGCAAGATTCAGGCCATCGAGCTTTCCCATCCGCGCAACACAGACGAGGATAAAAAGGAGATCGCCCGCATCGCCATGGAGTATGGCCTCGTGCCCATCGGCGGCAGCGATTACCATGGATTTTATACCAGCCACCCGCATCCGCTGGGCACCTGCACCACGCCGGGAGAATCGCTGGACGCCCTGCTCAAAATCAGGGAGCAATTAAACAAGTGACGCTGCATCCCGGGGCCTTTGTTCCGGGATGTTTTGTTTATTTCCGGAATTCGCACGGAGCGGGATTCCATAAAAAAGGAGGGACCGGCATGTACGGCAACGATGACAGTGATATGAAAATCGCGGGAAACCTGGCACCGGAGATCGACGAGAGCGAAGCCGCCGCCCGGCTCTACCATCACGAAAAGGAAAACGGCAACCTCGCGAAGGCGCAGGAAGCCGGCGGCGCGCTGGCCTCGGTTCTGCTCAGGACGGACGGCTTTTCCTGCTTCCAGAATTGGGAGGAGGATTTCGCCGCCAGAAACCGCAGCATTCTGTTTGCGTTCGTTGCGGATCAGGCCATCGACACCTTTCTGCCGAACCATCTGACCCGCCAGTTCGCCGAGAGCCGATTCTACGACGAGCTGCGGAACAACGCGCCGGCGCTCTACGAATCCATCTCGCGGTCGGCGGCGTACTCCATGTATCTGTTGTGCAAGCGCAGCGGGGACGGCCGCCGAATCGGCATCGGAAAGGTCTACGCAAAGGTTTTGCGCCATCCGGACGACGCCGCTCTGGAGCGGGAAGGCGAGCTCCTCTATGAGAGTTTCTACAATATTTGTATCGAGCATCTCCGCCGCGTGGAATTTGCGGCTTGAGCACGAAAAAAAACAAGCCTTTCAGGCCGGGAAGGGAACCGTTGGCGACTCCTCCCGGCCATTTTTCCGCCCGCGCCTCTCCGGAGGGACAAACTGGGTTTGAGCACGGGCAAAAAAACGTCGCAAATTCGGATATTTTGCACAAAAAAATACAAATGCCGCTTTACTTCATGAAAATGTCAACAAGTATTTCAACAAAATTATTCGCTTTTGATGCTCAAAATTTTTGTTTTTCTCTTTACATTCCAAATGGCCGACGGTATAATGGTAATGTGTTATGGTGTGGGGATAGACTGCCCATTTTGTCCATTTTTCACACCCACGGAAGGAGAGAAGTATGGCTGATCTTGATGAGATGACGATCCCGCGTTCCATACAGGAGTATGTTCCTGGAAAGCAAGTCACGCTGGCTCACCGCATTTCGCGCCCGGACCGCATGATTTATAAAAAACTCGGACTGACCGAGGAATTTACCGAGGCCATCGGGATCATCACCATCACTCCGGCCGAGAGCGCCATCATCGCCGCCGATATCTGCACGAAGGCCGCGAGGATCAAACTCGGCTTCGTCGACCGGTTCTCCGGAGCCGTCGTCTTTGTCGGCGAGATCGGAGCCGTCGACGCCGCACTCTCCGCCGTTCTTGAGCGCTTTGCAGAGATGCATTACGATACCGTGAAACTCACGAGGACCTGAGGATGGGCGAGAACACGACCGCCGAACCGCGCCGGATCATTCTCATGGGGCGTTCCGGCTGCGGAAAAACCACGCTCCTTCAGGCGATTCATAACGAAGACCTTGTGTATCACAAGACCCAGGAGGTCATCGCCACGGCGGATTCCATCGATACGCCCGGCGAGTACATCGACCGGCCGTTCTTTTGGAGAGGCGCCGTCACCGCCGCGTGCGACGCGGACATCGTCTGCTTTTGCCAGGACTGTGTGGACAGTCTCTGCCGTCTGCCGCAGATGTTCTCCCTGACTTTTGCGAAGCCGGTCATCGGGATTGTCACAAAAGCGGACAGCCCCGAAGCAAATATCGAAATGGCAAAAAATTATCTGAGAAACGCCGGCGCCAGACATATCGTCGTGACGAGCGCCGTGACCCGGCAGGGCATCGACGAGCTGCTTCAACTGGTCAAAACCCTTGATCTCTCCGATTATTAAAATTCGGACTGCAATTATATAAGCATTGCATGGGCAATTTATATAGGAAGAAAAGAGACACAGGAGGATTTTTGAACCATGGGTAAAGATAAGATCATCAGCGTGGGCATTGATATCGGAACTTCAACGACGCAGGTCATTTTCAGCCGTTTCACGATTGAGAATACTTCCGGCGAGTACATGGTTCCGCGTATCAGCATTACGGATAAGGAGATCGTCTATCAGAGCCCGATTTATACGACCCCTCTGCTTAATGAAAAAACCATTGATGAGGAAGCCGTTCACAAAATCGTTGTTGAAGAGTACAAGAAAGCCGCATTCGTTCCGGACGACGTTCAGACCGGCGCCGTGATCATCACGGGCGAGACCGCAAGAAAAGAGAACGCGAAAGGCGTCCTGAATTTCATGTCCGGCATGGCCGGCGATTTCGTGGTGGCGACCGCGGGCAACGACCTCGAGGGTGTCATCGCCGGAAGAGGCGCCGGAACCGCCGCTGCTTCTTTAAAAGAGCATGTTGTCACCGCGAACTGCGATATCGGCGGCGGCACTTCCAACCTCGCCGTCTTCAAAGAGAATCATGCCGTCTGCACCGGCTGCTTCGACATCGGCGGGCGTCTCGTCAAACTCGACGGCAACAACGTCGTGACCTATATTTCCGACCATCTTGGCAAGCTCTGTGCCAAACACCACATCGACATCCAGGTCGGCAAAAAGATTGATTACAAGGAATGCTACAAAGCCTGCATCCTGATGGCCCAGGTTCTGGCCACGACGCTCGGCTTTGCGAAATATGATGAGGACGACCTCAATATCATGGTCACCGACCATCCGCTGAGCACGACAGAGAAAATCGAATTCGTGACCTTCTCCGGCGGCGTCGGCAACTGCATCTATCACGACCAGTCCGCGAAGGGCGACTTCGCTTTCGGCGATATCGGCATCGTGCTCGCAAAAGCGATCAACGAAGTTTTCGCCCCCTTCAAAGATAGAATCCGCGAGCCTCTGGAGACCATCCGCGCCACCGTCATCGGCGCCGGCATGTATTCCACCGAGCTCTCCGGATCCACCATCTCCTACACCCCGGATATCAAGCTCCCGATCAAGACCATCCCGATCATCAAGCTCGCCCCGTCGGATGAGCAGCTCTCCGCGGAGGAGTTCGCGAAGAAACTGATTCCGATGGTTCAGTGGTACAGCGACCCGGACGAAGGCCAGCAGCTCTGCGCGCTTGCCCTTGTCGGCGCGAACTGCCCGCTGTTTAAAGAGGTGGAGCGCTACGCCGACATGATTATCGCCGGCATGCAGCCGATCATCAAGAGCAAACAGCCGCTGATCGTGATCCTCCGCGAGGATATGGCCAAATGCCTTGGCCAGAATCTGATGGTCAAGCTCGGCAGGGACAAGGATCTGATCTGCATCGACAGCGTCGACGTCAATCAGGGGGACTATATCGACATCGGCGCGCCGCTGATGCGCGGCAGAATCCTGCCGGTCGTCGTCAAGACGCTGGTCTTCAACTGAGGATTCCGCGGCCGGGAAGGGGAGAGGCACTGCCTTTCGGTGTGCCTTCCCGGTACATATTAAATAAATGAATAATAAAAAGACGCAAAGTCGTTACCAAATAAGGTTTCAGGAAGGAGGAACCACCGTCTTTCATTCCGGCAAAAACCCGGCATTCAAATTCAACAAAGGAGTGAACATTTTTGATTCTGAAAAGCAAATTGTTCGGAAAAGTCTATGAGTTCAAAGATGTAAAAGATGTTCTCGGGAAAGCGAACGAACTGAAGTCCGGCGACCAGCTTGCTGGTGTCGCTGCCGAAACCGTTCAGGAGCGCATTGCTGCTAAAGCGTGCCTCGCCAACCTGACCGTTAAAGACATCTATGAGAACCCTGTTGCTCCGTATGAAGAAGACGAAGTCACCCGCTGCATCCAGGACGGCATCAACTTCAAAGCTTATGAAAGATGCAAAAACTGGACGCTTGCTCAGCTCCGTGAATTCATCCTTGATGACCACACCACCACGGCCCAGGTTCGTGACATCTCCATTGGTCTCTCTGCAGAGGTTGCCTCCGCCGTCACCAAACTGATGTCCTCCATCGACCTGATGATTGGTGCTCAGAAACTGCCGGTTTACAAGACCTGCGTTACCACCTGCGGCTATCCGGATCGCCTTTCCTTCCGTCTGCAGCCGAACCACACCACCGATGATATCGACGCCATGAGAATCACCTACATGGAAGGTTTCTCCTACTGCGTCGGCGATGCTCTGTTCGGCATGAACCCGGTTGATGACACTGTCGCCAACGTCGACCGTGTTCTGAGAGACCATTGGGAATTTGCCCGCAAATGGGAAATCCCGACTCAGGTTTGCTGCCTTGCCCACGTCACCACCCAGATGGCCTGCATCAAAGACGGCGCTCCGGCCGATATGATCTTCCAGTCCATCGCCGGATCCCAGATCGCCAACGATGCTTTCGGTGTCAACATTGCCATGCTCGACGAAGCCGAGGACCTGATGCATCATCAGGGCACCGGCGCCGGTCCGGATGTTCTGTACTTCGAGACTGGTGAAGGTTCCGAGCTGTCTGCCGACGGCCATTGGGGCGCCGACCAGCTGACGATGGAAGCCCGCTGCTATGGCCTTGCCAAGAGATACCATCCGTATCTGGTCGACTCCGTTGTCGGCTTCATCGGACCGGAGTATCTGTATGACGCCAAACAGGTCGCCCGTGCCGGTATGGAAGACCACTTCATGGGCAAACTGCTCGGCATCTCCATGGGCTGCGACGCTTGCTACACCAACCACATGAAATGCGACCAGAACGACAACGAGAACCTTGAGATCCTGCTCTCTGCGGCCGGATGCAACTTCTTTATGGGCGTTCCGTGCGCGGATGACTGCATGCTGATGTATCAGTCCACTGGTTATCACGATGACCATGCGACTCGTCAGGCCGTTCACAAAAAGCCGCTTCCGGAATTCGAGAAATGGTGCCAGAAGATGGGCTTCCTTGAAGAAGACGGACTTACCCTCGGCCCGAACGCCGGCGACGGTTCCGTATTTCTTTGATTCTCGGATTTCTGGTAGAGCTCCTACCGAGCGAATACTATTTTATGACGGGAGGATTAACCGATAATGGTATCTGATGACAAACTGAAAGAGATTATTGCTCAGGTCGTCGGTGAAATGATGAAAGACGCTCCCGCAGCGAAGGCCCCCAAAGCCGGCAAGACCTGCTGCGGTGAAAACGTTTCGGATGATAGCCTCGAGGACCTCACAGCATACAAACTGAACGAGTGGTATCAGGTTCCGAATGCTCATAACGAAGCTGAGTACCGTCGCCTGAAGCTGCTGACCCCCGCTCGTCTGGGTGTCTGGCACTGCGGCGCTCGTGAAATGACCAACACCATGCTCCGTTTCCGTGCGGACCATGCTGCTGCTCAGGACGCTGTTTTCAATGAGTTCCCGGCCGAATTCCTTGAGCAGCGCGGAATCAAAGAATTTGCAACTCGCTGCGACTGCAAGGATATTTACCTGACCAGACCGGACCTTGGCAGAAGACTTAGTGAGGATGCCGCCAAAGCCCTGAAGGCTTTCGTCAGCAAAAAACCGCAGGTCGTCGTCTATGCTTCCGACGGTCTGTCCGGCACTGCGATCGAGGCCAACTACGACATCGTGATCCCGGCTATCATGAACGGACTGAAAGCTTACGGCTATGATGCCTGCGAGCCTTTCTTCGTCAGATATGGCCGTGTTGGTGCTCAGGACGAAGTTTCTGAGATCACCGGATGCGACGCCTGCTGCGTTCTGATCGGTGAGAGACCTGGTCTGGCTACTGCCGAGTCCATGTCCGCTTACCTCACTTGGCATGGCACGATTGGTATGTCCGAATCCAGACGTACCGTCGTCTCCAACATCCATAACGCCGGAACCCCGGCCGCCGAAGCTGGCGCTCACATCGCCGATATTATCGACCAGATGTTCAAGCAGAAAGCTTCCGGTCTGGATCTGAAGCTGTAAGTCCAGCGACTGATCACATTTTTGCATTTTTGTGTGACGCACAAAGATTTTCTACTACCTTATATCTATGAAGGAGGTACATTTTCGTGATTTACGACGAATTAAGAACTACTGTACTGATGATCAAGGTTATCCCGAACGTTGCCCCTGACCTCCAGAAACAATGGAATATGCCGGAAGGCCATCGCTCTGTCGGCTTCTTCTCCACGGACTGCGATGATGTCGGCTACACCTCCGTTGATGAGGCCACCAAAAAGGCTGACGTCAAAGTCGTTCTTGCGAAATCCATGTATGCCGGCGCCCCGAACGCCACCCAGAAATATGCCGGTGAGTTCATTGGTATCCTTTCTGGCCCGAACCCTGCTGAAGTCAAAGCCGGCCTGGCCGCTGCCTTCGATCTGATCAATGGCGATGCGACCTTCTATTCTGCCAACGATGACGACTCCACTGCTTACTATGCATTCACCATTTCCCGTACCGGCTCTTATCTGTCCGAGTGCGGTGGTGTTCCGGAAGGCACCCCGATCGCTTATCTGATCGCCCCGCCGATGGAAGCCCAGTATGGCATGGATGCCGCCCTCAAAGCTGCCGACGTCAGAATGTGCTGCTACTTCGAGCCGCCGTCTGAGACGAACTTCGGTGGTGGTTATCTTACTGGTACTCAGTCTGCCTGCAAAGCTGCCTGCGATGCATTTGCGGACGCGGTTATCTATTGCAACGCCAATCCTTTGAAATACTGATTGCCTCTTATATCTGAGGGTGTAAAAATTTACTGAAGATATCAGGAGGTGACGGATTATGAGTATAGGCGCACTGGGAATGCTGGAGACCTATGGCCTGATCGCTGCGATTGAAGGGCTCGATTCAGCTCTGAAAGCCGCTAACGTCACCTTATCCGGATTCAAATACGTAACGGGAGGTCTTGTTACCTTCTTTGTTACCGGCGATGTCGGCGCATGCAAAGCCGCCATCGCAGCCGGCGAAGTTGCCGCGAAAAAAGTGGGAAAGGTCATCTCCTCTCTGGTAATCCCGAGGCCCGCTGAGAGCACGACTCAAATCTCGTCTCTCACCGAGAGGCCCGGCGGAAGAAAACGCTCAACCGGTATTCACCGCCGCGATTTCCCCGCCAAACCTCGCACCAAGTCGGAATCGGCCCCGAAGCCTGAACAACAATCCGTCCCGGAATCTGCTCCAGTGAGCAAGGTTATCCCTGAACCGGTCGTGGAAAAGGCTGCTGCTCCGGCCATAAAACCGGAAGCGAAACCTGCTCCCGCCAGTGAACCGAAAAAAGCCAATGGGCCCAAAGCCAAAGCGGCCGCTTCGGAACACGCCGGATATACCGAGGAAGAGCTCCGGGAGATCAAGACAACCGATCTCCGCAAGCTGGCCCGCGGCATCCCGAATATCCCGCTCACGCGGATTGAAATCAGAGACTCCAAGAAAGAACCTTTAATTAAGGCCATTCTTGAGGCTCAAGAAAATAACAGGTAAAGGAGCGTAGACTATGCTGCAAGACCGCGACCTTCTTTCCATCCAGGAAGTCCGCGATAAAGTTGCAAAAGCTCGTGCAGCGTTTGCGACCATTCAGGAGTTTTCCCAGGAACAGATTGACAGGATCGTCAAAGCAATGGCGGACGCTGCATATGCCCACGCGGAAGAGCTTGCCAAGATGGCCGTCGAAGAGACGGGTATGGGTAAATGGGAGGACAAACTGGTCAAGAACCAGATTGCTTCCAAGACCCTGTACGAACACATCAAGGATATGAAAACCGTTGGCGTAATCAACGAATATCCTGACAAGAAAATCTTCGAGGTGGCAGTGCCGGTCGGCGTCGTGTGCGGACTTGTTCCTTGCACAAACCCGACCTCCACCACGATTTACAAATCCATGATTTGCATGAAATCTGCAAATCCGATTATTTTCAGCCCGCATCCCACCGCGAAAAACTGCATCGCGAAGGCTGCCGAGATCGTGAACGAAGCTGCGAAAAAAGCCGGCGCGCCGGATAACATGATTCAGGTCATGGAGACCCTACATATTGCAGGAACTCATGAACTGATGACCAATCCGGGCGTCAACATGATCCTCGCCACTGGTGGCAAGGATATGGTGAAAGCCGCATATTCTTCTGGTATCCCGGCACTGGGTGTCGGACCTGGCGATGTCCCTGCGTTCATTGACCATACCGCCGATGTGGCGCTTGCTGTCAAGAGAGTGTTTGCTTCCAAGACGTTTGACTACGGCGTCATCTGCGCCTCTGAGCAGTCCATCGTTTCCGAGAACTGCATCAAGGATCAGGTGCTTGCCGCCGTCAAGGCCGAAAAGGGCTATATCCTCAATGATGAGGAATATGCGAAGGTTTGCAAAATCCTGACCAGAGGCCCGGGCAAGATCAATCCTGGCATCGTGGGACGTGCTGCGACCAAGATCGCCGACATGGCCGGCGTTGCGGTTCCCGCAGACACCAGAGTCCTTTGCTACCTGGAAAAAGGTGTCGGCAACGAGTATCCGTTCTCCCTCGAGAAACTTTCTCCTTGCCTCGGCATCTACTTCGAAGAGGATTGGCAAGCCGCCTGCCAGCGCTGCATTCAGCTGCTGACCTTTGGCGGTGTTGGCCACACGCTGGTCATCCATTCCACTGATGAAGAAGTGATCCGTCAGTTCGCTCTCAAGAAACCGGTATCCCGTCTGCTTGTCAACACTCCGTCCTCCCAGGGCGCTGTCGGCGGAACCACCAATCTGTTCCCGTCCTTCACGCTTGGCTGCGGATCTGTCGGCGGCTCTGCGACGAGCGATAACGTTTCTCCGCTCAACCTCATCAACATCCGCCGCGTGGCTTATGGTACCAAGGATCCTTGGGACGATCAGCCGGCCGCTTGCTGTGAAAAAGAGGTTGATACTGACGCCATCGCAAAAATGGTGATTGCTGCCCTGAAAGAAATGTGATGCGTAAGATTTCCATTTCCGTTACCAGTACGAACCATAAAAGGGGTATGACCCCAATTTTCAAGGAGGTACTACACAATGACTGATAAACTTGCACTGGGCATGATCGAGACTAAAGGTCTTGTCGGCGCCATTGAAGCTGCCGATGCCATGGTCAAAGCTGCTAACGTCACCCTCATTGGCAAGGTCCATGTCGGCGGCGGACTTGTTACCGTATTTGTTCGCGGCGATGTCGGCGCGACCAAAGCTGCTGTTGATGCCGGCGCCGCTGCTGCGGACCGCGTTGGCGAGCTGAAGTCCGTCCACGTCATTCCGAGACCCCACGAAGAACTCGAATACATCCTCCCGTCCATCGAGAAGTAAGCTTCTTGAAAGCTAAGGAGGACTGAAGATGACTGATAAACTTGCACTGGGTATGATCGAGACCGTTGGCCTTGTCGCTGCCATTGAGGCGGCGGATGCCATGGTCAAAGCAGCCAATGTCACTCTCATCGGTGAAGTCCAGATCGGCGGAGGTTTGGTGACCATGTTTGTTCGCGGCGATGTCGGCGCAACGAAAGCTGCTGTCGACGCCGGTGCTGCTGCGGCGGACCGCGTTGGCGAACTCAAATCTGTTCACGTGATCCCGAGACCTCATGAAGAGCTCGAGTTCATTCTTCCGCATCTTGAGAAGTAAGAGTACGGTTTGAATTTTAGAAGATGGGGGTGATTTAGGTGAAAGTCATTACCGAGATGGTACTGCGCAACGAGCTGAAGGGCGACCATCCGGAGGTCTATTATGTACCGAAGGATAAGCTTCTCTCTCCGGCGGCGAAGGAATACCTGAACCAGCTCAAGGTAAAGGTAGAATTCGGCGATCCGCCGGCAGTTCCTGCACAGTCCGCACCCAAAGCCTCTGCATCCGGTATCAGCGACACTCCTATCGGAGCGAAATACGTCGATGAAATCACCGGCGCATTCTACGTCTCTAAGCCGGAATACATGTGTCAGCTTTTCGGTAATCGATTGGTCTACAAAAATCATCCAAGGATCATTTTCCGCGGGAGAATCGACAGCTTTACCAGCACCATCGTCATGATGCAGGCTTCTATGGCTGCAGAGGGCTCCTCTCAGAAACTCATCGATGATCTCGGCGACATCGGTAAGGTGCTCAACCGGATCATGTACTGTGAGGTCATGAACGAGGAGATGGACGTCACCAACATTCTGGGCCTGAGCCCGGAAGAGCTGCGCGCCCGTTCCCACAACCCGCAGAAATACTTCAACGTCAAGCAGATGTTGCTTCCCAACTACACGATGGGATTCGACTATGCCAAGTTGAACATGCTTCGCTCCAAAGTACGCGAAGTGGAACTCGCCGCTATGGATGCATTTGTGGACGGCAAAAACGTCCAACAGCCTGAGATCATCAGGACTCTCAACCGCCTGTCCAGCGCATTTCATGTAATGATGTGCATGTATCTGGCAGGTGAATATAAGTAATCAGGAGGAGACACATGGCAGTTGACGAAGTTGTAGAGCAGGTTATCAATGCGGTAAAATCTGCAGGACTGATTCAGCTGGAGGTCTCCGCCAGACACGTTCATCTGGACCGTGCTGCGATTGACGCTCTCTTCGGGGAAGGCCACGAGCTGACCCCGAAGAGAGAGCTCAGTCAGCCGGGCCAGTATCTCGAGGAAGAGCGCGTCGACGTCATCGGCCCCGCCGGGGCATTTCGGAACGTCGCCGTGCTCGGTCCCGCGAGAAAGAGCGTGCAGGTTGAGGTCTCTTTCAGCGACGCATTCATCCTTGGAGTGACCCCCCCAATCAGACAGTCTGGTGACACCAAAGGCTCCGCCAGCATTACGCTCAAAGGGCCGAAAGGTGAGATCCAACTCGACGAAGGCGTTATCGTAGCGCTTCGTCATATCCATATCACGCCGGAAGATGCGGAACTCATGGGCCTGACCGACGGCCAGATCGTCGCAGTGGAAGCCATGACCGACCGTTCCGTCATTTTTGACGATACGGTTGTCCGCGTTTCCCCCAAATTCCGCACCCGCATGCATGTGGATGTTGATGAGGGCTGCGCTGCACATGTTGCAGGCTTTACCCTTGGCAGAATCATTAAATAAGGACGTTGTTTTATGCTTGATCTTGAATCCATCGATGCGTATATGGCCCGCATCACGGAATCCGAGCACGTGGTGAATAAGCCGGTTTCCGAAAAGCTGAAGGTAGGCGTCGACTTGGGCACCGCTTATATCGTGGTTGTGGTGCTCGACGAGGACAATAACCCCATCGCCTGTGAAAAGCAATTTGCACAGGTGCTCAAAGACGGCGTGGTTGTCGACTATGCCGGAGCCGTTTCCATTGTCAGGCAACTGAAAAAGAAACTTGAGGCGCGCCTCGGACGCGAGCTGGAAGAAGCCGCGATCGCGATGCCTGCCGGAACGGAATCCAGCACAAGGACACATAAATATTGCGTGGAAGGCGCCGGCTTCGAGGTTACCAATATCCTGGATGAACCTACCGCAGCAAATTCCATCTATGGTATCACAGACGGAGCCGTTGTCGATATCGGCGGCGGTACTACGGGCGTCGCAATCTTCAAAGAGGGCAAGGTTGTCGCAACGTTTGACGAGCCTACCGGAGGGACGCATCTGTCCCTTGTCCTTGCGGGGAACTACCATATTCCCTTTGAGGATGCCGAGAAGATCAAAATCGATCGCAGCCGCCACGCGGAAATCCTTCCGATCGTGAAGCCGGTGATCGAGAAGATGGCAACCATCGTCAGGAATTTCACGTCCGGGTATAACATCGATACCATCTATCTTTGCGGAGGTACTTGCTGCCTCACCGGCATGGAGAAAATCTTTCAGGATACGATTGGCATCCCTACCGTCAAACCCGCAGACCCGTTCCTGGTTACACCCGCGGGTATAGCCATGAACTGCCTGGTCTAAAATTGACAGGCGCGACCATATCTTTTCCAATGGCTTCATGCTTACATGCTCCCCTCAGGGAGCAGGAAAAAGCTTGTTGAAAAAGAAGGTGATAGTTATGGATATGGACTTGTTAATAGAGCTGGCTGTCAAAGCTGTAAAGGCTTACCTCGAGAAAGAGGGCAGCATTCCGCCCTCCGTTGCGGAGGACCCCAAAAGGACCGCTCTGATTCTCACCGAGGATCACTGTGATTCGGTCTGCTCCCTTGAGAAAAATGACAGCGAACTGTGCAAAGTCACCTGCGCGCTGAAAGAAAACTATGAAGTGGACGTTGACTGCTTCGACACCGTTGTGCTCTACGACATGACAAACAGCAATTTGTTCAAAATCGCCAACGGCTGCACGGACAGCAAATTCCTGGCCCTTGCTGCTGAAGCGATTTTGAAGGGCAAACGGGTTTTGATGGTAAAGGAGCAGGTTGAGATCCTTAAATATAAGGATACTGCTCCGAAGGCGATCTACAATAATATCTACAAGAATCTTCAGGTTCTGCTCGACAGCGGCGTCACCCTCATCGGTGAGGATGACGTAAAAGCGGCGATCTGCGAAGGCGCCGCCGCTGTGAAAGCAGGAGGACCGGCTAAGGCAGAAACTCCGGTGACAGAGAAATCTGTGGATCCGGAATCCGTCTACGAGATCAAGAAACGTGTCGTCACGGAGAGAGACATCCGTGAGGCCATGGCGCAGCATTTCAAGAAGATCAAACTTCCTGAGCGCCCGGTCATCACGAGCCTTGCCCGCGATACGGCGAGAGATCTCGGCATCGAACTGATCTGAAAAGATCAGTACAACTGTAACGGAGGTACCGTATGAGAATAGGAGTCGTAATAGGCAGTGTCTGGGCGACCAGAAAGGAACCGAAGCTCGAGGGGCTTAAGATGATGGTTGTCAAACCGCTCAACTATAAGCTCACCGGGAATGAAACTCGTGAACCTTATGTTGCGGCTGACGTCGTGGATGCCGGTATCGGCGACAAAGTTCTGCTGGTAACCGGGAACCCGGCCCGTTATGCCGTTGGGGACCCCCGTGTGCCTGTTGACGCCGCGATCGTTGGTGTTATCGATGACGTAGATATTCAGGATCAGTTATAATCCTGAATGCACATTGAAAAATCCTGTTTCAGAAACTATTTCTCTCATGAAATAGGCATCCCGTCATTTTAGGGAACCTGACTGGAATGTCAGGGAATACATATCGTTTTTCTGCAGGCGTTGCGGCTAAGGCAGGAGTCTGCCTGAGAGCCTGCAGGGGAAAACCTATGTGATGCAGCTGTCTTTGCTGCTTCCCTGAGAGGAAAGTCAGTTGACTCCCTTTAATGAATATAGTTTGAGAAAACTAATTTTTTAGGAGGTCAGTATAATGGATTTTAGCGAATTAGCTGCTGCGTGGAATCCTGCAGTCTTTACCGAGACGTTTGGCAATTGGGTCTCCAATATTGCTATCAACACTGTCGTTGTCGCGATCATGGCCATCTTCATGGTCGTGGGCGCCATCGATAGAATTTGTGGAAACAAACATGGCTACGGCACTGAATGGGAAAACGGAATTAACGCGATGGGCGGTCTGGCCATGGCTATGGCCGGCGTCGTCGCCGTTGCTCCGCTGCTCGCCATGGTTCTGAAACCGATCATTGGACCGCTCTATGGCCTTGTCGGAGCTGACCCGGCCATGTTCGCCACCACCCTGCTTGCCTGCGATATGGGCGGCTACCCGCTCGCCCTCCAGCTTGCTGAGACCGCTGAGGTTGGTCAGTATGCCGGTATCATCCTCGGAAGCATGATGGGCCCGACCATCGTTTTCACGATCCCGGTTGCCCTTGGCATCATCAACCCGCTTGACAGACCGTTCCTTGGCGCTGGTACTCTGGTCGGTATGGTCACCATCCCGCTCGGCTGCGTCGTCGGTGGTCTTGTCATGAACACCACTCCTTATAAGATTGGCATCGGCACGATCCTTGTCAACGTCATCCCGGTTATCATCATCGCCGGCCTGATCGCCATTGGCCTTTGGTTTGCTCCGGCCAAGATGATCTCTGGATTCAACGCTTTCGGCAACGGCGTCACGATCTTCATCACTGCCGTTACCGCTATCGCTATCTTTGAGTACAACACTGGCATCCGCTTCCCGCTCTTCGATACCATGGTCGACTATGACGGTGGTTCCCCGCTGGAAAGTGGTCTTCTCGTCTGCGGACAGATCGCGATCACCTTGGCTGGTGCTTATCCGATGGTTAAGTTCGTTTCCGACACCTTCGGCAAAGCCCTTGCTAAAGTCGGTACCGCCCTTGGCATGAACGCCGCCGGCGCTACTGGTATGGTCGCGAACCTCGCCAACAACATTGCCATGTTCAACATCCTTTCCGACATGAACCCGCAGGGCAAACTGCTGAACTGCGCGTTCGCCGTCTCCGCCGCTTTCGTCTTCGGTGACCACCTTGGCTTCACCGGCGCGAACAGCCCTGAGATGATCTTCCCGATGATCGCCGGCAAACTTACCGCTGGTATCACCGCCCTGATCCTCGGCAAATGGATGGCTCCGGCCCTTCTGAAGAAGATTCCTGAAGAGTCCATGAACCAGTAAGTTGTTGATTTTTTTCCCGACAATTTGCGGTGTCGGGAAAATGTGGAGCGCCTATTGCCGCGATAGGCGCTCCAACCCAAAATCATATAACAAAAATTTCTGAAAATGAAAGGCGAAATCCAATGAATATCAGTGAAGAATTGATCAAAGAGATTGTCGCCAAAGTCTGCGAAAACCTCGATACTGAAAACAAAATGCCGTTTGAGCGCAAAATGCTCAGCAACGGGATGTTCTCTGTCAAAACCGATACCGTCAAATGCGGACCGTTCCCGTTTGACATCGGTGATGCGCAGGACGGCACGTCTCTTTTGGATGTAGCCACCCTCGAAGAGACTCCGAGAATCAGCATCGGCGTTATGGAAATGGATCACTGCGAATTCCCGTGGACCCTGAACTACGATGAAGCTGAATATGTCATTGAGGGCAATCTGACCCTTAAGACCGCGGTTGGCAACCTTGAGTCCCACGCGGGCGACATCAACTACATCCCGAAGGGCAGCCCGATCCGTTTCTCCACTCCGGATCACTGCAGATTCATGTATGTCTGCTATCCGGCAGACTGGTTCAATCAATAATTCATGGCGTAAGAAAAAAGCCGTTCCGAAAGGAACGGCTTTTTTCTATGTCTGCCGAACGGCTTTTTTCTATGT
>CAYMNV010000003.1:101747-129254 GCA_964391915.1 uncultured Oscillospiraceae bacterium
CCGAACGGCTTTTTTCTATGTCTGCCGAACGGCTTTTTTCTATGCCCGCTGTTACGAAAAGAAAGCAGTTGCTTGCAATTGGAGAAGACGGGTGATAAAATAACGGTATATATCCACCAAGGAGATGAAGCCATGCCAGATTACCGCATCATCGACGCGCATACCCATATCTATCCGGACAGAATCGCGGAAAAGGCCACCGGCGCCATCAGCGACTTCTATCAGATCCCGATGTGCCATGCCGGCAGCAGTGAAGCGCTGCTCGAATCCGGAAGGCAGATCGGCGTCGAAAAATATCTGGTCTGCTCCGCGGCCACGGTCCCGCAGCAGGTGCCGACCATCAACGACTTTATCCTCGGCGAGTGCGCAAAACATCCGGAGTTTCTCGGCTTCGGCACGATGCACCCGGCGTATGGAGATATCGGCGGCGAGCTCCGGCGGATCAAGGCGCTGGGGCTCCGCGGGATTAAGCTACATCCGGATTTCCAGCAGTTTTATATCGACGACGATGCGGCCTTGCCGATGTTTGAGGCCGTCCGCGACAACGGCCTGTTTCTGCTGATCCATCTCGGCGACGACAAGCGGCCCTATTCCGACCCGAAACGCATGGCTTTCGTAATCGACCGGGTGCCCGGGCTCAAAGTCATCGGCGCGCATTTCGGCAGCTACGGCGTCTGGTGGGACAACCTCGAGACTTACCGTCCGGGCAGCATCGTCTTCGACATTTCCAGTTCCCTGTTTTTGCTCGACCGGAAGACGGCCTATCAGTTTTTTGACCGCTACGGGATTGAAAGCTTCTTTTGGGGCACCGACTTCCCGATGTGGGACCACCGGGAGGAGCTCACGCGCTTCTTTGCCCTCGGCCTTTCGGAGGAGGAGAACCGCATGATCCTCAGCGACAACTTCATCCGGTACTTTGGATTGGAATAAGCCGAAAATCTACGGAAAAAGCCGATAAAAACGTCCGTGAAACGCTTGACACACGGGCGTTTTTCTTATATAATTAACAAGGTTTCAAATTGTAAAGTAAAATGCTTTACAAAAGGAGGCGCGGGCCATGGCGAAGGATATGAATATCACGGTGCTTTTCGATTTTTACGGGGATATTCTGACGGAAAAGCAGCAGGAGGTCATTGATTACTATTATAATGACGACCTTTCTTTGGCGGAAATTTCCGAGCACCTTGGCATCACCCGCCAGGGCGTCCGCGATTCGATCAAGCGCGCGGAAGCGATCCTGCTTGATATGGAGGAACGGCTCGGCCTGGTCAAGCGCTTTCGCGTGATCCAGAGCGGTCTCGATCAGATCATCGGCGAAGCGAGGCAGATCGACAGCGAGAGCCTCCGCGGCGCCACGATCCGGGAGATCAACAAGCACACCGCGAAAATCGTCGAGGTCGCGGAACATCTCAACGACTGACGGAGGCAGCGAATGGCATTTGAAGGATTATCCGAAAAGCTCAGCGCGGTATTCAAAAAGCTGAAGAATAAAGGCAAACTCAGCGAGGCCGACGTCAAGGCAGCGATGCGGGAAGTCCGGCTTGCGCTGCTCGAGGCCGATGTCAACTATAAGGTCGCGAAGGATTTCGTCGCGAAGGTGACGGAGCGCGCGGTCGGCGCCGAAGTGCTCGAGAGCCTGACGCCCGCCCAGCACGTCATCAAGATCGTCCATGAGGAACTGATCTCCCTGATGGGAGACCAAAACGGCGCGAGAATCAATTTTTCGAGCAGGATCCCGACCGTCATCATGATGGTCGGACTTCAGGGTTCCGGTAAAACCACCCATTCCGGCAAACTGGCCGTCTATTTTAAAAAAGGCGGCAGAAGGCCGCTGCTCGTCGCCTGCGACGTCTACCGCCCGGCCGCGATCGAGCAGCTGCAGGTGGTGGGCAGGCAGGCGGATGTCCCGGTCTTTGAGATGGGGCAGGGTGATCCGATTGAGATTGCGAAAAAGGCCGTTGCCCACGCGAAGGATTACGGCAACGACGTCGTGATCCTCGATACGGCCGGCCGCCTCCATATCGACGAAAAGCTGATGGACGAGCTGCTCCGCCTCAAGCAGGAGCTGCACCCGGAGGAGATTCTGCTCGTCGTCGATGCCATGACCGGCCAGGACGCCGTTAACGTGGCGTCCACCTTCGACGAGAAACTCGGCATCACCGGTACCATCCTGACCAAGCTCGACGGCGACACCAGAGGCGGCGCGGCGCTCTCGGTCCGCGCGGTCACCGGCAGGCCGATCAAATTCACCGGCACCGGCGAGAAGCTCACGGATCTTGAACCGTTCCATCCGGACCGGATGGCCTCGAGGATCCTCGGCATGGGCGATGTGCTGACGCTGATTGAAAAGGCCGAGGAGCAGTACGACGCGAAGCAGGCCGAGCAGCTTGCGAAAAAGCTCGGCGAAAACAGCTTCGGTCTCGACGACCTGCTTGAGCAGATGAAGCAGGTTCGCAAAATGGGTTCCTTTGAGCAGCTGCTCTCGATGTTCCCCGGCGCAAAGAAAAAAATGACCGACGAGGAGGCCGCCGAGGGCGAAAAACAGATCGTCCGGACGGAGGCCATCATCAATTCCATGACGTACCGCGAGCGCCGGAAGCCGTCCGTCATCAACGCCTCGCGCAAAAAGCGTATCGCGGCGGGCAGCGGCACGAAGGTGGAGGATGTCAACCGGCTTCTCCGGCAGTTCGAGCAGATGCAGAAGATGATGAAGCAGCTTTCCGGTAGCGGCAAACAGGGCCGGAAGATGCGCCAGATGCTTTCGCAGATGCAGGGCGGCGGCGGAATGCCCCCGATGGGCGGAGGAATGCCGCCGGTGGGTGGCGGAATGCCCTTTTAACTTGTTTCATAGGCCATGGTGCCTTGAATAAAATGATGCATGCAATGTCAGTTATAGGAGGAAAAACAAATGTCCGTCAAAATCAGACTGCGCCGTATGGGCGCCAAGAAGAGTCCTTTCTACCGCATCGTTGTCGCAGATTCCCGTTATCCGCGCGACGGCCGCTTTATCGAAGAGCTTGGCTATTATGATCCTACCAAAGAGCCGTCCGTCATCAAGGTCGACGAAGAGAAGATCCGTCAGTGGATTTCCAGCGGCGCCCAGCCGACCGACACGGTCAAAGCTCTCCTGAAGATTGAAGGAGTTCTCTGATGTCCGAAATCAATATGGAAGAATTGCTTGCGACGATTGCCCGCGGGCTGGTCGAGGATAAGGACGCCGTCAGCGTCAGTGTCGACGAACAGCCGGATGAGGAAGGCAACGAGGTCTTTCACCTCCATGTTGCCGCCTCCGATATGGGCAGAGTGATCGGCCGCCAGGGCAAAATCGCCCGCGCCATCCGCACGCTGATGCGCACTGCCGCAAACCGCTGCGGCAAAAAGGCCGTCGTAACGATTGAATAAACCAATCGGAATGCCCCCATCTTCAGGATGAGGGCATTCTGCAAAGAAGAAAAGGATTCGGAAGCTATGCGAAAGGAATTTCTTGAAGTCGGAGAGATCGTCACGATTCACGGCGTCCGGGGCTATTTCCGCCTCTACCCGTGGTGCGACGACGGTGACCTTGACGATGCGAAATTCATGTATCTCGACCATGGAAACGTGAAGTACGAAGTTGAGGACGTCAAGCCGCATAAGAACATTTACCTGATCAAGTGGAAAGGGATCGACACGCCCGAGGAGGCCGTCAGGCTCCGCGGGCAGGTTGTCTATATGCACCGGGACGACATCCCGATGGGGGAGGGCGACTATTTCATCCAGGATCTGGAGGGCCTCTCCGTCGTGGATCAGGACGACCCCGGGCATTGCTTTGGAATTCTCAAGGAGGTCGCCCGGACCGGCGCAAACGACGTCTACTGCGTAAAGGCGCCGGACGGCACCGAGACCTGGATTCCGGCGATCCCGGAGATCATCGGCGAGGTGGATCTTACAAACGGCGTGCTTCGGATTTTTCCGATGAAAGGACTATTCGACGATGCGGATTGACATCATGACGCTGTTTCCGGAGATGTGCGAGGCGGTACTGGATTCCAGTATCCTTGGCCGTGCGAGGCGCGCCGGATTTTTTGAAGCGTACTGCCACAACATCCGGGAGTATTCGGAGGAAAAGCATCAGAAGGTGGACGACGCGCCCTACGGCGGCGGAAGCGGCATGATCCTGCGCGCCGATCCGATTTTCCGGTGCTATGAGCATGTCTGCGGAGAGCTGTGCTCAAAGCCGCACACCATCTATCTCTCCCCGAAAGGGGCAGTGCTCACGCAGCAAAAAGCGATTGCGCTCTCCCGCGATTACGACAATCTTCTGCTGCTCTGCGGCCATTATGAGGGCGTGGACGAGCGCATTTTGGAGGAGATTGTCGACGAGGAGATCTCGATCGGCGACTTCGTGATCACCGGCGGAGAGCTTGCGGCGCTCGTGCTCACCGATGCGGTGGCAAGGCTCTGCGACGGCGTGCTCTCCGAGGACACCTGCTTTGAAGAGGAGAGCCACTACGCCGGCCTGCTCGAATACCCGCAATACACGAGGCCGCAGGAATGGCACAACAAAGCGGTTCCTGAGGTACTGCTTTCCGGGAATCACGAGGAGATTGCGGCTTGGCGACATCGGAGATCGCTTGAGATCACCGCCGAGAGAAGACCCGATCTGCTGGAGGAAACACATAAAAAGTAAAGGGACGGGAATGCTGTGACGGGAACTATCGTCAACGCGCTGGCAGTCGTTTTGGGAGGGCTGGCCGGCCTCTTGTTTCATAAGGGGATTCGTGAATCGCTCAAGGACTCCATTTTCAAGGTGGAGGGCATCGCCGTGCTCATCATAGGGCTCAACGGCGTGATCGCGAATATGTTCACCGCCGCGGAGGACGGCTCGCTCTCCGATTCCGGCGGTATGCTGTTGCTCATCTCGCTCGTTTTAGGCACCTTCTGCGGGGAATTGCTGCGGATCGACGACCGGATGAACGCACTCGGCGTCTGGGTTGAGCACCGCGTGAAGGCGGAGGGATTCGCCGGAGGATTCGTCAACGCCTCCATCATCTTCTGCGTCGGCTCGATGGCGATCATCGGCGCGCTCAACGACGGTCTCTCCGGCGACAGCAGCGTCCTGTATGTCAAGAGTGTGCTGGATGGCATCACCGCCCTGATCCTCGCCTCCACGATGGGGGCGGGCGTGCTGGGCGCGGCGGTTCCGGTGCTGATCTATCAGGGTGCGGTCTCGCTGTTTGCATCGTCGCTCTCAGGCTTTTTCGACCGCTTCCCGGAGCTGCTGCCGCAGATTTCGATGGTCGGCTACACCATCGTGCTGTGCATCGGAATCAATTTCCTCTTCGGGCCGAAGATCAAAACCGCAAATCTGATCCCTTCCATTTTCGTACCGGTACTGTATAACCTGTTGATTGTGGTGAAAGGTTTGTTGCGATAATGCACAAACTCCGTCGTCCGGGACCGCTCCGCATAGGGGATTTTGGGAAAAATTCCTGCAATCCGTTGCATCTTTTCCCCGGAATGCTATAATATCTAAAAGAAACTTTTTATGCGATATAAGGAGAATTATTATGTTTTCGAGCGAAGTAAAAGTTCAGAATCAGGTCGGCCTTCACGCCCGCCCCGCGACTTTCTTCATTCAGAAAGCCAACGAGTATAAATCCTCCATATGGGTCGAAAAAGAAGAGCGCAGAGTCAACGCGAAATCCCTGCTGGGCGTATTGTCCCTTGGGATTGTCGGTGGCACCGAGATCAAGATTATTGCCGACGGCGCTGATGAGCAGGCCGCAGTGGAGGGCCTTGTCAAACTTGTTCAATCCGGTTTCTCTGACTGACCGATCATGAAAATCAGCGCCGCAGATAGCAATATTTGCGGCGTTTTTTCTTATAGAAACGAAAGGAGGCGTCCGGCCGATGGATAACCCGCGTCTGCCGTATCTGCGGGAAAAAACGCATACCCTGCCGCTGGAACCGGGCGTCTATATCATGCATGAAAAGAGCGGCAAGGTGATTTATGTAGGCAAGGCGAAGAAGCTGAAAAACCGCGTCACCAGCTATTTCCGCAACGTGGAGAAACACCTGCCGAAAGTCTACAAGATGGTCGAGCACGTCTGGGATTTCGACTATATCGTCACGGACAGCGAATTCGAGGCGCTGGTCCTTGAGTGCTCCCTGATCAAGCAGTATGCGCCGAAATACAACATCCTGCTCAAGGACGACAAGGGCTACAGCTATGTCCGGATCTCCCCCGGGCCGTACAGCCGGCTGACCGGCGTTCTGCAGAAGGCGGACGACGGCGCCACCTACCTCGGGCCGTACATGAGCTCCTTCGTCGTGCGGCAGACGGTTGCCGAGGCGAACAAGGCCTTCATGTTGCCGACCTGCAGCAAGAAATTTCCGCAGGAGTTCCGCAAAAGCCGACCCTGCTTAAATTATTATATCAAGCAATGCATGGGCGTCTGCCGGGGCAGAATATCGGAGGAAGAGTACGCCGAGGTGCTGGATCAGGCGCTGGATTTCATTAAGGGCGGCAGCGCTTCCTCGATTGCAAAGCTGACCGAGCGCATGGAGGCCTGCGCGGAAAACGAGGAATATGAGCGCGCAGCCGTTCTGCGCGACAGAATCCACGCCATCGAGCGCATCACCGAGCGGCAGAAGGTCGTTTTCTCCAAGGTGGAGGAGCAGGATGTCGCCGCACTCGCCAAAAGCGGGGAGGATACCTGCGCCGTCGTGCTCAAATTCCGCGGCGGCCGTCTGGTGGACAGGGACATTTACACGATGAAGGAGTTGGGCACAGACCCG
Source organism: uncultured Oscillospiraceae bacterium (assembly GCA_964391915.1). Taxonomy (GTDB): domain Bacteria; phylum Bacillota; class Clostridia; order Oscillospirales; family Ruminococcaceae; genus UMGS1668. Next base: position 108,528 of record CAYMNV010000003.1, read on the forward strand.
GCTTCCGTCGCCGAATTCCTCCGGAGCTACTATCTCGAAAAAGAGGATATCCCGCCGCAGATTGCCCTCCACGAGGACTGCGAGGACCGGGAGCTGCTGGCGAGGTGGCTCTCCGAAAAGCGCGGCAAAAAAGTGACGATCACCGTGCCGCAGAAGGGCGATCAGAAGAAGACCGCCGATATGGCCTACAACAACGCGGCGGAGCAGCTCTCCCACGAAAGCGCGGTCACCGGGAAGGATGTCGCCGTCCTCGACGAGCTGGCGCGCCTGCTCGGCATGGAGAAGGCCCCGGAGGTCATCGAGGCCTACGATATCTCCAACTTCGGCGCGGAGACGGTCGTCGGCGGCATGGTCGTCTATGAGAACGCCCGCCCAAAGCGCAGCGGCTACCGCAAATTCGCAATCAAAGAGGCACAGGCGCCGGATGACTACGCCTGCATGGCTGAGATGCTTCGGCGGCGGTTCGAGCGGTATTTTGCGGAGAAGGAGAGCGGCACAGGTTTCGGCCGGCTGCCGGATCTGATCCTGCTCGACGGAGGCAAGGGCCACGTCGGGGCGATCAAACCGCTGCTCCGCGGCATGGGCATCGAGGTGCCGGTCTTCGGCATGGTCAAGGACGACCGCCACCGCACCCGCGCGATTGCGGAGGACGGCGGCGAAATTGCGATCTCTGCGGTGCGCAGCGTGTTTGCGTTCGTCACCGCCGTCCAGGACGAGGTGCACCGCTACTCCGTCGGGTACAGCCGCGCGAAGCACAGCAAGACCTCCTTCGCCCTGTCTCTGACGAAGGTAAAGGGCATCGGCGAGAAGCGCGCGCGGGCCCTGATGCAGCATTTTAAGACCATCAAGGCGATGCGGGAGGCTTCCGTGGAGGAGCTTGCCGGGGTGGAGGGTATGACGAAGCCCGCCGCGGAGGAACTGCGCCGCTTCCTGAATGAGGAAGCCTGACCGGATTTTACCGGGAGCGGTTCCTGATCTTGACATTCCCCGGAAAACAAACGATAATAGGGAATACGGAGCGTGAGGATATGAGAGTAATTACCGGACTTGCGAAAGGCAAACGCCTGACCGCACCGGAAGGACAGGATACCACCCGGCCGACGGCCGAAAAAGTCAAGGAGGGCGTATTTTCCGCCATTCAGTTTTTGCTGGAAGAGGCGGAGGTGCTCGATCTGTTTGCCGGCTCCGGTCAGCTCGGCATCGAGGCGCTTTCCCGGGGCGCGAAGAAGGCCGTCTTTGTCGATAACGCAAAAGAGGCCGTCGCCTGCATCAAAGAGAATCTTGCGAACTGCGGCCTTTCCGGGAAATCCTACGTCCATCAGACGGATGTGCAGAGCTATCTGGCCGGCGCGAAGGAGACGTTCGACATCGTCTTTCTCGATCCGCCCTATGCGGATGAGGCCGTCCCGGCGCTGCTACCGAAGGTGGAGCCGCTGGTGAAGCCGGGCGGCATTGTCTTCTGTGAGATTTCCAAGCGCAGCGATCTGCCGGAATCTGCCGGCAGCCTGCATTTTTATAAGGAATACCGCTACGGCCGGACGAAGGTCGTCCAGTTCCGCAGGGAGCCCGGGATCTGACCGGCCGGCCGCCGGTTGGGAAGACTTTTGAGGGATTCCCGAAGCGGAGGAGAAGATCTCCCGACGGGAGCCCCGAAGATCTCGAAACGCGGAATGCGGGACGGATACCCAAAAAAGGAACCGGAGACGCGGGGGAAAAGCGCTTCCACAGCGAGGTATCGTATGAAAATTGCCGTCTGCCCGGGCAGCTTTGACCCGGTCACCTATGGACATCTGGATATTGTTCACCGGGCCGCGGCCCTGTTCGACGAGGTCATCATTCTGGTGGTGACCAATCCGGACAAGCGCTGCGTATTCACTGCGGAGGAGCGCTGCGACATGATCCGCCGGGTGGTTGAGGACCTCCCGAATGTAAAGGTCGACAGCTACGGCGGACTGCTCGTGGATTACTGCCGTGAGCACGGCGCCGCCGCCATCGTAAAGGGCCTGCGCGCCGTTTCGGATTTCGAGTACGAATTCCAGATGGCGCTTGCCAATAAAAAGCTTTTGCCGGATGCGGACACCTTGTTTCTGACCACGAATGCGGAGAACATGTATCTGAGCTCGAGCCTTGTGCGGCAGATCGCCTCGCTCGGCGGGGATATCTCCCCGTTCGTTCCGGAGAAGATCCGGGAGGAGATTCGCGTCCGTCTGCAGGGGAAGCAAATTCAGGAAGAATAACGGATGGAGGTCGTTTTATGAGTATCGAGGAAACTTTGGACCAGCTGGATGAACTGATAGACCGTTCCTGGTCGCTCCCGTTGACCGGCGGCAGATGTGTGGTCGACGCCGATAAAGTGCGCGAACTTTTGGACGAGATCCGTCTCAATATGCCGACGGAGATCCGCCAGGCGCAGTCCATCGTCGCGGACCGCACCGAGATCGTCAATGCCGCCAAAAAGGAAGCCGAGGCCATCATCGGCCGCGCCGAGAAACGCGCCGCGAGCATGGTCGAGGAGGAGGAGATCGTCCGCCTCAGCAAATCCAAGGCGCAGGAGATCTCCCAGCAGGCGCAGCAGCAGAGCCGCGAGATGCGCCAGGCCGCCAAGGATTTCGTCGACAATATCCTCAAGAACACCGAGGAGACCCTGAACGGCGCCGTCGTGGAGGTCAGGAATACCCGCGCCGCCTTCCGCCAGGCACAGCAGAAACCGCAGTCCCCGCAGGGCTGATCCGTCTCCGGAACCGCCGTTTCCAAAACCGTGCCCTCTTTGAGCACGGAAGCGCCGTCTGCACCTTCGGCGCGGAAGGGCCGCTTCTCCGGCAGCATCCGGAATCGGAATATCCATAGAATTAAGCACCGCAGCGGAATCTCTCCGCCTGCGGTGCTTTTTTGTTTTGCCGGAGAGCCTGCCGGTTCCCATACTCCGCTGGGCTCGGAGCCCCTGTCCGCGCCGAAAATCACTTTCTGATCCGGGAAACGGAACTTGTTTTTTCGCCCGTTCCGGGCAAACGGCCGGTTTTGAAGAGAAGCAAAGCCGGCCGCCCGGGCAATCTGCATTTCCTGCGTTCGATAGCTTTTGCCCACGCCGCCGCCAGCCTCAGGCCCCGTTTTCGGGGCCTGTTTTTTGCCTTCCACAGCGGTGCCGGCTCGTTTTTCGGCCCCCGGCGGAGGGAGAGAGCGTTTAGCCCGAAAAAGCCGGTTTTTTGCGCCCACTTTTTTCCCAAAAGGCTTGCAATTTCAGGCAAAGTCATTATAATATAACTTGTAATGGGAAATGGTGGGGAATCGTGGGTAGCTTTCCCCAAAATTTTCACAAAAATCGGAAAGGGGAGGGATGCCGGTGTTCATCGGAGAATACACATACAGCCTCGACGAAAAAGGCCGCGTCAGCATCCCCACCAAACTCCGGGATGCGCTCGGCGCCGATTTCATCCTGACCCGCGGGCTCGACGGTTGTGTAGCGGCCTATTCGCTGGAGGCATGGGAATCGCTCTCCGCCAAGATCGCCGCGCTCCCCACCGCGAAGGCAAGGGATCTCAAGCGGTTCATGTTTGCAAGCGCCACACAGGTCACGCCGGACAAGCAGGGCCGCGTTCTCGTCTCCGCCCCGCTCCGCAGCTATGCGGAACTCGAAAAGGACGTCTCCGTCATCGGTGCGAACGATCACGTCGAGATCTGGGACCGTGACAAATGGGAAGGCCGCCGCGACGCATTGACCTCCGACTACATCGCAGACGCGATGGATGAGGTGGGCTTCTGATGGCGGAGGAAGCGTTCGGCCACGTTCCGGTTCTTTTAAACGAAGTATTGGAGCTTTTAAATATCCGGGAGGACGGCATCTACGTCGACGGAACGGTCGGCGGCGCAGGCCACGCCTCCGAGATCGCAAAGCGTCTCTCCACCGGCCGGCTGATCGGCCTCGACAAGGACCCCGACGCCGTCAAGGCCGCCTCCGGACGCCTCGCCCCGTATCCGGGCGCACAGGTTGTACAGGCCGATTTTGCAGACATTCCGGAGGTGCTGGATCGCCTCGGCATCGACTGCGTGGACGGCATCCTGTTGGATTTGGGAGTATCCAGCCACCAGTTTGACGACGCCGCCAGAGGGTTTTCCTACCACGCCGACGCGCCGCTCGATATGCGGATGAGCCAGAGCGGGATGACGGCGGCGGAGCTGGTTAACGGCTATTCCGGCGCCGAGCTCGCAAAGATTCTCTACGACTACGGCGAGGAACGGTTCACGCCGCGCATCGTAAACGCCATTCTGAAGGCGAGGGAACAGAAACCCATCGAGACAACGGCCGAGCTTGCGGAGATCGTGAGCGGCGCCTATCCCGCCGCCGCAAGGCGCGGGGAGAACGGACATCCTGCCCGCAAGACGTTTCAGGCCATCCGCATCGCGGTGAACGGTGAGCTGGACTGCCTGGAAAAGGCCCTGGACGGCGCATTCGATCGTCTGGCTCCCGGAGGCAGATTCGCCATCATCACCTTCCACTCACTCGAGGACCGCATGGTGAAGCAGCACTTTGCCGATTATGCCAGAGGCTGCATCTGCCCGCCGGAATTTCCGGTCTGTGTCTGCGGCCGGGTTCCAAGGGGAAAACTAATTACGAAAAAACCCGTCGAGGCCGGAGAATCCGAGCAGGAGGAGAACCGGCGCAGCAGGAGCGCAAAGCTCCGCGTGATAGAAAAGCTCTGAAAAAAGAGGAGGGTTTGTCTTGGCAGCAGAAGCAGCGTATGACCTCAATACCTTTGCGGGAAAAACCGTGGGGGAGACGGAGCAGGATCTCCGCAGAAGGACTCTGCGCCTCGTAAAGAACCGCCGCAAGCCCCAGCAGCTTCTCTCCTACAAGACGATCATGCTTGTCGTCGCGGTGCTCGCAGCCTGCGTCACGATGATCTACAGCCGCGTGGTGCTCACGGAGCTCACCGAGGAGGCCAACGGCTATCAGCAGAAGCTCACCGTGCTCAACGCCGAATATATCCGGCTGTCCGGAGAATTGGAGGCCGCCTCCTCGATCAAGACGCTTGAGGAGACCGCCGAAAGCGACCTCGGCCTCTCCAAGATCGAATCGAGTCAGGTTCAGTATGTCAACTTGACCTCGGAGGATCATATCGTGGTTGCCGACGAGAAGGGGCTCGGCTGGCTCGGTACGCTCTGGGGGAGCTTCACCGCGCTGTTTGAGGAATACAATCCGTTCTGACTTAATACGATAAACAGTAGCGCCGTTTTGGCCGCTTCGCGGAAGACGGCGCTGTCTTCATAATTAGGGATGCGGATACGATCTCCGTTTTCCCTTATCAACCGGGAGGAAACATGAACAAAGCGCCCACAGCCGTCACCAGAAAAAGGATCCTTGCCATAGCCGCCGCCGTCACGCTGATCGGTTTCGGCAGCCTGATCTTCCGGCTTTTCAGCCTACAGATCGTGAGTGCCGAGGAATACCAAGCGCAGGCGGCGAAGCAGCAGCTCAAGGTCACCGAACTCTCCGCCACCCGCGGCACCATCTACGACGCGAGCGGCAATATCCTCGCCATCAGCTCCACGGCATGGACGGTCTGCATTTCTCCGGTGGATATTTCCAATGATACGGAGAAGGAACTGATCGTCAGCGGCCTTTCCAACATGCTGGGGGTCAGCGCGGAGTATGTCCGCGCCAAATGCGAGCGCAATACGTACTACGAGACGGTCAAGAAAAACATCGACCGCCCGCTGGCGGAGCAGGTCACCCAGTTTGCCGCGGACAACGGCATCACCGCCATCTATCTCGAGGAGGACAACAAGCGTTATTATCCCTACGACAACTTCGCCTCCGACCTGCTCGGCTTTACCAACTCGGATAACTCCGGCGCCTACGGGATCGAGTCCTACTACGACAAGGTTCTGAGCGGCGTTTCCGGTAAGGTCGTCTCCGCAAAAAATGCATGGGGCACGGAGATGCCTTACGATTACGAAGAGATGTACGCCTCCGAGGACGGCAACAGTATCCGGCTGACCATCGACGAGGGCATCCAGCACTTTGTGGAAAAGAATCTGGAGATCGCGGTCAAGGAGCACAGCGTCCAGCAGCGCGGCACCTGCATCGTGATGAACGCAAAGACCGGGGCCATTCTTGCCATGTCGACGAAGGGCGATTTCGACCCGAACAACCCGCTGGATATCTCTGCGGACGCACAGGCGAACGTCGACAGCCAGACCACGGACGAAGCCAAAAAGGATGCCAAGGCCGAAGCCCAGTTCACCCAGTGGAGAAACAAGGCAATCTCCGACGCCTACGAGCCGGGATCTGTTTTCAAGATCATCACCCTCTCGGCCGCGCTGGATACCAATACCACCACCCTCAACGATACGTTCTTCTGCGGCGGATCCATACAAGTGGCGGACCGCAGGATCTCCTGCTGGAAGGCAGGCGGCCACGGCCAGCAGACGCTCGCCGAAGCGGTCCGGAATTCCTGCAACCCGGCGTTTATCACCATCGGCCTGCGCCTCGGCGTGGAAAACTTCTGCAAATACTTTGAAGCGTTCGGTCTGACGGAAGAGACCGGCGTCGACCTGCCCGGCGAGGGCACCGGCATCTTTTATGATCCGGATACCATGACCGAGATCAACCTCGCCTCCTGCTCCTTCGGCCAGACCTTCAAGATCACGCCGATCCAACTCGTCACGGCGGTCTGCGCGGCGGTCAACGGCGGCTACCTGTATCAGCCCTATGTCGTTTCGGAGGTACTCTCCTCCGACGGCACCGTGATCTCCGAGACCGAGCCGACGATGCTTCGGCAGGTCATCTCCGAAAAGACCTCGGCAACCGTCCGCGAGCTGCTTGCAGGCGTCGTCGAATCGGGTTCCGGCCGCTCGGCAAAGGTCCCCGGCTACCGCATCGGCGGCAAGACCGGAACCTCCGAAAAGCTTGACCAGCAAACGGAGAACGGCGTTGAAAGATATGTCTCCTCCTTCCTTGCAGTCGCGCCGATCGACGATCCGCAGATCGTCATCCTGATGCTTCTGGATGAAGCGCAGATGGAAAACCCGTACGGTTCCGTCGTGGCGGCCCCGGTCGTTGGAGCGATGCTCGCGGATATCCTGCCCTACATGGGCATCGAGCCGGTCTATACGGAGGAAGAGCTCGCGCTGATGGACGGCAAGGTTCCGTATGTGGAAGAATATCTCGTGCACGACGCGATGGATACCCTTCGTCAAAAAGGGTACAGTTGCTCCGTCGTCGGCGAGGGGACCACGGTCGTCAAACAGGTTCCGGAGGCCGGAGCGCAGATGGATGCGGGCGGCACGGTCTATCTTTACACGGAAGAGAGCGTCATCCCGGGCCAGGTGGAAGTACCGAACGTCCTCGGGATGAGCGTCACAGATGCAAATAACGCCATCATCGGCGCGGGCCTCAAGCTGAAGCTTACCGGCGTCAGCGAGACGGCTCTCAATCAGACCGCCTACTCCCAGTTCCCGGAGGCCGGCACCATGGTCTATCCGGATAGCGTCGTGGAGGTGGCGTTCACCGTCGGCACAGCCGGCGAAGAAAACTCCGAAGCAGATTAATCGAGATCGTTGGAGGTGATCCCTTGCTGTTATCCGAATTGCTGAGGGACGTAAACTATACGGGAACGATCCAGGATATGGAGATCAAAGCGGTCACCTGTGATTCCAGACTGGTGGAGCCGGGTTCCGTTTTTGTCTGCATCAAGGGCGGTGCCGTGGACGGGCACGAGTATGCCCGCGCCGCGAAACGCCTTGGCGCCAGCTGGATCGTCGCCGAGCGGGACACCGGCCTTGCGAATCAGGTGCTGGTGGAGGATGCCCGCGCGGCCTATGCGGTTCTCTGCGCCAACATCAACGGCCGGCCGGCGGATAAGCTCCGGCTCATCGGCGTCACCGGCACCAACGGCAAGACGACGATCACGTATCTGATTAAACATATCCTCGAATCCGCCGGAAAAAAGACCGGCCTTATCGGCACGATCCACAACGAGATCGGCGACATGGAGCTGCCGGCGAAACACACCACGCCGGATCCCGCCGAGCTGCACATTCTGTTTCGCCGCATGGTGGATGCGGGCTGCGAGTATTGCGTGATGGAGGTCTCCTCACACGCGCTCGACCAGCACCGGGTGGAGGGCTGCCGCTTTGAAACGGCCGTTTTCACCAATCTGACGCAGGATCATCTGGATTACCACGGCACGATGGAAAATTATTTTGCCGCCAAGAGCCTGCTGTTCGGCCTCTGCGACAAAGCCGTCGTCTGCATCGACGACGAATACGGCAGAAGGCTTGCCGCCTCCGTGCCGTGCCCCGTCACGACCGTCTCCATTGAGAACGACGAGGCGGATTTCACCGCCCATGAGATTCGTCTCTCCGCCTCCGGCTGCAAGTATATGCTGGTCGGGAACGGTCTCATCGGCCGGATCAACTTCGCCATGCCGGGCGATTTTTCCGTGATGAATTCGATGCTGGCGGCCTGCGCCGCGCTGAACGCCGGGATTCCCTTCGATCAGACGGTGGAGGCGCTCAACGGCAGCGCGGGTGTCAGCGGCCGCGCGGAAGTGATTCCCACCGGCCGGGATTTCACCGTGATCTGCGACTACGCCCACGACCCGGACGCGCTCGAAAAGATTCTGGAATCCATCTGCGCCTACAAAGGGGAGAGCCGTCTCGTCACCCTCTTCGGCTGCGCGGGCCAGCGGGACAAGACAAAACGGCCTAAAATGGCGAAGATCGTCGCCGACCACTCGGATTTCTTCATCCTGACGAGCGATAATCCGCGCAACGAGCAGCCTCAGGAGATCATCGACGAGGCGCTCGAGGGCATCAAAGATACTCAAACGCCGCACTTTGTGGAGCCGGACCGCTACAAAGCCATCAAATGGGCCTTGGAAAATTCGCGTCCGGGTGATATCCTATTATTGGCTGGGAAAGGGCACGAGGATTATCAGGTGCTCGACTACGGCACCGTCTATTTCGACGAACGGGTGATCGTGAAGGATCTTCTGGCAAAGATGGATTCCGGATCCGCAGGATTTGCGGCACCGGTATCCTCCGAGGAACCTGCCGGCTCCGATCCGTCGCCGGACCCCGAAACCTCCGCTGAATGAGAAAGGGGAGAGCGGTATGCTTCCGCTGAAACTCAGAGAGATCGCCGCCGCAGCGCATGCGGCGTGCAAAACGGAGATCCCGGATATCGAGATCACCGATATCTGCACCGATTCCCGGGATGTGCAGCCCGGTTCCCTGTTTGTCGCGCTCTGCGGTAAACAATTCGACGGCCACGCCTTCGTGAAAAAAGCCATGGAGAACGGGGCCGCCTTTGCCGTTGTGCAGCAGGAGGGCGATTACGGCACCGACCGGCTTCTATTTGTCAAAACGACCCGGCAGGCGTTTCTCGATATCGCCGGGCTGCACCGGAGCCGTTTTCATCCCAGAGTCATCGCCGTGACCGGCAGCGTCGGCAAGACCACGACGCGCGAAATGGTTTCCGCAGTCGTCAAAAGCACCTATAAGACGCTCAAAACCGAAAACAACCTCAACAACGAGGTCGGCGTGCCGAAAACCCTGCTGGAGCTCGATGAGAGCTACGAGGCCATGGTGCTCGAATTCGGCATGGTTTGGCCGGGGGAAATCCGCGAGCTGACGGTCCCGGCAAAACCGGACGTCGCAATCATCACCTGCATCGGTACCTGCCACATCGAAAATCTCGGTTCCCGGGAGAATATCCTCAAGGCGAAGCTTGAGATTCTGGAAGGGCTCCGTCCCGGCGGGACGCTCTTGCTGAACCGCGACAACGACCTGCTGCGGGGGCTCTGCTTCCCGCAGTTCCATACGCTTTTCTATTCCACGGAGGACCCCGCCGCCGATATTTTTGCGGAAGAAATCGTCTCCTCTGAGGACAGCACCTCTTTCACCATCGTGACGAAGGAGGGCCGCTGGCACGCGGTGATCCCGTGCATCGGCATCCACAACGTCAGCAATGCGCTGGCGGGATGGGCGGCCGGAGTCGCCGTCGGCGTTGAGCCGGAGCGGGCGGCAGAGGCGCTCGCGGAGTTTCAGGCGACCGGCATGCGCCAGAAGATGATCGACTGGAAGGGCATCCGCATCGTCGAGGACTGCTACAACGCGAATCCCGAATCCGTCCGGGCCGCGATGAAGACTCTATCGGAGATGCCGTGCCGCGGGCGGAAGATCGCCGTGCTGGGCGACATGCTCGAGCTCGGCGCGGTGGCGGAGAGTTGCCACCTCGAGGCCGGCAGGGAAGCCGCCGCGGCCGCGGACCTGCTTTTTTGCCAGGGGACGCTCGCGGGGCTGATCGCGCAGGGCGCGCGGGACGCGGGTATGGCGGAAGTATATTATGAAGAGGAAAAGGAGCCGCTGGCTGCCCTGCTGCGGGAGAAAGCCCGCCCCGGCGACGTGATCTGGATGAAGGCCAGCCGCGGCATGAAATTTGAAGATATCACCGAGCTCCTCACCATGGAAGACTGAAGAAACTGATCGGGGGAATCCTTCATGCAGACAGCGCTGATCGCGTTTATCGCCTTTGTCGTTACGGCAGTTTCCGGGAAATGGCTCATCCCGCTGCTTCACAAGCTCAATTTCGGCCAGACCATCCTGGATATCGGACCGAGCTGGCATAAAAATAAAGAGGGCACGCCCACGATGGGCGGCCTGATGTTCATCATGGGTACGGCGCTTGCCTGCGTCACCGGATTTTTTCTGATTAAGGATGCCGGCTCGGCGGAGAAGGTCCGCTTTTCCGCGGGGCTGCTGATGGCGCTGGGATTCGCTTTCCTCGGCTTCATGGATGATTACATCAAGGTGGTCAAAAAGCGCAACCTCGGCCTTTCGGCGGGGCAGAAGCTCACGGGGCAGATCCTGCTTGCCGCGGCATATCTCGTCGGGGTTTCCATGACCGGTACGCTTTCCACCGCCGTGCCGATCCCGTTCTTCGGGCAGATGGATCTCGGAGTCTTCTATTATCCCTTTGCGGTCTTTGTGATCGTGGGCACCGTCAACGCGGTCAACCTGACCGACGGCATCGACGGCCTGTGCAGCGCGGTGACCTTCCTCAGCGCCTGCGGCTTTATGGTGATGAGCACGCTGCTCTCCTACACCGGCGTGAATTATATGGCGGCGGCCCTCGCGGGCGGCTGTATCGGCTTCTTTTTCTGGAACCACCATCCGGCGAAGGTCTTTATGGGCGATACCGGATCCCTGTTCCTCGGCGGCATGGTCTCGGCGCTGGCCTTCGGCCTCAACAATCCGGTCATTCTGGTCTTCGCCGGCATCGTCTATGTGCTGGAGACGCTCTCCGATATCCTTCAGATTGCCCACTACAAGCTGACCCACCGGCGCATCTTCAAGATGGCGCCGATCCACCACCATTTTGAGATGTGCGGGTGGAGCGAGTGGAAAATCGTCATCGTATTCTCGGTTGTGCAGCTCCTCGGTGCGGCGCTCTCCGTCCTCGCGATAAAAGCGCTCTGATTTTGAAACGAGTGGAAAGGCGACTATGAAACCGATCACCATTGATTTGCAGAGTTTTATCCCGGTCGCGGCGGCGAAGGAACGATTCTTCGTGCGCAGAAAGCAGCGCGGCCCGATCGACGCAACCTTTCTGATCCTGGTTTTGATCCTGCTGACATTCGGCCTTGTGATGCTTTTTTCGGCGAGCTATGCCTACGCCTATTACAACGACGGTGACAGCTTTCTTTACATTAAGCGCCAGCTTTTCTTCGCGGTCGTCGGCGTCGTGGCGATGCTGTTTATCGGCACCCGGATCAATTTCAAGATCCTGCAGAAATACTCCCTGCTGCTTTTTGCCGTCACCATCTTCCTGCTGATCGCGGTGCTGTTCGTCCGGGATCAGTCCGGATTCTCCCGCTGGCTCTACATCGGTACTTTCAGTTTTCAGCCGTCCGAGATCGCAAAATTCGCGATCATTGTGCTGTTTGCGCACTTTGCCGCGCAGAACGCCGACCGCATGAAGACCTTTCAGTACGGCGTTTTGCCGTTTGCCGTCTGCCTTGGCCTCGTCGCCGTGCTGATGATTCTGGAGCCGCACGTCTCCGGCACGATCCTGATCGGCATGCTCGGCATCATGATGATGTGGTTCGGCGGCACCAACTGGCGCTGGTTCGCGCTGATTGCGGGCGTCGGCGTCGCCGGGCTGGCGGTCGTCGTCTTTACGCCGAACCTGCTGGAATACGCCCAAACCCGTGTCGAGATGTGGCAGGATCCGTACCTCGACTACTCCGGAAGCGGCTACCAGACCATTCAGTCTCTGATCGCCATCGGTTCCGGCGGCCTCTGGGGAACGGGGCTCGGCAACTCAAAACAGAAATACCTCTACATCCCGGAGCCGCAGAACGACTTCATCTTCGCTGTCGTCTGCGAGGAGCTGGGCTTCATCGGCGCCACGATCATCGTGATCCTGTTTGCGCTGCTGGTCTGGCGCGGCTTTATTATCGCGGTGCGCTCCACCGATCGCTTCGGCTCGCTGCTGGCGGCGGGCTGCACTTTCCACGTCGGTATCCAGGCGGCGCTCAATATCGCCGTCGTCACCAACTCCATCCCGAATACCGGCATCTCTCTGCCGTTTTTCTCCTCGGGAGGCACGGCGCTGCTGATGCTTCTCGGCGAGATGGGCGTGATTTTGTCCGTCTCCCGCACCTCCACGCTGGAAAAACAGTGACGCCCCGGCCCCAATAATTTCCGCACCTGAAGGCACGGCGGAGGGCGGCGCCCCTTTCCAAAAGACCGTCTGCGGGAAGGCATCCGGCCCCGTATGGGCGCCCAATGCGCTTTTCCCGGAGGAGCGGACGCGGGAATCCCATTTCTTTCAAAATCCGGGCGGCAGTTTGCCGCCTTTCCTGAAAAGGAGCCTGTCATGAAGATCCTGTTTGCCTGCGGAGGCACCGCCGGCCACATCAATCCGGCCATTGCCGTCGCAAACCGTTTTAAAAAGCTCTACCCGGATGCGGAGATCCTGTTTGCCGGAAATCCGGACGGCATGGAGGCCGGCATCGTGCAGAAAGCCGGCTACCGCTTCGCGCCGATCCGGGTGCTCGGCATCCAGCGGCAGCTCAACCTGCGCAACCTCAGAAACAACCTCCGGGCCGTCTGGTATCTTGCCGGCAGCTCCTCCCGCGCGAAACAGATCCTCACCGGATTTGAGCCCGATCTTGTGATGGGCATGGGCGGCTATGTCAGCGGCCCCGTGCTGCGCAAGGCGGCGCTGATGGGGTACCGGACCATCGCCATGGAGAGCAACGCCCTGCCCGGCGTGACAACCAAATTGCTGGCAAAGTATGTCGACAAGATTCTGCTCGACGTTCCGGAGAGCAAGGATCACCTGCCGGCGGGCAAACAGTACGTCGTCACCGGCAACCCGGTTCGGGAGGAGATCTTTACGGCGGACCGCAAAGCCGCCCGCGCCCATTACGGCGTCGGCGACCGGGTCTGCATTCTCTCTTTCGGCGGGAGCCTCGGGGCCATGCGGCTCAACGAGGCGATCTCGGAGCTGATCGCCTGGCATCTCAAAGAACGCAATTTCGTCCACATTCACGGCTCCGGCAAGCATTACGGCCCGGATTACTATAAGGAGCTGCTCCGCGGCAAGGGCATCGAGCCGGACGAGCATCCGGATCTGATCATCCGCGAGTATATCGACGACATGGCGCGCTGCCTCGCCGCGGCCGACCTCGTGATTTCGCGCTGCGGGGCGATGACGCTGGCGGAACTTGAAGCCGCGGGCCGCGCCTCGATCCTGATCCCTTCGCCGAATGTCGCGGAAAACCATCAATATTACAATGCGATGGTACTGCAGAGCCACGGCGCCGCCGTCGTGATCGAGGAGAAGGATCTGACCGGAGAAAAGCTGATCGAGACCGTCCGGATGCTGACCGACAATCCGGAAAAATTGGCCGAACTCGGCCGCAACGCCGGCAAGCTCGCCGCCGCCGATGCGAACGACCGCATCATCGAGGAAATGCTGAGCACAATTCGCTCATAAAAACGGCTCAAGCATCAGCTTGAGCACATTATAAAAAACACGGAGAGACGGAGCATGAAATACCGCGTCATTCAAATTGAAAAACCGAATCATGCACAAGAGCCTGCCGCCGCTCCGCAGAAACCGTCCGGAGCTGCGGCGAATCCCCCCGCGGCGCGGACGGCCGCCAAAAAGCGGACAAAACCGGGAGCGGGTGCCTCTGCCGGGCGGAAAGTTCCGCCGAAACGTCCGGCTACCGCGCCGAAAAAGAAGCCCCTCCGCCGCGGAAGCGGCAAAAGCCTCAAGGTGTTTTATGTGTTTCTGGCCCTGCTGATCGGCGGCGCGGCGGCCTATTACTGCGTGACCACGCTCTTTGTCGTACAGAATATCTCCGTTGAGGGCCTGACGCGCTACGACGCGGAGGAAGTGATCGCCACCAGCGGGATCAAAAAAGGGGAGGCTCTTTTCAGCATCGACGGGGAATCGGCCGGAGACAAGATCGCCTCCGTCTACAATTACATAGAGACCGCTGCCGTCAGAAAGAAATATCCGAACGAAATCGTGCTCGAAATTACGGAGGCCGTGCCGTTCGCCTATCTGGAAGAGGCCGACGGCTATACGCTGATCAGCACGACGGGAAAGGTGCTGGAACGCAATCTTGAGAGCGCAGGCGACGACCTGATCACCGTCCGCGGTATCGGCACCGTGGCTCAGAGCGACGCGGATCTCAAAAAGCTTTCGCTGCTGCAGGAGATCTCCGCCGATATGGACAATCTTGGTATGACGGATTACGGATTTCTGGATCTCAGCGACACACTGGACATCGTGATGATCTATCAGGACCGCGTGTATGTTAAGCTCGGCAACGAGCTGGAACTGGATTACAAGCTGCAGTTTGTCGACGAAGTGGTCCGCGAGCGTCTCGAAAAGACGGGCTATTTCCAGCTCGACGCCTCGGAGTCGGGAAAGGTCATGACCAAGGCCATGACCGTCTCTCCGATGGACATGCTCGAGAGCAATTCGCCGCAAAACGGCGCAGATGACGAAGAAGAATAAAAATACATAAAAACACCGGGATTCCCTCTTGCAACCTCTCCCATAAAATGTTATCCTATTTTTATAAAAGGGAGAGATTCCCGCGGAAGTTAAAAACCGGACGGAGGTTGTTAACAGGATGCTGAATAGTTTTGATATGGACAGCGACACCGGGAGAGTCGTTTCGATAAAGGTGATCGGGGTCGGCGGAGGCGGCGGAAACGCCGTCAATCACATGGTCGACAGCGGCATCGAAAGCGTGGAATTCGTTTCAGTCAATACGGACAAGCAGGCGCTTCAGTCCTCCAAGGCGACGCAGAAGATCGCCATCGGCGAAAAGCTGACCAGAGGCCGCGGCGCGGGCGGCGATCCTTCCATCGGCCAGAGGGCCGGAGAGGAGAGCAAGGATGAGATCGCCTCCGCCCTCAAAGGCGCGCAGATGGTCTTTGTCACGGCCGGCATGGGCGGCGGCACCGGCACCGGAGCCGCGCCGATCATCGCCGAGACGGCCCGCGATATGGGCGCGCTCACGATCGGCATCGTGACGAAGCCCTTTGCCTTCGAAGGCAAGCACCGCATGGAGCAGGCCGAGAGCGGCATCGTCGCGTTCCGCGAGCACGTAGATTCCCTGATCGTCATCCCGAACGAGAGGCTCAAGGCCGTCTCCGAGAATAAAATTACCCTGCTCAACGCCTTCTCCGCCGCGGACGACGTGCTGCGCCAAGGCGTGCAGAGCATCAGCGACCTGATCAACGTCACCGGGCTCATCAACCTGGATTTCTCCGATATCTGCGCCATCATGCGGGATGCCGGCGTCGCCCACATGGGCCTTGGCCATTCCAAAGGGGAGGATAAGGCGGAGAAAGCCACCAAGGAGGCCATCTCCAGCCCGCTGCTCGAGACCTCCATCGAAGGCGCGCACCGCGTTATCGTCAATATCACCGCCTCGCCGGACATCGGCCTCGAGGAGATCGACACCGCCACCACGATGGTGCACGATGCCGCCAGCCCGGATGTCAACCTGATCTTCGGTGTCGCGCTCGATCCGGCCATGAGCGACGAGATGTCCATCACCGTCATCGCCACCGGTTTCGACGATGTGCCGGGCAGCAGAAAAGTTCCGGATTTCGTCAACTTCAATTTCGGAGACGAAGATTCCTCCGCCAAAGAGCAGGAGCCGAGCTTTCTGGACGACGATCTGATGCGGCTCTTCAGCGGCAACAAATAAGCAAACGCATACATATCCCTTTTCGGTTTTCCGGGAAGGGATATTTTTTTATGCCCGCTCATAGTATTTTCAGAAACGGAGGCGGTCCCATGGGCGAAAAATCTGCAAATTTTGCGGGCATGATGGAACAATACATAAAAGAGATGGAGCGTTGTTACGCCAGACGGATGCCTGAACCAAAAGAAAGCCATGAGCCCGAGCTTCAGCCTGCTGAATCTGAGCCCAGGCCGGCGGCCGATTACCTGGCAGCGCCTGCACCGGAAGCGACTGCACAGCCGGAGACCCCTTCCACAGCCCCGGTTCCCGGGACTTCTCCGGAGGAGTATACGCAACGGTACGGGCCGGGGCTTCCCCCAGGAATAAACGGAAGCAACCCGCTCCTGAAAGATATCCTGCCTACCCAGGACAATCTCACGGGCGAAGGGCACCTCATTGTAAGAACCTATGTCGGAGATAAGACGATTCCGCTGGAGGATTCGGAAGTCGCGGTATATAAAGATATTTCCGGGAAAAAAGAGCTGCTTAGTCTTCAGACGACAAACGAGGAAGGGAAAACCCAGGAACTAACGATCAGGACGATCAGCGAGGAGGCGACCACAGTGCCGAGCAGGGAGATGCCCTATACCACCTGCTTTGTCAACGCCTGGGCACCCCACTATTATCCGGTGGTGAACCGAGAGGTGGATATCTTCGGCGGAGAGACGTCGCTTGTGGAGATCGAGATGGTGCCGCTTCCGGAGGAGAGGCCCGGAACATCGCCGGAGGTGAGGACGAGTGACTGAAATGTACGTCGTGGTTCCGGAATTCATCACCATCCACCTCGGCGCGCCGGATGAGAACGCCGGGAACCTGACGATTCCCTTTTCGGATTATCTCAAAAATATCGCCAGTACGGCGCTCTATCCCACTTGGCCGGAAAACGCCCTCCGCGCCAACATCTGGGCGCTGACGACCTTCGCCCTCAGCCGGGTCTGTTCGGGGTGGTACCGGAGCCGGGGTTACGGCTTCGACGTCACCTCCACCGCGGAGTACGACCGGAAGTTCATCCGGGACCGGAACTACTATGCCGGAATCAGCCGAATCGTCGACGAGGCGTTTCGGGAATATATCGTGAAAGCCGGCAGCCGGGAGCCCTGCAGTGCCGCGTGCAGCGGGCTGCCCCCGTGGGGAACGGTGACGCTGGCCAACGAAGGGTATCGGCCCCAACAGATCCTTCAGTATTACTGCGGGGAGGATATCGCCATCGAAAATGCGGCGGTGCCGGAGTGCGGCGAGGTCGGTCCGGACTGCCGGCTGGAGCCGGGGGACAGCGGCCAGGAGGTGGAATCGCTTCAGTGCTGCCTCAACCGGATCGGGCAGAATTATCCGACCATCCCGCTCATCGACCCGGTCAGCGGCGTTTTCGACGACCATACGGAGCAGGCAGTTCGGCAGTTCCAGCGGATCTTTGACCTGACGCCGGACGGAGTCGTCGGGCCGGAGACCTGGTATCGGATCTGCCGCATCCACGCCTCCGTCAAACGGCTGACCGATCTGTATGGAGAGGGCATCCTGCTCTCGGATATTCCGAAGCAGTACCCCAAGGCGATCTATCTCGGCCAGAAGGGGAGAAAGGTTCTTCTTCTGAGGTTTTATATCAACATGATCGCGGCATTTTATCAGGAGATCGGGCCGGTGGAGGCGGCGGGCGAGTATGACAAGGCCGTACGGGATCAGGTGATCGGGCTTCAAAGACTTGCAGGCCTTACGCCAAACGGCATCGTCGATGATAAAACCTGGGATGCGGTCTATGCCATCTACACCGGCATCATGGAGAACGTGCCGCAGAAATATTTCAGGGAGACGGACGTGGGAAAGCCGGCCGGCCGCTATCCCGGCTACGACCTGAAAGAAACGGGGGAAGCCGGGGATGAATAGCTACGACCCCAACGTAGCGGAGGTGCAGAGTTATCTCCGTACCCTGCTGCAGGAGGAGAGCGATCTTCCCCCGGCGGTCATTCCGGACGGCATCTTCGGCCCGGAAACGGCGGGCGCGGTCTCCCGTTACCAACGCAACAACGGCCTTGATCCCACCGGGGAGGTGGATTACCAAACCTGGGCCGGCATCATCCAAAAATACGGGGTGAGGGCCTCCTGCGGCGGGCCGGCAAAGACCATCGTCGGCTTCCGCAACGACGAGCTCGACCTGACTCCGCCGGGGAACAGCGGCCTCAGCGTCTGGTTCGCGCAGGTCATGCTGCTCAGCATCGGCCGGAAATTTGAGCGGTTCGCCGGCATCGTTCCGGATGGGATCAACGCCGGTCCCACAACCGAGGCGTTCCTTTATATTCAGTTCCGGGCAAAGACGCTGTATCACGACGGCAGCCTCGACAAGAGCACCTGGAACGCCGTCGTAAACCTCTACAATCTAACGTTATAAAAAGACGCCCGCGGTTTTTACCGGGGCGTCTTTAAAAAAGCGAAAGACACGGTTATTCGGAGCCGACGCTGCCGGCACCGCCGAGAAGCGAAGCAAAGATGCCGCCGGCGGGAGGAATTCCTTCCTGAAGCAGGCTTTCGAGCAGGCCGTCGCGGACGCCGACGTCGAAAACGGAAATCCGGTCGCAACCGAGGGTTTCCGCCGCGCCGATCAGTACCGCCATACCCGGGGCAAGAGTTTTTTCCCGTCCCGAAGCGAGCTCCGCGAGCAGCTCAAGGCTCTCCTCCGGTTCGGCACAAAGCGCGGCGAGCATGCCTTTCAATTCGGAAAGCAGGATCGTGCCGCCCTCTTTGCGGAGTGCCTGACGGTAGAGCTTCAGGGAGGCCTTCGCCGTGCCGCCCATCGCAAAAAGCACTCCTTCGGCCGGCGGGAACGCCTCCTTTTTCAGCGCCGCCCGGATCTCCTCCTTGATTGCCGCAGTCTCTTCGGCGGTCGGAAAATCCCCCGCGACATGCGCCTTTGCCATCCGGCTGCTTCCGAGCGGGAAAGAGGCGCTTTTGGTCAGGCCGCCTTTTCCGAAGAGAAGAATCTGGATGCTGCCGCCGCCGAGGTCGCACCCGACGCCGGATTCCACGCCGGCTGCCCTCCTGAGCGCGAGATAGTCGTACTCCGCCTCCTCGCTGCCGGAGATGCGCCGGATGGAGATCCCGGTGCGGAAGGCCACCTGTTCCGCCACGTCGTCGGCGTTTTCCAGATAGCGCAGGGAGGCGGTGGAAAAGCACACCACCCGGTCGCAGCGGTAGTGCCTGCAGACGCTTTGGTGCTCCTCGATGCCCTCGATGATGCGCTCGACGCCCTCCTGAGACAGTATGTTGCCGACGGTATTTTCCACGACGCGGGAGTAGACGACGCCGTCATAAATCATATGGCGCTCGTCGTCTTCCGCCTCAAAAATGTTGAGCCGGAGCGTATTCGTCCCGAAGTCGATGATCCCGATTCTCAAATCCGATTCCCCTCATTCGCCCTTTTGTTAATTTCCATCCTATTTTAACACAAAAATTGTATTGAAACCAGTTCGGTGATATAATAATGATACCATCAAACTGAAAGGAATTCTGGATATGTATGACATTTTGATTATCGGGGCAGGAACTGCGGGACTGACGGCGGCCATTTATGCGAGACGCGCGGGCCTTTCCTGTGCGGTATTCGAATCCGCGGCACCGGGCGGGCAGATCGTTTCTTCTCCTGAAGTGGAAAATTACCCCGGCATGCCCGGCATGACCGGCGCGGATTATGCCATGGCGATCTTTCAGCAGGCACAGAACCTTGGAACGGAATTCATCTTCTCCGAGGTGACGGGGCTTTCGGCTTTCGGCACGACGAAGACGGTTTCCACGGCCAAGGGCGATTATCAGGGCAAAGCGGTCGTCATCGCGAACGGTGCACAGAGACGGAAGCTGGATATCCCCGGAGAAAAGGAATTCACGGGCCGCGGCGTCTCCTACTGCGCGACCTGTGACGGAAACTTTTTCCGCGGGAAAGATGTCGCCATCGTCGGGGCCGGAAACACGGCCTTTGAGGACGCGGCCTACCTCGCCGGAATCTGCCGCACCGTGTACCTCATCAGCCGCAAGGGTACCTTCCGCGCCTCGGAGATCCTGGTAAACGCGTTCCAGAAAAAAGAAAACGCAAAGATTCTTATCAACCGGAAAACGCTTGAGATCCGGGGCGACAAGATGGTGAATACGCTTGTTCTCGCCGACGCACAGAATGGGGAGACGGCGGAGCTGCCGGTATCGGCCGTGTTCGTCGCCGTCGGGATGGAGCCGAAGAACGGCATCTTCCGCAGCCTGAAGCTGGACGAGTCCGGCTATATTATCGCGGGAGAGGACTGCAAAACCAATCTGGCCGGCGTCTTTGCCGCGGGGGATACGCGCACCAAACGCCTCCGCCAGCTTGTGACGGCGGCCTCCGACGGAGCAATCGCCGCAACCGCGGCGGCACAGTATCTGGGCGAACTCCAAGAGTGATTTTGGCCGCCGCTGTGAATTTTGC
>CAYMNV010000004.1:0-65669 GCA_964391915.1 uncultured Oscillospiraceae bacterium
TCATCGAGCTCGGGGATCCGCACTCCGGACAGAAAAGCGGCCTCCCTTCCCGCCGGATTTCATATGTACCGCCTCAGTTCCAGATAAGACTGCGAGGGATGATTTTCATCAGGCAGATATCGTCCCCGCTTTTTTTTGCTCTTCAGTAATTCCACGTCCACTGAACACCCGAAGGCTTTTTCGAAAAGGACTTTGCTGTACCCGGTCGTGCACTGGCACCATGTTTTTGTCTCCAATTTATCCACGTCGGCGAGCATAGGACAGGGGCAAAATAAAAACCGCAGATATAGTTCGCCGTTTTCGCAAAACAGGCCCGCCGCTTTTGCCTTATCCGAGCCCGCAAATTCCTCCATGCTTGACGAGGCGGCTCTCAGTTCATTCAGAAGCGCCAGTTTTTCATCCATTCCATAGCCGCACTGACAGTTCATACGGATCTGTTTTGTCGTTTCTTTGTCGAATTTGTTTTCCAATCTGCACATCGTCGACTTCACCCAGTCGGCGTTGGCTTCACCTTTTGCCCTTTCGTCTTTTCCATATACAATTTCACCTGCCGTTACGGCATCGCTTTGCTTCCTGACCGCTTCAAAGATGACTTGCTCCTGGATTTTTCTTATATCAAACATGTTGATACCCCCATTTTCAATAAAATAAAACAGATTTCTTTCCAAGAGAACCTCCGTGCCCGGATCGTTCTCATTATAGAAAAAAGTCTGTGTGATTACTTCTGAATTCTTGCCCTATTTCACGGGGATACACAGATCCATGGATACGGTTTCGCTGTTTTCGTCGATCTTTTGATATATATTCAAGCCGTACCGTTCATCCATGATATACCCGCTTTCGGGCAGCCAGACGCTGAATACCCCCTGCACCGAGCAGAAGATGTCCTGTATTTTCCCCTCGTAACGATATACCGCAAATTTGCCGCCTTTTATCGTCGTTATATTATCCAGCGTGCAGAATCCATCCGTTGTCATGCAGATATCGTATATGCAGCTGTCCAGGCTGGCAATCGCGGGATCGTCGTAAAACCTCTCAATAAACAGGGTCTCCGCTTTGATATAATCTCTGTATTTATCCAAAAACTGAGGCCATTTTTCCTTCAGATCGATATAATTTCCGATGACCCTTTCGTAAATGACCAAAACATTCTGAAGTTTCTGTATTTGAATCTTATCGGCATAGCCGTCAAACGTGTCGAATCCAGAAAAGCCTTCCGGATAGAACGGGTTTGACATCCCCGTTATGTTTGTGGATTTACGAAATTCTACCGGGGAAATGTTATGATGCTTTTTGAACGCGGAGCTGTAATTGGACGAACTGTATCCGTAATCAAGTCCGATATCCGTTATGGGCCTATTCTTTACCAGCTTGATATCCACGGCGCTCTGGTCCATTTTCAGGCGCTTCATGAACTCATATACGCTTTCGCCGGTCGCAGCCTTGAAGGATCTGCAAAAATAAAATTCCGAGAAATGGAAATGCTCCGCTACATCCTTAACTGAAAGGTCCTCATCAAAATGCTGTATAATATAATCCATGCTCTGGTTTATCAGTTCTTTGTTCATGATGACGCACCCTTTAATTTTCGCTGTTTTCCAAAATTCAACTCAATATTATTAGAATCATAACACAAAATAGTTCGCAGTCAATTATAAAATGGTTTCTTTTAATGAAAACACTGCTTCCCGGCTACCCTAAAACCCTTGATATTACTAAGTTTTTCGTGCAAATGCCGGAAGAACACCCGCGCTATGTGACTGCGGTCACACCGAATGCACCGCGGTCCTCGCCGCCGTGAATTTGCTTTTTCCGAAATCTCTTATCTTCGTTTGAAAGGAGCGTCTGAAATGAAATCCGCAATGAAATATTGTGAAAACTGCGACAAGGAATTCGATACCGAAGAGACAAAGTGCCCCGTCTGCGGACATCCTCTTGTTGAGACAGAAGAAGATCATACGGCGGAAATCGTAGCCACCATGACCACGCTGAATATCCTGTGATTTTCAGGAGATGAAAGGCGTCCCCTTTTGTATCCGATTTGACCGGGCGATCCGGAACCGGCATGCTCTCCCTTTTTGGAAGGGTATGTCTTTTTTTCTGCCGGAAAATATGGTACGATCAAATTGCCGGTGCGGTGGTTTCCGCTGCCCGCCGGCAGGAAAAAATCGAAACATCGGTATCCCTGCGAAAGGAGTTCGGCATGACGATCAGACGATATACAAAAGAGGATGAGGAGCCCCTCTTTGACCTGCTCCGGGAAGAGGGCGACGACTGGAGCGACTACCACGGAGAAAAAGGCCGCGCAAGATATAAAAAGGCGCTGGAAACGGGCGTCACCTATGTGGCCTGTGAGGACGGTATCCTGTGCGGATATGCCCGCTGCCGGGAGGACGACGGATTCGGCGTCTATGTATACGACCTGCTCGTAAGAAAATCCTGCCGAGGAAAACAGCTCGGCAGGATGCTGATGGAACAGGTGTGCACGGATTTCCCCGGGCAGACGATCTATGTGATGAGCGACGCGGACCCTTATTATGAAAAGCTCGGATACCGGAGAGTGGGCTCCATTTTCGAAGTGAGAAAACAGGCGGATTGAATGAGATTTTTCTTCCGGGCCGGAGCGTCTCCGCCTGGCATCGTTTCGTCGTCAGGCGGGCGGCAAGCCCTATCCGGCCGGTCCGCAGGATCTTTTCCCAAAAGGCTAAATAAAAAGCTCCTCCGGGCGAAACGCTCGGGGGAGCTTTTTTATGGTTCGTTTTTTGGGCTGCCTCGGCCTTTTTTTGTGTCTCAGCCCGCGTTGACCGTAAAGCTGATGCTCCCGCTCACCTCCTGAGAATCGGAGGAGCCGCCGGCGCCTTCATAGGAGACGAGCGCCGTATAGGAGACGCTCACCTTCCCGACCGCGGTCGGGAGGATATAGATATGGCTGTCGTCCACGATGCCGACTTCCGCACTTCCGGAAAGGACCTCCACATCGGTGAGCTCAAAATCCGTGATCTCGATGCCGGAGATGGAGTTCTCGTCGACATAGACCTTGATGCAGAGGGAGTTCTCCGGGGCGCCCTCCACCGCTGCAACCGACTTGGCCGCCAGTTTGACGGAGGTGGTGAGCTCCCGCGGCGTGACCTCCTCCGCATCGACGACGGCCTCCGATTCCGTTCCGGAGCCCGCGATCAGCTTGGCGCAGACGACAAACTTCTGGTTCTCGCCCAGGGAATTCCCAAGGACGCGGGTGCAGGTCTGGAGCGTGAGAATCTGGTCGTCGGAGGCGACGGAGACGCCGGTGCTATAAAGGCTCCGGCTCTGCTCCTCTTCGATGATGGCGGCCACGTCCGTGGCGCCGTCGTTGGTCAGATACCGGAAATCCGTGGAGAGGCCGGTATTCACCGTGCAGTAAAACGCTGCGAAGACCTGATAGGTCTGCCGGCCGCCGTCCGTATAGATATAAATATATGGGTGACTCGCCGCGAAGGAGGCGCTCTCATACTGGGCAAGCTGCGCGAATTTGATGTCGCTGCTCCGCCCGTACTGAATCGGCCGCCAGAGATTTGTCCAGTTGTGGCCAAAAATCACGGTATTTTTGGAGGCGAGGTTGCCGCTCTGGTCAAAGCGCACATTGTGATCGAACCAGATCACGCCGGATTTGCTGTAATTCCGATAATAGTCGAGCTCCTCATACTCCGTGTTCGTCCTGCCCTTGACGATCGGGTAGCTGATATTCGTACCCGGAATCTCGATCCATGCCTTGACATCGGCGTTGATCGCTCTCCATTTTGCAAGATCGGCCGCAGGGTCGGAGGAGGAATAGCTCACCGCGTCCCCCGCTCCGCTGTCTGAGGAGACGACGCCGCCCGCCGCATCCGTATAGGAGGCGCTCTTATAATCGGCGGCCTCCGCGGCGGATTCCATGCCCTCGGGCAGCGTGAGGAAATTCAGTTTAAGGCCGCTGAGACCCAGCTCGGTGCCGGAGGCTTCGTTTGCGACTGTGAGGGAATCGGCGAGGCCCTTCATCATCAGGATGGCATCGCCCGTCACATTGAGGGCCTGCGTGTACCCGGTCTCGTCCTGCTCATAAGTAAATCCGCCGCCGGTCACCGTACCTGCCGCACCGGAATTTTTGAAAGAAATGCTGCGGCCGGCCTCCGTCAGGCTTCCGCTTCCCATCTCAGCCTGAAACACACAGCCGGAGTTATCAACTGCGGCACGTTTCCCGCCGGTGAGATCCAGAAAACGCAGGGCGGCATCGGCGCCGAGCGTGAGTTCCGGCAGCACGGTATCATCCCCCGCCCAGCGCCATTTCAGCTCGGAAGGAGTCTCCGCCACATCCGGCGTTTTGAGGAAAACGGCATCCGCGCTGCTCAAAAGCTCCAGTCTCCCCGCGCAGACGGTGATCGTGCCGACCGGGACTTTGAGCACGAGGTGCGTGTCGCTGAGCAGCCAGACGTCCTCGATACCGCTTCGGCCCGCAGCGGATTCCGTTTCCGCACCGGAAGTAGAAGTGGAAGAGGAATTGTCCGTGCTCTCCCCTGCGGAACCGCCGCTTTGGCTCTCCGCCGCAGAGTCGCCCGAGATATCGGCAGAGTCGGCCGAATCGCCCCAGCCCAACGAAAGGATCAGTTCCTCAAATCTTGCCTGATTTTCCGCGGCAGTGCGCACGGGTTCCGCCGCAGTGTTTTCAGGTTCCGCGGCGGTAGACGCGGATGCCGCAGCGATAGGCGCGGATGTGTCTGTGCCGGGTATAGGTTCCACAGCCGAAAACACAGGTTCCGCGGCCGATTCCCCGGATGCGGCATCCCCGGCCGCCTCCACAATCACGGAATCGAGCCCGCCGCCGGCTACGATCAGCTTCGCAGCGGAGACACCCCTGAGGCGTACCGTCCCCTCCCCGACCTCCGGGGCGATATACAGATAATCGGTAAACGTCACGTTTTCAAGCACGACGCCGTCCGCCGTGACGACGCCCTTTTCATAGGTCGCGGTCTCGGAGTAGGTGCCAGCCTCGGAGTAGACCATGGCACCGGAATAATCCGGCTCGCCCGTGTCCGGAGTCGCCTGTATGGATGGTTCCTGCCCGGAGGATGGCTCTTCCACCCTTTTGCCGCAGCCTGACAGCGAAAGCAAAAGCAGGAACGCGAGGAAAAAAGCCGTTCTTTTTTTCATAAAATTCCCCTTTCCGCTCATTCGTTATCCAAATTATATATTTTTTCACGGATTTTGAAAAGAGAGGCGTCCGGATTCCGTTTGTTTCTAAATAAAAAAAGCCGGTAAAAACCGGCTTTTAAAAACTCATGTGCATAAATCGAAAACCATCTTGCCGAAAAGCAGCGCCAGTACCGCAAAGATCATGTAGCGCACCCGTTTGGAGCCGCCCCGGATCGCGTACCGGGCGCCGAGGTAGTTCCCCGCGATGCTGCAGGCCGCGGCGGGGATCACAAGTTCCAGCATGACCTGCCCATTCATCAGCCAGATGACCGACGAGGCGATGTTGGAAGCGAGGTTTCCGACCTTCGCGCAGCCGGAGGCGGTCAGCAGATCCATCCCCATCAGGGCGGTGAACGCCATGATCATGAAGGTACCGGTCCCCGGGCCGACCATACCGTCGTAACAGCCGATGCCGAGCCCGATGGCAAGAGAAATGAAGATATCCCTTTTGGGGTTCTCCTCCTTTTTCGGCACCGCGGTCTCGCTGCCGAAATCTTTTTTGAGAAACAGGACGACCGCCACGAGCGGCAGCGCGCACAGCATCACGATCTTCAGCGTGTTTTCATTGAGCAGGAGGGCGATCCGCGTTCCGACCGCGGAGCCGGCCATCGCGCCCGCTCCGGCAACAAGGGCATATTTCAGCCTGACCTTGCCGTTGTGTATGAACTTTCTGGCCGCCGTCAGAGTTCCGATCCCGTTGACGACCTTATTGGTTCCCGCGGCAAGATGGGTGGGAAATCCGCAGAGCAGGTAGGCCGGCAGAGAGATCAGCCCCCCACCGCCCGCCACCGAATCCACAAATCCCGCCAGAAACACCAACGGGCATAAAATCAGGCAGATATGAAACAAATCCGGCAAAATACGGCCACCGTTTCTATGTAAATTCCGCAGGAAAAAGAAAACGCAACACGCCAATTATATACCAAGGAAAAAATATGTCAAGAAAGGAACGCATCCCCGGAAAATTACGTTTTTTGTGGCGCCGGGCCAAAAGATAGAGTATAATCAGGGCAGAACAGAAGCCGGAGGTGTCGGATATGCTTTCTCCCTGGGGCGAAACCTTTGATAAGGAGCATCCCCTGCCCGAATACCCGCGCCCGCAGATGCGCCGGGAAAGCTGGCTCAATCTCAACGGGCCGTGGGACTATGCGATCACCGACGGCGGCCGGATGCCGGAAGCCTACGACGGGACGATCATCGTGCCGTATTCCCCGGAATGCGTGCTCAGCGGCGTGCTCAAAACGCTCCGGCCGGAGCAGACTCTCTGGTACCGCCGGAAGGTCGTCTTCCCGGAGGGTTTCGTGCAGGCACGTACGCTGCTCCGCTTCGGCGCCGTCGACCAGCTCGCGGAGGTCTTCTGGAACGGCGAAAAAGTTTGCTCCCATTCCGGCGGATATACGTCGTTCTCCGCCGAAGTGAAGCCGCTCGCCGAAGGAGAAAACGAGCTTGTGGTCAAGGTCCGCGATTATACGGAGGAAAACGCCTTCCCGCGCGGCAAGCAGAAAACGGAGCGCGGCGGTATCTGGTACACGGCGCAGAGCGGCATCTGGCAGACCGTCTGGATGGAGAGCGTGCCGCAGGTCCATATCCATGACCTGAAGATCACGCCGCTTTTTGACGAGGCTGCCGTCAAAATCAAGGTTCTCTCGCAGGAGGGATACTCCTGCACGCTGGAGCTCGCCGGAAACCGGTACGGCTTTACCACCAACCGGTCGGCCAAAATCCCGGTGCCGGATTTCATCCCATGGTCGCCGGAAAATCCGCATCTCTACGAATTTACCGTCGAGCTCGGCGACGATAAAGTGGAGAGCTACTTCGGCATGCGGAAATTTTCCGTGGAAAAGGGGCCTCACGGCGTCAAACAGCTCTTCCTCAACGGGAAACCCTATTTCCATAACGGCATCCTCGATCAGGGCTACCACTGCGACGGGCTCTATACGCCGGCCTCCGACGAGGCCATGATCCACGACATCACAACGATGAAAGCGCTCGGCTTCAACATGCTCAGAAAGCACATCAAGGTCGAGCCCCTGCGCTGGTATTATCACTGCGACCGCCTTGGGATGCTGGTCTGGCAAGATATGCCCTGCGGCGGAGGAAAGTACGATTTTCTGGTTTCTTCCTCACCGATGTTTACCGGCATCCATTTCGACGACGGCAACTATGTGCTGTTCCATCGGGAAAACGAGGAGGGCCGCCTCGAATATTCCCATGAGCTCTCCGAAATGATCCGGGAGCTTTACAACTGCCCCTGCATTGCCCTCTGGGTACCCTTCAACGAAGGATGGGGCCAGTTCGACGCGAAACGCGCCGCCGCACTGATCGAAAGCCTCGACCCGACCCGCACGATCGACCACGCGAGCGGCTGGCACGATCAGAAAATTGGAGAGCTGCGGAGCTTCCACGTTTACTTTTATCCCTATTTCTTCAAAAGGGATCCGCTCGGCCGCGCGGTGGCGCTCTCCGAATTCGGCGGATACAACTGCCGCGTCGACGGCCACTGCTTCAATGAAAAAGACTACGGATACCGCAGAATTTCCTCCCTCGCCGAGCTCTACCGCTCCTTCAGAAAGCTCTATGAGGAGCAGGTGATCCCTGCAAAAAAACAGGGGCTTTCCGCTGCGGTCTATACGCAGCTCTGCGACGTGGAGGATGAGCTCAACGGCCTGATGACCTACGACCGAAAGGTGCTCAAGCTCCCGGCCGGCGCGATCCGAAAGATGAACGAAAAACTCTAAAACCGATCTCTTTCGTTAGCGAAAAACTCAGGGATTGATTTCCCTTGATGTAAAGCTTTTTTGCTTTATTCTTTTCCTAAAAAGCTATTCGGCTATTCGGCGGCGGCTGCTTTCATCTCCGCATAAATGCCGTGATTTTTCAAGCGGCACCTTCCTTATCTCCGTCTTCCGGAGCAAAGATGTAATTTTTTCAATAAAATAAGAATTTTTTGTATAATTTATCTCCAAAATCGAAGAATTTTGGATTGCATCTTCCAAAAATATTATGTAAAATGATTCTATTGTGAATGGGGGTGCAGGAACTTATGACAGGAATATCGGATATACAAACGAAAAAGCCTGAAACGATCCGCAGGCTCCTGGAGCGTGCGGCCTCACTTTATGCCGAACGGGACGCCTATCGCTTCAAGGATGCGGAAGGTCTTCCCTGCTCCGTACGCTTCCCGGAGCTTTTGGAGGAGAGCAGGGCTCTCGGCTCCGCCCTGATCGCCGCCGGTACCCGCGGCAGCCATTTTGCGGTCTGCGGCCCCAACTCCTACGCATGGGCGCTCGCCTACCTGACCATCCTCGGCGGAGCGGGCGTCGCGGTACCCGTCTCCCCGGAAGAGACCCCGGAGGAGGTGCGCTACCTCGTCGAAAAAGGCGGGATCACCTGCGCCTTTGTCACCGAAAAAACCGCTCCGCTCTTCCCGGAAAACGTCCGCCTGCTCCGGCTCGACGCCGAACTGCCCCGCCTTCTGGAAACCGGCCGCGGGCTGCTTGCCGCCGGAGATACCGCTTGGGCGGATCTGCCGGAGGATCCCGGCCGGCTCTGTGAGATTCTGTTCACCTCCGGCACGACCGGCGCAAAACGCGGCGTCATGCTCACGGAGAAAAACATCATGAGCATTGCGGCGAGCGACTTCCCCTACCTGATCGGAAGCGTCACGCTCTCCGTTCTGCCCTTTTCGCACGGATTCGAGGCCGTCTGCCACCTGCTGGCCGCGCTGACGCCGGGCGCCGCCATCGTAATCGGCAGCTCGGGACCGCGCTTTGCGAGGGATCTTGCGGATTCCGGCGCCGAAAGCGTCTATCTGGTGCCGCTGCAGGCCGGCGCTCTGCTGACGCTCTTCGCACAGGAACTGGAAAGGGCGAAAAATCTCAAAACAATCGTCTGCGGCGGAGCCCCGGTCAGCCCGGAGATTGCCGCGGCTTTTGGGATACACGGCATCCGGCTGATGGTCGGGTACGGCCTCTCCGAATGCGCGCCGCTCGTGACGCTCAACGTGGAGGGCCGGATCGGCTCGGTCGGCCTGCCCGGCCCCTACTGCGAAGTGCGGATCGACGCGGACGGCGAGATCGAGGTCCGCGGCGAAAACGTGATGCAGGGCTACTACCACGATGAGGCTGCGACCGTCGGCGCCTTCACGGCGGACGGCTGGCTCCGCACCGGCGATCTTGGCTCCCTCGACGGGGACGGCTACCTCTACATATCCGGCCGGAAGAAGAACATCATTGTCCTTTCAAACGGCGAAAATATCATCCCGGAGGAAAAAGAGGCCGTGCTGATCCGCTACCTGCCCACGGGCACGGATCTGCTGGTCAGGGAGAAAAACGGGCTTTTGACCGCAATCGGCTACCGGCAGGGTGCGGATCCGGCGGAGCTCGAAAAGGAACTCAAACAAGCCGCCGAACTCGCCAACCGCAGCTTCCCGTCATCCGGCAGGATCGCCTCGGTGGAAGTCCGGAACGAGCCTTTTTCCAAAACGGCACTCGGAAAAATCAGGAGGGAACTTTGACGATGTTTGAACGAATCAGAAATGCGATTCTGGAAAGGGGCTGCTCCCTGACGAAAGAGGAGATCACGCCGGAGACGGATTTTTATGTGGATCTCGGCTGGACCTCCCTCGATATGGTCGGCTGCATCACGGATTTTGAGGATGAGACCGGAAAAGAGATCCCGGACGAGACGCTCTCCGGCATCAGCACCGTCGGCGATCTGAGCCGCGTGCTGGAAAGTATTTGAGGCGCCGCATGGCAAAGGAAAAGCTTACCGAGCAGCAGAAGCTCGAAAAACGCAAAATTCACCGGACGCCGACCCTCCTTTTCCGCTTCATGTCCCGGCTTTCAAAATTTCTTTATTACAAAAAATGCGGCGTCAGCTATACATATCGCATTGATTTGAAGCCTTTCCGCGGAAAGCCCTACGTCGTCGTGAGCAACCACGCCTCCCGGCTCGACCACGCCTTCACCGCGCCGGCCTTTTACCCGGACACGTTCAACTTCGTGGTCGGCTACAACGAGTTTTTCCGCAGCCATCTGGCCTTTCTGATGCGGGCGCTGCAGGTCATCCCGAAAAAGAATTTCGTCCCCTACCCTTATGCGGTCAAGCAGATGACGCGCGTCATCAGAGAGGGCGGCCGAATCATCATCATGCCTGAGGGCATGAGTTCGATCTCCGGTGCGAATCAGCCCTGCGCCGTCGGCAGCGGCCAACTCTTTAAATACCTCGGCGTGCCGGTTCTTTATACCAAGATCTCCGGCGGCTATCTGACCAGTACGAAATATTGCCTCGACGAGCGCCCCGGCCGGGTGGAGGTCGTCGTGGATCAGCTCTTTACGCCCGAACAACTCCAATCCATGACCGCCGACGAGATTCAGGAGAAGCTTGACCGGGAGCTTTGGCACGACGATTACGAATGGAACAAGGCCGCCCGGATTCGCTACGACGGCCGCGGCGAAATGGCAAAGAACCTGCACCAGCTTCTTTTCTGGTGCCCGAAGTGCGGCGGGATGCTCTGCACGGAGAGCGTGGGCAACACGATCCGCTGCAAAACCTGCGGCAACGAGGCCACCCTCAACGAGTACTACGACCTGATCCCGAAAGATAAAGCCTGCGAGATCCCGGATACGCCGCGCGCCTGGTTCGACGAGCAGCGGGCGAGCGTGCGCGAAATGATCGCGGAGGAAGGGTTCACTCTCTCTGAGCACGTAAAAATCGGCATGCTGCCGAAATACGGCTATCTCAAGCATGGAGCCACCTCCGAGATCGTCGGCGAAGGAACGCTCGCCCTCGACCGGGAGGGCATTCACTACGACGGCACCAAAAACGGAGCGCCGTTTTCGTTCTCCATCGGTATCCTGCAGCTCCCGACCTACGGCATGTGCACCGACGTCAGCCGGTTCTACACGTTTTATCAGGGCGATTTCATCGAATTTTACCCGGAGCGGGAATCCGCTGAGCTCTGGATGGTGGCCACGGAGGAGATGCATCGTCTCTGCGGCGGCGCTTGGAAGGATTTCACCGAAAAGGCGCTCGTCTGATTCATCGAATACAAGAAAACTGCCGGGGCGGTGTTTTTACCGCTCCGGTAGTTTTTATGGGATTCCATGTAAACCATTTTTGCTTTACAGATTGCAGGCGTGCCTCTTTTGCCGCCCGGCAAGGCGGATTGATGGTTTCCGCCGTTTCTTCCGGCGCCGCGGCGGAGGATTTCCGCTTTTTCAGAGCTTCACATCCGCACCGGTCTCGCCGCTGTCGGTCAGCTCGCCGTCCACGATGCGCACGACGCGCTTTGCGTAGGAGGCGATGTTGAGGTCGTGCGTGATCGAGACGACCGTATGGCCCATCCCGTTGACTTCGGCAAAGAGTTTCATGACCTCCTTGCCGGTTGCACTGTCGAGGGCGCCGGTCGGCTCGTCCGCAAGCAGCAGCTTCGGCTCGCAGACCAGCGCTCTCGCGATGGCAACGCGCTGCTGCTGGCCGCCGGAAAGCTCGCTCGGTTTGTGATTCAGCCGCTCACCCATCCCCAGCATCGAGAGCTTCGCCGCAGCGGTCCGTTCCGCATCCTTATATGACGCGCCGCGTACCAGCAGCGGCATCATGACGTTCTGCAGGACCGTATAGGTCGAGATCAGATGGTAGCGCTGAAAGATGAAGCCGATCAGCACGTTGCGGACCATCGTAAGCTGGCTGTCCTGCATCCGCTGGATCGGAATCCCCGCGAGGTAATATTCGCCGGAGGTCATCGTATCCATACAGCCGATGATATTCATCAGCGTGCTTTTTCCCGAGCCGGACGGCCCGAGCACCGCGACGTATTCGCCCGGATCCACTGTAAAGCATATGTCCTTGAGCGCCTCGACGACGTTGTCGCCCATTTTATAAATTTTATTGACGTGCCGGATATCGATCAGATGCTCCATCCGCGCCGCCTCACCGGGAAAGGATCTCTACCGAGGAAATGGCTTCCGTTCCATCTTCGTAGGTGGAAAACGTCAGGCGCAGGATCATGCCCTCCGTCACATCGGTGAAATCCCCGCTGCCGATCGCCATACCTGCCGGAAGTTCGTAGGTCCCCGTCTCGCCGGAATACTCGATCTCCACGGAACCGCCGCCTTCCCCGCCCGCAGGAGTATCCCCGCCCGCAGGCAGGTTACCTCCCGTGGGGGCCCCTCCCTCCGCGGGAGCTTCTCCTCCGGCGGGCATGCCCTCTCCGGAACCTTTTCCCTGTTTGTCTCCGCCGCCGAAGTCTCCCGAAGGCGGCGTTTGGGCGTCTCCGGAAGCTGCCTCATCCGATGCGGATGCCTCTTCCCCGCTTTCCGCCGCAGAAGCGCCCTCTTCCGGCATCGCAAGATCACCTCCGGCCCCGGGGCCCATAAGCTCGCCGATCAGCAGAGTGACCTCGTTGCCGACGATGCTGTCCACTTCGCCGACGACCGTCCTCTGCGAAACGGCCTCTTTCGTCAGGGAGGATACATCCTCCGCCGAGCTGTCCGATCCGCCTTCCTGATCGCCGCATCCGCAGAACGTAAACAGGATCAGGACCGCCGCCAGAATTGCAGATATCCTTTTCACATCAAAACCTCCATGTTGTTTTTTAATCAAGGGAAAGCGCCTCCACCGGCACCAGTTTCGACGCCTTGTATGCCGGATAGAAGCCGAAGACCGTACCGGTCAAAACCGCAAAGACAATGGCCAGCAGATAGCCGTAAACCGTCGGCTCCAGCCGGACGTCGAACATGCTGAGCAGCGGATCGACCGCAAAACTGACCGCGACGCCGAGGATGCCTCCGATTACGCCGATCGTAACCGCCTCGAGCACGAATTCCATCAGAATGGTCATGTTGGAGCAGCCGATCGCCTTGAGCACGCCGATCTCCTCCGTCCTCTCCTTGACGGTGACGAACAGCACGTTCATGATGCCGATGCCGCCGACCACAAAGACGATGCTGGCGACCGCGAGCAGCATCGTGGAGAGCGTGTTTGCCGAGGAGGTCGCCGCCTCCATCAGGCTGCCCGCATCGCTGACGTCAAAGTAGCTGTTGGGATGGTTTTCGGTCAGGATGGTGTTGATATTTTCCATGACCGTGTCGATCTGGCCGACATCGGAGGCGACCGCCGTGATGGTCGGGTCGGCCGTGCTGCCGAAGATGTATTTTTCCGCTGTGGCATACGGGATATAGATCGCCGTATCCGGGCTGATCCCCGAGGAGACGGAGCCCATCTCCTGCAGCACGCCGATGATCTCGTAGTTTTTTTCGTCGATCGTCAGATAGTCGCCGTAGGCAAGCTGCGGATAGGTAAAGTAATCGGTCGCGAGGGAATAGCCGATCACGCAGACGTAGTCCCCGTTGTCGTTGTTCTCCCCGCTGATAAAGTCGCCGTAGAGCAGTTCCAGATTGCTGACACTCTGGTAGTTTTCCTGTACGCCGACAACCGTCGCGGTCGTCTCCTCCTCAAGATCGCCGCCGTAGACCGTGGTATCGCCGCTGACGAGGATGGTGACCTCGTCCAGCCCCGTGACAAAGGATTCGATATCCTCCACGTCGTCGGTAGTGAGCTGCTCAAGCTTGTTGCTGAAGGCGGAATTCGAATCTCCGCCGCCCATCGTCATGCCGCCGGGCCCGCCGGAGCCACCGCCGAAGCCGCCGCTGAAGCTCGGCATTCCGCCGCCAGGAGAGGGCATTTCCCCATTGGAAAATGCGTCGAAAAAGCTTTCCATGTCGGGCAATTCGCCCTCTCCCATGCCGCCCATGCCTTCCATCGCGCTCATGTCGTATTCGCTGACGGAGACGTCGATGGCGCCGGCGTTGAGGTTTTTATACTGGTCGGCCACGTCGGCCTTGCTTCCCTGCCCGATGGCGATGACCAGAACGATGGTGGCCGAGCCGACGATGATGCCGAGCGAGGTCAGCGCCACCTTCGATTTGTTCTGGATCAGGTTGATGAAGACCATCCGCAGGATTTCAATCAGTCGCAAAATTCATTCGCCTCCTGTCGGACCGTCTTATTTGGAAACGCCGGACTGCGCGAGCACGACGTCTCCTTCTTCAAGACCGGACGTGATCTCGACATAGGTGCCGTCCGAAAAGCCTGTGGTGACCTCCGTCACGACCGGATTGCCGTCCTCGCCTTTCAGCAGAACTGTCGCAACGCCGTCCGTATTGGTGACTGCGGAGAGGTTGACGTAAAGCACGTCCTCCACCTGCTTCAGAATCAGCGTGATGTCCGCGCTCATGCCCTCGTACATGGCCAGCTCGTTTTCGCCTTCGTAGCGGACGTTGACCGTGTAGCTGACGGTCGCCGCTCCGGAACGGGAGGATTCCACCGAGATCGTATCCACCTCGGCCTCAAACGTCTGATCCGGGAAGGCGGTCATCGTGACCTCCGCAGGCTCGCCGATGTAGACGCTGAGGATATCCTCCTCGGAGATCGTGATCGGCACATAGACGCTGCTGATATCCGTCAGCGTGCAGACGGTCTCCGTGCGGATGAGACCGGTATCTTCGTCATAATACACTTCGATTTCATCGCCGGCCTCCACGCTGACGCTTGCCACCATGCCGGTGCAGGGCGCATAGATGATGCCGTCCTCGCTCAGCGTATCCTTCAGATCCTGAAGCTCGCTGTTCAGGGAGTCGTAGTCCTCCTGCGCCTGATCCACGGCCTGCTGCAGCTTGCTGACCGTCAGCTCATACTGCGTGGCGGCGGTATCTGCGCCGAGCGCGGCGGTATCGTTCTGCTGCTGTGCCTTGAGCGCATTGGAATTATAACCGAGCTCCGCCTCGTTGAGGCTCAGTTCGGCGCTTTCCAGCTCGCTCTTGAGATCGTTCACCGCAGTTTTCAGCTCAGACTTGCTGTCATACTTGCTGTAATCCTCCGTCCAGTCCGCGCCGGCATCCGCGTAATCGTAGATCGCCTTGAGGTACCGGTACAGACGGGTATAACTCGCCTGCGCCTCCTCGGCGGAAAGCCCCGCCGCCTCCATCGCGCTGATGTAGTTGCTCTTATTCTGTCTCAGTACGGTATAGGAAGAGCAATAATATGTATTGGTATCCTCCAGAGCGGCAAGCTCACCGGATTCGAGAGCGCTGTAGGACTCCGCCTTATCCTCGAGCAGGTCTTCCAGTTCCTCCTCCCGGTCGTCGTAGTCCTCGTAGAGCGTCTCAAGGTCGTCGAGTTCGTCCTCGAGATCGTCCACCTTCTGCTGCGCTGTCTCCAGCGTGTTTTCCGCCTTACCGATGGTGAGAGTCTCCGTGTCGTCGGCCTGCTCGCCGGTGAGCACCGCCGTATCGTAGGTTTGGGAGGCCTTCAGAAGCTGTTCCTGCTGCTCCATCTTCGCTTCATCCAGTTCGAGCGCGAGCTCCTGAAGTTCCAGTTCGTATTCCGTGATGCCGGCCTGGATGTCCTCAAGATTCATGCGGAGCAGCGGGTCACCCTCCCCGACAAAGGAGCCCGCTTTCACATAGACTTCCTCCACCGAAGCGGAGACATTGAACGTCACGGTCTCGCGGTTGAGGGAGACGGATGAGCTTTCGCTGTTGCCGACGGTGACGTTTCCCCGGGCGACCGTGTATTCCCGGTAGACCGCCTCCTCCTCCGCGGTATTTTTCTGCGCGTTTTTCACCAGGAAAAAGATGCCCGTCGCGCAGAGACAGACGGCCGCGGGGATCGCAGCAAAAAGGATCCGCTTTTTTCGGTTTTTCTTTTTCGGCGCAAACAGCACCGCCAAAGCCGGATCGATTTCCGGAACGGGCTGCTTTGCCGGAAGATCTTCTTCCGACTCCGGAACCGGTATGGTTTCGGGATCAAGCGTCTGGGTCGTATCTTCCATCGCATATCCTCCGTAAATTGATTTCCTGTCAAGGATATGCCCGGAGGGTAGCGGTTTTTTGAAAGAATTGTCATGAACGTGTGAAGAATCGTAAATTTTTGGTAAATAAAAAGCGCCTTTTTCCCAAAAAGCGCTTTTTCATGTTCTGTGAAATTCAATCAGGACAGGAACTCGTCTCCAAGACGGTGCGGGCCGTTTCACTCCTGCCCTTCCGGAACGATCCGTTCTGCGACCGTAAAAAGGCCGTCGCCGTCCGCGTCGACCGCATAGCAGCCGCAATTCGGCAGCAGGTACTCGTAAAATTCCTTCTGCGGACGGGCAAACGCCGCCATCAGGGCCATGATGACGCCGCCGTGAACCGCAAACGCCACCTCATCGAGCCGTTCTTCCTTTGCCTCCCCGAAAATGCGCAGAAACGCCGCCGTACAGCGGTCGTAAAAATGCTGCCAGCTCTCCCCGTTCGGCGGGGCGCCGCGCTCATCAAGCCATTTCTGGTAGGCCGGATCGTCCTTGATCTCCTCATAGGTTTTGCGCTCAAAGTCGCCGAAATCCGTCTCGGTCATATCCGGGACCAGCCGCTTCTCCGCCTCCGGGAAGAGGATCTCCGCCGTCTCGCGGCAGCGGAGCATCGGGCTGACGTAGCAGATGCCGACCTTGGGCATTCTCTCCGCGGCCCGGTGCGCAAGGAGGATCCCTTCCGGGGCGAGCGGCTCGTCCGTGGAGCCGATATACTGTTTTTTGAGATTGCCCGGCGTGGCGCTGTGCCTCGCAAAATAAATTCTCATGCCGTCAAAATCCTTTTCTTTTATCCTTTTATCACCTGCGGGCAGCCGCAGTCCATCCGAACCACCATATCCGCCTCTTCCGCAAGACGGCAGCAGATACGGCCGACTTTTTCGCGCCACCGGCGCTCAAACGGGTCGAGCGGAACGATGCCGCAGCCGATTTCGTCGCTGACAACGATGACCTCCGGGTTGGCGGCGACCAGATCGGCGACCAGCACATCCGGGTCGTCCCCGGCCTCCATCGCCTCCCGTACGCACCGGTGCAGACCGAAAAAGACCTTCGCGTCCTTTGCGCCGTCAAAATCCAGAGCGGCTTCCTCCGGGCGGATCCCCGCCAGATTCGCGGCATATCCGAGCTTTCCGGAGCCGATGCCTCCGATGATCAGTTTCATAACAGCACCTCCAGTTTCTGAACCGCCACAACGGCCACGGCCGCCGAAGCCTCACAGAGCGTCAGAAAATACCCGGCGAGATCGCCCGTGATGCCGCCGAATTCGCGGTAGGACATCCGGCGGTAATGCAAAAATACGATCCCCGCAGCAAGGAGCACCGCCGCGCCCCTCATGGGCGCAATCCGGAGCAGTCCGAATGCCGAAACGAGAATCCATAAAGAGCAGGCGATCCGCACCGCCTTGGTATCCGCGGCGTCGGAGAAGGTAGCCAAAAGCCCGGTGCCCCGCGCGTTTTTGAAGGTGACCGCGGAGAGGCCGGAGAGCGCCCTGCCGAGCACGGGGATCCACGCGAGCACGCCCGCCGTGCGCAGGTCCACCTCCACCTCGCCCCAGAAGGCGGCGGCCACCAATAGATACAGCGCGCCGTAGATGGCGGCAAATGCGCCGATATGGGAATCTTTTAAGATTTCGAGTTTCTTTTCGCGGTTCTGATGGGAGCCAATGGCATCCCAAGTGTCGCAGAATCCGTCAAAATGGATGGCGCCGGAAACGAGCACGGAGATGAGCACGCAGCCCGCCCCCTGAAGAAAGGCGCCGATGCCGAGGCGCTGTGCCAGCAGCAGCCACCCGAACAGCAGCCCGCCGGAAACAATGCCGACCATCGGGAAAAAGCAGAAGGTCAGTGCCGGGGTGCCGTATTTCCAGACCCAGTCCGGCATCGGGATTTTGGAATACATGGCAAAGGCCATGCCCATTCCGCTGAGGATCTTTTTCACAGCACCGCCCCCTTTTTATGGATCGGAATCCCGCAGACCATCTGATAGACGCTGTCGGCCCTTGCGGTCGCATAGCCGGTAACCTCCGCGAGACATCGGATATACAGCTCCGTCAGATCCTCATAGGCGACGCCGTCGGAAAAGACGTCGTTGGCGACGATGACAACGTTCTCCGCCTTTTCGCAGAGCGCCGCGAGCCCCGCCTTGACCCGTTTGACGGCCTCCTCCGGATTACCTCCGCCCTCATGAATAAAGAGCTCGTTGGCCGTCAGGTTGCCCAGACATTCCAGCAGAACCGTGGAGCCGGCGGGCACCTCCCGCGCGACGACTCCCGCGAGATCCCGCGGCGCCTCCACGGTGGAAAACCCCTTCTGTGCGCGCATGGCGCGGTGACGGTCCACCCGGCGGACGCATTCCTCGTCGGTGATCTGCATGGTCGCTATGTATACCCTTTTCCCCTCGGAGAGCCCCAGCACGTTCTTCTCCGCAAAGGCGGATTTTCCGCAGGCCGAACCTCCGTAGACGACAACTACCATTCTTTTACCTCTGAATTTTATTTTTGCGGGACATAGGCCTCGATCTTGGTCGCCTCGAAGGTCGTCATGTTGTGGTAGACGGCGAGGGCCATGTCGAGGATCGGGAAGAACGCGACCGCGCCGGTGCCTTCGCCGAGGCACATTCCGGCATCAATCACCGTATCGACGCCGAGCTCCCCGATCAGCAGCCGACCGGCCGGCTCTCTGGAGATGTGGCTGCCGAGCATGTAATCCTTCGTCTCCGGGCGGATGCGCTGCGCGATCAGGGCCGCCGCCCCGCTGATAAAGCCGTCGATGACGACCGGCACATGATGGACCGCGCCGCCGAAAAAGACGCCGACCAAACCCGCGATATCAAGACCGCCGATCTTCCAGAGCACGTCGAAAGCGTCGTCCGGATCGGGACGGTTCACTTCAATGGCCTTTTTAATCGCGTTGATCTTCTTCTGGTAACCTTCCGTGGAAAGCCCGGCGCCCCGTCCGGTCATCGCTTCGACCGGCTGATCCAGCAAAACGGAGACGACCGCGCTGCTTGTGGTGGTGTTGCCGATGCCCATCTCGCCGGTAGCGAAGATGCCATAGCCCCGCTCCTTGAGCTCGCCGACCAGGTCGATCCCGGTCTCGATGGCCTGCTTTGCCTCCTCCGGCGTCATGGCCGGGCCTTTGGTGATGTTGGCCGTGCAGCGACGGACGCATTTCTGAAGGATCCTGTCGCCGACGACCGGCCGGTAGACGCCGATATCCACCGGGAACATGTCGGCTCCGGCGATCTTTGCCATCTGGCAGACGGAGCTCATGTCTTTGGACATGTTTTCCGTCACGATGGCGGTGACCTCCTGGCCGGTCTGGGTGACGCCCTCCTCGACGACGCCGTTGTCGGCGCACATTGCGATGACGGCCTTCTTGCCAAGGTGCACGTAGTCGTCGCCCTTCATTCCGGCGATCTTCGTGACGTCCGTCTCCAGCAGGCCAAGGCTATAGAGCGGCTTTGCGATGCTGGCCCAACGCGCCTCGGAGCGCCGGACGGCCTCCAAATCAGCCGATACGATCTCTTCAAGAGCTTCTTCGTATTTCATGAGAGTACCTCCAAAATTTTATTTTTTCTTTTCTTCTATTTTACCGCATTTCCCCTTTGCGTTTTTTTCCTTTTTTGCTAAACTGATACAGGGAAACGCTTTTTACCACAAAGTCTTTTATAATTATAGCATACTTTCCCCGGAGGTGCCACTGTGAAACATCTTGTGAATGTCGTCAGCGAGAACGGCTGGCTCAAATCGTACAAGGACCGTGAGGACATGCTGCAATTTGTCCGCGACTGCTGCTGCGACGGCGTCGAGGTCATCCGCGGCGGCCCGGACGACACCGGTATTTTTACACCGGATTACGTCGTCGGCTGCCACCTGCTCTTTTATCCCAACTGGATCGATTTCTGGAACGGCAACACGGCCTATCTCGAAAAGCACTTCGGCAGCCGCGAGCTTTGGGAGGGCTACTATCAGTCCAAAAACCGGGAGGAATTCAAGAGGCTCTTTCAGGCGGATATGGACTACGCCGAGGCGATGGGCGCCGAATACGCCGTCTTCCACATCTCGGATGTCTCCAACGAGGAGATCTTCAGCTACCGGTGGGAGCATACCGACCGGGAGATTTTCGACGCCTCCGCCGAGCTTCTGAACGAGCTGACGGACGGGAAGCACTATCATTTCAAGCTGCTGCTCGAGAACCTGTTCACCCCGGGGCATCACTTCATCGATCCGGCCGAGACTGAATATCTGCTCGACCGCGTACATTATGAAAACAAGGGCCTCCTGCTCGACACCGGCCACCTGATGAACGCCAATCAGCACATCACTGATGCCGAACAGGGACTGCGCTGGGTGATGGACTGCGTTGCGCGCCACGGAGAGCTCGCAAAGTACATAAAAGGCCTCCACCTGCACCAATCCCTGAGCGGCGGCGTGCTCGCGGAGATGCTCTCGCAGAAGATCGTCCCCGAAAAGGATTTTTACGACTGCTTTGCCCAGTCCTACGCGTGGATTTTGAAAATCGACCAGCACGACCCGATCACGAATCCTCTGGTCAACGACCTGCTGGCGATGGTCGACCCGGAGTACGTCGTGCACGAGATCTCCGCACCGGACCGTGCCTCCAAGGTCGAGCGGGTCCGCCTGCAGATGCACGCACTGGGCCGCTGCTGAGCGCGCCGGGGACGATGTCCTACGAGGCAGCCGGACTAAAAAAAGAAAGAATTCCGGACCGGGCTTCAAAAGCCGAGCGGAACCGCCTGCAGATGCATGCGCCGGGCCGCTGAAAGCTTTTTAGATATAGAGAAAATATAAATAATATGACCAACCGGCAAGGAGGAAAAAGATGTTTTGTCTGTATTGTGGGAAACCTCTTCCAAAGGAAGCCTCTTTCTGCCCGAACTGCGGGAAACCCTGCGCGCAGATGCAGGAGCCGCAGCCGATCGACACCCATCCACCGGAGATCACGCAGCAGGCGGATACCCTCCCGCCGACGGAGCAGGCATCCGGCAGATACGCCGCAGGCGACAGCCGCGCTGAGCCGACAAACGCTCAACAGCCGGAACGCTTCGCCGCATTCCAACCGGGCTCCTCCGCGGAACAGCCCGCTCTTTCGATGCAAGCCCCTGTTTCGGCGGCTCAAGCCGTCGGAGTCAAAAAGCACAGACTGCCGAAATGGGCCTTCATCACCATCTGCGTGGCAGCCGCTCTGCTGATCGGCCTGCTGATCCTGATTCTGGCCAACCCCGAGGATTTCCGCCCTGCTCCGGCAAACGACATTCCATCCGCCCCGGAAGCACCGGCGGAAACCGCACCGGCGGCGGAGGAAACCGTGCAGCCGAAAGAGGGGGAATGCCTTTATGTGGGAAACTGCGCGTACTTCGATATCGACAATCTGAAAGTCAGCTTTATTCTCTCTGCCGATAAAAGTTACATTTATAATGTGAAAATCGAGCTCACCAATTTGAGTGCGAATTTTTCCGACGGGAGCACGAATACCAATATAAAAATATCTTCCGCGACGGAAAGCTACTCCGGGCAATATCCGGTGGATTATCAGAACGGCACGGGAGAGATCATTCTTGGGGCAAGCACCATATCCAACCTTTGCTTTGACGGAGCTACCGCATGGTTTGCGCTTGATTATACATATATGTACGAGGGCGCCGGCGCGGATACGCAGTACCGGGAAATCCCTTTCGGAACAAACTTCGTGGAGATGGCCACGGAAA
This sequence comes from uncultured Oscillospiraceae bacterium, assembly GCA_964391915.1. GTDB lineage: Bacteria > Bacillota > Clostridia > Oscillospirales > Ruminococcaceae > UMGS1668. The sequence continues at coordinate 21,785 of CAYMNV010000004.1, forward strand.
ACGACACGGAAATCTATCCTCCGGCTGCGGAGGAACCAAGTTCCGAGGCCGCGAATCCCGAAACCATCTTTGACGAAAGCAAGCTGAAAAACTGGGACGGCGAAACGCTACTGAATGCCACAGGAGTCGGCGACATCTATTCGTTTACCCCGGAAACCCCCACGCCCATGTATTACATTGTCTGCACGGACGGCGTATATGACCCTGTGACCGGAAGGGAATCCGAGGGAGGCTACGGCAGTAGCTATTCGCGCCATCTGCCCATCAGTACCGACGATCTGCTGTACACCTCCGGAAATCTGCAGAACGGCGGGCTGACCCTTACGGATAATCCCAACGAGGCGACCTATGTGTTGATTCTGCACTACAGCTATGAGAACAACATCGGCACCTTCACCTTCAGCGACGGCAGCGTGATTCCTCAGTACCACGCCACTCTGGATGCCGAGCTTCTGAATCTTGTGACCGGCGAGATCCTTTCTTCCCAAACAAAAAGCGCCTATGCCACCTATGTCAACGAGAGCGTATACACCTCTATGTTGGATGCGGCAAAGGGTAAACAGCTTTACGGAGGAACCATTTTTCTATATTCAGACGATTTTGAAGGGTACTGGGATTTTGTAAATATCGGATAAAAGGAGAACCCGTTCGAGGCCGGAAAGGATCATTTATTCCCGGTGCGGGCACTGGGATCGCATCTCCCCGCATATCCGCCTTGACAGCGCGCTCTTTGGTTTCGGAAAAATTCCGGGGGATCCTTTCCTTTTCGGACACAAAAAACGGTATGGGAACCCTTCCCATACCGTTTTTGATTTTCCGAAGAATCAGTAATCGTGATTGACCTTCATCGGGCCGTTTTTCCAGACGTTGTTGATCAGCGCGCCGATGATGATGACATTGCTGGTTATATATAACCAGCTCATGAGAATAATGAACGATGCCAGAGAGCCGTAGATCAGGGAATAACGCACCGACAGGCCGATGAACCAGGAGAACACAGAGCTGACCACGACGACCGCCACGGAGGCCACCGCCGCGCCGGGAATGAACGCCGCGTTGTGGTCGCTGCGCCAGGCCGCGGCCTTATAAAGAAAATAAAGGAAAATAAACAAAAACAGCAGCAGCGGAACAAACCGGAACACCGACCAGAGCGCCGCGTATTTTGCGAGGCCGAAATACGGATCCAGCGCCCGCAGCACCCAGTTGCCGCCGACGACCAGCAGCGCGCCGAGATAGATCACGGCCAGCAGCAGGATCGAGCTCAGGATGCTGACGATATAATGAAAAATCGTATGGTTCCGGTGGCCGCCGTAAATATCCCGCACCATGTCGAGCAGCTGGCGGAACGCCGCCGAGCCGGTCGTCACGTTGGCGAGCAGCCCCGCGGTCAGCAGCGCCGGGGATTCGACCTTGGAGACGTAGCGCAGGTACTCCTCGATCTGCTGCAGGGCGCTGACCGGCACGAGGTCGGAGAATTCTTCCAGCACCGCGATCAGATCCTGCCCCAGCATACCGAGGATCCAGTGCGCACAGATCAGTGCCGGAAAGATGGAGAGCGAAAGATAGTAAGAGAGCGACGACGCGCACCGGGTGACGCGCTTATCGAAAAACATCATCACCGCATCCGCCGCCGAATGTACGACAAACGTCCTTTTCAAGCCGCGCCTCCTCCCCTTTCTTTTCTTTTTCTATTATACTACAACCTGCGGAGAAGAAAAAAGCATTTTCCTGCAGATTGGGGATTTTTCCGCCCAAACGCGGGAATTGGCTCTTGCAAATCACGCCGGAGATTGCTATGATAACAATAGAATACACCGATGGGAGTTGAAAGGATGCGCAATTTTTCCTGCTGAACCGTATGGCATGACGAAATCCTTGCCGCGGCATTGCCGCCTGATTTGTCGTGCCCGTGCAGGAAAGTGCGGATTCCGTAAACTCGACGGATATGGCTCTGTCCCGCCTGTTTTCAGGCCGGCATTGACGTGTTTTAGAGCTGCAGGGATGATCTTTCCTGCAGCTCTATTTTTTACAGGAGGACACGGCCATGTCACTGATCGACATTTCCAATCTCACGTTTGCCTATGAAGGCAGTTACGATCCTATTTTTGAAAACGTCAGCTTTCAGATCGACACCGACTGGAAGCTCGGCTTTACGGGCAGAAACGGCAGGGGCAAGACGACGTTCCTGAACTTGCTGCTCGGCAAATTCCCCTACCGCGGCAGCATTTCGGCCTCGGTCGGATTTGAGTATTTTCCCTTTGAAGTTGCGGATAAGAGCAAGAATACGCTCGACGTCGTGGAGGAAATCGACGGTAATCTGCCCCGCTGGGAGCTTTTGCGGGAATTTTCCCTGCTTGAACTCGACGAGGAAGTGCTGTACCGCCCGTTCGGCACGCTCTCGAACGGCGAGCAGACCAAAGTGCTGCTTGCGGCGCTCTTTCGGAAGGAAAACCGCTTCCTGCTGATCGACGAGCCGACCAATCATCTAGACATGCACGGCCGGGAGATCGTCAGCCGCTATCTGAACGGCAAGGAGGGCTTCATCGTGGTCTCCCACGACCGGGCCTTCCTCGACGGCTGCATCGACCACATTCTTTCCATCAACAAAACCAACATCGAAATCCAGCGGGGCAACTTCTCCTCGTGGCTTGCCAACAAGGAGCGGCAGGATCATTTTGAGCTTTCTGAAAACGAGAAGCTCAAAAAAGACATCCACCGCCTTGAGAAGACCGCAAGGGAGAAGGCCGCTTGGTCGGATACGGCGGAGCAGAGAAAGATCGGCTTCGACCCGGTGCACACGGAGAAATACCTCGGGAGGCGTCCCCTCCAGGGGGCGAAGGCCAAAAAGATGATGAAGCGGGCCAAGGCGATCGAAACCCGGCAGCAGGCGGCGATCGAGGAAAAATCGAAGCTGCTTAAAAACCTTGAGAATGCCGAAGAGCTCAAAGTCACCCAGCTTTCCTATCATACAAACCGACTCCTTTCGCTGGAGGACGTCTCGGTCTTTTACGGGGAGAAAACGGCCTGCCGGGGCGTCGGCTTCACGGTGGAGCGCGGCGACCGGGTCGCCCTCTGCGGCAAAAACGGGTCCGGCAAATCCAGTATCCTCAAGCTGATCTGTGGGGAGAATCTGACCTATACCGGCAGGCTGCTGATCGGAAGCGGCCTCAAAATCTCCTATGTGCCGCAGGACCCGTCGTTTCTCAGCGGAGATTTATCCGACTATGCCGCGGAGGAGCAGATCGACGAGAGTCTCTTTAAAACGATCCTGCGCAAGCTCGATTTTTCGAGGGCGCAGTTTGAAAAGGACATGCGCGATTTCAGCTTCGGGCAGAAGAAAAAGGTGCTGATCGCCAAAAGCCTCTGCGAAAAGGCACATCTGCTCCTCTGGGACGAGCCGCTGAACTACATCGACGTTCTCTCCCGTATTCAGATCGAGGATTTGCTGCTCGCGTACAAACCCACGATTCTCTTCGTGGAGCACGACCGCGAATTTTGTCAAAACGTGGCCACAAAGACCGTGCAGCTGTGAGCTCGCCGGCCCGGCTTCACCGAAGCTTTTCCGCGGAAGCGGATTTCCGAGGAAAAGCTCTTTCAGATTATGATATTTCTGTTTATAAACGGAGCTCCGCGGCGGACGATTTTCTCCCAAACAGCCGCAGCGCCGCCGGCCTCACATCGCTTTTCCGAACGCTCCCGGGACCTTCCATATAAATTTTCTGCCGGAAAGGACCCGGAGGATTCGTTGACTTTCGGCTTTTTTCGGGATAAAATAATGAAGTATCTGAAATTGGACGGTCGGCGGTGAAAGAATGGCGGAAGAAAAAAGAACCCTTGCGGAAACGGACGAGTCGATTCTGGAAAATGACGACTTGATGAAAAACGATATCCCGGACGAGGCGTTCCATCGGATCCTCGACATCGACAAAAAGATCGAGGGCAGAAAAATCATTCTGGTCGGGCGCTCCCGATGCGGGAAGACGACGCTGATCCGCCGCCTGCACCATCAGGATATGTCCTACCACAAAACGCAGACCATCGAGGCGTATGCCGATGTCATCGATACTCCCGGCGAATATACCGATACGCCGTTCTTCAGCCGCGGCGCCGCGATCTGCCCGGCCTACGACGCCGATATCGTCTGCTTCTGCCATGACGTTGGAAACGACGTCTGCCGCCTGCCGCAGATGTTCTCCATGTCCTTCGCCCGGCCGATCATCGGCATCGTCACCAAGGCCGACACCGAGGATTGTGACCCCACCCAGGCGATCACGTTCCTCGAAAATGCCGGCGCAAGGCATATCGTCGTCACCAGCTCCGTCACCGGGCGCGGCATCGAGGAGCTAATCGACCTGATCAACCATCTCGACCTCGACGACTATTGAGCCTATGACAAAAGACGATCATTTTGAGGAAAAAAGATGGGTGGAACTCGCCGAGCGGGCTTTTTCCCGGGAAATCCCCCAGCACAGCGAATTCCTGACGCTGGCGGAACAGGAGGAACTTACCCGGCTCTCCCGTTCCCTGCCCTCCGGATACTTTCTGGACGGCGGCTATGAGGGCGCGGAGCGGAAACTTGCCTGCTTCGGCGAACCGGAATGGTTTGCCGGAGAGGAGCGTCCGGTCGTCTGTCTGGAGGTTTCCCCCGTCTCCGAGCGCTTCGCCGAGCCGCTCGCGCACCGGGACTGCCTCGGCGCGCTGATGTCTCTGGGTATCCGGCGCGGCTTAACCGGAGATATCCTGACCGCCGGAAGCCATGCCTATGTGTTTTGCCTGCGCTCCGCGGCAGATTACCTTATGGAAAATCTCCGGGAGATCCGGCATACCTCCGTGCGCTGCCGGATCACGGAGGAGATCCCGGAGGCCGCGCTCCCCCAGCCCGAAGAGGCGGAGATCGTCGTCTCCTCGCCGCGGCTCGACTCCCTGATCTCGGCGGTCTTCAAGCTCTCCCGCAGCGAAAGCGCCGTGCTCATAGAGAAGGAGCTCGTGCTCATCAACGGGGCGGCCGTGCTCAAGACGGATTTCCACCCCGAGGAGGGCGCAATCGTCTCCGTCCGCGGGCAGGGGCGCTTCCTCTTTGCCGGGATTCGGAATGAGACGAAAAAAGGCCGCCTGCGCGCCATAATAAAATTGTATAAATAAAAGACGCCGGTTTTACCGGCGTCTCTTTGTTTCGGAGAAGCCGTCCGGCCGCGAACAGATCCTTTCTTCCCCGGGCTTTTTACGGGAAGTGACCGATCTCCCCCGCCGTACCAAAGCGGGTTCCTCGCGAGAAAGTCTTCTCCGACGGCGTCTTTTTTCGGGCAAAACCATCCGACGGCACGGTGGCCTGCCAAGGGGCGGCGACGGAACCTCTCCGCCCGGCCGGCGCACCCGAAACATGCTGGACATACAAAAAAGCCCCTCCGTGCGGAGGGGCTTTCGTTTTTTGAACGTTTTCCGGATCAGTCTTTGAGATCCAGGCCGGAAGCCTTTTTCTGGAACATCTTGTGGCAAAGCTCGGCGATAAACGCGCCGGCTTCGACAGGCGGAGTTCCGGCCTTGTGGATGTTGGAGACGACGGTACGGTTGGCCTCCGGGATGCCCGGATAGCCGCCGTAGACGCAGTAGGCGGAGAGGGATTCGGCAGAAGCAAGTCCGGGTCTCTCGCCAAGCAGAACGACGGTGACCTTTGCGTTCAGGATCTTGGCAATGGAATCCTCGGAACCGACACGGCCGTATTTGACGAAGAACGGAGTTCCGATCTTCAGGCCGCTGCTCTTCAGGCCGTTGAGGATGGCCGGAAGGACTTCGTCGATGTTGGCTTCCACCGCGGTGGAAGAGAGACCGTCGGAGACGAAGATCTGGACGTCCGGATCATTGGTGCATTCCTTTTTGATCTGGGCGGCCATGTCGTCGTCGAAAATACGTCCGAGGTCCGGACGGGTCAGATATTCGTCCTTGCTCTTGCAGGAGGTCTGGTAAACCTTGAGGTTGTTTCTCGCGAGGACTTCCTCGTGAACGTCGTCAAAGACGGCGTCCATCGCGCAGGCGTGGTCGGCGCGGAAGCGGAGAAGCGTCTGGGTCATCGGACGAGGGCCGGATCTCCAGACACCGAGGCGGGCGGCCGTGCGGGCCTTCATGCGGAGGTATTCCGCGGCCTGCTCGGGCGTCAGGTTCGGGATAAGAAGAAGTTTCTGGAGGTCAACCGCAGACAAATCCGGAACTTCTCCGTCGCAGACACATTTGCAGGGTGCTGCTTCATTCGCGCCGCATACCTGGGCAACGGCCTTTTTGACGATTTCCATAAGCTCAGTTTCAGTCATTTATAGCAGCCTCCTTTCCTTATTTAAAGAAGATGGCAGCGTTGCCGGCTATGTCGGTCAGACGGCCGTCAGCGTCCATGATTCCAAGATCCATTGCCCACTTGTGGAATTCAGGGGCGGGTTTTCTGTGGCTCAGCTCGCGCATCGTGGCGTCGTCGTGGAAGGACACGTCCTGATAGGAGAGCATGACGTCGTCGCCCATCGGAACGCCCATGTAGTAGTTGCAGTTCGCTTCGTTGAGCAGCAGGCAGGCGATCTCCTGGTCGTTCTGGTCGATGCCGGTGTGGTTGGTATAGCAAGGAGCCATGCCCATCGGAAGGCCGATGATCTTGGCCATGAAGTGGTCTTCGAGGTTGGCACGGATCATTTCTCTGCCGTCGTAGATGGTCTCCGGTCCGATAAAGCCGGAAACGTTGTTCGTCATGAACGGGCGGAAGAAACGGGCGAATCCGTATGTACGGCCTTCCAGCGTCATCTCATCCGCACCTTCGTCGGCGCCGATGGAGACTTCGGAACCTTGTCCGGTTTCGAAATAGAGGCGGTTCGGTCCGGTGCCGTAGCATTCATGCGCGGCAAGGTCGTAGGCCTCGAGGAGCAGGTCGCGGGAAACGCCGAAGTCGTCGCAGGCGGCCTGGGTGCCGGCGATGGACTGGAAGAACATGCACAGCGGGGCGCCTTCGCGGACGGACTGCATCTGTGTGGTGACATGGGAAAGAACCGTAAGCTGGGTCGGGATTTTCCAATCCTGCATGAAGCCCCACAGACCGTCGGCAATGCGGCGGGTGGTCTCGACGGTATCTTCCACAGGGTTGATGCCGATGCAGGCGTCGCCGGAACCAAAGCTGATACCCTCCATCACACCGAGAAGAATGGACTCGACATCATCGGTGGTGGAGTTGGTCTGGCAGCGGTAACTCAGAGTGCCCGGAAGCCCGATCTGCGTGATGCAGCGGGTCGGATTGGAAGCTTTGCTGGAACCATAAATCAGGTCGCTGGTGGAGCAGATCTTTGCGACGGCGGCAACGGTCTCGCCGTTGAAGGCAAAGCTGGCGCGATAGAGATCATCCGCAGTGGTATGACTGTTCATGATCCACTCGCGAAGCTCGCCGATGGTCATGTTCTTGAAACGGTCATAGATGCGGTGATTCAGCGCATCAAGTTCCACTCTGGTGACTTCGTCCTTTTCGTACGGGACTACAGGATTCTCAGTGATATCGCCGACGGTCAGATTGGAGAGGACGACTTTGGCAGCGATTCTCTCTGTGACAGTCTCAGCGGCGATTCCCTGAAATCTGTCGGCAGACTTCGGTTCGTTTGCTTTGGCTAAAACATCCTTGACATCACGGAACTCAAATGTTTTTCCGTTAAGCCTGGTTTTCAGTTTCAAAACCAAACACTCCTTTCACTTTCTTAAAAATCGGGGGGCTGGCCCCATCTTGCCTCTTTTCCCTTGGCACAACCAGATCCCCCGCGATCCTCCCTCTCCGCCGGAAATACGGTCAAGCCGAAAACGAAGCAGAGGAAATTCGTTTTCCGGGCAGCAGAAAAAATCCCCCGCCTGAAACGGAATTTTCCTCTCTAAAAGTACTACATAATGCCCGCAAAGTCAACCGTTATTAGGTAAAATTACTTTAAATGATGGAGACAATTCTCCCTTTTTCCAGTTCCCGAATACCGGAAAAAAGTTTTGCATTTTTTCTTCTCCGCGTGTAGAATGGATAAGATTGAATGCGGGGTTGAAAGATGAAGAAACAAAAAACGATCGGAACAATGATGCTGCTGACGGCGGCAATGATTTGGGGCATGTCCTTTGTCGCGCAGTCCGTTGGGATGGGATTTGTGGGGCCTTTTGCCTTCAACGGCCTGCGCAGCCTTCTGGCCGCCGCCGCGCTGTCCGGGTACTGTCTGGTTACGGACGGGCTCCGGAAGAAGCGCGGCGAATTCGTGCCGGATTCTCCGGTACAGAAAAAAAGATTCCGGAAGGCCGGCATCCTCTGCGGCCTGATGCTGACGGTGGCCTCCAGTCTGCAGCAGTACGGGCTCAGCATGACCACGGTCAGCAAGGCAAGCTTCATCACGGTGCTTTACATGATCGTCGTGCCGTTTGCAAGCCTGCTGCTCGGGAAAAAACTGCCGAAAAACATCTGGTTCTCCGCGATCCTCGCGTTGGCGGGGCTCTATCTGCTCTGCGTGACGGAATCCCTCTCCCTTGAGAAGGGCGACCTGTTCGTGCTGCTCGGCGCTTTTGCGTATGCCGGCCACATCCTGATGGTGGATCATTTCGCGCCGGAATTCGACGGTGCGAAGCTCTCGTGCATCCAGTTCTGGATCTGCGGCGTTTTGGCGACCGGAATCGCCCTCTTTTCCGAACCGATCTCTCTCCCGAACCTGCTCGGCGCAGCCCTGCCGCTCTGTTACTCCGGCTTCCTTTCCGGAGGGCTGGGGTTCACCCTGCAGATTTACGGCCAGAAGCGCACCGACCCGAGCATTGCCTCCCTGCTGATGAGCTTTGAGTCGGTTTTTGCCCTGCTCGGCGGCATGCTGATTCTGCATCAGATCCCCACTTTCCGTGAGGCGGCCGGCTGCGTGCTGATGTTCGCGGCCATCCTGCTGATCCAGACCACGCAGAAAAAGGAGCCCGTCGAGGAACTGCCCGTTCTGTAACATCCTGTTTCAGGACCTTTCCGCCGCGAAGCCGCATGGCAGAAAGGAATCCGGTTTGTGGGAAGTCGAAGCGGAAGGCATGGAATACGCTCCCCTGCGGAGGAACCTTCGCCGCCTCGTTCGGGTGCCGCAGGGACGACGCGCCGGCCATCTATCAAGCGAAGCAGGCAGGCAGATGCCCGGCCTCATCCCGATGTTTCACGAGGACGACCGCCACGGAACTTTCCGTCCCTTTTCGGCGGGCGGCATCTATAAAATATCATATCCTGCTCCCGTTTTTCCGGCAGCCTTCCGGCGGGCCGGACCGCGCCAAAAACTGTGCGGCAAAAATCGGGGGCTGTTTGGGAGGAACCGAAGATGAAAGCATGGAACACGCTCCCCTTCGGGGGAACCTTCGTCGCCTCATTCAGCGGCGGCAAGGACAGCGCGCTGGCTATCTATCGAGCGGAACAGGCCGGCCGGGTGCTCGGCCTCATCTCGATGTTTAACGAAGACGGCCGCAGCGGAGCTCACGGCCTCCCGCAGGATTTTGTCCGGAAGCAAGCGGAGGCGATGGGCTTGCCCATCCGCTTCGGTCATTCAACATGGGAGAGTTACGAGGAGGTCTTCACCGGACTTCTTCGGGAATACAAGGCGCTCGGGGCCAAAGCCCTCGTCACCGGCGACCTCGACGTGCCGGAGGAAAACTGCTGGCATGAGCGCGTCTCAGGCAATGTGGGGCTGGATTTTTGCGCACCGCTCTGGCGGATGGAACATGTGGAAGAGGCCCGCGAATTTGTGAGGCAGGGTTTCTCCGCCGTCGTTGTCTGCGTCAACACCAAAATGGGCATGACAAAGGACGACCTTGGGCGCATCTTTGACGGCGCCTATATTGAGGAGCTTCTCGCCCGCGGCGTGGATCCCTCCGCCGAAGCCGGGGAATTTCATACGGCGGTGGTGGACGGGCCGTCGTTCCATACCCCCGTCCCCTATCGGCCGGGAGAGATCCGGGCTTTAAAAGAATACCTGCAGCTCGAACTGATTTAAGCTGCCGCAAAAACAAAAAAGCGGAACGGAGATTGCTCCCCGTCCCGCTATATTTGTTTTTGCCGGTTACACTCCTGAGCGCAGACGCTCCTACCGCAGCAGCCTCTCCCGCTCTCTCCAGTCCGGCAGCACCGAGGCGACAAACCGGTGAAACTCCCCGCCGTGATTCTTGTACCGGATATGGGCAAGCTCATGGACGACGACATAATCGATCGCTTCCGGAGGCTCGAGCATCAGCCGCCAGGAATAACAGACGGAATTTTTCGGCGAGCAGCTCCCCCAGCGGCTCTTTGCGGAGGTGATTTTGACGCCCGCCGGGCAAACGCCCATGATCGCTGCAAAATGTTCCGTCCGGGCGCAGAGATCCGCTTTTGCTCTTTCGCGGAGGATATTTTCCTCCTCTGCGGTGACGGTTCTCTCCGCCTTCTGTCTCTCCGCGCGGGCCGCCATATGGGCCTCGATCCAGTCTCTGCGGCGCTCCATAAAGTCTTCGATCTGCGCGTCCGGCATCCTCCGGGGCGCACGGATCACCAGCTCCGGGCCGTTTCGCACGGAGATCTCCAGCGTCCTGCGGTCCGACCGGATCAGCGTGTAGCCGTCCATCCGCCGCACTTCCGGAGGCCGTTTCTTCCTGCCAAAAAGCATCTCCGTTCCTCCCTTTTCAAGCGTTTTGATGTTTCTCATGTAAGGCTATTTCACTTTGCATAGTTCGTAGAATGCGTTTTTTGGAACGCCCGCCTGTTTTTTTATTTTAAGATCCGTTCCTGCACGGGGAAAAGCGGCCCTTGAGTCCCCTTTTCGGCCTGCGGACTGTAAAAAATCGTATTTTCTTTCGCAGATATGAAAAAAAATTTATTTTTTTGAAATCAAACTTACATTTCCCCGCGAAAATGTGCTAAAATAGAACTAGACAGTTCCAACCAGGTCCAGCCCGGCTGCAAGGACTGTTTTTTCGCGCTTTAAAATTTCACAGAAAGGTTTTGCGGGCTTATCAAAATCGGAGGGTAGCAAATGAATGTCTTGAATGAAAAAATCACACACCGTCAATTCGGAGCCGGTACCGTCGTTGCTCAGGACGAAGAAACGGTCACCATTTTATTCGGTGAGGAATACGGAGAAAAGAAGTTTCTCTACCCCGCCGCGTTCGAGTCTTTCCTCCGGCTTTGTGATTCCGATGCCCAGGAGCAGATGGACTGCGAGCTCCAGCGGATCCGCGCCAAGACCGAAACCTTGCGCCGTCTGCACGAAGCGGGCTATCAGAAAATCTGGATGGAGAAAAAACGCAAACTGATGGATCAGAAAAAGGTGCAGGCCAAGAAGCGCTCCGCGCAGATTCTTCGGCAGAAGCCTTCCCATCCGGCTGCGGAATCCGAAGCCGATGTCGACGCCGAAGAGGAGGATTCCATTTCGGAAAATTTCTGACGTCAAAAAAGAACGATTGAGGCCCCGGAATTATCCGGGGCCTTTTTTTGCCCTTCCGCCGCCACAGCGGCAACAGGGACTCAACCGGCAAAAAGGACCGACGACGCCGTTTTCCATAAAGGCATGCCCTCTACTTCGGCAGGTTCCCGGCCCGCGCAGCCCTGAGGCGCTCGAGGGCCTGCTCCAGCACCCACCGCGGGCAGGCGATGTTCCAGCGCTCAAACCCTTTACCGCCCTCGCCGAAGAGGTAGCCTTCGTCAAGGAAAAGCTGTGCGTCAAACCGCATGAAACGCTTGAGTTCCTCCGTGCTCATTCCCCATGCGCGGAAATCCAGCCACATGAGATAGGTCCCCTGCAGGTCGAACACGGTGACTTCCGGAAAATAGTCTGCAAAGAATTGTTCCACGAGCTTTTTGTTGCCGTCCAAATGAACAAGCAGCTCCTGCAGCCAGCCGCCGCACCGGCGGTAGGCAAGCTCGCAGGCCCGGTAGCCGAATACGTTCAGGGCGAAATATCCTCTCGCCAAGGTGATTTTTTCCCGGTGCTGCTTATCGGCGATAAAAATGTTGGAGGTCTGCAGCCCGGCAAGGTTAAAGGTCTTGCTCGGCGCGGTGCAGATGGCGCTGTTCTCGACATACCTGCGGTCGAGCGTGCCGACGGAGACATGCTCTTGCCCGGGCAGGATCAGGTCGAAATGGATCTCATCCGCGAGCATGAAGACACCGTTTTGCAGGCAGATCTCGGAGAGGCGAACCAGCTCCTCCCTGGTGAACACACGGCCGACCGGGTTGTGCGGGCTGCAGAGGATAAACAGCTTGACCTCCGGGCGCGCGGCCTTCTCCGCAAAGTCGTCAAAGTCGATCTCATAAGTATTTCCGCGGATCTTCATCTCCGAACACACCGCTCTGCAGCCGCCCGCCTCAATCGCCATGTAGAAGGGATAATAGACCGGCGTGCAGATCAACACGCCGTCTCCGGGCTGCGTATACGCCCGTACCATTTGATAGAGCGCCGGGACGACACCCGCCGTTTCGACAAACCATTCCCTCTCCGGGCGAAAGCCGTGGCGGCTCTCCATCCAATCCTGAACGGCCTCGTAGTAGCCGTCCGTCGCCTGCGTGTAGCCGAGAATCGTGTGATCGAGAAATTCCTTGAGGCCCTCCGTAATCTCCGGCGGATTCAGCAGCTCCATATCCGCGATGGAAAACGGCACGATATCCTTCCCCACCGCAGGATTCTGCCGGAGCATCTCTTCCCATTTATCCGAGCCCGTACCGGTTCTGCTTCGCAGGGTCTCAAAATCGTATGCCATCTCTGTTGCCTCCATTTTCTATACAAATGCCCGGGCGTTTTCCCGGGCATGGTGACGATACTTTGCCGCTCCCGGATCATTCGCCCGGGGAAAAAAGCCGCACGACCGGATGGTTATGCTTCGTACTCCTTCATCGCCTCATTGACCGAATCCTCGCAGGAACGCATGGCCTCGAGCGTCTTTTCGAGCAGCACATCCAGATCCCAGCCCAGCAGTGCGGCGCCCTGCTCGATCACATCCCGCGAGCAGCCGGCCGCGAACTTTTTATCCTTGAATTTCTTCTTGAGGCTGGAAAGCTCCATATCCTGTGTGCTCCCCGACGGGCGCATCTTTGCCGCTGCCCAGATGAGGCCGGTAGTTCGTCCGACGCGAAGAGAATTTTCTCCATCGGGTGCTCCGGCTCCACGTCGCTGCAGAGGCCGTAGCCGTGGCTGCAGACCGCATGGATAAAGCGGTCGCCGAAGCCCGCCTCTTTGAGCAGCTCCGGGGCGCGTTTGCAGTGCTCGTCCGGATACCGCTCAAAATCGACGTCGTGCAGCAGGCCGACCAGCGCCCAGAAATCCGCTTCGTCCCCGAAGCCCTGATCCTCGGCGAACCAGCGCATCACGCCTTCGACCGTGAAGGCGTGGCGCAGGTGGAACGGCTCCTGATTATATTCTTTCAGCGTTTTCAGCGCTTGTTCTCTGTCCATGATGTCTTCCTTTCTGCGGCCAAACCTCCGCCGGGCACGGTCCGGTTTTCCTCCCATGCCGGAAAATTCAAGAATTCTCCGGGTACGGAAACCTCTCAGGAATCCGGAAAAGTACCGGAATCCGGAGGTACTCCGGGGTACCGGAATGCTCAGTCTTTTTCCGGATCTCTGTGGTGCGGATCGGCCGCGTCAAACATGGCGATGAGCCCATCTGTCATGTTGGAAAGCCAATCTCCTTTACAATTATAGACTTCACCGTTATCACATTTTCTTGCGATCTCAGGATCGATCGGGATCTGCGCGGTCAGCGGGACATCATAGATTTCCGCGGCCTCGGCGAGATGGCTTTCGCCAAAAATGTTGTGACGGCTGCCGCAGTCCGGGCACTCAAAATAGGCCATGTTCTCCACGATGCCGAGCACGGGCACCTGCATCATCGAGGCCATTTTGACCGCCTTGCCAACGATCATCGAGACCAGCTCCTGCGGTGACGTGACGACCAGGATGCCGTCCACCGGCAGGGACTGGAACACCGTCAGCGGGACATCGCCGGTGCCCGGAGGCATGTCGACGAACATATAATCCACGTCGTTCCAGAGCACATCCGTCCAGAACTGCTTGACGGTGCCGGCGATAATCGGGCCGCGCCAGACCACCGGATCGGTCTCGTTCTCGAGCAGCAGGTTGATGGATATGACCTCGATGCCGTTTTGGGTCATCACGGGGATGATGCCAAGCTCGGTGCCGTCGGCTTTTTCTTTCAGTCCGAAAATCTTCGGGATGGAAGGTCCGGTGACGTCGGCGTCGAGGATCGCGGTTTTATATCCTCTTTTTTTCATTTCGGTGGCCGCAAGGGCGGTGACGAGAGATTTGCCGACGCCGCCTTTTCCGCTGACGACCGCGATCACCTTCCGCACGGTGGAATAGGCGTTCTGCGGCGCGAGAAAGCTCTCGGGGATGCCGGTGTCGGGTCTCTCCTTCCTGCTGTCGCAGTTGAGCGAGCAGGAAGAACAGTCATGGGTACATTCTTCGGGCATGGATTTGCCTCCTTTGTTATTTCATCAGGCTGCAGACCAGATCGGAGTACGCCGCCGGATCGTCAAGCGGCAGCTCGGCGATAATCAGCGCCTGGTCGTAAAGCAGCTCTGCATATTTCTTTGCAAGTTCGGGATCTGCGGCGACCGCGTTCTTCAGTGCCTCAAAGGCCGGGCTGTCGGCGTTGATCTCCAGCACGCGCTCGGTCTTGAAGCCGGTCATCTCGCCGCCCTGCTTGCGCAGGTATTTTTCCATCTCGATGGAGATCGGCCCGTCGGCGGTCAGGCAGACGGCGTGGGATTTGAGAATCCGGGAGATGCGCGCCTCTTTGATTTTATCGCCCAGCGCCTCCTTGAGGAAGTCGAGCACCGCCTTGCCGGACTCGGCCTTCTCCTCCGCGGCCTTCTTCTCCTCTTCGGTCTCCGGGAGGGCGTCGTTGTCGGCGACGGACTTAAACTTTTTGCCGTCGTACTCGCCGAAGACCTGAACGACGAACTCGTCCACATCCTGCGTCAGCCAGAGCACTTCATACCCTTTGTCCAGGATGCGCTCGGCCTGCGGGGAGCGGGAGAGCCGGTCCTCGGATTCGCCGGTGGCGTAATAGACATATTGCTGATCCTCGGGCATGCGCTTCCGGTATTCTTCAAGCGAGGAGAGCTTTCCGTTTGAGCACGGGAACAGGACCAGATCCCTGAGCAGCTCCTTTTTGGCGCCGTAATCCGATGCGGCGGAATATTTGAGCTGCAGGCCGAAGGCCTTCCAGAATTTCTCGTATTTTTCCCGGTCCTCCTGCAGCAGCTTCAGCAGCTTCGCCTTGACCTTTTTTTCGATATTGCCCTCGATAATTTTGAGCTGGCGGTCGTGCTGCAGCATCTCGCGGGAGATGTTGAGCGAGACATCCGGCGTATCGACGATGCCTTGGATGAAGCGGAACGGATCCGGCGTCAGGTCGGCGCATTTTTCCATGATGAGCACGCCGGAGGAATAGAGCTGCAGGCCCTTTTGGTACTCGCGGCTGAAATAATCGTAGGGCGCCTCCGCGGGAATATAGATCAGGGCCTTGTAGGAGACGACGCCCTCCGCATCAATTAGGATGGTATCCAGCGGGTCTTCGTATTCCCCGAATTTCTGTTTATAAAATTCATTATAGTCCTGATCGGTGACCTCGCTCTTTTTGCGCTGCCAGATCGGGATCATGGAGTTGAGCGTCTTCCATTCGCGGATCGTCTCGTATTCCGTCTTCTGATCGGCGGGCGCGTCGGGTGCCTTGGGTATCGGCCTCGTCTGCTCCACTTCCATGCGGATAGGATAGCGGATGTAATCGGAGTATCTTTTTATCAGGGACTGCAGGTTGTACTGGTTGAGGTACTGGCAGTAATCGTCATCCTCCGTATCCGGTTTGAGGTGCATGATGACGTCGGTACCGACGCCGTCCCGTTCGCATTCGGCGATCGTGTAGCCATCCGTGCCCGTGGATTCCCACCGATAGGCCGTATCGGAGCCGTAGGCTTTGGAGATGACGGTGATCCGGTCGCTGACCATGAAGGCCGAATAGAAACCGACGCCGAACTGCCCGATGACGTCGAGATCGGCGCCTTCCCTACCCTCCGCGGCGGCCTCTTTTTTAAACTGAAAAGAACCGCTCTGGGCGATGGTTCCGAGGTTGCGCTCAAGCTCCTCCTGCGTCATGCCGATGCCGTTGTCGGATACCGTGAGGAGACGGTTCTCCTCATCGGCGGTGACGACGATCTGGAAATCGGAACGGCTCATCCCCACCTTGTCGTCCGTAAGCGCCAGATATGCCAGTTTGTCGATCGCGTCGCTGGCGTTGGAGATGATCTCACGGAGAAAAATCTCTTTGTGGGTATAAATCGAGTGGATCATCAGCTCCAGCAGACGCTTGGATTCCGCTTTGAACTGTTTTTTTGCCATTTTCCTGCCTCCAGAGAAATAAAATGTAAGTTTGCGGAAAAATCCGCACATAAATATATTTAACTTCATTCGTATGGAAACTTCAAGTATTTTTTGTGAACTCCGCCCCGCCCGCGGCTCCCTTTTCCGTTGCGTAGAATCCAAAAATATGGTATAATTTATAAAAAGAAATTGATGGGAGGCGTCGGAATGCTTGGAGCGATCATCGGCGATATCGCCGGCAGCAGATATGAATTTCACAATATCAAAACGACGGATTTCCCCCTGATGGACGACAGCTGTTTCTTTACGGACGATACGGTGATGACCGTCGCCGTCGCGGAGGGCCTGATGAACGGCAAACGCGATCCGGAAAAGACTGAGGCCGCCATCGTGAAAGCCATGCAGAAATATGGGCGCATGTTCCCGGATGCGGGGTATGGCGCCCGCTTCGGCGAATGGCTGCAAAGCGAAAACCCGGAACCCTACGGCAGCTATGGCAACGGCTCCGCGATGCGCGTTTCCCCGGTGGCAGGGTATTTTCATACGCTCGCCGAGACCGAACAGTTTGCCGAAATCAGCGCGCGGGTCACGCACAGCCATCCGGAGGGCATCAAGGGCGCGCAGGCCGTAGCCGCCGCCATCTTCCTTGCCGGGAGCGGCCGCGACCGGCTCTACATCAAACGCTACATCGAACTGAAATATCAGTATGATCTGAGCAAATCCCTCGACACCATCCGGCCAAACTACACCTTCAACGTGACCTGCCAGGGCACCGTCCCGCAGGCGATCACCGCGTTCCTGCTGAGCGAGAGTTTTGAGGATGCCATCCGCAAGGCCGTCTCCCTCGGCGGAGACAGCGACACCCTTGCCGCCATCACCGGCAGCATCGCGGAGGCGTTTTACGGCATCCCGGAGGAACTGGAGAATCGCGCCCGCTCCCTGCTCGACAAACGGCTGACGGCCGTGCTCGAGCGTTGGGACGGCGATCTCAGTGTCCGCCGCCCCGGCGGCCGTGAGCACGATATTCTGAAGTATCTGCCCTATTTTGAAAAGAACCCGAAGACGGAATACGACGTGATCAAACCCGAGGGCGCCCAGGAGGAGATCCGGATCCCTCACTATGATGACACGATGCAGAACTTCATCCGGGATTTCTACCTCTCCGACTGCGTCGACAAGGAATTCAGCCTGACGCTGCGCAAGCACGACATCCGCTCCTACGAGGACATGGTGATCGAGCTGCCGCACGCAGACCGGCAGACGCTCTGCGCGATGCTGACGCTCGTCTTCCGCGGTGAGCTGGTATCAAGAGGCAACATCGCCCGCGCGGCGGAAAACGGCATCATCGGCGACATTTTGAGCCGCCTCACGGGGCTCGCCCGCAGCGTGCCAAAATCCGGCGAAACATAAGCAGACGACAAAAAACCGGCCTTCTTCCCCACGGGAGGAGGCCGGCTTTTTTCTGTTTCCCCACCGGGGGTTTCCCCTCTGGCGGTTCCCCCACTGGGGGTTTCCCCGCCGGGGCTGGAGAAACGTCCTTCCGGCGGAGAGAGTGCCATCTAATCAATATCACCATTCCACGCGGTTTGCCGCAAAGAAATTCTGTGCATTTGTGCAACTTGCAACAAAAAACAAAAAATCCCGCTTTTTTAAAGCTCCTGAATCGGCGATTACGAGAGACTCCGTCGGCATATTTTTGGGTATTCATTAACACTTCTCATAATTTTTTCGATTTTTAATATAATAATTTGTATGTTCTGTTTTTTATTCCGTAAAAATCGGGGTGATTTGTTCGCAATAACAAATATCGCTCAATTTATTTCGATTTAAATTATCTTAATTGTAGAAAATGACGATAACCGCTTGTTTTTTTCCACCAATGCGTGTAAAATCCAAGTATCGGCCAAGGCTGTGGATCGAAACGGAGTGTGAACGAATGGAACTTCTGGAAGAACGGATTTTAAGGGACGGTGCGGTCCGCCCCGGCAACGTTCTGAAAGTGGACAGTTTTTTGAATCATCAGATGGATGTCGCGCTCTTCAAGGCGATGGGAGACGAGTGGGCGCGCCTGTTTGCCGACGCCGGTATCACCCGGATCGTCACGATTGAGGCCTCCGGAATCGGAATCGCCGCCGTCGCCGCGCTGAGCTTTCATAATGTGCCTGTCGTCTACGCGAAGAAGACCGAGAGTCTCAACGTGGATGGCGAGGTCTACCGCACCAAAATCCAGTCCTTCACCAAAAAACGCATCTATGATGTGTTCGTCGGCAAAAAATATATCCAGCCCGAGGACCGCGTCCTGATCATCGACGATTTCCTTGCCAACGGTAAGGCGCTGGAGGGCCTGATCTCCATCATTGAGGAGCAGGCCGGCGCCACCGTCGCGGGAATCGGCATCGCAATTGAAAAAGGCTTCCAGCCCGGCGGCAGGCTGATCCGCAGCAAAGGATACCATCTTGAATCCCTCGCGATCGTGGATTCGATGGATCCCGAAACCGGTGCGATCACATTCCGCCGCTCCGACGAAACCGGAGCCTTATAACTATGGTAAAAGAGCATACGGAAGTATGCTTTTTTATATTTCTGATGCATGGGAATCCAAAAGTAAAGGAAAAATGATTAGGAGGATCATCATGAAAAAAATTATCGCCCTGTTTCTGGCAGCTATTATGATGCTCACCTTTGCTGCCTGCGGCGGCGAAGAGCCCGCCGAATCCAGCCAGCCCGAGGAATCCGCTCCGGCTGAGACCAGCGAAGAGTCCAGCGAAGTCGTTCTGAGCGAAGTTGCCCAGCGCGTCCTTGATACCGAAGGCGAAAAGATTGATACCACCAAAGTCAAAGAAGCTTTCGATGCCGGCACCCTGAAGATTGGCGTCATCCTTCTCCATGACGAAAACACCGGCTATGACGCCGCTCACCTCGACGGCATCAAGGCCGCCATCGCGAACGTCGGCATCACGGAAGATCAGGTGATCTGGAAATACAATATTCCGGAAGACGAAACCTGCTATGATACCGCCGTCGACCTCGCCGAGGCCGGCTGCCAGGTCGTCATCTCCGACTCCTACGGCCATCAGTCCTACATGATGCAGGCCGCTCAGGAATATCCCGAAGTCATCTTCATGCCGGCCACCGGCGATAACGCCGCCGCCTCCGGCCTTGCGAACCTTGTCAACTTCTTCCCGCTTACTTATCAGTCCCGCTACGTCTCCGGCGTCGTCGCCGGCATGAAGCTCGCTGAGTTGGTCGCCGACGGCAAAGTCACCGACGCCAACAAAGACGGCGAGAATATCAAGATCGGTTATGTCGGCGCCTTCCCGTATGCGGAAGTTGTCTCCGGCTACACCGCTTTCTACCTCGGCGTCAAATCCATCGTTCCGAACGTCGTGATGGATGTCACCTACACCAGCTCCTGGTATGATCCCACTGCCGAATCCGCTGCCGCCAACGCCCTGGTCTCCCGCGGCTGCATCATCATCAGCCAGCACGCCGACTCCACCGGCGCTCCGTCCGCCTGCCAGGCTCTGCTTGACGCCGGCACCACCGTCTACTGCGTCGGCTACAACGTCGATATGCTCCAGGTTGCCCCGACCTCTGCCCTGACCTCTGCTCAGAACGGCTGGTCCGTCCTCTACACCGAGATGTTCCAGGCTCTGATCTCCGGCGAAGGCATCACCAGAGACAACACCGCGGGCGCGGATGTCGACGGCGTCATGATCTCCCCGCTTGGCCCTTCCTGCGCGGCCGGCACTCAGGAGAAAATCGACGAAGTCTGGGCTGCCATCAAGGACGGCACGCTTCATGTCTTTGATACCAGCACCTTTACCGTCGGCGGCGAGACTCTCACTTCCTACACTGCCGCCTATCATGCTGGCGATTTCACCGGCATCGAGTTTATCGCGGACGGTTACTTCCATGAATCCGAAGTTGTCTCCGCCCCGATGTTCAATATCCGCATCGACGGCATCACCGAGCTTGCCAACTGATTGGACAGGCATCGAAAATGAGGATAAAGGGAAGCCGTATTCTGCGGCTTCCCTTGCCTTTTTTATTGAACCGGCAAAAGAAGGCCGTTTTATTCTAAAAAATTGGAAGAGGTGGCGTGATTGGATACGGAATATGCCGTCAGCATGAAGAACATCACCAAAACTTTCGGCTCCGTCATCGCAAACGAAAAGGTCTCCCTGGACATCCGAAAAGGCGAGATCCTCTCCCTTCTGGGCGAAAACGGAAGCGGAAAAACAACGCTGATGAACATGCTCTCCGGCATCTATTATCCGGACGGCGGCGAGATCTTTGTGAGCGGTGAGGAAGTTGCGATCCACTCGCCGAAAGACGCCCTGAAGTACGGCATCGGCATGGTGCACCAGCACTTCAAGCTGATCAGCGTCTTTACCGCAGCGGAAAACATCGTGCTCGGCCTGAAGAGCAAAGGCGATCTCAACCGGAACGCCGTCGCGGAGGATATCCGGAAGATCTGCGACAAATACGGCTTTGAGATCGACCCAAACAAGAAGATTTACGACATGTCCGTCTCCGAAAAGCAGACCGTCGAGATCGTCAAAGTGCTCTACCGCGGCGCGGATATCCTGATTCTGGACGAGCCGACCGCCGTTCTGACGCCGCAGGAGACGGAGCGGCTTTTTCACGTCATGCGGAACATGAAGGCGGACGGAAAAGCCGTCATCATCATCACGCACAAGCTGATGGAGGTACTGGAAGTCTCGGACCGCGTCTCCGTCCTTCGCAAGGGCAGGAACGTCGGCACACTGAATACCGCCGAAACCAGCATCCAGGAGCTGACCGACCTGATGGTCGGACACAAGGTCGACCTGAATATCAAACGCTCCCCGCGTGGGGAACTCACAAAGCGCTTAAGCATCCGCAATCTCTGCTGCACCGACATCAGCGGCATTCCGAAGCTCTGCGACGTATCCATGGATGTATTCGGCGGTGAGATCCTCGGCATCGCCGGTATCTCCGGCTGCGGCCAAAAGGAGCTGCTCGAAGGCATCGCGGGTCTGCAGCGGGTGACCGGCAGCATCATGTACACCGCCCCGGACACCGAAGAGCCGGTCGAAATCGTCGGAAAATCCCCGCTTGAAATCATGCGCTCCGGCATCGCGCTCTCCTTTGTGCCGGAGGACCGCCTCGGCATGGGGCTTGTCGGCAACATGGACCTCACCGACAACATGATGATCCGCAGCTATCTCAACGGGAATTCCCCCCTGCTTGACCGCAAATCGCCGAAAGACCTCGCCAAGCGTGTCGTCAGCGAGCTTGAAGTCGTCACCCCCGGCCTTTCCACGCCGGTGAGGCAGCTCTCCGGCGGCAACGTCCAGAAGGTGCTCGTCGGCAGGGAAATCTCCTCCAGCCCGGCGGTTCTAATGTCCGCCTATGCCGTGCGGGGGCTCGATATCAATACCTCCTATACCATTTACAACCTGATGAACGAACAGAAGGAGAAGGGCGTCGCCGTCATCTATGTCGGCGAGGATCTCGACGTGCTCCTTGAGCTCTGCGACCGGATCGCCGTTCTCTGCTCCGGCCATCTGAATAAGATTTTTGAAGCCACAGAAACCACCAAGGACGAGGTGGGCTTTTATATGACTTGTCTCGACCCCGAGACGGCAGGAAAGGAGGACAGGACGATATGAAGAAACCGGAAAAGGAACACAGGGATCCCCTGATCCGCATTGCGAAGCGGGATGCCATCTCCAAGCCCCGCGCCTGGGGCATCCGCCTGGCCGGCGTGACGCTGGCACTCGTCGTCTGCGCCTTTGTCATCTACGCGATCGTCCATCTGAACCCGCTCAAGGTCTACGGCTCCATGTTCAACGGCGCATTCGGCACGGAGAAGCGCGCCTGGGTGACGGTCCGCGACGCAATGATGCTGCTCTGCGTCGGCGTCGGCCTTGCCCCCGCCTTTAAGATGCGCTTCTGGAATATCGGCGCGGAGGGCCAGATCCTCGTCGGCGGCGTCGCGACGGCCGCCTGCATGATCTACTGCAAGAACTTCCCTTCCCCGCTGCTCTTTCTCATCATGCTCGTCGGAAGCATTGCGGCCGGCGCGCTCTGGGGCCTGCTCCCCGCCTTTTTCAAGTCGAAATGGAACACAAACGAGACGCTCTTCACGCTGATGATGAACTATGTGGCGATTCAGGTCACCTCGTTCTTCGTCTCCAAATGGGAGAACCCCTACGGCTCCAACACCGTGGGCATCATCAATCCTTCCTCTCAGGAGGGCTGGTTCCCGGACGTTTTCGGCGAGCAGTACTTTCTCAACGTGCTCATCGTCATGACGGTCACCGTCGCCATGTACTATTATCTCAAATACAGCAAGCACGGCTATGAGATCGCCGTCGTCGGGGAATCTCTGGATACCGCCCGCTACGCAGGCATCAACACCAAGGCCGTCTTTATCCGCACGATGCTCCTCTCCGGCGCGGTCTGCGGGCTGGCAGGCTTCATCGCCGTCTCCGGCGCGAGCCATACAATCTCCACCAGCACCGCCGGCGGACGAGGCTTCACGGCGATCATCGTCGCGTGGATGGCAAAATTCAATACCTATGTGATGATTCTGATCGCGTTCCTGCTGGTCTTCCTTGAAAAGGGAGCCATCGAGATCGCCTCTCTCTATAACCTTAACAGCTATGTCTCCGATATGATCGAAGGCATCATCCTGTTCTTCATCCTCGGAAGCGAATTCTTCATCAACTACCGGCTGATCTTCCGGAACAAAAAGGAGGCGGACGCGGAATGAACCAACTGATTGCCCTTTTTCAGGATGCGATCGTCTTCGGAACCGTCATCCTGTTCGGCGCGCTCGGCGAGATCCTGACGCAAAAATCCGGGAACCTGAACCTCGGCGTGCCGGGCATCATGTACCTCGGCGGCATCGCCGGGCTGATGGGCGCGTTCTATTATGAAAACTCCGTTGAAACCCCGAATAAGCTCCTCTGCATCCTGATCGGGCTTGTCTGCTCGTTTGCCCTCGCCGCGGTGGGCGGCCTTGTTTACAGTTTCCTGACCATCACCCTCCGCGCGAACCAGAACGTCACCGGCCTTACGCTGACGATCTTCGGCTCCGGGTTTGCCAACTTCTTCGGCGGAAGCCTCAACAAGCTCGCCGGCGGCGTTGGCCAGATCCACGTCGAGGCGACCAGCGCCGCGTTCCGCGCGTCGGCGCCGGTGCTCTCCGAGATGGGCGTCGTCGGAAAAATCCTCTTCTCTTATGGCTTTATGGCCTATGCGGCGATCCTGATCGCCTTTTTGATGAACCGTTTCTTCAATAAATCCGCGATGGGCCTCAACCTCCGGGCGGTCGGCGAAAATCCGGGCACCGCGGATGCGGCCGGCATCGACGTCATCCGGTACAAGTACCTTGCCACCTGCATCGGCGCCGGCATCTCCGGCTTCGGCGGTCTTTATTACACGATGGATTTCATCAAGGGGACCTGGGGTTCCGACGGCACGATCGAAAAGCTCGGCTGGCTCGCCGTCGCGCTCGTCATTTTCGCCACCTGGAAGCCGCTGAGCGCCATCTGGGGAGCCTATCTCTTCGGCGTTCTTTATTGGGCATACTTCTACATCGAGGGCCTGACGAGAAGCTCACAGGAGATCTTCAAGGTGGTTCCCTACGTCGTCACGATTCTCGTGCTGATCTTCGTCAGCTTCCGCAAGAAGAGGGAAAACCTCGGGCCGGCAAGTCTGGGGCTCTCCTATTTCCGGGAAGAGCGATAAAAAGACATCCGAAAACGGCGCTTTCCCGCTTCGGGGAGGGCGCCGTTTTTTCTATTTTTCGTAACCGTTTCATCACATTTTTTAAAAAAGCACCGCTCCGTTTTGGAAAAATAGCCGGGAAATTCGGCTCCAATTTCGAACAAACTGTGAATTCCCTTGATTTAAATACGGTTTTCTATTATAATGTCTAGGTTATCGGAAAGGAGGTGACCGACCCTTGGATGAAAAACTGCCTGCCGCAAAACCGGGCGAACCGGATCGGGCAGAGGCCCCGGCGACGGATCTGCCGGAAGAATTGCCGGACTCCTTCCGGGAATCTCCGCTCTCCATCCTCTATGCGGCAGTGTATAATTTCTGCTATCTGGTCGGAGTATCCTTCGTTCGCCAGACAAGGAGCTTCTATTTTAACTTTCTTGGATTCTTCCGCAGACTCTCCGCCGACCTGATCTCCTATTTCAAGCGGCTTTCCTACCGGATCCTGCGCCCGTTTGACGAATGGCTCGTCTCCCAGCGCGAAGAGATCCGCTTTCTCCGGCGGACCATCGGCAAATGCCTTTCCGTGCTGCACGAGGCAAAATACCACACGACCGAGGAGATCCTCTCCGCCATATGGAGCCTGACCGCCGCGTTTCTGCGCCTGGTGCGCAAGTTCCTCTCCCGTTTCTTCAACTATGCGGGACCGGTGATCGCCTGTGTCTTGCTCTATTTTACTTACGACTATTTTTCCGGCCTGCAATACGGGCTCCGGCTTCAGTATAACGGCAAAGACGTCGCATATATCTCGGATGAAAACGTCTTTTTCTCCGCGGAGCAGACCATGCGCAGCCGCACGCTCTCTTCCGACTACAAGATCGAGGATATCGTCCCGGAATACACCGTCGTCGTGGCGGACAGCGGCCTGTTCACCTCCTCCGAGGATTTGGCCAACCTGCTGTTCAAGGCCTCCACGGCCAACGTCATCGAAGCGTACGGCCTCTATGTGGACGACAGCTTCGTCGGCTGTACCGACGAGCCGGATAACCTGCTTCTGCTGCTCGACGAATACCGCGAGCAGTACCGGGAGCCGGGCGACAGCGACTCCATCCTCCGCTTTGTGCAGAATATCCGCCTGACGGAAGGGATCTACCCGGTCTCCTCCCTGATGGCGATGTCCTCCTTCCGGGATCTGTTTTACAGCCAGACGGAGGGCGAGCAGTATTACACGGTGGAAGACGGGGATGCGCCGCTCTCCATTTCCGCCGAATTCGGGCTCACCTATGCGGAATATGCGGCGATGAACCCGGATCTTCAGGATGTCGTACATGTCGGCGACCGCGTGCTCGTCTCCCGCTCGGTTCAGTTCCTAAGCGTCACGACGACCAAGAAGGAAACTTATATGGAAGCGGTTCCGTTCGATACGGATTATACGTATGATGATAATTACTACACAACCTATTCCAAGGTGACAAAAGACGGCGTCGACGGAGAACAGGAAGTCACCGCTTTCATTACCTACGAAAACGGCGTCGCAGTCAATACGCAGGTTTTGAGCACGACCATGATCACGGAGCCGGTCAACCGCCAGATCACCATGGGCACCAAGAACGTCATCACCTCCGTCCAAAGCCCGACCTCCTCCGGCAGCACCAGCTACGGCTTTATCTGGCCGACAATCGGCGGATATGTCAGCTGCGGCTACTGGGGATACTGGGGCCACACCGGAATGGACATTGCCGGCTGCGGCTGGGGCTCCAACATCTATGCCGCCGCCTCCGGAACGGTTGTCACGGCCGGATGGAGCCGCGGAGGCTACGGTTACTACATCATCATCAACCACGGCGGCGGCATCCAAACGCTCTACGGGCACTGCAGCAGCCTCTATGTGAAGGCCGGACAGTACGTCAATCAGGGCGACGTGATCGCAGCCATGGGCGCTACGGGCAACGCCACCGGAACCCACCTGCACTTCGAGGTCAGGGTCAACGGCCAGTATACCAACCCGGCAAAATATTTCTGATTGTCCGAAAAAGCGGACGGCTGATTCTGCCGCCCGCTTTTTCTGTGGAAAGGGCATGTTTCTCCGGGAAAATACCTTTTCTTTTTATTTTTCATATGATATAATGATTGTAATTGTGAATCGCGAAGGGGAACAGAAACATTGGATAAGTATGTTATCAACGGCGGCAAACCGCTTTACGGGGAAGTCACCGTAAGCGGGGCCAAAAATGCCGCCGTCGCCATTATCCCGGCAACCATTCTTGCGCAGGGTCCTTGTCTCCTTGAAAATATCCCCGAGATCAGCGATGTCGGCCATCTCTTTGAGATTTTGACGATGATGGGTGCGACGGTTCGTCCGGTCAGCGGCACCTCCGTCTTTATCGATACCAGCGACCTCTCCTCCCACAAAGTGCCGGAAGACCTTGCCCGCCAGCTTCGTGCCTCGTATTATTTTCTTGGCGCGCTGATGGGTCGGTTCGGCGAGGCGGATGTGCCTCTGCCCGGCGGATGCGATCTTGGCGTCCGACCGATCGATCAGCACATCAAGGGATTCGAGGCGCTGGGTGCTTCCGTCAACATCGGTCACGGCTATGTCGGCATCAAGGCCGAGAATCCGGTGGGGAGCCACATCTATTTTGACGTTGTCTCCGTCGGCGCGACCATCAACGTCATGCTCGCGGCCGTGAGGGCAAAGGGCCTGACGATCCTCGAGAACGTGGCAAAGGAGCCGCATATTGTCGATCTTGCGAACTTTCTCAACTCCCTGGGCGCGGATATCCGCGGCGCCGGTACCGACGTCATTAAAATCCACGGCGCGGAGCAGCTGCACGGCACGAATTACTCCATCATCCCGGATCAGATCGAGGCCGGCACCTACATGGTCGCCGCCGCCGCCACCAAGGGCAACGTCCTGATCCGGAACGTCATTCCAAAGCACATGGAAGCCATCACGGAGAAGCTGGTCAAAACGGGCGTCTCCGTCGTGGAATACGACGATGCGATCCGCGTCTCCGGCGAAACGGATTCTTTTCAGCATGTCAACGTCAAGACGATGCCCTATCCCGGTTTCCCGACCGACATGCAGCCCCAAATGACGACGTTTCTCTCCCTCGCGGAGGGCACCAGCATCGTCACGGAGGGCGTCTGGGACAACCGCTTCAAATATATCTCCGAACTCTGCCGCATGGGCGCCTCGATCTCCGTCGACGGAAAAGTCGCGGTGGTGCAGGGCGTGCCGGCTCTGTCCGGCGCTTCGGTGCGGGCGGCCGATCTGCGCGCCGGCGCCGCTCTGGTGATCGCCGGGCTCGCCGCCAACGGCAAAACGGAGATCGAGGAGATCCATCATATCGAGCGGGGCTATACCAATCTTGTGGAAAAACTCCGCAGCCTCGGCGCGGACATTGAACGAATCTCCGTACCGGACGCCGGTCCGGCCTGCACGGGCTGACAAAATACACGGAGCGTTTTTCTTTCAAAAGCAGCTCCGTTTCTTATTTTTCGGAGGTCAAATGGCGAAATTTTTCACGGTCGCGAGCTCCAGTTCCGGAAACTGCTACTATCTTGGCTCCGGCGACACCGGCGTCCTGATCGACTGCGGCCTCAGCTGCCGCTTTATTCTCTCCGCTCTGGAGGAGAAGGGCGTCGAGCCGAAATCCCTCTCCGGGATTCTGATCACGCACGAGCACATCGACCACATCCGCGGGCTGGAAAGCTTCCTGAGAAAATACCGCCTGCCGGTCTACGCCTCCGAAAAGGTGCTGGACTTCCTTTCCGGAAGGGACTGTGTGCCGGCGGGAACGGACCTGCGTCCGGCCGACGAAAACGGCTTTCTCGCCGCCGGAATGATGGTCTCGCCCTTCCGCACCTCCCACGACAGCGTCGGCAGCCTCGGCTTTAGCATCGCCACGGCGGATGAGCGGAAGATCACGGTCTGCACCGACACCGGATACCTCACGGAGGGCGCGCTCGAGCATCTGCCGAAAAGCGACCTCGTGCTCATAGAATCCAATTACGACCGGATGATGCTGCTTAACGGCCGGTATCCCTACCCGCTCAAGAGGCGCATCGAAGGGCCGCAGGGGCATCTCTCCAACGAGGACTGCGCCGCCGCCCTTCCCGATCTCGTGAAAAGCGGCACGACGCGGATCGTGCTCGCTCACCTGAGCAAAGAAAACAACTACCCGGATCTCGCGCTGCAGACCTCCGTCTCCGAGCTTTCGCTGGCGGGCATCGTGCAGGAGAAGGATTACACGATCTTTGCGGCGCCCAGAAGCTGCGCCTCGGAGACGGTGCTGCTGTAACCATTCCGGAATCATACGAGCGGCAGCCCTCCCGGAATATTTCCGCAAGGCGGCACTTTCGGAACGCTGCGCCTGAACTTCAACAAAGCTGCAAAGGAAACGTCATGAGAGCCATCACTATTCTCTGTGTCGGAAGCCTCAAGGAGACTTATCTGCGCGAAGCCTGCGCCGAATATGAAAAAAGGCTCTCCGCCTTCTGCAGCCTCCGAATCGTCGAGGTGCCGGAGGAGCGCCTGCCGGATGATCCCTCACCCGCCGAGATCTCGCGCACGATCGAGGCCGAGGGCGCACGCCTCTCCGCAAAGATCGCAAAAAACGCCGTCGTCGCCGCGATGTGTATCGAGGGAGAGATCTTCTCCTCGGAGACGTTTTCCGAAAAACTCGCCGCCATGATGGCGGAGGAAACCGGGAGCGAGCTCTGCTTCGTCATCGGCGGCTCGTACGGCCTTTCGGAGACGATCAAGAACCGGGCGGCACTCAGGCTCTCGCTCTCCCGCATGACGTTTACCCACCAGATTTCGAGAATCCTGCTGCTGGAACAGATCTACCGGGCCTTTCAGATCCGCTCCGGCGGTAAATATCATAAATAAGTGAAGCATCAAGGAGAAACATGGCTACCAGAAAGAAGAAAGAACCGGAAATCCCCCAAAACCAAATAAAAGCCGCGCCCTTTGAGAACGCCGGCGTTGTGCGGGATCAGCCGATCGTCGACGCGCTGGAAGTCAACTACATGCCCTACGCGATGAGCGTCATCGTCAGCCGCGCCATTCCGGAGATCGACGGCTTCAAGCCCAGTCACCGCAAGCTGCTCTATACGATGTATAAAATGGGGCTGCTCGGCGGCGAACGGACGAAATCCGCCAACATCGTCGGCCAGACCATGAAGCTCAACCCGCACGGCGACATGGCGATCTACGACACCATGGTCCGCATGTCCAGGGGATACGGCGCGCTGCTCCACCCCTGGGTGGATTCCAAGGGCAACTTCGGCAAGGCGTATTCCAGAAACATGGTCTGCGCCGCCTCCCGCTACACGGAGGCAAGGCTGGACAAGATCTCCACGGAGCTCTTCCGGGAGATCGACAAGGATACCGTCGATTTCGTCGACAACTACGATAACACGCTCAAGGAGCCTTCCCTGCTGCCGGTCACGTTCCCGTCGGTGCTCATCAACTTCAACGTCGGCATCGCGGTCGGCATGGCCTCCCAGATCTGCCCCTTCCGCCTTTCGGAGATCTGCGACACCACCATCCATCTGATCAAAAATCCGAAGCATGACCTCTTCTCCACCCTGCCGGCGCCGGATTTCGCGGGCGGCGGCATCATCCTTTTTGACCGGGGAGAACTGGAGAAGGTCTACGAGACCGGGCGCGGCTCCATCCGGGTGCGCTCCCGATACCGTTATGATGAGAAAAGTCATACCATAGAAGTGATCGAGATCCCGGCCACCACGACCGTCGAGGCGATCATGGATAAGATCGTCGAGCTGGTCAAATCCCGGAAGATCACCGAGATCTCAGACATCCGCGACGAAACCGACCTCTCCGGCCTGAAGCTCGCCATCGACATCAAGCGCGGCATCGATCCGGACGCGCTGATGCAGAAGCTCTTCCGGATGACGCCGCTGGAAGATCCCTTCGCGGCCAACTTCAACGTGCTGATCGCCGGCTTCCCGAAGGTGCTCGGCGTGCGGGATCTGCTGCTCGAGTGGGTGGCCTTCCGGGAGGAATGCGTCAAGCGCAGGGTCTATTTCGACCTCGGCGTAAAAAAAGATAAACTGCACCTGCTCCGCGGCCTCGAGAAAATTCTGCTCAACATCGACAAGGCCATCCGGATCATCCGCGAGACGGAGAGCGAGAGCGAAGTCGTTCCGAACCTGATGATCGGCTTCGGCATCGACCAGATCCAGGCGGACTATGTAGCGGAGATCAAGCTGCGCCACCTGAACCGGGAATATATCCTCAAGCGCACCGCCGACATCGCCGACCTTGTGAAAGATATCGCCGAATTGGAGAGCATTCTCGCCGATCCGAAGAAGATCGACCAGATCATCATCGACGAGCTTAAAGACGTCAGCAAGAAATACGGCCAGCCTCGCCGCAGCGAAATTTCCTATGTGACGGAGGAATCGGAAGCTCCTGAGGAGGAATTGGTTTCGGATTATCCGGTCACACTATTCTTTACTAGAGAAGGATATTTCAAGAAAATCACGCCGCAGTCGCTGCGCATGTCCGGCGAGCAGAAGCTTAAGGAGGGCGACGAGATCCTTTCGGTCACCGAATCCCGCAACTCCGTGAACCTCCTGTTCTTCAGCGACAGGGCACAGGTCTACAAGGCCTGCGCCGCCGATTTCGACGATACAAAGACCAGCGTGATGGGGGATTACATTCCGGCGAAGCTCGGCTTCGACGATGGAGAAAACGCGGTCAGCATGGCAGTACTTGACGAACATGCCGCATATATGGTATTTTTCTATCAGAACGGAAAAGCGGCGAAAGTTCCTCTCTCCTCCTACGAGACGAAGACGAAGCGGAAACGCCTTGTGGGCGCCTACTGCGACAAATCCCCGCTGGCCGCCTGCTTCTGCATCGGTGAGGATCTGGAATTCCTGCTCCGCTCCAGCGCCGGCCGGCTGCTACTCATCCATTCCGGCGCCATCCCTGCAAAGGCCGCCAGAGATACGCAGGGCGTGGCCGCCATGACGCTCAAAAAGAACGTGATTTTGGAGAACGTCCGCATCTTCCACGACACCATGCTGGAAAACGCGCACCGCTTCCGCACGAGGAACCTCCCCGCCGCCGGTGCGATTCCCAAAGAGGGCGATACCTTTCAGCAAATCAGCCTGATCAACGATACCATTTCCGATTCATGAAAGGAGCTGTTTCCATGCGTACTTTTTTCCGACTCTGGTTTGACCGCGCCTCCGACATCGCCGCCGATTTCGACCCGATGGATATTCTGTTTCTGAAGATCGCCTGCCTCGCCCTTGGGTTTCTGCTCGGCCTCTCCAGCAAAAAGATTGCAAAATTCATCTGGCCGTTCGTGCTCGGCGTCGCGCTCTTTTCCACCTTCAAGGTCCTCTATCCCCGCAGGGGCATGATTAAGGATATGCTGACCGGAGACTATGAGGACAGCTTCCGCGAATTCGACATCGAGGACGTCCCGGATTTCGTATAAAAAAACGGATGCACAAGAGCACCCGTTTTTATCGGCCGCTGTGAAACTGTTCCAAAGGCAAACGCAGTTTTTCGTTCTTTGGCCGACATTCACATTTTGCTCAGGAACCCTACGGCTATGCAAGGGAGATTCCGCCATTTTTCTTCGATGATCGTGGGAGAATCCCTTGCAAACCGCAGACGACTGTGCTATTATAGTAAAGCTATCTTGCTTTTTGGAGGTCAAAAGATGACTACGTTTGAAATAATCGGAAGTATTCTTCTTCTTCTTACCTGCATCCTTATCACCATCGCCATCCTGCTTCAGGGAAGCAAAAAGAGCGGCATCTCCGCGCTGGGCGGCCAGGACACCTATTTCAGCAAGGACGGCAGCCGTTCCACGGAGGCGAAACTGGTGCTCTACACCAAGATCCTTGCCGGGGTCTTCTTCGTTCTGACCATCGCCACCTACGCCGTTTCCATTTATCTGTGATAAAACAAAAAATTCCCGCCCGGGCGATCTGCGTCCGGGCTTTTTTCTTTTTTACAGACAAACACCCGGCTCCGCACATGTGCAAAGCCGGGTGTTTTTTATTTTTTCGGTTTTTCCGGCTTGCGGGCCGGTTTCTCCGGTCTGCGGGCCGGTGATCCGGTTTTGTTCGCGGTTCTCTCCGATCCGTGGGGCGATTTCTCCTCCGCGCGGAACGGCTTTCCCGACGGGCGGGAGACCGTTTTATCTCCGTGATCCGGCTTCTCCGGCCGATGCTCGTACTTTCCGTCCTGCCGGGCCGGCTTCTCCTCCGCATGAAACGGCTTTCCGGACGGGCGGGAGGCCGGCTTCTCTTCCGAACGGAACGGCTTTCCGGACGGGCGGGAGGCCGTTTCATCTCCGTAAACCGGCTTTTCCGGCCGATGCTCGTACTTTCCATCCTGCCGGGCTGGCTTCTCCTCCGCGCGGAACGGCTTTCCGGACGGGCGGGAGGCCGCTTCCGGGCCGCGGGACGACGGGGATTTCGTTTTGTCGGAAGCTTTTTCGGGCAGAAAAGCCGCTCTTCCCTGCGTGTGCCTCTGTTTTGCGGCGTTCTCCATCTCTTTCTGGTGGGTAGCCGCCTCCCCCTTCTTGGCAATTGCGCGCAGGCCGCTCAGTTCTTCTTTGGTGAGCTCCCTCCATTTTCCGGTCGGGAGCATGCCAAGTTTGACCGCGCCGATCGCGGTGCGCTTGAGCCGGATGACCTCAAGCCCGACCGCCTCGCACATCTTGCGGATCTCCCGGTTCTTCCCCTCGCTGATGACAAACTGCAGCACCGAGCGCTCAGGCGTTTTTTCCAGCACCATGACCTGCGCCGGAAGAGTCAGCCCCGAGTCGATCTCCACGCCCTCGCAAAGCTCAATCAGGCTCTCTTCCTTCACTTCCCCGCGCACGGTTACCCGGTAGGTCTTGGTCACCTGACTGCGCGGGCGCATGATCTCGTTGGCAAAATCGCCGTCGTTCGTAAAAAGCAGCAGGCCCTCGCTGACGCGGTCCAGGCGCCCAATCGGATAGACCCGCGCCGGGATATCCTGCACAAGCTCCGTGACGCATTTCCTTCCCAGATCGTCCGAGGTCGTCGTGACGAAACCCCGGGGCTTGTTGAGTGCGACATACCAGAGTTTATCATCCTGCGCAAGCGGGACGGTCTGCCCCTCCACCGCGATCAGATCCTTTTTGACATCCACCTTCATGCCGATCTCGGCGGGACGGCCGTTGACCGTCACCTTGCCGGCGGCGATCAGTTCTTCCGCTTTCCGGCGGGACGTATATCCCGCATCGGAGAGCGCCTTCTGGATTCTTGTATCCCTCATTATATAATCTCCAAACCATGTTTTCTTCGATTCCGGGCCCGAAACAGGGGCTTCGGCCTCCGCGCTTTTCATAAAAAAGGCGCGGGGAACTCCGTCCCGCGGGTACATCCGCATCAAAGAAATTCCCATGTATTATTTTTAACCTGAACTATGGATTTTAAATCATCCCGGTTCCTTCCGGGAAAAATCCGCCGTCCCGCAGGGGCTTCGGCGCTCTATTCTAAAAGGCCGTGCTAGTCCCGCATCCGAAGGGCTCTCCATCCTTACTTCCGGAACGCGGACGCGATCCGGTTCCGGAGCCACTCCGGAAAGCTCGGCTTCCCGATCAGGGCCGGGGCGCTCTCCGCCGCGCGGATCTCCGCGCGGGCAAGCTCCCGCCCATCCAACGTGAAAACGGCCTCTCCGACCGTCTCCCCGGCCTCCACCGGTGCAAAGAGAAACGGTTCGAGATCGACGGATACCTTGACTCTCTGAAGCTCGCCCTCCATCAGGGCGGCGGTCACCGGCTCGGCCGTACAGCACACGGAAAAGACCCGTGAGCCGGCGACAGGGATCCGGATGCCGCCCACAAGGGCGGACAGCTCCTCCGCCTGTAGGAGGCCGAAATATTTCTCATAGACCGTTTTGTGATAATTCCAGTCGTCCGAACAGCGGAGCGTCACGCAGATCAGCGAGACTCCGTTTTGCTCCGCGGAGGAGACGAGGCACCGGCCCGATTTTTTGGTGAAACCCGTTTTGACGCCGTCTGCGCCCTCCACAAGCCGCAGCAGGCGGTTGTGATTCGAGAGCCAGCGATCGTAGGGCGGATTCCCGAAGCGCACCTGTATGGACGTCTGCGAGCAGATCGCCGCAAAATCCGGATTTTTGAGCGCCTCGCGGGCGAGCAGCGCCATATCGTAGGCGGTGGAATAGTGTTCCTCGTCGTCGAGGCCGGAGGGCGTGACGAAATGGGTGTTCGTCATCCCAATCTCGGCCGCGCGCAGATTCATCAGCACGGCAAAGGCCTCCACGGAACCCGCAATCCGGACCGCAGCGGCATTCGCGGCGTCGTTTCCTGAGGCGAGCAGCATCCCCGCCGCCAGAACGCGCAGCGTCACCCGGTCCCCGGCCTGCAGCCCCATCGAGGAGCCCTCCACCTGGATCGCGCGGCTGTTGACCAGAAAATAGCGGTCGAGATTTTCCTCTTCCAGCGTCAGCAGAGCCGTCATGATCTTGGTGGTACTGGCCATGGGAAGAATCTCATCCTTATCCTGCTCAAAAAACACCCGGCCGGAGGCTTCGTCGATGAGCACGGCGGATCCGCAGTCGGCGAAGGAAACCGCGCCGAGGTTGAGCACGATAAACAGAGCCAGAACTCCCGCAGCCAGCTTTTTCAAATCCACATCACCCGGAAAAAACTATGCTTCCGGGCGGCGTTTCATTCCGCGGATTTCGGCGTCCCGGCCGGTACTTCCTCAGCGGGAGTTCCGGCGGCTTCGCCGGCTTTGCCTTCTTGCTTATCCTTTTTCTTTACCAGAGAGGAGACCGTGTCGATCACATCCGGCACGATGTTGGCGATGCGCTCCGGGATGTTATCCTTATCCGCGATCTGGATCAGGCGGACGCTCTTATCCCGGATCACGAGGAACGCGACCGGATTGATGCTGACGCCGCCGCCGCTGCCGCCGCCAAACATGTCCTTGGGGCTGCTGGTCGGAAAGTCGGAGCCGCCGGAAGCAAATCCGAAGGTGACTTTAGAAACCGGAATGATGGTCGTACCGTCCGGCGTGAAGATCGGGCTGCCGATGACGGAATTGGAATCGACGAGCCCTTTCAGATTATCGAGGGATACATTGAGAAGGCCTTCCACGTTCTTTTCGCTCATGTCTGTCTCTCCTTTTTTGAAGTTTGTTCTTTCTGTTCCGGAGGGTTCCTCTTCTTTGCTTTATGGATCCTGCGGAGCCTCTCCCGTTTCTTTTTTGTGTCCGAAAGCCATTTTCCGAGCAGTCCCAGCCCGATGCCTCCGCCGCCCAGAAGGGCCATCAGCGGCGTCAGACTGGCCTCCGCCTCCGCGTGGAAAGTCTCCTCCTCCGCGAGGAAATCCGGCCACACATGGAATTCGACTTTCTGAATGCGAACGAAGTTCCGCGCCACCGCGAGCGCCGAGCTGAGGTAGGCACAGATTCTGCCGTAGCGGACCGCACAATCCGCGGGGTCCTCGCCGACGATCGTCCAATCGATCCTCAGCCTGCGGATGCCCAGGCTCCGCAGAATCAGCCGGATGCCGCCCCTGCACCGCGCAACATAATCGATGAAGCCGTCGATGACCTCTTCCGCCATGAGCTTTCGCTTCTTCTTCTGCGGCGTCTGCTCCGGCCGGGCAGGAGTCTCCTTCTCCGGCTTCTTCTGTTTTTCCGGCTGCGGATAGAGCGTCATCGTCCAGAACAGCCACTTCCCGGAGATGCTCAGATCCTCGCTGTACTTCGCCAGCAGCCGGACCGGAACCAGAAGCAGCGCGAGGATCAACGCCAGCAGGCCGCCCGCAATATACCAGCCCATCCCGTCACCTCCGGCAGGCTTTCGTTTTGATCATTTTCTTCCGTCTATTCGAACCGCCTTCTCCGGCATGCCGCCGGGCGGCCGTTTTCCCCACAGGAGGGGCCCCGGAGGGCTTCATCCGGCGCCCGCGGATTCCCCGCAGGATCTCGGAAATCCTCCCCCGCTTCCGGCAGGCTTTTATTTTAACGATCCGTTTGCCGCAGGGCTCTTCCCAAGCCGCCGGACAGCTTCTCCTCCCCGGCTCGTTCCTGTGCGGGGAAAAGCCGCATGAACCGCCGCCCGGCATCCGTCTATCTTTCCCGGAAGGTCAGAATTCCTCCGCCGGTTCCGGATATTTTTCGTTCTCGCCGTTTTCTTCCGCAAACAGGGACTGTTGATCTTCCAGCGTGTCGTCGGCCGGCTTTTCCCCATCCCCGGTCTCTCCGGCGACGGGAGGCAGCTCCTCGAGGGAGCCGAGCCCGAAGCAGCGCAGGAAGACCGGCGTCGTCCGGTAGGCGATCGGCCTGCCCGGAAGATCCAGCCTGTCCCCTTCCTCGATCAGCCCTTTGTCGCAGAGCGTCGCGACAACGCCCGAGCAGTCCACCCCGCGCACCTGCTCGACAAACGCCCTCGTTACCGGCTGGTTGTAGGCGATGACCGCCAGTACCTCCAGCGCGGCCTGGGAAAGCGGTACGCTGCGTTTGAGTTCCAGCGCGCCGCGGATATCCGGCGCATATTCCCTGCGGGAGCAGAACTGCCAGCAGTCGTCCAGACGCAGCAGCTCGACCGCGCTCCCGTTCTTCTCATATCTCGCGGCGAGACTGTCCAGAACGGAGACCGCCGCGTCCTCTTCGATTCCGAGGGCTGCCGCAAGGCGCTTCTGCGGAAGAGGTTCCCCGCTTGCAAAAAGGATGGCCTCCGCGCGGTTCTCATACTGTTCCAGCTGCAAGTTCCTCTTCCTCCTTTTTGATTTCCCTGTTTCTGCTGCCCATCGCCACGGTGGTGCAGTCGTCGCTGATGACCACTCGGCCGTTTTTGGAGAGTTCCAGCACCGCCAGAAACATCGCAATGCGCTCGGACCGGTCGCCGGCAAGAAACAGCTCGGCGAGTTTCATGATGCTGTTCCGGTAGAGGCGGTGCAGCAGGATGATCGCGCGCGAGGCGATCGAGACGATGCGCTTTTTCACGAGCGGATTGAAAAGCTCCTGCGGCGGGGGAAGCTTGCGCAGCTTCCTGCCCAGCGCGGAGAGGTAGGCCCGCACGAGGTCCTCCTTCGGATGAATGCGCGTATAGGTCATATCGATCTCGATCGGCTCCGGATCCCGGCAGAAGAGCTCTCCGCCGCAGTACATGCCCTTGAAGACCAGCGCCGCGTTTTTACAGGCCGCATATTCGATCAGCTCACCCTGCAGCTCCTGTTTGAGCTTCTCGCCCTCGTCCTCGTATTTCGGCAGCAGCATGGCGGTCTTGATGTAGACGAGCCGCGCCGCCGTCTCAAGGAATTCCGAGGCATCCTCCAGGTCGCGGAGCCCCTCGACGCCGCCGATGCTCTCCATGTACTGCTCCAGCAGCTCGGAGATGTTGATGTCGTAAATATTGAGCTTATGCTTGGAAATTAAAAAAAGCAGGAGGTCCAGCGGGCCTTCGAACGCCTCCAGCTTGTATTGGAGCTTTTCCGGCAAATGAGGTCCCTCCCGTTTCAAAAATCAAAATACAGGGGCTCAGGCGGCGGCTGCGATCGCGGTCAGCAGCCAGTTGACCGGCGTGGTCAGGAGGTCAAGGCCGCTGAAAACGGCATCCTGCAGGTAATTGAGAGGCCTGTTGAGCACGCCGGTCCAGAGCAGCGCCAGCAGGGCAAGAAAGATGATATTCTCATACTGCATGATCTTGAAATACACATCCCGCGGCAGGAAATAGGTTGCCACGCGGGAACCGTCGAGCGGCGGGATCGGCAGGAGGTTAAAGACCGCGAGCCCGACGTTGATGAGAATCATGTAATACAGGATCATCTGCAGCGTATCCACGAAGGAGGCGGAGCTTCCGAAAATCGTCGGAATATACAGGAGTTTATAGATCACCATAAGAAGGAACGCCATGGCGACATTGGAGAGCGGCCCGGCCAGCGCGGAAAGCATCATGCCCTTTTTTGGATTTCTGAAATAGAAAGGATTGATCGGCACCGGTTTTGCCCAGCCGAAGCCGAAGAGCAAGAGCGCCGTGGTTCCGATCGGATCGAAATGGGCGAGCGGATTCAGCGTGAGCCTGCCCTGCTGCTCGGCGGTGTGGTCGCCCATCTTGAGCGCCACATAGCCGTGGGCGCACTCATGTACCGGCAGCGCGGTGAAGACCACGATGGCCCGGATCAGCAGCAGCCAGAGCGCGTTATGAAGTCCGGAAGAAAAAAGAGACATTTGAATTCTCCTTATGCGCAGAAATACTTATTATTTATTATAGAAGAAATTTCTGTATTTTACAAGACGAATTCCTTCCTCAATCGGAATCTTGACCGATTTTTCCATTTTTGCAGCTTTCTTTAAAAAATATATAAGTATAAAGGCAAACCCGCAATTTTTTTTCGGCAACCACTTGCATTTATATTTTATATTTGATAAAATAACGCTGTTGACTGTCTCTAAGTAAAAGGAGGTACTACTATGGCAAAATGTGATTTCTGCGGAAAAGGCGTTACTTTTGGCATTAAGGTTTCCCATTCCCACAGACGTTCCAACCGTGAATGGAAACCCAACGTGCGCCGCGTCAAAGCCATCGTCAACGGAGTTCCCTGCCACGTTTACGCCTGCACGCGCTGCCTGCGTTCCGGCAAAGTCGTCCGCGTGGCCGAATAAACCGGGTTCCGTCCAACAGAATGCCTGCCTCCGTTTTCACGGAGGCTTTTTCTTTTTAAAGACAAAAAACTCTGCCGCAAAAAAACAGTGCCGCCCGTGACCGAGCAGCACTGTTTTTTGATATAAGCATGATTCCGGGCAAGCCCGCCTTTTATTTGCCGCGGCTCAGGCTCCCCGGGATCTTCCGTGATGTACGGGCACAGCTTGATTTTAAATCGTGTGCAGGCGGCGGCTTTCCCCCCTCGGGAACACAGGAAAGGATTTTAAACGAGGGGCCCGGCATGCCTGTACCATCCAATCGGCGTCAGGTTGCCGATTCCTCGTATTTTTCATACATCACCGTATCGGCCAGCGGCTTTCTTTCCGTGGCATGACGCTCCGGGCTCAAAAACCCCTTTTCCGGATACCCCAGAATCAGCAGCGCGGTAGGTTCTATGTATTCCGGGAGAGCAAATTCCTCCCGGATGATCCGCGGATCAAACAGGCCGACCATCACGCTTCCGATATTCCGCTCTCTTGCCGCCAGCATCATATGGTCGCAGAGGATGCCAATATCCAGATCGCCCGAACATTTTTGATCAAAAGGACGGATCAGGGAATCCCTTGTATCCCGACATACGATAAGAACGCAGGGAGAGCCGAAGGTGCGGTATGCTTTTTGGACTTTGGCCAGGTTATCCGGGCTTTGAACGACAAGAATCCTTTGCGGCTGCCGGTTGCAGGCACTGGGAGCAACCCGCCCCACGGACAGAATCCGTTCCAGATCTTCTTTTGCAATTTTCCGATCGGTGAACCCCCGCGTGGTGCAGCGCGATTTTGCCAATTCAAAGAAGTCCATTTCGATTCTTCCTTTTCCATCAAATCTTCAGACGGGCCGCGAACAGAGCACGACCTATTATAAAAAGAAAACGCCGCCTGCCGTCCGGTTTATTTCGGGAGGATCCCGCTTATCGCCGACAAATTCTCCCCTATGCCCCATCCATCCGGAAGTAAAAGGATTCCCGGATGCAAAGACCGGCGGGTAATTTCTATCATACTACCGGTCTCCTGTCGCTGCAATTGATTTTTTCGGCGCCGTTTTTCCTCAGTTGCTCACGGTGCCGACGCCGACCGCGTCCATCTCCTCCACACGGAGCGCCTCGATGTAATAAAACGGATACGGGTCCTGCCCACCGCCCGGATACATCGCGCCCTCCCGCAGGATGCCGGTCACCCGGATCCAGCTGCCCTCCGAGATCCAGCCGGAAATATCCTCGTCGGTGGAAAATTCAAAACTCACATAGCCGCCGCTGCAGTACGGGCAGGCCGGCCCCTTCCGGCCGACGAAGTCATAGCCGTCGAGGTCGACGTAATAGCCCTCGATCTCCACGGTTTTGCCGTCATAATCCTCAAAATTGATATACCAGTCGTTGATCTGCGTCGCGTAGAGGTTGTCGCCGACCACGATATCCGGGTCGGAGATGTCGACGGCGGCTTTATCCGTTTCAATGTCGTAGGGGTAGACATCATACGGCCCGCCGTCCTCCATGCCGGAGGAGCCCTCCGCGGCAGGAACGGAAGTAACGGCATCCGTTCCGGAGCCGACGGCATCCGGCGCAGAAACGGAGAAGGCGGCTTCGGATTCCGTCTGCGCGGAGAAAGACGGATTTCCGGCATGCTCATCCGCTATTTCTCCGCAGGCGCACAAAAGGGACAGCGTCAAAAACAAAATCAGCGCCGAAACGGCCTTTTTCATTTCATCATACCCTCTCCCGGATTTTTTCGATAACGGCAAAGATGAAAAACACCAGAATATCCGTCACCACAATACAGGCTCCCGTCGGCACCGAGGCGAGATAGGAGACCGTGATGCCCGACAGAAAGCAGCTCACGGAGAGCAGCGCGCTCACCAGAATGGTCGTCCTGAAGCGGCGGCACACCCGCATGGCGGTCAGCGACGGAAAGACGATCAGGCTCGAGATCAGGAGCGTGCCCATCATCCGCATGCCCAGAACCACGGTGATGGCGGTCAGGAACGCGATCAGCATGTTGTAGAGCTTGGTCCGCACCCCGGTGGCGGCCGAAAATGCCTCGTCGAAGGTCACGGCGAAGATCTTGTTGTAAAACAGCACGTAGAGCAGCAGCACCGCCGCGCTCAGAATCACCGAGAGCGTCACGTCGCTCTTGCTCATGGCAAGGATGCTGCCGAACATGTAGTTGCAGACATCCGTATTCATGCCGGTGGTCAGCGAGACCGTCATCACGCCCACGGCGAGCGCCCCGCTGCACAAAAGCGCGGTGGCCGCGTCCCCTTTAATCTTGGAGCTGTCCTTGATCTGCAGCAGGAGGAATGCCGCGAGCACACAGACCGGGATCGCCACCGTCATCGGCGCGGCGTTCATCGCGTAGGCGACCGCCAGCGCGGCAAAACCGACGTGGGAGAGGCCGTCCCCGATCATGGAATAGCGCTTCAGCACGAGCGTCGCGCCCAGCAGCGACGCGCAGAGGGAGACCAGCACGCCGACGATCAGCGCCCTGACCAGAAACGGATAGGAGAGCATCTCCAGAAACGTACTCAGCATCCGGCTTCACCTCCTACAAAGCGGCGTCCGAGCTCGCTTGCGGCGTAATCCGCGGCGGTGCCGAAAAAGAGCTGCTTATTTCCCAGATGGAGGATGTGGCTCGCCTCCCCGACGGCCCCGCGGATGTCGTGCGAGACCATGACGACCGTGATCTTCTGTTCCCGGTTGAGCGAGGCGATCAGGCGGTAAAACTCCGCGGTCATCACGGGGTCGAGCCCCGTGACCGGCTCATCCAGAAGCAGCAGCTTTCTGGTCGCACACAGTGCCCGCGCAAGCAAAACGCGCTGCTGCTGCCCGCCGGAAAGATCGCGGTAACAGCGGTTCCGGAGCGCCTCAATTCCCAGCAGGCGCAAATTGTTCCGCACCTCCTGTTTGTCGGCCTTCGAATAAAAAGACCGGAGCCCCCGGCTGTTGAGCCGCCCGGAGAGGACCACCTCGTATACGCTGGCCGGGAAATCCTTCTGCGCGGCCGTCTGCTGCGGCAGATAGCCGATCTCGGCCGCCCTGAGGCCGTCTCCGGTCAGGATTTCCCCCTGAGAAGGCCTCTTAAGATGCAACAGGCCTTTTAAAAGCGTGCTTTTCCCCGCTCCGTTTTCTCCCACGATACACAGATAATCCCCCGGGTTGACGCAAAAGTCGACCCCGGTCAGCACGGTCGTGCCCTCATAGGCAAAGGACACGTCCCGGCAGATCAGTAACGCCATGATTTACTCTCCTTCTATATACAGCTGCTCGTCGAACCACACTTCAAATTCATCCAAAACGGTATCCAGAACTTCTTTTTCCCCGATGCCGCGCAGCACGATTCCGCCCTCCGGGTGGGTGATAAATTCATAGAAATAAACATTCTCGTTCTTCTTTTCCTCGGGAGTCAGCGCAAGGTAGTCCCGGCCGCCGCAGGTGATGACAACGAGCGGCAGAAGCCGGAGGACGGTATCGTCCTCAAGCGTGAGGGTCATCGGATCGCCGCGCTCCGGCGCCCGGTGGGAGACGTTCCATTTGCTCCGCGTGGAAGCGGAGCATGTCTCCGGATTCCTGTG
Source organism: uncultured Oscillospiraceae bacterium (assembly GCA_964391915.1). Lineage (GTDB taxonomy): Bacteria > Bacillota > Clostridia > Oscillospirales > Ruminococcaceae > UMGS1668. The sequence continues at coordinate 64,135 of CAYMNV010000004.1, forward strand.
GAAAAAAGCGGCACCGGAGACGCGGCGGCCGGAACTTTGCCCGCTCCCCGCCCGCCTCTGTCTGCGTATGGGTTTTACTCGCTGCGGCATTTTTTTCTCCAATCGGCGGAAAAACAGACGCTCCCGGCATTTCGGTCACGCCCCGCCGTCTTTCGTCCTTTCGACAAGCATTTTAATCCCTGCGGCCCCGTATTTCAGCCGGACCGCATTTGTGTCAGTTCAGTGCTTTCCGGAGCGCCTCCACGTTGTGCTCCATCAGGCTCAGATAGGTAGCACCGGCGGCAAAATCATCCGCGCCTACGTTGTGCACGGCATTCAGAAGCTCCTTTTCCGCGCCGGTCGCCTCACAGATCGAGTCGCACATCTGCTCGTTGGAAAGCTCGATGTGGAATACGACAGGGACAGCATCCTCCTTCACCTTTTCAATCAGGAAGGCGAGGGTGGCCGGGTTTGCTTCGGTATCCGTGGAGCAGCCGGGGAACGCGGCGTAATAGGTCAGGCCGAATTCCCTACAGAAATACAGGAACGGGAAGCGGTCGCCGACGATGATTTCCCTGCGGGCGGCATGGTCGATGACCTCCCGGAATTCATCGTCAAGGGCCTGAAGATCTTCGAGATAGGCGGCCGTATTCTGCTCATAGGCCGCCTGATTTTTCGGGTCGATTTCGCAGAGGGCGCCGCCGAGTTTTTGCACAATCAGCATGGCGTTGGCCGGAGAGGTCCAGACGTGCTCGTCCAGCTCGTGTTCTTCTTCGGTGTGCTCACCTTCCCCGCCGGAGTTCTCTTCTTCGGCGTGCTCATGTTCCTCCGCCTGCATCCCCTCGACGAGCTCTTCCTCCATCGTCTCGACGCAGTCCATCAGTTTTACGGTTTTCATGTCGCTCTGATCGACGGACTCCAGAATCCCGGAGACCCATTCGTCCGAATCGCCGCCCACATACACAAACAGATCGCAGTTCTCAATGGCGATCATATCCTGCGGCGTGGGCTCGTAGCTGTGGCTCTCCGCACCCGGCTTGAGCAGCAGCGTGAGGTCTGCGGCCTCCCCGGCGATCTGCCGCACGAAGTCGTATTCCGCAAAATTCGTGCAGACGACGCTGATTTTTTCCTCCGGCTCACCGCTTTCGGACGAAGCGGGCATCGAGGATTCCACGCCGGAATCGCTGGCGGAAGAGGGCTCGGTTTCTCCGCCCTTCGCACAGGCGCCGAGGGAGAAAACCATCAAAAGGGTTGAAAATACGGATAAGAAACGTTTCATAACGAAGATACCTCCAAAATCGTGTGACGGGTCATCAGGCCTCCGGGGCGCTTTCCGCTCCGGAAGGCTTCTTCCCGGATATAATCATTCAAATCGCCGATAGGCCGGCGGAAAGCTCCGCCGCATCGGGCTCTTCGGCGGCAATTCCGGCATAGCCGGTCGTTTTGATTCAAAAAGCCATGCTCATTTTGAAAAAAAAGCGCAAAAAAGCAGGGGCATTCCGCCGTCCAAACGGGCGGAATCCCCTGCGGAAAGTTCAATCGTTCAGGCGGACCTT
>CAYMNV010000004.1:65769-113838 GCA_964391915.1 uncultured Oscillospiraceae bacterium
CTCGAAGCCGTCCGCTTTGGAAACCGCATCCAGCATCTGTTCCGCGGCGGCGGCGTCCATGTGGAAGGTCCGGCCGCATTTTGTGCAGGTCAGATGGATGCAGTTTTTGCAGGCGTCCGCATCCATGTACTGATAAAAGACCTCCCGGCTGCCTTCCTTGATAAAACAACTGACGAGTCCGGCCTCCTCCAGCGACTCCAGATTGCGGTACACCGCGCTCAGGCTGATTCCGCTTTCCTCCAGCGACTCCGCGACCTGTTTTGCGGAAAACTGCCGGTCCGGGTGGCTCCGAAGAAAAGAGATCAGCTCTTTTCTCTGCTCCGTAAGATAGCGCGCCAATTCCCCCGCCCCCACAATTTGCGAATCATTCGCAAATTATCATAGCGCCGGCTCTGCGCTTTGTCAAGAGCGGATCGGCGGCGTCCGCAGAATTTTTTACCCGTTTTTCGGAAGACGCCTTTTGCTTTTGGAATTTCTTTCGGAAAGGCGGCCCCGTGCCACGGCGGGAAAGGCGGAACGGAATTTGGGGACGGAAGGCCGTCCCCAAACTCCGGCAATCACATCGTCCTGCGATAAAAACAGGAACGAACGAAAAAATCGGACAAAAAAAACGGCGTCCGAACAAGACGGGCGCCGTTTTATATAAGGGTTCCGCGGCATTCCGGCAACCGGCCGGAATCCTCCGCGGGAAAGCGATGTTTCATTTTTCGGACAGGGATTCTCTCTTCGTTTCCGCCGTCTCTTCCTTTGCGGCCTCCTCCGGAGGATCGACTTCCCGCAGGATCTCCCGAACCCGGTGGAGACTGAACGCGGCAACGAGCAGCGGAAACACGCCGTAGAGCAAAAACATGGGCATCAGGCCGCCGCGGTCCCCCTCCGGCACGGAGCGGTACATCCCGGCGCCGAGCCAGACGAAGAACAGGCAGACCGCCAGCATCAGGGCCAGCGTCGCCGCAAGCTGTCTCGTCTTATGATTCAGCTTCATGGTTTTTCCTCTTTTTTATTTGTCTTCGGCGCCACCGGGAAGAAATTTTCCTTGCCGTGGCGGAACCTGGCGATGTTTTCGCGGTGGGCATAGAAGGTCAAGCCCATGATAATGAGGGCGCTGACCGTATCCGGCAGGACGGCGGTCAGGAAATCCGCCCCCTGCAGCATGAGCACCAAAAAGGTCAGCACCGGATAGATGGCCGACCCGGTCAGAGAGATCGCCGAGACGATGCGGATGATGAAGATGATCGGGACAAGGCCGATCAGCAGCGTCCCGAAGACCATCCAGTTGAGAAACAGCATGGCGCCGAACGCGGTCGCCACGCCTTTCCCGCCGTGAAAGCCGAAATAGATCGGGAAAATATGCCCCAGCACGACGAAAATTCCGGCGATATACCCGAGATCCACGCCGAAAACCGGATCTGAGAAGATCATCCTTGCAAGGAAGACCGCGACGGATCCCTTAAGAAAATCACCGACAAAGGTGATGGCCGCCAGCTTCTTGCCGTAGGTGCGGAGCATATTGGTCATGCCGGCGCTTCCGCTGCCAAACTCGCGGATATCCGGCACGCGGAAGAGCCTTGAAACGATGATCGCCATGTTGCAGCTGCCCAGCAGGTAGGAAAGCCCCGCCGTGCACGCGGCAGACAGCAGAAAGGAACCCCACTCGCCCATATGATGTCCGGCAAAGGCTCAGCCTTTGTCCTTCCCCCTTTCCCGAACCAGGATACGGATCGGCGTTCCGGTCAGGCCGAACGTCTCGCGGATCTGGTTCTCAATATAGCGCTGATAGGAAAAATGAAACAGGTCGGAACGGTTGCAGAAAACGACGAAAGTCGGCGGTTTGACGGAGACCTCCGTCATGTAATACAGTTTCAGGTGTTTGCCCTTATCGGACGGCGGCTGCACCTTGGCGGTCGCATAAGCGAGCATGTCGTTGAGCGTACCGGTCGTGATGCGGCGGCAGTTCTGCTCGTAGGTGCTGAGAATCGCCTCAAAGAGCTTGTCGAGGCGCTGGCCGGTCAGCGCCGAGATGTAAACGATCGGCGCGTAGGTCATAAAGCTGAGGCCGATCTGCAGATTCTTGGTGAATTCGTTCATGGTGCTGTCGGTCTTTTCGACGGCATCCCATTTGTTGACGGCGATCACGCAGGCCTTGCCCTGCTCGTGGCAGTAGCCGGCCACCTTGGAATCCTGCTCGGTGAAGCCTTCGGTCGCGTCGATCACAATGACGCAGACATCCGACCGGTCGACGGCCATATAGGCGCGCAGCACGCTGTATTTTTCGATATTGTCGTCCACTTTGCTCTTGCGGCGGATGCCCGCCGTGTCGATCAGGATGAACCGGCCGTAGTCGTTCGTGATTTCCGTATCGGTGGCGTCGCGCGTGGTGCCGGCCTCGTCGGCAACGATCATGCGCTCTTCCCCGGCGATCCGGTTGACGAGGCTGCTCTTGCCGACATTCGGCTTGCCGAGGATGGCGACCTTGACGACGTCCGCCTCCTCTTCATCTTCATGATCGAAATCAAGGTATTGAAAACAGGCGTCCAGCAGGTCTCCGGTGCCGTGGCCGTGCACGGAGGAGACCGCAATCGGATCGCCAAGACCGAGGTTATAGAACTCATAGAATTCCGCCGCCGGCTCGCCGATGGAATCGCATTTGTTGACGCAGCAGACCACGGGCTTGCCGCTTCTGCGCAGCATGGAGGCGATCTCCTCGTCGTTCGCGGTGACACCGGCCTGCAGGTCGGTCACCAAAATGATCACGTCGGCGCTCTCGATGGCGATATTCGCCTGATCGCGCATTTTGGAGAGCATATCGTCTCCGGTGTTCGGCTCGATACCGCCGGTATCCACCAGCATGACCGTATGGCCGAGCCACTCACATTCAGCGTAGATGCGGTCCCTCGTCACGCCGGGGGTATCCTCGACGATGGCAAGGCGCCGTCCGGTCAACTTGTTAAAAAGCGTGGATTTGCCGACATTCGGCCGCCCCACGATGGCGATGATCGGTTTCGACATAGGTTCCTCCGGTTTCTCCTTTAATCCGTTTCTCCGTAAAGGACTTCGCAGCGGCTCTCCTCCTCCTCGCCCAGCATGGCGCAGAGCAGAGAATAGCCGTCGTTTTTTACCATGAGCACCGGAACGCCGAGCTCGTGCTCAAGCTCCTCCGGTGTCTTATCATCCAGGAAGCGGTCATGCTCATAGCGCAGGGTTGATTCGCAGATGAGCAGCGCCTCCCCGGGATCTTTTTCTTTCATTGCTCCGGCGATGTCCCCTCCGGTCAATAAACCGGTGACGGTGACGTTTTCGCCGAAGAAGCGGTTCTCCACCGCCGTGACCGCGACTCGAAGCCCCGGGAACCTTTCTTCAGCAAGTGCCGAAAGTTCCCTGAGGAGGCTCTCAGCGGCCTTTCCGGTTGCGACGGATGCTCTTCTGCAGATCTTCTCCGGCGGATGGGCTTCGAGCGCCTCCAGAAACTCCCGTTTCAGCAGCGCAGAGAGGCCGACGCCGTTTTCGAGCTGCGTGAAGTCGCCGTAATACCCGTCGTCCGGCATCGGGCGCTCCGCCTTGATGAAGAATTCATCGGCGGGATAGGCGACGCGCTCCCCGCGCAGGGCGAGCTGCTCCCGCTGAAAGTCCTCGATGAGGTCGATCACGGCCGCCGCCTGCTCTTTGGTGTAAGGGTCGATGTGCGGCAGGTGCTCCCGGTATTTGGTCAGCCCCACCGGCACACAGGCGATACTCTCGACCGCCGGGCCCATACCGCAGAGGTCGCGCAGGGTACGTCTAAGCTCCTCGCCGTCGTTGATGCCCGGGCAGAGAACCACCTGCGTGTGCAGGGCGATCCCGGCCCCGGCAAGCTCTTTAAGGTATTGCAGGGAGGTCGCCGCCTTGGGGTTTTTCATCATCGCGGCGCGGAGCTCCGGGTTGGTGGTATGGACCGAGACGTTGACCGGCGAAAGGTGCATCGCAATGATGCGGCGGATATCCTCCTCGCCGACGTTGGTCAGCGTGATGTAGTTGCCAAAAAGAAAATCCAGCCGGGAGTCGTCGTCCTTAAAATAAAGGCTTTCCCGCATGCCCGGCGGCATCTGGTCGATGAAGCAGAAGATGCACTTGTTTTTGCAGCAGCGCTCCTCATCCATCAGATAGGTGGAAAACTCGAGCCCGATCTCGGCGTATTCGCCTTTGCGAATCCGGACGGTGCGCTGCCGGCCCTCCGGATCTTCAATAACCAACGAAACGAGGCGGTTCACCATATAGAACCGGTAATCCAGCACGTCGTTGACCGCGCGGCCGTTGATCGAGACGAGCGTCTCGCCCGGCAGAATCCCGGCGCGCTCTGCATGGGACCGCGCCGCAATGGAAGAAATGACGACCGGCAAGTGCCCGCCCCCTTTTTATAGAATATGACTTCCTTCGCCGGAAATGCGTTCCCTTCGCGGTTTTTGCATACTCCGGCGGCTTTTCCCAGGCCGGACGGAATCCTCCCGGAAATCGCTTAAAACCCGCAGGGCTGCTTTACAATGAGCAACGTCATTCTGCCCGGATAAGGCTGTCCCTGAATTACGGATAAATCATTACATATTCTCTGTTCGGAGACGCAATCTACACACCTGCCCAAAGAAACACAAGGGGGATGAAACCCAGCCCTCTCCGCATTCATAGGACATGCAATATTTTTTACACGATCAATCGCCGTCTCCAGCGTCTCTGTGATTTTATTGACACCAGCCACGAGGATCACCTTTTTGGGCCCGAAAGCAAGCGCCGCCACACGGTTTCCACTATGATCCATGTTTACGATCCTGCCGTCGGCAGAGATTGCATTGGCTCCGGAAATATAGTAATCGCTCAGCAGAGCCTCCCGTTTTATCCGGTAGGACTCTTCACCATCGACCGCCGTTTCCTTGTCGTATACGGGATTCCCCCGTTCCGCCAAAGCATGCGTAAGATCCATCTGCTGCAGCGTCGCTGAATGGCCGATGCCCACCGTACAGGAAATCGGGATTTCCTGTAAAATATATTCTTTTGTCGCTTCGAGGGAATCCAGAACGATAAGCCGGATATTCCGCTGTTCAAAATTATTGGCCATCCCCGTATAGTCTGTCATATCCGCCCTCTCTGCATGATCCGAAAACCATACATTTGCAATACCTTGTCTGCACGTTCTAAAATGGAAAGAACCGTTTTCTGCTCTTTTTCAGGCTATTCCGCGGAGAACGCCCAGACGGTCTTATGCTCATACCAGCCGTCCGGCATCAGCAGCGTGGACGGGAACTCCTGCTGATGCGGGGAATCCGGGAAAAACTGCGTTTCAAGGCAGAGGCCGGAATTTGGCCCGTAAGCGACGCCGTTTTTGCCCTTTTCCCCTTCCGGGATCTGTCTGCCCGAGTAAAGCTGCAGGCCGGGTAAATCCGTCCATACTTTGAGCAGGCGGCCGGAGGTCTCCTCGTAGAGCTCGGCGGCCGGGCCTTCATTATTTAAAACAAAGTTGTTGTCGTAATCGGATGTGACCGGACGCATCTGCCGGAAATCCAGCTCTGTCCCCGCGACCGGCAGAATCTCACCAGTAGGAATTCCTTCACCATCCATCGGCGTATAGGAATCCGCATGGAGGCAAAGCTGATGGCTGAGGATATTTCCCTTCCCGGCAAGGTTAAAATACGTATGGTTCGTCAGGCTGACGAATGTGGGGGCGTTTGTGGTCGCGGAATGGCTGATTTCGAAATTTCCGTCGTCGTTGAAGCCGAAGCGCACCGTGACGAAAAGTTCGCCCGGGAAGCCGTCCTCCCGGTCGGGAGAGACATAGCTCAGATAGAGCCGGTCCGGCGTCTCGGTGGCCTTCCAGAGCTTCTTATGGAAGCCCCCGCCGCCGTGAAGCGTGTTTTTTCCCTCGTTCGCGGTCAGGCGGTAGGTGTGATCCTCGATATGGACTCTTGCGCCCTTGATCCGGTTGGCGTAGCGGCCGATTGTCGCGCCGAAAAAGCAGCCGCCCGCGAGGTATTCCTCCGGCGTGTCGTATCCGAGGACAATATCCGCCGGCTCTCCGTTCCGGTCCGGGACGAAGAGCGACTGCACGGTGCCGCCGAGGTCGGAGACCGTCACGCGGACGCCGGCGCCGTTATCAAGCGTATAGAGATGGACGTCTCCCTCCGGCAGAGTTCCCCAGAGAATCTTCTCCAGTTTCATGGCGCGCCGCCTCCTTTTCATAAAAAAGAAAAAGAATTATAAAAACTATACCATGCGCGGGAAAAAACTGCAAGAACAACCAAACAGAAAAAAAGCCCTGACAGGCAAGCTTGCCCACCACGGCTTTTCCTGAAAGCAATTTCGATCGGAGGTTCAGGCCTCTTCTTCGACTTTGACGATCTCTTTGCCTTTGTAGTATCCGCAATTCTTGCAGACTACATGCGGGAGCTTCAGCTCGCCGCACTGCGGGCATTTGCAGAAGCCCGGAACGGCAATTTTCCAAACGTTGGAGCGTCTTTTATTCTTTCTTGCTTTGGAAACCTTTCTCTTCGGTACCGCCATGAAGAGCACCTCCTTAACTCATGATCCTCAGCTGTCAAGCAGCTCTTTTAATTTTGCCAGGCGGGGGTCGGTCTGTTCTCTTTGGCATCCGCACTCCGTCTCATTGAGATCGGCGCCGCAAATCGGGCAAAGCCCTTTGCAGTCCTCTTTGCACAGAAAACGGAAAGGCAGCTCAAGCGTGACGTCCGTCATGACAAGCTCGTCCATGTTGAGCATTCCGTCCGGAACCACGAGAAATTCGTCGTTCTCGTTCCCGCCGGAAAGTTCCCTCGCCAGCAGGTGTTCAAAGGAATAGCCCACACGTTTTTCCGTTTTCTTTCGGCAGCGGTCGCACTCATACTCCAGCGGAACCTCCGCCGAATACTGAAGCGACACGACGCCGGCCCGGTTGCGGAGCGATCCTCTGATCCGCACGGGAGCGCCGAAGACTTTCTGTCCCCAGATCTCCACGCCGGCAAGATCGATCTCCCCTTCGACCGGAATGGTCAGGTCGGGCGCCTCAAACAGATTTTTAATATCAATCAGCATACCAATCCCTCGCAACGCCACGGAGAATATTATATAGATATCGGTTTGGTTTGTCAAGCGATTTTTCTCCCATACAAAGGGCAAGGAACCGCTGTGGCACAACATTTTAATTTTAGCAGAAACGAAAGAAATATGCAAACCTTTCCTTTACATTCTTTTCAGAAACCTTTTTCCCGGCTCCCATGCCGACGGCTCAGGTGCCCAGAAAATAGCCGCTCGCGGCCATGGAGACATAGTCGTCGTTCGCCACGATGATGTGATCGATCAGGTCGACGCCGACCTCCCGGAGCGATTTGCGGAGCTGCAGGGTCAAGTCGATGTCCTCCTGCGAGGGCACGGCGTACCCCTGCGGATGGTTGTGCGCAAGGACCGCGCGGGATGCCTTCGTACGGAGAACCGTCTCGATCACCGCGCGCTTCGTGACGTTTACCCTGCCGATTTCCCCCTCCGCGAGCCGGTCGCAGGAGAGAATCCGGCCCTTATTATCGATCGAAACGATCAGGAGAAGCTCCTTCTTCCGGCCGACGAAGCGCGGCAGCAGATACTTCCCGAGGTCGGAGAGACCGGCGACCAGGCTGTCCGTGGCATTTTTCGCCTCCAGATAGCGGCGAGCGGCCTGCGGAATCAGGCTGAGCAAAACCGCCGTGTTTTCTCCGACGCCTTTGACCTCCATGAGTTCCTCCACCGAGGCATCCAGCACCGCGTCGAGACTGCCGAAATGCTCGAGCAGTCGGTGCGCGATGGGATTGGTATCCGCCCGCGGATTGGAATAGAACAGCAGCAGTTCCAGAACCTGATGCGGCTCAAAGCCGTCCAACCCCTCGCTGCGGTATCGGCTGCGGAGGCGCTGCCTGTGTCCCTCGTGCTCACCCGGCATGAAATCCACCCCTTTCGGTTTCTGTTGCGCATCCTTCCAAAAAGTATTATACTAAACCAAAATAAAAATGAAAGCCCGTGACGGTATAAAAAGTTTCACGATCTCCGAAAACGACGCAGGGCAGCGCCTCGATAAGTTTTTAACGAAAAGCGTCCCGAAGCTCCCGAAATCCCTGCTCTATAAATATATCCGCATCAAACGCATCAAGCGAAACGGCAAGCGCTGCGACATCGCCGACCGGCTGGAGACCGGCGACCTGATCGAATGCTACGTCTCCGACGAATTCTTCGGGGAGGAATCGAACAGGCCGGCCTTTCTCTTTGCGCCCTCCGCGGTCGACGTGCTCTACGAGGACCAGAATATCCTGCTCGCCAACAAGCCCGCCGGACTGCTCGTCCACGAGGGCGACGAATGGTCCGCCGACACGCTGATCCTGCGCATTCAGCACTATCTTTATAACAAAGGCGAGTACGACCCGGAAAACGAGAATTCCTTCGTACCGGCGCTCTGCAACCGAATCGACCGCAATACCTGCGGCATCGTGATCGCCGCGAAGAACGCCGCGGCCCTGCGCTACCTGAACGACAGCATCAAGGAGCGTACCGTCGAGAAAAAATATCTCTGCGTCGTCGACGGCACGCCGGCAAAGCGCTCCGGCACCATCGAGAGTTTCCTCCGGAAGGACGAAAAGACCAACACGGTCGAGGTTTTTAAAAATTCCGTACCCGGCGGCCTGACCGCCGTGACAAAATACTATGTGCTCGATTCCAAAAAGGGCATGAGCCTCGTGGAGGCGGAGCTCCTGACCGGCCGCACGCACCAGATCCGCGCCCAGTTTGCCTCCATCGGCTGCCCGCTGGTCGGCGACACGAAATACGGCCGGGCGAAGGACGGACGCGGCCTCAGCTGGCAGGCGCTCTGTTCCTACAAGGTCACGTTCCGCTTCGGCGGGGAGGGTCCGCTCGCCTACCTCGACGGAAAGACGTTTCAGGTGAAGGACGCGTGGTTCCTCAAAGAGCTCGGCTTTGCGATGCCGAAGACCTGACGCGGCAGGCGGAAAAGCCATCCGGGCGATAGGTGTTTGTGCGGACCGCACCGGGAGTTCCGGGATTCCGGACGCGCCGGAGCGGATCTCCGACAAAGATGTTTTGACCTGAAGTGCAGGCAGAATTGTTTTACAGCAATTTATTTATCGAAAAACGGCGGTTTCCCAAAAGGGAGCCGCCGCTCTTTTTATTCCATTTCCTTCAGCACGGCCTCCAGAGACTCGACCGCGACGTCGTTTTCCGCCCGGTTGCCGGCAAAGACGCAGAGATACTCCCCGTCCCGGCGGACGGCGACACCCAACTCCTCCAGCCCCGCCGCGGCACGCTCCGCATCGGCAACCTTAAAAAATACGCAATCCGCCTTCGTGCGGTAGAGCCGCTCCAACGCGCGGTACCGCACCGCCAGCTTCTTGATCCGGAGATAAAGGCTCTCCCGGCTGTCCGCGAGTTTTCGCTGCGCCGTTTTGAGCACGGCCGGATGCTTAAAAATGATCTCCGCGGCGGCCTGATCGGCGGCGGAGATGCCGCCGTAGAAATCCGGCAGATCCCTTCCGGCCGCGCAGACCGGATTTCCGCCGAACCAGAGTTTTTTGAGCACGACAAGGTTCGGCAGCGCGCCTGTATCTCCGAGCACGGATTCCTTCGGATCGGCCATGTGGCTCTCATCCACGAGGACCGGGCATTTCGCGGCGGAAACAAGCCGCCTCACCTCCTCGGCGGAAAGCTCCATAGACGCCGGGCAGGCCGGATTGGTGAGTAAAATCACGCCTCCCGGCTCCTTCTGTGCCGCGGCAAGCAGGGCGCCGGCGTCGGCCTTCATCTCTTTGGTCCTCGGAACCGCAATCAGCCTGTTTTCCGGGAAGGCAGCGCGGAAGGCCTCGGCGGCGCAGTCGTACTCCGGCACGACCGCCGCCGCATCCGCGGGAAGGATCCCGCGCAGCAGCGTCCTGTAATCCGCTCCGGCGCGCACAAATTCAGGCTTCACCCCGTAGACTTCGGCAAAGCCGCCGCAAAGGCCTTTTGCCAGGGGATCGCCGGACTTTTCGGCGTTCTCCCCCCGGGCGACGCCGATCAGCCGACTGAAAGCCTCCTCGATATCGAAGAAAAAGGCGCTTCCATCCAGATAAAACATCAGGAACCTCCCCACATCTCAAACAAATTCATCTGCGTGGTCTTCGGCAGGCCGCTCAGCACGCCGGCCGCCCGCAGGATATCCATCACGCCGCTGCCGACCGAAGCGCGCGCCATGACGTCGTCCTCCGAAAGGTACGGCCCCTTCGTGCCGCTCTCCTGCAGGCTCCGCGCCGCGGTCTCGCCGAGCCCCTTGAGCGCGGTAAACGGCAGGCGCAGCTTCCCGTCCTCCGGCACATACTTGACCGCATCCGAGCGGTAGAGGTCGACCGGAAGGCATTCGATGCCGCGCGCCAGCATCTCGTTGACGATCTGGAGCGTGGTGAGGGAGTCCTCCTCCTTCGCCGTCGGGGTCGTCAGATCCTCGAGTTCCTTGATCTTCCGCTCCACGGCCGCCTTCCCGGCGAGCGCGGATTCCGCATCGAAATCGCCGCCGCGCACGGTAAAGAACGCCGCGTAGAATTCCAGTGGATAATAAACTTTGAAATACGCGGTGCGGATGGCGCCGATGTCGTAGGCCACGGCATGCGCCTTCGGGAACATGTACTTGATTTTCAGGCAGGAGTCGAGGTACCAGTCCGGCACGCCGTGCTCCTTCATCGCCTGCTTATGCTCGTCGGTCAGAAGCTTGGCCGCCTTGCCCTTACGGGTGATCTCCATGATTTTAAAGGCCATGGAGGGCTCGAGCCCGTAGCGGATCAGCGTCGTCATGATGCTGTCACGGGTGCCGATGACGTTGGAAATCGTGCAGGTGCCGTTTTTAATCAGGTCCTGCGCGTTGCCGAGCCAGACGTCCGTGCCGTGGGAGAGGCCCGCGATCTGGATGAGGTCGGCGAAATTCTTCGGCTTTGCATCCATCAGCATCTGCCGGACGAAGGGCGTACCCATCTCCGGCAGCGCGAAGGTGCCGGTTTTGCAGTCGATCTCCTCCGGCGTGACGCCCAGCGCCTCCGGGGACTGCAAGAGGCTGTAGACCTTCTCGTCGCTCATCGGCACATCCAATACGCGGATGCCGGTCAGGTCCTCCAGATGCTTATAAAGGGTCGGGACCTCGTGTCCGAGCTCGTCGAGCTTCAAAATCGTGTCATGAAGCGAATGGAAGTCGAAATGCGTCGTCAGGACCTCGGCATCCGGGTCGTCGGCCGGGTGCTGGATCGGGCAGAAATCGGTGACGTCGTGATCCGCCGGGATGACGACCATGCCGCCCGGGTGCTGGCCGGTCGTGCGCTTGACGCCGATGCAGCCGCCGGCGAGGCGGGCCTCCTCGGCTTTATGTAAGGTGATGCCGCGCTCCTCGCAGTACTTTTTGACATATCCGTAGGCGGTCTTCTCGGCGATCGTGCCGATGGTGCCGGCCTTGAAAACATGGGATTTCCCGAATAGTTCTTCCGTATAGCGGTGGGCTCTCGTCTGATATTCGCTTGAGAAGTTGAGGTCGATATCCGGCTCCTTGTCGCCGTGGAAGCCGAGGAAGGTCTCGAACGGAATCTCGTGGCCGTCGCGGCGATATTCGGTACCGCAGACCGGGCACGTTTTCGGCGGCAGGTCGAAGCCGGAGCCCACAGAACCGTCCTCGACGAATTCGCTGTGTTTGCACTTCGGGCATACGTAGTGCGGCGGCAGAGGGTTCACCTCCGAAATGCCGCTCATCGAGGCGACGAAGGACGAGCCGACCGAGCCCCTTGAGCCGACGAGATAGCCCTCGCTCTCGCTCTTGGAGACAAGCTTCTGCGCGATGACATACAAAACGGCATACCCGTGCTTGATGATCGAGTTGAGCTCGCGCTCAAGGCGCTCCGAGACCTGCGGCGGCAGCGGGTCGCCGTAAATCTCATGGGCGCGCTTCCAGCACATCTGCTGCAGGTCCTCCTCCGCGCCCTCGATCGAGGGTGTGAAGGTGCCCTCCGGAATCGGGCGCAGGAAATCGACGGAATCGGCGATTTGATTCGGCACGGTGATGACGACCTCGTGCGCCTTTTCCTCGCCGAGATAGGAAAACTCGTCGAGCATCTCCCGGGTGGTTTTAAAATAGAGGGTGGGCTGATTTTCCGCGTTCTCGAAGCCGACGGCGTTCATGATGATCTTGCGGTAATCCGCATCCTCCGGGTTGAGGAAGTGCGCGTCGCCGGTCGCCGCGACGGGAATGCCAAGCTCCTCGCCAATCGCGACGATCTGGCGGTTCCAGTCGCGGAGCTGCTCGTCGCTCTCGGCCATCCCCTCCCGGACCAGAAAGCGGTTGTTGTCGAGAGGCTGGATCTCCAGATAATCGTAAAAAGAGGCGATCCGGACCAGTTCCTCATGCGGTTTTCCCTCGCGGACCGCCATGTAAAGCTCTCCTGCTTCACAGGCGGAGCCGACGATCAGTCCCTCGCGATATTGGGTCAGAATGCTCTTCGGCACGCGCGGATGCCGGTGAAAATAGCGGATATGCGATAAGGAAATCAGCTCATACAGATTTTTGAGCCCCTTCTGGTTTTTGGCGATCAGAATCAAATGGTAGGTCGGGAGCTTTTTGGGATCCATGCCGCCCAGAAGCCCATTAAGTACCGAAAAGTTGTCGGCGTGTTTCTCCGTCTCAATCTTTTTGAGCATCTCGAGCAGGATCAGGGCGAGCTCCCTCGCATCGTCGCTTGCGCGGTGATGGTTGAAGGGCGCGAGCTTCAGGTGGTTCGAGAGCGTGTCGAGCTTGTGGTTCGTCAACTCCGGATAGAGCGACCGCGCCATCGTAACCGTGTCGGCGAAGGAATTATGGAAACCAAGGTGGTGCCGGTCGGAGACCGCGCGCAGAAAGCTTGTATCGAACCCGGCGTTGTGGGCGACGAGGAAGGCATCCGGCCCGCAGAACTCCATGAACTTCCGGTAGGCCTCCTCCTCCTTCGGCGCGCCCTTCACCATGCCGTCGTTGATGCCGGTGAGCTCGGTGATTCGCTCCGGGATATGCTTCTCCGGATCGACGAAGGTGCAGAATTCCTCGCGGATTTCTCCATTCACAATGCGCACCGCGCCGATCTCGGTGATGCGGTCCATCGTGGCGGAGAGGCCGGTGGTCTCGAGGTCGAAGGCGATGATCTCCCCGCGAAAGGGCACGTCCGCGTTTCCGGTGACGGACTGCACCGTGTCGTCCACATAGTATGCCTCGACGCCGTAGATCGGCTTGAAATCCGGGTCCTTGAGCGCGGCGACGGCGTTCATCACATCCGGGAACCCTTGGGCGACGCCGTGATCCGTGATGCCGACGGCCCGATGCCCCCAGCGGTGCGCCGTCTCGACATATTTGCCGGCCTCGGTCACGCCGTCCATCTGCGACATGTTGGTATGCAGGTGGAGCTCGACGCGCTTCTCCGGCTCGTCGTCCTCGCGGCAGAGGCGTCTGACCGTGGAGATGTCGTAGGGCCGGATCGTGATGTCGTGCTCGTATTTATCGTAGGAGGCGTCGCCCCGGGCCAAAATCGTCATGCCCTTTTTGAGGTCAAAAAGCGGCTCGGCCTCCTCTTTTTTCTTGATGACCTTGAGAATATTGGAGCCGGTGTAGTCCGTAATCATGATGGAAAGAATGACGCTCTCCCCGTCGCGGGTCTCCCGGCTGTCGATGCTGAAAATATCGCCCCAGACCGTGACCTTTCCGCTCTGCTGGTCGATTTTGGAGAGCGGCTCGGGCCGCTGTTTGATCGGCTTGCCGATCAGAACCTCCATCTCGGAGACATCGATGGGAAGCCCCGAGCAGTCAAAGCCGCCCTTTTCCTTCGCGGCATGGGTATGTTTCGCAGGTTCTCTATAAACCGACGGTTTCGGCTCCGGCAGCGGTGCGGTAAATTCCGTGACCGCCGTGACGCCGCAGAATTCCACCGCGCAGTCGAGGCCGAATTCCTCGCGAATGATCTCGCGGAGCGTCAGGTCGGCGCGCATTTTTTTGAGCATCTCCTCGCCGCCGTGGGCAAGGCGGATGCAGAGGCGGTCCTCACAGAATTTTGCCTCCGCGCCGTCAAAAAAGCCGTTGATCGCGACGCCTCGGCGCTGGGCCTCCGTTAAAAGCTCGCCGAAATAATCCTCCGTCAGCCGCTCCTGCGGATAGACGGGAACAAGCCGGACGTCTTCCACGCCCAGCTTGACGGCAAGCGCCTGTTCCAGCGCATAGAGCTCCGATTTTCCCACCGTCTGTTCCGGAGCGACCTCCACCTTGATGCTCTGGCCTTCCCGGCCGAGCATGACCGAGCGCACCTCCGCTTCCGCCAAAGCCATCCCGGCGGAGATCCCGAAAATTTCCGACAGGGTTTTCCCCATTCTTTTACCGTCCTTTTATATTTTCAGGGCTGTCCCCGTTATATTTTTTCGATTTCCTCGAGAAGCGCCGCGAGCAGCTCATTCTCCGGTACCTTGCGGATGATCTCGCCTTTGCGGAATACGAGCCCACAGCCGATGCCGCCCGCGATGCCGACGTCGGCCTCCCTCGCCTCGCCCGGCCCGTTGACCGCGCAGCCCATGACCGCCACCTTGATGGGCTTTTTGCAGTCCCGCAGCGCATCCTCCACCTCGCCCGTGAGTTTGATGAGATCGATGCGTGTGCGGCCGCAGGTTGGGCATGAGACGATGCTGACGCCCTCCTGCCGCAGGCCGATCGCCTTCAGGATGTCTTTTGCCGCGTAGATTTCCCGCACCGGGTCGGCGGTCAGCGTCACGCGGATCGTGGAGCCGATGCCGTCGAGCAGCAGGCTCCCGATGCCCACGGCGTTTTTGATGAGGCCCATGCGCTCCGTCCCGGCCTCGGTCACGCCGAGATGCAGCGGATAATCGAAGCGCGCCGCGGCGAGGCGGCAGGCCTTCACCATCGTGCCGACGTCGCTCGACTTGATCGAGACGACAATCCGATGAAAATCAAAGCCCTCCAGCATATGGACATATTCTTCGGCGCTTTCGGCAAGGGCTTCGGCCGTCGGGGCGCCGTATTTTTCGAGTAGATGTTTTTCGAGCGAGCCGCCGTTGACGCCGATGCGGATCGCGGCGCCGGCCTTGCCGCAGGCCTCCGCGACCGCGCGGGTGCGCTCCTCTCCGCCGATGTTGCCGGGGTTGATCCGGATCTTATCGGCGCCGGCCTCCACCGCCGCCAGCGCGAGCCGGTAGTCGAAGTGGATATCCGCAACGAGAGGAATATGAATTTTTTCCTTGATCGCGGGGATCAGCCGCACGGCCTCCATGTCGGGGACGGCCGCCCGGAGAATCTCACAGCCGGCCTGCTCCAATTCCACGGCCTGCGCGATGCTGCCCTCCACGTCGGTGGAGGGGACGCTGAGCATCGACTGAATGGCGACGGGATGGCTCCCGCCGATCATGACGTTTCCAATTTTGACTTCTTTGGCCATACTCAGCCTCCGTTGACGAGTTTCATGATGTCGTTTGCCGTGACATAGAGCATCAGCAGGATCAGCAGAATGAAGCCGGCGTTGTGGACCGCGGCCTCCACCTTCTGGTTGATGGGCTTCCCGCGGATCGCTTCCAGCAGCATGAAGAGGATGCGTCCGCCGTCCAGCGCGGGCAGCGGCAGCAGGTTGACGACGCCGAGGTTGACCGTGACCAGCGCGACGATAAACAGCAGCGAATCGAGGCTCTGGGAGCTTGCCTCGGAGATCACCTCCGTGACGCCGACCGGCCCCGAGAGCTGGCTGATCGTAAAGGTGCCCTTTAGCAGGTCGCCGAAGCCGTGCCACGCGAGCTTCACCAGCGCAAACGTCCAGCCGGCCGAATACTCCGCGACGCGCCATACCGTCGGCTCCACGCCGTAGACGCTGAAATCCAGCACGATCGAGGAGACGCCGTTGTAATCCTTCATCTGAAAGACGACGCGGTCGAGCTTTACCTTTTCGCCGCCGCGGAGAACCTCCATGCTGACGACGCCGTCCGGGTCGCGAATCAGGGAATAGACGACGTCGTTGTCGATCAAAACCTGTTCCCCGTTGACGGAGAGGATTCGGTCGTCCACTTTCAGGTATTCCGCGGAGGAGGCCCCCTCGCTGAATCCGGCCACGACCGGCGTGCCGATCAGTTCCTGTCCGGAGGTCAAAATCACGGCCAGGATGAAGCCGAGCAGGATATTCATGAAGGCTCCGGCGGCCGTGACAAGGATGCGCTTCCAGACCGGGCAGGCCATAAAGGAACGTTCGGTCGGGATTTCACTCCCGTCGTCCTCGCCCTCCATAGCCACAAACGCGCCGATCGGAAACAGGCGCAAGCTGTAGGCCGTCTCTCCCTTTTGGATGGAAAAGAGCTTCGGCCCCATGCCGACCGCAAATTCATTCACTTTTATGCCGGCCCACTTGGCGGTCAAGAAATGGCCCAGTTCGTGGAAAACCAGCATCACCGCAAAGCACAGGACTGCAATCAAAATACTCATGGCGAAACGATTATCTCCTAATCTGGTCTGTCAGGGAGGCGGCAAAAGCGCGGGCCTCCCGATCGGCGGCAAAGACCGCCTCGAAGGAATCCTCCTCCGGAAGCGGCATCTCCACCGTCCTTTCGAGCACGGACGGGATATCGTTGAAACCGATCCTCCCATCCAGAAAAGCGGCGACGGCAATCTCGTCCGCGGCGTTGAATGCGGCGGTTGCCGTGCCGCCAAGGGTCAGCGCCCGCCGCGCGATGCCCATGGACGGAAACGCCGCGTCATCCGGCCGGTAAAACGTCAGCGCGCCGATCTCTGTAAGGTCAAGCTGCTTTACAGCCCCGGGCAGGCGCTCCGGCCACGTCAGCGCGTACTGGATCGGCGTACGCATATCCGGCACGCCGAGCTGGGCGAGCACCGAATGGTCGGCAAATTCGACCAGCGAATGCACAATGCTCTCCCGGTGGACGATTACCTCTATTTTATCCTGCGGCACACCAAAAAGATGCGCCGCCTCAATAATTTCGAGTCCTTTGTTTGCCATGGTAGCGGAATCGACCGTCACCTTGCGGCCCATTGTCCAAGTCGGATGCTTCAAAGCGTCCTCCGGGCGGACAAAAGCAAGCTCCTCCCGGCTCTTTCCGAAGAACGGGCCGCCGGACGCCGTCAGGATCAGCTTCCCGATCCGGCCGGAATCGCCCTTTGCCTGCAGGCACTGGAAAATGGCCGAATGCTCGCTGTCCACCGGCAGAATTTTTACGCCGCGAGCCGCCGCATACGCCATCACGCGCTTTCCGCCCGCGACCAAGGTCTCCTTGTTGGCGAGCGCGAGCGTGTTTCCGGCTTCGATTGCGGCGAGCGAGGGCGCGAGGCCGGCGATCCCGGTGACGGCGTTGAGCACGATATCGCAGGAACAGGCCGCCGCCTCCTTGACGCCCTCCGCGCCGGAGACGACCTTTATATCCGTATCCGCGAGCGAAATCCGAAGCGCCGCGGCGGCCGCCTCATCAAAGACCGCAACCAGCGCCGGGCGGAATTCCCTCGCCTGCTCTTCCAAAAGAGCGGCATTGCTGCCGGAGGCGAGGGCAGCGACGGAAACGCCCATGCGGCGGCAGACATCCAGCGTCTGGGTGCCGATCGAGCCGGTGGAGCCGAGAATGGAAATGCGTTTCATAGGATGCCTTCTAACAAATGTGCCGCCCTTACGCGCGGCACAAATTTTATCCGATATTTATGTCGGTCAGATGAGAGGGAAGAAAAGATTCCAAAAGTAGAGCAGCGGCGCGACAAAGAGCCAGCTGTCGAAGCGGTCCATGATCCCGCCGTGCCCCGGCATGACGTTGCTGTAATCCTTGATCCCGCACTGCCGCTTGATGACCGAAGCGGAGAGATCCCCGAGGATCCCCGCCGCCGCCCCGACCGGCAGAAACAGGCCGAGGGACAGCCAGCGGAGGGAAAGCGGTTCCCCCATTGCCGGCGCGGCATAGGCCGCATAGAGCCCGCTCAGCAGGAGGCTCAGCGCGACGCTCCCGACGACGCCGCCGACCGCGCCCTCCACCGTCTTTTTGGGACTGATCGCCGGGCAGAGCTTGTGCCGGCCGAACAGACTGCCGGTAAAGAACGCGAACGTATCGTTGAGCCACGCGGCCGCAAAGCTCAGGAGCGTGAAATAAAGCCCCTGAACCGTGCCGAATTCTTCCCGGAAAACGAGCAGCATGGAAAATCCGAGCGGCACCGCAACCGAGACAAAAAACGCATAGCCCGCCGACGTCACCTCAAATTTTTTCGGGTCAAAGAGGACGAAGAGCATCAGGATCCCGCCGAGAAGGAGACAGATCTCCCACAGACCGACGGCCTCCGTAAAAACGAGCAGCGGGATGACCGCCGCAGCGGCGAGGCAGACCGGGATCACGGGAGCGTGGCCGCTCAGATGCTCGGCATGGAGCAGCTCCCACACCGCCATAACGGAGAGCAGCGTCACCGCGGCGGGCAGCAGGAGCGTATGGTAAAAATAAAGCACAACGCCGAGCAGCACGAGCCCGACGAACGAAGTAATCAGGCGTTGTTTCATGAATCCCGTCCGTACCTTCCGTCTGTCAAATTTACACGCCGCCGAAGCGCCGGTCCCTGCCGGCATATTCGGCGAGGGCCTTTTCCAGATGCGCCGGCGTGAAATCCGGCCAGAGCACATCCATGAAAATCAGCTCGGAATAGGCGCTCTCCCAGAGCAGGAAATTAGAGAGGCGCTCCTCCCCGCTGGGCCGGAGAATCAGATCCGCATCCGGCACCGCGGAATAGAGATTCGCCGAGACCATTTCCTCCGTGATATCCTCCGGAGCGAGTTCCCCGGAGCGGACCTTTCGGGCGATCCCCTGAATTGCGTGAAGGATCTCGTCCCGTCCCCCGTAATTGAGCGCGATCTGGACGGTCAGCTTCACGTCGTTCACTTTGGATTTTTCCGCCTTCTCCATCAGCGCCCGCAGATCGTCGGCCAGAGGCGCGCGGTCACCGATAAACCGGATGGCGATATGCTCTTTTGCCATGCCGTCCATCCGGCGGAGGTAGCTGCGCATCAGATCCATGACGTCCTCGACTTCCTCTTTGGGACGGCGCCAGTTTTCCGTGGAAAAGGCGTAGACGGTCAGATACCGGATGCCGATATCCCGGCAGTACCGCGCGATCGTCTCAAAGACCTCCGCGCCCTTTTTATGCCCGGCGCTCCGGGGAAGCCCCCTTTTTTTTGCCCAGCGTCCGTTGCCGTCCATGATGATGCCGATATGTGCCGGCAGGATCCGCTCGTTTTTCAAAATCCGGTTCCGCCTTTCGGTATAATTTCGCGGCAGATCAGAGTTCCATGATCTCCGTGGATTTGCTCTCGGCCATGTCGTCGATCTGTTTGATGAAATCGTCGGTCAGCTTTTGGCATTCCTTCTCGATATCCTTGCGGTCGTCCTCGGTGATCACCTTGTCTTTTTCCTGTTTCTTGATGAAGTCGTTGGCGTCGCGGCGGATGTTGCGGACGGAGACCTTTGCCTCCTCCGCGTGCTTGCGGACCTCCTTGGAGAGCTCTTTGCGGCGCTCCTCGGTCAGCGGGGGGAAAACGAGCCGGATACAGGTTCCGTCGTTCTGCGGCGGGATGCCGATGTCGGAGAGGTTGATCGCCTTTTCAATCAGTTTGAGCGCGGAACGATCCCACGGCTGGATGACAAGAATCCTGGCTTCCGACACGGATACGGCCGCCATCTGGTTGACTTTGGTGGGGGTGCCGTAATAATCGATGATAAGACGGTCCAGTACGCCGGGATTGGCGCGTCCGGCACGGATGGAACCGAAGTCCTCCTGCAGGATCGCGATGATTTCTTCCATTTTCTCGTTAAAAGAAGTAAGCTGTTCTCTCATAGTTTTCCTCCATTTCTCCGGCTGAACAAATATTTTTGAAAGATACGGGCGCGCGCCGGGAAACGCCGTATCCGAAAAGCATAGGAAATCCGGCGGATCAGCCGCTGACGAGGGTGCCGATCTTCTCGCCGGCGATGGCCCGGCAGATGTTGTCGGGATCGCTGAGGCTAAAAACCAGGATGGGGATGTGGTTGTCGCGGCACATGGCGGCCGAGGTGGAATCCAGAACCTTGAGATCCTTCTCCAGCACCTCGCCGAAGGTCAGGGTGTCGTATTTTACGGCTTCGTCGTACTGGTTGGGGTCCTTGTCGTAGACGCCGTCGACCAGCGTCGCCTTGAAGATCACGTCGGCGTTAATTTCCGCCGCGCGGAGGGCGCTTGCGCTGTCGGTGGAGAAATAGGGGTTGCCGGTACCGCAGCCGAAGATGACGATCCTGCCCTTTTCCAGATGACGGATGGCCCTGTTGCGGATAAACGGCTCCGCAATCTCCGGCATGGAGATCGCGGTCATGACCCGCACCGGCATGCCCAGCTGATTGAGCGTATCATAAAGGGCCAGCGCGTTGATGACGGTGGCGAGCATCCCCATATGGTCCGCGGTGGTACGGTCCATGCCCGCGCTGGAACGGCCGCGCCAGAAGTTGCCCCCGCCTACGACAATCGCGATCTCCGCACCCAGATCCGAGCATTTTTTAATGCTTTGACAAATGATCTGCACAGTGTGGAAATCGATCCCGGTTTTTTGGCCGCCGGCAAGGGCTTCTCCGCTGAGTTTCAGAAGCACGCGCTTGTATTTCAAATCCATTGGTGCACAACTCCCCTTTTCCCCATTTTAGATTCATTTTACATGATTGGCCGGAATAAGTAAAGGCTATTTTTTATAAAAGGAGGGGGAATTCCGGCTCTCCGCCCCCGGAAAAAATGAAGAAAGCCGCGCCTCTCCGGGTGCGGCTTTCTTTTTAATATTCCACTTTTTCGGGCTCTTTACGCCCGGTCTCACAGGAAAAGCAGTTGTCCCCGCAGTCCAGCAGGACCGCCAGTACCAAGGCCTGAATTCTGTCTTCGGAGCCCCGGAGCGTGATCACGTAATCGTCCTCCCAAGGGTTCCATTTTTTGCGGACAACGGAGATCTCCCGGCCGTTTTTCCGCATCTCATAGACATGCTCCAGCAGGTTCCGGTGCAGAACCCAGCCGGTGGTCACATATTCCTCTCCCGACAGGGTGAGCCGCCTGTGCAGCTCCATGGTCTGCCCGCCGCAATCCAGGCGGTATTTCCCCAGACCGGTCTGTACGGCTTTTGCGACGGGGTTTCCCTCCGCATCGCAGAAATCCAGCTTCTTGCTTAGAAAGCCGCCGGAAAGTCTCGCTTCCATCCGCAGCTTCCCGTCCTTATCCATGATCCGGCATCCATGTATGCGGAAGATCATGGAAAGTTCTTCCGCATCCTCTATGTTCTCCATCGTTCTGATCCACTCGTCAGTGTGCTGACCCTTTCTCAATAGTTGCGGAAGAAAGGCCCTTCATCAACACCGCAGCACGCAGATCGGAAAATTCCCTTTTCCGGCGGTATCGCCGACGGATACGCGGTCCGCCTCCGCCGCGGAAAAACAGGTATCCCGTCTTCTCCGGACGGAGGATTCCCGTTTTTCTTTCAGGTTTTCCCTTCGGCCTTCTTTCCGCCCTTCCTGCCCGACGGCAAGATCGCCGGAGACCGAACCGTCACCGCCGTCGTCGGTGGGGATGGCCGGCGCGTTGCAGATCACGCGGCCCTCCAGAAACACGGCAAGGATCAATATCACGAGAAAAAACGCCCGCAGACGGATGTTCCCGAATCTGTTCTCCATCGTCAATCCCTTTTCTATCGGATAAAAAAAGACCTTCCGCAGACTATCCCGCGAAACATCTCTTTTCATAATATGGATTACTATATCACCTTTTTAGGCTTTGTCAAGGGCGTAAAAAGCGAAAAGCCGCCGCATCAAAAAAGCCGTGGGATTGTACTCCCACGGCCCTTTTTCTTCTGTTTTGACCGGAATCAGTCTTTCTTCTGAGCCTGGGCGATCTGTTTCGCAACTTCGTCGGCGAGGTTCTCTTCGGCTTTCTTTTCAAGGCCTTCGCCTTTTTCAAAGCGGACGAACTCGGCGATTTTGATGCTGCCGCCAAGTTCCTTGGCAACATTCTGCGTATAGGCTTCGACGTCGATATCCGGATCTTTTACAAACGCCTGGGAAATCAGGCAGTTTTCTTTATAATACTTGCTGACTTTGCCCTCGAGCATCTTTTCCTTGACGGCATCCGGTTTGCTGGCCATCTTGGGATCCTCGTTGATCTGGGCAAGGCAGACTTCTTTTTCATGATCGAGAACGGACTCCGGCACGCACTTCGGGCAGACATACAGCGGCTGGGAAGCGGCGATCTGCATGGCGATATCCTTGCCGTACTCCGCAAAGCCTTCCTTATCGGCCACGTCGGTGTCAAAGCGGACCAGAACGCCGATCTTGCCGCCCATATGGACGTAAGAGGCGCAGTCGCCCTCATAGCGGACGAAGCGGCGGATCTTGAGGTTCTCGCCGATGACGAGCACGTTGTCCTGAAGGATCTCCTGCAGGGAACGGCCCTCCACGCTGCAGGCGAGCAGCGCGTCGATGTCGGCCGGATTCTGCTTCATCACGGTGTTGAGGCAAAGCTTGACGAAGGCGAGGAACTTGTCGCTCTTCGCGGCAAAGTCGGTTTCAGAGTTGACTTCGATGACCGCGCCGACTTTGCAGTCCCGGCAGAAATCGGCCAGAACGGCGCCTTCCGCGGCGATGCGGGAGGATTTTTTGGCGACGGCGGCGAGGCCTTTTTCACGAAGGAAATCAATGGCTTTATCCATATCGCCGTCGGTTTCCGTCAGAGCTTTTTTGCAGTCAAGCATACCGCATCCGGTGGTTTCGCGGAGGGCCTTGACATCAAGAGCGGTAAACGGCATTTATTTTTCCTCCTTATCCATCTCTTCGTCGGTTTCGTCCACTTTTTCCTGAGCGGCCGGAGTAAGCTGCTCGCCCTGGTGGCCTTCGATGATCGCGTCGGCCATGGTTCCGGCAATCAGCTTGACGGCACGGATGGCGTCGTCGTTGCCCGGGATCAGATAGTCGATCTCATCCGGGTCGCAGTTCGTGTCCACGATTGCGACGATCGGGATACCCAGTTTGCGGGCTTCGGAGACGGCGATCTTTTCTTTTCTGGAATCGACGATGAAGAGCGCGCCCGGAAGCCGATCCATGTCCTCGATGCCGCCGAGATATTTCTCGAGCTTCTCGATTTCAAGGGCCAGTTTGCTGGCTTCTTTCTTGGTCAGGCGGTCGAAGGTGCCGTCCTCCTCCATCTTGCGGAGCTGAGTCAGGCGGGCGATACGGCTGCGGATGGTTTTGAAGTTGGTGAGCATGCCGCCGAGCCAACGGGCGTTGACATAATAGGCGCCGGCTCTTTCGGCTTCTTCACGGATGGAATCGGCGGCCTGTTTTTTGGTGCCGACGAAGAGAACGGATTTGCCCTCCGCGGAAAGATCGCGGACGAACATATAAGCTTCTTCGATTTTCTTGACGGTCTTCTGCAGGTCGATGATGTAGATGCCGTTGCGCTCGGTGAAAATATAGGGCGCCATTTTCGGGTTCCAGCGGCGGGTCTGATGGCCAAAATGGACACCGGCCTCAAGCAGCTGTTTCATAGATACGACAGACATTGGTTTTTCCTCCTTTTGTTGTTCCTCCACCCCACGCATTTCGAAAGAGCGGCCATTTCTGGTACATCGCCGGAACGATTGTGGGATGTGCGGATTTGCTTTGCGGAAGCGGATTGCGATTCCGCAGCTTTTTGATTATATCACGGGAAGTTTTTCATTGCAAGATTTTTCTATATATTTTTTATCATTAAGGCGATTTGAAAAAGCTCGCAAAAAAGCCCTTCCTTTTCTGTTCCCGGATCACGTCCGAACGGATCAGGATGGTGTCCCTCCCGATGGACTCCACCTTCTCCCAACCGATCAGAATCTCCTCCTCCCTGCCCAGCAGCCCGAAGAGCCGGAGCCTCCCGCCGATCACCAGGGCCAGCACTTTTTCGCTTTCCGTATCGACCAGCATGTCGTCGATGTACCCGAAACTTGCGCCGTCGTTGAGGTTGATAACCTCCTTCGCGCGCAGTTCCTGCATGCGGATTCTCGTATGGATTCCCCCTTTGAGGAAATCTATTCCGCGTGAGGAAGAAATCTGTCTGTCCCTCTCATGCTCAAGCCGTTTTTCTTCGTGCTCAGGCAGTCCGTACCCGCGACTTCGCGCGGGATGAAAGTTTGGCGGGCGCCGTTTCTCCGTGCTCGGTCAGGCCGCTCCAAACCAAAAATTAACGTGCGGCAGATGCTCACGCGCCGGGCGGAAGAAAGCGTTCAGGAGGTTTCCGCCTTCCTGTGGAATTCCCGAAACGTCCCGGCTTCCGAAAAAAGCCGTGCCTTTTCTCCATATTTTTCTTTTAAGCGCGGGGGCGTCTCCGTCAAATTTTCCGCCCCGGGGATCTTTTCTGCCCTGCCTTTCGCAGAAACGATTCTTCCCCGCAGGATTGACAAAATTTCACTCAAGCAAAAGTGCATAGCGGTTTCCACTTTCGGACATGCTCCTTTCGCAAGTATCTTTTTGGGTGGGTGGTGCGGAAATGTATTACGGAAAAGTGGAGATTTGCGGCATCAATACTTCCCGGCTGCCCGTGCTCAAGGAATCCGAAAAAATGGACCTGCTGCGGAAAATCAAGGAGGGAGACACCTCCGCCCGCGAAAAGATGATCAGCGGGAACCTCCGTCTCGTGCTCAGCGTCGTGCAGAAATTCACGGGGCGCGGAGAAAACCCCGACGATCTGTTTCAGGTGGGCTGCATCGGCTTAATTAAGGCGATCGACCACTTTGACCCGGGGCTCGACGTGCGCTTCAGCACCTATGGCGTACCGATGATCGTCGGGGAAATCCGTCGGTTTTTGCGGGATAACAACGCCGTGCGTGTCAGCCGCTCCATGCGTGACACGGCCTACCGCGCGATGCAGGTCAAGGAGGACTACCTCGGCAAAAAAGGCCGGGAACCGACCATGGACGAGATTGCGAAGGAACTCGGCATGCCGCGGGAGCAGGTGGTCATCGCGCTCGAATCCATCGTGGAGCCGGTTTCGCTCTACGAGCCCGTCTATTCCGACAGCGGCGACACGATCTATATGCTCGACCAGATCGGCGACAAGGACTGCGAGACCGGCTGGCTCGAGGAGATCGCGCTCAAGGAGGCCATGAGTAACCTCTCCCCGCGCGAAAAGAAAATCCTCGCGCTGCGCTTCTTTTCCGGGAAAACCCAGATGGAAGTCGCCTCCGAAATTCACATCAGCCAGGCGCAGGTCTCCCGGCTCGAAAAAGGCGCCCTCGATAAGATTAAGAAACAGATCTGACCCGGAAAAGAAAAAGGTAAAATATGAGGCCGCCCCGAAGCCGATACCGGCTTCAGGGACGGCCCATTTTCTGACCGGCTCCACCTTGATTTTTGGAAAGAGCCGATGCAATATACAAACATCTGTTTTCTTTCAGAAGTATGCCGCCCGCGCGGCTTATTGCCCGTACCCGAAGGGGTTTTTGCTCTGCCAGTTCCAGCAGTCGCGGCACATGTCCGCAAGCGTGCGTTCGGCCTTCCAGCCGAGCTCCCCGGCGCTCTTCTCCGGCGAGGCGTAGAAGAGATCCAGATCGCCGGGTCGGCGCGGCCCGATTTGGTACGGAATTTTCACGCCGCTCGCCTTTTCAAACGCGGAGACCACCTCCAGAACGCTGTGCCCGCGGCCGGTGCCGAGGTTAAACGCGGTTTCGCCCGGATGGCTCTCCATATACTCCATCGCGGCGAGGTGGCCTTTCGCCAGATCGACGACATGGATATAATCCCGGACTCCGGTGCCGTCCGGCGTGGCATAGTCGCCGCCCCAGATGTTGAGATACGGATACCGCCCGACGGCCACTCCGCAGATGTAGGGCATCAAATTGTTGGGGATTCCCCTGGGATCTTCCCCGATCAGCCCGCTTTCGTGGGCGCCGACCGGGTTAAAATACCGCAGCAGCATGACTGACCACGCCGGATCCGCCTTTGCGGTATCCCGGAGGATCTGCTCGACCATGTATTTCGACCAGCTGTACGGATTCGTGCAGTTGCCGCGCGGAGAGGTTTCGCTGAGCGGCAGTTCTTTGCCGATATCGTACACGGTCGCCGAGGAGGAGAAAAGAATTTTCTTCACCCCGTGCGCGCACATCGACTCGCAGAGCGTGATCGCCGCGCCGAGGTTGTTGTCGTAATAGGCGAGCGGCATCGAAACGGATTCCCCCACCGCTTTGAGCCCGGCAAAATGGAGAACGGCGTCGATGTCGTTCTCCTCAAAGAGCCGGTCCAGCGCGGGCCGGTCCCTGAGGTCGATCTGATAGAATTTGATCGGCTTCCCGGTGATCCGCTCCACCCGGCGGCCGGCCTCTTCGGAGCTGTTGGAGAGGTTGTCCGCGACGACCACTTCCCTGCCCGCGTTCAGAAGCTCCACGCAGGTGTGGCTCCCGATGTACCCCATTCCTCCGGTAACAAGAATCGACATGATTCGGCCTCCCGCTTCGTTTGATCCGTTGAATCCCCGCCGGAAACATGGTATCATGAAATCGGATACATTTCAATGCAATACTGTCTTGGATGAAGAAGGTGGCCTTTTTGCTGCTCCATGGAATCGCGTTCGGGGGAAACGATCCGCCGGCGCTGGAACCCGGCTTTATGCCGATGCTCAAATTCAATCGGGCTTATCTGGAAAAGGCCTCCGTTCCGCTCGGAATCGCCCTGCTGCGCCCGGACGGGCAGGTTTTTCGCTGCGAAACCAAACTTCGCGGCACGCCGGAATCGGTGGAAGCGGACCGCTTCTATCTCGACCGGCTGGTCAAATCCCTGCTCTGGATGAAGGGCGGCTCACGGCTCCTTGTGCGCGGCAGCGATACAGCCTGCGATTCCCTCAAGGCCGCCTATGCAAAGAACGGTTCCCGCGCTTTTGAAGCGGATTTTATGGAAAAAGTTTACGGACAGCCCTTTGAAGTTGTCTCCTGCAGGGATCTGCCGGAGGAAACGCGCGTCTCCATCCCCGTCGGCGGGCATTTTGCCGGATGCCGGATCGGCTTTGACGCCGGCGGCTCGGACCGGAAGGTCTCCGCCGTCGTCGACGGCAGGGCCGTCTACTCGGAGGAAGTCGTCTGGAACCCGAAGGAAAATCCGGATCCGGATTACCACTTCCGCGGGATCGTGGAGGCGCTGAAAACGGCCGCCTCAAAGATGCCGCGGGTCGACGCGATCGGAATTTCATCCGCAGGAGTTTTCGTCGATAACCGCACGGTCTTTGCCTCTCTGTTCCGCAGCGTGCCGGAACCGCTCTTTGAGAGGAAGGTAAGGAATATCTACCTCCGGGCGGCGAAGGAAATCGGGAACGTTCCGGTCACGGTCTGCAACGACGGGGACGTCTCCGCGCTCGCGGGCGCCATGAGCTTCGGGCGGAACAATCTGCTCGCGGTCACGATGGGCACGAGCGAGGCGGGCGGCTACATCGACCGATCCGGCGGCCTCACGGGCTGGCTCAATGAACTGGCGACCGCGCCGGTGGACGCAAACCCGCAGAGCTCCCGGGACGACTGGAGCGGGGATGTCGGCTGCGGCTCCCGCTACTTCAGCCAGGAGGCCGTGATCCGGCTTGCGCCGGCCGCGGGGATCCGGCTGGAGGAATCCCTCTCCCCGGCGGAAAAGCTCCGGGAGGTGCAGCGCCTGCTCGCGGAGGGACACGACGGGGCAAAGCGGATCTACGAATCCATCGGCGTCTTCCTCGGCCATTCCCTGGCCTATTATTATGATTTTTACGGGTGTGAATCCGTTCTGCTGATGGGGCGCGTGGTCTCCGGCCACGGCGGAGAGATCATCGCCGAAAAAGCGAATGAGGTGCTCGCCGGGGAATACCCGGAGATCGCGGAGAAGCTCACCGTCCTCCTGCCGGACGAGGCCTCGCGCAGAGTCGGCCAGTCGGTTGCGGCGGCAAGTCTCTGAATTTTCTCCTCCCGCCGCCATGGCCGTATGGATTCTGAAGCGGGTCTTGCCCGCAGACTTCACTCTGTCGATCGCTTTAAGAAAGAAACGCACCGGGCGGCTTCGTTCTGAAAGAGAAGGCCGACACAGGGTCCCGGTGTGGCAAAAAAAATTTATTGCGGCCGTTATTTTTGGCGGCAGAACATCAAATACTAAAATTGTCCCGACACCCGATTTTTTTCTCCATTCTCATTGACAGTACCCATTTTCCGTCTTATGATAATTTAGATTCCAAGGAAGCCTCGATACCGTTCTGCACGGAACAACCTTTTATGATGGTACCGGATATCAGGATGATTGTTCCTGCTTATGAAAAAACCGCCATGACCCATATCATGGCGGTTCTTTTTTATTCCGTTTTCTGAATCAAAATCTCCGATGCGCGCATGCCGTCCGTCTCCGTAACGATGAAGCGCATTCCGCTGTGGACGAAGCTGTCGCCCTTCTCCGGGACCTTGCCCAGCTCATCCATCACCCAGCCGCTGACCGTGGCGGAGTCAACTCTTTCCTCCATGCCGAGATACTCGAACATCTCCTCCGGATCGGCGCTGCCGGAGATATGGTAGCCGTCTTCCTTCTTCACGAAATCCTCAACCACCTCGTCGTGCTCATCCCAGATCTCACCGACCAGTTCCTCGAGGATATCCTCCATCGTGACGACGCCGAAGGTTCCGCCGAACTCGTCCGTCACAATGGCCATGTGGCATTTCGCCTGCTGCAAAAGCTTGAGCAGAGCGCCGATCTTCATCGTGCACGGCACGAAAAGCGGCTGCTGAAGGATGCTTTCCAGCTTAAAATCCAGGTTCTCCGTCAGCCGGTAAAAATCTATCTGATGAATGAAGCCGACAATGTCGTCGATGCTCTCCCGATAGACCGGCAGGCGCGAATAGCCGGATTCAAAGAAGACCTTTTCGATTTCCTCCTTTGTGGCGTCGAGCGGAACCGCGGCCAGATCGACACGCGGCGTCGCGATGTCGGCGGCGTCCTGATCGTTGAATTCCAGCGCCGAGCGAATCAGCTCGCTCTCCTGGCTGCCGATGCCGCCCTCCTCCTCCGCCACCTCGACGATGTTCATCAGTTCTTCGCCGGTCATCCCGCGCTGGTCTCCGCCGCTCACGAGCTTGGAGACGAATTTCTTCCATACGGAAAAGGCCCAGTTGACCGGCGTCAGCAGGAACATGATCCCGCGGAGAATCGGCGCGGAGAATTTGGTAAAGGTCTCCGGGTATTCCTTGGCCAGACTTTTCGGCGTGATCTCGCCGAAAAGCAGCACCACCACCGTCGAGAACACGGTGGAGACCGTTGCGCCGGAATCCCCTATGTAGTTTACAAAAAAGACCGTGGCGATGGCCGTCAGGGCGATATTCACAATGTTGTTGCCGACAAGGATCGTGGAGAGAAGCTTGTCGTAATTATCCAGCAGACGCAGGGCCAGTTCGGCGCTGCCGTTTCCCTTGTCCGCCTCGATCTTCAGTTTGGTCTGGCTCACGGTGCTGAAAGCGGTCTCCGTCGCAGAAAAATAGGCGGAGAATATCAGCAAAACCATCATAACCAGTATCGTCGCCGTGGTATCCATGAATCTAAAATCGACCTCCCGTTTTTGTTTCAAAACGCAAAAAAGCATAACCCTTCCGTCAAAACGCAAAGGTCATGCCTCAAAAATTTCTATTCGTCGAGCACCCTCCTGGGTCTCCGTCGTCCATAAAATAAGCCCTTTCCAGCGGTCCGGTCTTCGCTTAATCGTATTATACAAAAAAAGGAAAGCCCCGTCAAGGGGCGCCGAAGGCATACCGCATACCCAAACTTCCTTCATCCCGGCGGACGCGGCCCCGGCATGCGGTGCTCGCTCGGCCGCTTTGCCGGGAAGGACACCTAAAGCCCGTCTTTTCGGCGGCTGCGGCCGCTTTCCCGCGCAGACGAAAAGCTCGTTTTTTGGCAACCGGGGGCCTCGCTCCGCAAACGCAAACGACATTCTCAAGGGCGATGTTTTTCTTTCCGCAGTCTGCACTCTCCCGCGGGCGCCTTCCGCCCGCAAGCCGTCTCCCGGAAAAGCATGCGATTTTTCCGCTCAGAGGATGATGCCGCCGCCCAGCACCTCATCCCCGCGGTAGAGCACCGCGGACTGGCCTTTTGTGACGGCGCGCTGCGGCACGGAAAATACGACGCGCACCGTGCCGTCCGGCAGCGCCTCGGCCAAGGCATCCGCAGCCTTATGGGCATAGCGGATTTTGCACTGCACCCGGAGCGGCTTCTCCGGCGCACATCCGGAAATCCAGTGAAATCCGCCGGCCAGCAGCTCCCGGCCGAACAGCTCCTCGTTTTTTACCAGCAGGACCCGCCGGCTTGCCGGATCGATCCCGCCGACATAGAGCGGCTCCGGCAGGGAAAGGCCGAGCCCTTTCCGCTGGCCGATCGTGTAATGGGCAACCCCCTTGTGGCTGCCGAGAACGGTTCCGTCCTCCGCCACAAAATCCCCGGAATCCGAGCCGCAGCCGTGCCGCGCAAGGAAACCGCCGGTGTCGCCGTCCGGGATGAAGCAGATATCCTGCGAATCCGGCTTCTCCGCAACCGGGATTCCGGCCTCGGCGGCAATTTGCCGGACTTCTGTCTTTGTCCGCTCCCCCAGCGGGAAAAGGATATGCGGAAGCAGCTCCTGCGTCAAATTATATAGCACATAGCTCTGGTCTTTTTCCAGAGCGGCGGCGCGGAAGAGTTTGCCCTCCGCGATCCGGGCGTAGTGGCCGGTCGCGATCTTTTCGCAGCCCAGCTTCTCCGCCTCCGCGAGAAAAGCCGGGAATTTGATATACCGGTTGCACCGGACGCAGGGGTTCGGCGTCCGCCCGGCCTCGTATTCGGAGAAAAAGTCGCCGACGACCTTCTCCGCAAACAGCTCCCGGAAATCAAACACATGGTGCGGGATGCCGAGGAATTCCGCGACCTTCTTCGCGTCTGCGGCGGCGGCAAGCCCCGCATCGCCCTCACTCAGAAGAAAGGTCGCGCCCTCGATCTCCCAGCCCTGATTTTTTAGAAAAAGAGCGGATACGGCGCTGTCAACCCCTCCGCTCATCGCGACCATGACCCTCATGCCGCGAGCAGCGTATAGATCCCGTACGCAATCGTCGGGAGCAGCATCGCAAGGATGAGAACGACGACCATGATGCGTACAAATACCTTTTTTCCATTCATCGGAAATCCCTCCGTTATTGAATCGCTCCGAAATCGGCAAGCGGCCAGAAGACAAAGACCGCTTTGCCCATGATGTCTTCGCCGGAAATATACGGGTTTTCCCAGTAGCGCGCGTCCAGCGAATCGCCGCGGTTGTCGCCGAAAAAGAGATAGCAGGCCTCCGGCACCTCAAAATCGCGGGAGACGTGGGAGTCGGAACTGACGTAGTCCTCCTCGAGCTTCTCCCCGTCGATGTAGACGGAGCCGTTTTTCTTGACCTCAATCTCTTCTCCCGGCAGGCCGATGCAGCGCTTGAAGAGGATTTTATCCAGCTCCTCCGAATAAAACACGACGACGTCGCCGCGCCCGATGGAGGTCTCCGGATTCCGTACCCGAAGCGCGAGCGTCCAGTTGCCCGGATTTACGGTCGGCATCATCGAGCCGGTCGGCACATAGGCGATGATAAAAAAATAGTTGAAAAGCAGCACCGGGATCACGCAGTAAAACAGCAGCGCCTTGCACCAGTCGAGGATCTCTTTTTTCAGCGCGGCCAGTTTTTCCGCCTTTTTTTCAGCAGAAACCGCTTCGGCTTCCTGAATTCTTACTTCCTGATTTTCTTCCATAAATTCCTCTTGTTTCATTTCAATGTGCCGAAGCTGCCGAGCGGCCACAGAACGAACAGCGCCTTGCCCATCAGCTTGTCTTCGGAAATATAAGGCTCCTGCCAGTAACGCGCATCCAGCGAATCGCCGCGGTTGTCGCCGAAAAAGAGATAGCAGCCCTCCGGCACCTCGAATACGCCGGAATAGTCGGAATCCGAGCTGACATAGGGCTCCGCAAGCACGGTGCCGTCGATCCGGACGCTCCCGTCGGATTCGACCGTCACCGTCTCCCCCGGCAGGCCGATGCAGCGCTTAACCAGCACCTTGCCCGCCTCATCGGAGTGGAAGACCAGAACGTCGCCGCGCTCGATATTCTCCTTGTAGAAAATTCGGGTGGAAAAGAGGGCGCTGTGGGCCGGAAACGTCGGCCACATGGATTCGGTCGGCACAAAATTGATCATAAAAATAAATTTAAGAAGGACAAAAAGCACCAACGCCTCTGTCCCCAGCGGAAGCACCCACTCCCGGAAAAAGCTCTTCTTTGTCAGGGGCTCCGGCTGCTCCGGCTGCTTTTTAATGGCTTCATGGCCGCTCTTCAGCAAAACGATCCCTCCCGACAAAAACTTTGCAGTATGGTATCATTGGCCGTCGCCGCAGACCAACGCCACAGGCGGGCCGTAAAATAAAAATAATAACCGCCATGCGGCTATTATACCACAAATCCGCGTGTTGACAAGCGGCGTCTTATTCATAATAAGGCCCGCACGGCATGGGCGGATTCTTTCCGGCCGGGGTAAAAAGAATAGAACAGAAAAAGCGGCGGAATACTAAAACAGAATGCTGTACCGCGGAGGAGACCATTATGTTTATCGTGCTTTTCCGTACCGTTATCATCTATATTTTAATCATTATCTGTCTTCGCATCATGGGAAAGCGCCAGCTCGGTGAACTGCAGCCTTCCGAATTCGTCATCGCCATCCTGATTTCCAACATTGCGACCATCTCCATCGAGGATACGGATATCCCGCTGCTCTCCGCCATCGTGCCGATCGTCACGCTGATGAGCTCCGAGGTGCTGCTCTCCGCCGCCGCGATGAAAAGCAGCAAGGCGCAGATCGTCATCTCCGGAAACCCGGTGGTGGTCATCCGCAACGGAACGATCGATCAGGCGCGGATGCGGGAACTGCGCTTTTCCATTGAGGATCTGATGAGCCAGCTCCGCATCAACGGCATCTTCGACATCCGGGAGGTGGGCTGGGCGATCGTGGAGACCAACGGCAAACTGACCGTCTATCCAAAATACTACGCGCGCCCCGTCACGGCGGAGATGCTCTCCCTACCCGCTAAAGCAAACGAAAACACGCCACCGCTGGTAGTCATCAGCGACGGCGTGCTCACGCCGGAAACTCTAAAGATCTGCGGGCTCGGCCAAGCCTGGCTGGACCGCGTGCTCAAAGAAAATCAGGTCACGCCGGAAGAGGTATTCCTGATGACCTGTGATTCCTCGGAAACATATTATCTTGTAAAAAAGGAGGCCAACCCGAAGTGGGAAGAGTAGCGCTCGCCGTCCTCCTGCTGGCCGTTATGGTCGGCATGAGCGGCTGGGGCCTTCATACCCTCGAAATCAACAAGGACATCCTGCTCTCCGAAATGGAAGAGCTGTCGGCGCTGGCGGAGGAGGGAGACGATAAAAAGACCGCCGAGGCCGCCGCCATCCTTACCGCCGACTGGATTGAACGGCACCAGACGCTTTGCCGGATCGTCCGCCACACGCAGCTTGACCAGGTCACCCTCGCCGTCGCAAGGCTGGAAAAGCTGGCGAAGCACGGCGACATCGGCGAGCTGACCGCGGAAATCGACCGCTGTAGAATTCTTTTGGAGGATATCTACGACTCCGAATTGCCGCTGCTGCGAAACATCGTGTAGCGGCATTCTTCCTAACCGAAACAACTCTGCATCGGGCTCATCCAAAATAAAAACACATCGGCGCCGGCTGCAAACGGTCTCTCCCAAATAGGTTGTCAATCGCTGACTGCAAGATAATCTTCCAACACGTCGTGAAGATGGAGCGGGCTGACGGAGTTTTGCAGGCAAAGCTCTGCAAAACGCTTCGCCAGCCCTTGGTTGATTGAAATATCAGGAAAGGAAACCACCTCTTTTTTGCCCTCCGTAAAAACAACTCCCCAAACTTCCGCGCTAATTCCGTCTTCTGTGGTGATTGTCTTTTCAATCAAACGATAATCCATGAAACCGCCGCCTACTCATCGAAGTGTTTTCATTTTAACATTTGTTTTTGTCGACTTTTGTCGAATTAAGCGCAGTAACCATTTTGCACAATATTTTTTATTTGATTTAGGATAAAATGTATAAATTATTCATATATTGCCCTTTAGAAATAGAAATTTTTCTTTTTGCAAATAAAAAGAAAGCCTTTGGGGTTTTCCCGCAGGCTTTCTTTTCTTTTTTTGTTTTCGGATACGAAAATCCGGGGTGGTTTTCCAAATACCTCTACGGCAAATGATTCCGTGCCCCCGCGGCGCTTCTTCCGGATCGGTTTACTCGACGGAGAGTCTGATATTGACATCGATGGTGCCCTTGCTCTCCTCCGTCTCCGGGTCGAAGCCCTCGAATACGGCGATACCCTGATAGGTGCCCGGGTCAAGCGGGGCATCCAGCGTATCGGTGAGGATATACTGGCCGGGCTTCAGGTAACCGGTCCGGTAGACCTGCTCGTCGCCCACGGTGATGGTGACGGTCATCAGCAGAACGTTCTTGCCCGGATTTTCGATCTTCAGCGTGGCGGTATTATCCTTGACCTTGATCTCCTCCGCGACGGAATAGGACAGCGTGGCGGCATCGTTGCGCTTTCCGGAATAGGATTCCCCCGAAAGCGAGCCGCTGACGGCCATCTCGTCCGCCTCGACCCAGGGATATTCGTCTTCCGCTGCGCTGCCGCCGGTGAAATACGGAATCATCCACGCAGCCGCGGCGGCAAGGACCACAAACAGGATCGTCACAAGCAGCGGTGCGGAACTTCTTTTTCTTTTATATCCGGCCATTCGGACCTTCCTCCAGTTTCCAAAGAAAGAATAACGAAAATAGTATACCAGACAACTTGTTTTTTGGCAAATCCTTGCATTGCATCGATCGCCTTTTTCAAGTAAAATATTGGCAGGGTACTTTTTAAATGTTTGAAAGGATGGGGATTCCATGAGCGAACTCAGAGGAGCCTGCCTGATCGGGCAATCCGGCGGACCCACTTCCGTCATCAATTCCAGCGCATACGGAATGATTAAAACCGCATTGGAGACCCGCTGCATCACCCGCGTCCTTGCCGCCCGTCACGGCATCAAAGGCGTGCTTGACGACCATATCGTCGATATGGGAAAGGAAGATCCGGCCGAGTTGGAGCTTTTTTTGAATACGCCCTCCTCCCTGATCGGAAGCTGCCGGTACAAGCTGAAAAGCGCCGATGAGGACGATACGGATTACCGGCGCATCCTGGAAATTTTCAAAAAGTACGACGTCCGCTATTTCTTTTACAACGGCGGCAACGACAGCATGGACACCTGCAGCAAGATCTCCAAGTACATGCAGCGTTCCTGCTGGGAATGCCGCGTGATCGGCGTCCCGAAGACCATCGACAACGACCTTGTCTGCACCGACCACTGCCCGGGCTTCGGCTCCGCGGCCAAGTACATCGCCACCTCCGTCGCCGAGGTCATCAAGGAC
Source organism: uncultured Oscillospiraceae bacterium (assembly GCA_964391915.1). Lineage (GTDB taxonomy): Bacteria > Bacillota > Clostridia > Oscillospirales > Ruminococcaceae > UMGS1668. The sequence goes on from CAYMNV010000004.1 coordinate 101,289, forward strand.
GCGGAGGTCTACGACAAGGAGACCATCGTCGTCATCGAGACCATGGGCCGCCATGCCGGATGGCTCGCCGCGGCCTCCTCCCTTGCCTCCGTCTCCGGAAGAGGCCCCGCGCTGGTCTACCTGCCGGAGGTGACGTTTGATCTGGAGACGTTTTTCCGCGACGTCGACGCGTACCGCAGGGAGCACCTGCACACCGTGATCGTCGCCTCCGAGGGCATCCACGACAGGGACGGCCGGTTTATCAGCGAGTACGGCAGCGACCTTGCCAAAACCGTTGATTCCTTTGGGCATCACCAGCTCGGCGGGCTTGCGGCCACCCTCGCCCAGTCCCTCCACGACCATACCGGCGCAAAGGTCCGCGGCATCGAGTTTTCTCTGCTCCAGAGATGCGCCGCGCACTGCGCATCCAAAACCGATATGGAGGAGGCATTCCTCGCCGGAAAGGCCGCCGTGGAGGCCGCCGCCGCCGGAGCCACCGACAAAATGGTCGCATTTGCGCGCCCGGAATCCGGCGAATACCGCTGCATCATGAGGCTGATCGACCTCACCGACGTCGCCAACGCGGAAAAGACCGTGCCGCGCGAGTGGATAAACGAGGCCGGGAACGGGATGCTGCAGCCGTATTTCGACTACGCGCTGCCGCTCATTCAGGGCACCCCGGAGGATAAGACCGAAAACGGCATGCCGAGATACCCGAAGCTCAGGTGGATTCCCGCCTGACCATGCGGGCGCACATCCCGGAGCGATCGATAAAAAATTTTTCTCCAAAAAGCAAGGGCCTCCGCCTGTTCTCAAAGAACGGACGGAGGCCCTGATTGTTATGTACGCCGGCTCCGGCTATTTCCGGTAAGAGACGCCCTCCAGATCAAGCAGAAGCTCCTTTTTGTCGAGCCCGCCGCCGTAGCCGGTCAGCTTGCCCGAGGCGCCGAGCACTCTGTGGCAGGGAATCACAATGGAAATGGGGTTATGATGACAGGCCGAACCGACGGCCCGCGCGGCGTCGGGCCTTCCGACCGCGGCGGCGATTTCCCCATAGGTCTTCACCTCGCCGTAGGGGATCTCCCGCAGCGCACCCCAGACGGCCTTCTGAAATACCGTACCCTCCGCGCGGACCGGAAGATCAAAGTTTTTTCTCTCTCCGGAAAAGTACTCCCGAAGCTGCCGTTCGGTCTCTCTGAGCACGGCGGAATCATTTGAGCACGGTTCCGCATCTTTTGAGCATGCAAAATCGAGTTTCGTCAGAAAGCCGTTCTGTTCCTCGGCCTTCAGAAAGCCGGCCGGCGTTTCGATACAAATGATGTTCTTCATTTCAGCTCCACGATGGTCACGCCGGTCTCCCCTTCGCCGTAGACGCCGAGGCGGTAGGTTCGGACGGCTTTGTTTCTTTTGAGTGCCTGCTGGACGCCTGCGCGCAGCGCGCCGGTGCCTTTTCCGTGGATGATCGAGACGGTCTTGAAATTCATCAGAACGCATTCGTCGATGAAGCGGTCGACCTCCAGCAGCGCGCTCTCCACATCCATGCCGCGCAGATCGAGCTCCGAGGCCGCCGCCCGTCTGGACGCGCTCTCGATTGATTTGGTGACGCTGCCGCCGCCGAGGGTGGTCTTTTTCGCCTTATCCCCGACAAGCCGCAGTTCGCTGATATTCACTTTCGTTTTGACGATGCCGGTCTGCACCGTGCAGTAGCCCGCGCCGTCGGGATCGCTCAGGACGGTGCCCTCCTTGGTCAGGCCGTTGATACGCACCGTGTCGCCGCGCTTCAGCGCGCGCGGCAAGACATAGCCGTCGTCATGGCTCAGCACCGGGTCGGCGATATCCTGAATTTTTTTCATGCCGTCCTTCATCTGCGCCCGTGCGCGGGCGGCCATGTCGACGGCGTTTTCGGCGTTCACCTGTTTTTTGGTGTCGTCGATCTCGTCAACCAGCTTCTGGGCCTCGTAGCGGGCTTTTTCCATCACCTTTTTCGCCGCGAGGCGGGCCTGCTCCATCTCTTTCTCCCGGTCGGCCTCGAACTGCGCCTTTTGCTTCGCAACCTCCTGCCGGATGCGCTCGGCCTCCGCCCGGAGAACGACCGCCTTGGCCTTTTCCTCATCGACCTCGCGGCGGCTGTTCTCAAGCTTCGTCACGACCTCCTCGAAGCGGATATTTTCCCCGTTGATGAAGTCTTTCGCCCGCTCGACGATGGAGGAATCCATGCCGAGGCGCTCGGAGATGGCAAACGCGTTGCTCCGTCCGGGGATTCCGATCAGCAGTTTGTAGGTCGGGGAGAGCGTCTGCACGTCGAATTCACAGCAAGCGTTCTCAACGCGCGGCGTCTGCAGGGCGTAGACTTTGATTTCGGGGTAATGCGTTGTGGCCGCGAGTTTGGCGCCGTAGAGCTTGAGCCGCTCGATGATCGCAATCGCAAGGGCCGCGCCCTCCGTCGGGTCGGTGCCCGCGCCGAGCTCGTCAAGCAGCACGAGGCTCCTGTCGTCGGCCTCGGCCAGAATATGGATCGTATTGTAAATGTGGGACGAGAACGTGGAGAGGCTCTGCTCGATGCTCTGCTCGTCGCCGATGTCGGCGAAGACGGAGCCGAAGACGGAGACGGTGCTGGATTCGCCCGCCGGGATCATCAGCCCGCACATGGCCATCAAAGTCAGCAGACCGAGCGTCTTGAGGGCGACGGTCTTGCCGCCGGTATTCGGGCCGGTGATGACGAGCACGTCGAACTCCTTGCCGATCGAGATATCCACCGGGACGATTTTTTTGGAATCGATCAGCGGATGGCGGGCGCGGGTAAGCCGAACAATGCCGTCGTCGGTCAGGGCCGGGACGCTTGCATCCATCGCGTCGGCAAGGCGCGCCTTCGCAAAATAGTAATCCAGCTCGATCAGCGCGGAATAATCGGCAGTCAGCCTGTCCGCATCCGCGCCGACCTCCTGCGAAAGGTTATAGAGAATCCGGCGGATCTCCTCCTGCTCCTTCGCCTTCAGAACGCGGGTCTCGTTGTTCTCCTCGACGACGGAGGCGGGCTCGATGAAAATCGTCGCGCCTGAGCCGGAGGTATCGTGTACCATGCCCTTGACCTCCGCGCGGTACTCGGATTTGACCGGGATGCAGTAGCGGCCGTCCCGCATGGTGACGATCGGGTCCTGCAGGAATTTGGCGTAGGTCTGAGAGTGGATCATATGGTCGAGCGATTCCCGGACCTTTGCCTGCGAGTTTTTGATCTTCCGGCGGATGTCGGCAAGTTCCGGGCTCGCGGTGTCGCTGATCTCCTCCTCCGAGACAACGACGAAGCCGATTCTCTCCTCCAGCGCGCGATTCGGCACCAGACTCTCGAAGAGCGGATCCAACGAGGTGCTCTCATCCTTATCGAAATTGTCGCGGAACGTCTTCATTTCACGCAGGGCGGCAAGGAAACGCTCGACATCCAGAAATTCCGCCAGCGTCAGCGTCGCGCCCATCTGTGCCCTGCGCAGGATTCCGCAGACGTTTTTCATTCCGCGGAGGGACGGTGCCCCGTACTCGTTGTTCAGTCTGTGCGCGTCGGCCGTATAGCCCATCTGCCGCGAAACCTCGCGCAGCGTCACTGCGGGCTCGGTGTTGAGAGCCATCTGCCGGCTGTCTTCACACCCGGCAAGGTCGGCGAGCCTCTCAAGGATCTTGTCCAGCTCCAGCGCACGATAATGTCTGTTTTCAATCATGTTTTAAATTTCCCCCGATGATGAAAAACGGCGTTTTCAAAACGCCATTCCTATGTATTCATGCCCTCGATGCCTTTGAGGAAGTCGAGGGTTTTGTAAGTTCGTTCCATTCTGCAAATCGTATACTGCTCCGCCGCCGCAGAAAGCTCCCGGAGCGCCTCTCCGCCTACCGTAAAGGAAAAGAGTTTTTCATTCGGCGCATAGACGATATGGCGCGCCGCAAAGAAGGCGCTTTTGGAAAGCGGAAGCCTCCCCGGCTCCGCCTCCGGCATGCAGTCGCCGCAGCAGACCCTGCCCTCCTCCGGCGAAAACCAGAAGAGCTCCTTTTCGTACTCGCCGCATTCGCTGCACGCGACGAGGTCGGGGCGAAACCCGGAGATGCTCATCAGGCGCAGTTCGTAAATCGCCTTGAGCTGAGCGGGCGGGCGTTTTTTATTTTCCAACAAAGAGAGCGTGTTGAGCGTCAGCCTGAGGATCTCCTCCGAAGGCTCCTCCGCCGGGATGCAGCTCATCGCAAGCTCGCAGAAATAGCTCGCGTACGAAAGGCTCACAAGATCCTCGCGGATGCCGAAGAAAAGCTCCTTCGGCTCGGCACTGTCGACGGTGCACTTATCGCGGTTTTTAAAAAGGACAAATTCGGCGTAGCACAGCGGCGACGCGCAGCAGGAGAAGCGGTTTTTGAGCTTGGAGGCGCCGCCGGCATACGCCGTCACGACGCCGGCATCCTTCGTCAGGATGGTCAGCAGCTTGTCGCTCTCTTTATAATCCTGTGTCCTGAGAATCAGGCCCTCCGTCTTGATCTGCACGCTTGATCTCCACATCCTCGGCGAGCGCCGGTTTAATCATGGTGGTATCGCTTTTTCCTACCTCTTCGGCGAGAGCGGGTTTGATTTCCCCTTCGTTATATTTCGCATGAAGGCTCTTATCCCTTGAAGCGCTGTAATGAATATAATCCGAAACCTTGCCGGTTTTAAAGAAATTGTCCCAGCTGTTGTTTTCCATGGATTTTCCCTCCGAATCGCAAATTTGTTCAAAAACAGTGTATGTCTTTTTCACTTCGCTATGTGAGGGAAAATCCGTTAATTCAAAAACCGGCTCCGGGCACCCGCAAAAGCAAATACCTTGCAGCATAGGATCCGGTATTCTGTTTTGTTTTGCAGCGATGTTTTATATGGTTCCGTCGAAGGCGGAATCAGGGCCGTGCTTTTCGATCCGGAAATGCAAAACCCACAGCATATGACCCGGTGCCCTGTTTCGTTTATGACGATGTTTCGTGTGCTTTTGGCGAAGCCAAAAGCCCGGCCCTTGGCCGGAAAACACGAACCCTGCCGTATATAATCCAACGCTTTGGTTTGTTTTATGACGATGTTTCGTTCCGGCTTTCAGCCGAAACGAAACTCGCAGCACTTCATTTGACCCTTCGACTTGGGGTAGACGAAGTTTTACACGGTTCCGCCGAAGGCGGAATCCGGGCCGTGCTTTTCGGCCCGGAAATGTAAAACTCGCAGCATTTCAACAACCACTGTTGTTGAAATGCTATTTCTCTGTGAACCCGAAATTGCGCAGCAGGCCCTCGCGGTTGCGCCAGTCCTCCTTCACCTTCACCCAGAGCTGAAGGTTGACCTTGCAGTCGAGGAAGCGTTCCAGTTCCTCGCGGGCCTCGATGCCGACCCTTTTGAGCATGGCGCCATTTTTGCCGATGACGATGCCTTTGTGACTCTCCTTTTCGCAGTAGATCGTGGCCTGGATGTCGATGAGGTCCTTGTCTTCCCGTTCCTTCATGCTCTCGATGCCGACCGCGATGCCGTGCGGCACTTCGTCGGAGAGGTCTGTCAGCAACTTCTCGCGGATCAGTTCCGCGGCGACGGCCTGTTCCGGCATGTCGGTGAGGATATCGTCCTCAAAGAAGTGCGGGCCGGGCTGCGCATACTTGCCGATCTCTTCCAGCAAAATATCAAGGCCGTCGCCCGTCAGCGCGGAGACCGGAACCACCTGATCGTAGTCGAATTCCTTGGAGAAGGCGGCAATCTTTGCGAGCATGGCCTCCTTGTTTTGCAGGAGGTCGATCTTGTTGATGCAAAGAATAGCCGGGAGGCCCTGATCCTGGAACCGCTGCATCAGGTCGTGCTCCGCCTTGGCAATCTCCCCCAGCGGCTCCGTGACCAGCACCGCGAGATCCACATCCGCGACGGATTCGCCGATCTGCTTGACCATATACTCGGCGAGTTTGCTGCGCGGCTGGTGCAGACCGGGCGTATCCAGAAAGACAAGCTGCAGCGGGCCCTTGGTGAGAACGCCGGTGATCCGCGTGCGGGTCGTCTGGGGCTTTGCCGAGACGGCGGCAACCTTCTCCCCGAGAAACGCATTCAGCAGGGAGCTTTTGCCGACATTCGGCCGGCCGACGATGGCGATAAACGCGCCTTTGGTTTCTTCCATCCGATGAATAATCCTTTCTTTGCCGGAGAATCCCTCCGGCCTCATTTCCTTCTGCGGTGCGGCGGCTTATTCTTCCCCCACATCCACATAGGAGGCGTCCCGCTGCAGACCGAGCTTCGCAAGGACGGTCTCTTCGCGCTCCCGCATACGGACCTGCTCCAGCCCGCCGTCCACATGGTCGTATCCGAGCAGATGCAGCACGGAGTGGACGGTCAGATAGGCGACTTCGCGCTGAAGGGAGTGGCCGTAGAGCTCGGCCTGCTCCTCGGCCTTCTGCATGCAGAGGACGATGTCACCGAGCATCAGGGCGCCGGTTTCCGGGTTGTGATCGTAGTTTCCGTTCTCGCCGAGCGGAAAGGAGAGCACATCCGTGACGGAATCCACCCTGCGGAACTCGGCGTTGAGCTGCCGAATCTCCTCCTTGGAGACGAAGCTGAGGCTGATCTCCGCCGTCTCCGGGAAGCCCTCGGTCTGGAGAGCGGCCTCACAGCAGCGGCGAATCAGTAACCGGATCCCGGTAGGAATTTTAATTTCCTTCTGCCGATTTGAGATGATAACTTTTGCGAGCGCCATTCTCTTTGTTTCTCCCTTCGTCGTATTTCTCGTAAGCCTTGATGATATTCTGCACAAGCCGGTGGCGCACGACGTCCCGCTCGGTAAACCGGATAAATCCGATATCCTCGACGCCCTTGAGCACCTTGATCGCTTCGATCAAGCCGCTGCGCTTGATTGCCGGCAGGTCGATCTGCGTGATGTCGCCGTTGACGACAATCTTGGAATTATACCCGAGGCGCGTCAGGAACATCTTCATCTGCTCGGGCGTGGTGTTCTGCGCCTCGTCGAGGATGATGAAGGAGTCGTCCAACGTGCGGCCGCGCATATAGGCAAGCGGTGCGACCTCGATGTTGCCCTTCTCCACAAACCGCTGGTAGTTTTCCGGCCCCACCATCTCAAACAGGGCGTCGTACAGCGGCCGTAAATAAGGATCGACCTTGTTTTGCAGGTCGCCCGGAAGGAAGCCGAGCTTCTCCCCGGCCTCCACCGCGGGGCGTGTCAGGATGATGCGGTTAACCTCCTGCCCCCGGAACGCGCGCACCGCCATGGCCACGGCAAGATACGTTTTTCCTGTTCCCGCCGGGCCGACGGCCATTGTGATCGTGTTTTTGCGGATCGTGTCGACATAGGCCTTCTGCGTGAGCGTCTTCGCCTTGATCGGCCTGCCCTTCGCCGTAATGCAGATGCAGTCCCCGGAGAACTCCCGGATCTTCTCCTCCCTGCCCTCTGAAACCAGCGCCATGACGTAGCGGACGTTCTGATCCGTGAGCTGCTCGCCCTGCTCGATCAGGGAAAGCAGACCCTGCACGGCGCGGAGGGCGGGGGCGACATTTTCCGGCTCGCCGGTCACCTTGACCTGCGTGCCCCGGCAGACAATCACAACGTTATATTCTTTCTCCAACAGCCGGACATTCTCATCAAAGCTTCCGAAAAGCTCCACCGCATGTTCCATCCGGTCGATATCGACAATTTGTTCCGTTTTCTTTTCCCCTTTGCAGGAAGGATGCGCGACTGCGGTGCGCGGCTGCGATGCGCGTCCGCATGGTTCCTGAATTTATTTATTTAATTATAACAGAAATATTCTTCCTTTTCTATATCATTTTAATTTATAAATGCAAAAATATGACGCCTCCCGGGGGAAATCCTGCCGTTTGTAACCCGGAATTTTTCCGCCGCCCTTCGCGCCCAGCGCGAAGCGTTCTTCCCGCCCGGCGCACGGCCCGGATCTTTCGGGAAGGCCTTAAAAAAGCCGGCAGGTTTCAAACCCGCCGGCAGAAAAAGCAATCCGGATTATGCGATCACACGGCTCCAGCCGAACGGGTCCTCGAGGCGGCCCCACTGGATCCCGGTGAGGGTGTCGTAGAGCTTCTGGGTCAGCGTGCCGATCTCGCCGTTGTTGACGACGGCCTTCTGCCCTTTGTAATACAGTTCGCCGACCGGGGAGATGACCGCCGCGGTGCCGGTGCCGAAGGCCTCCTCCAGCTTTCCGGCGGCAGAGGCTTCCATCAGGTCGTCGACGGAGAGGTTTTCCTCGCGGACGGGGTAGCCCCATTTTTTCAGCAGCTGAATGCAGGAATCGCGGGTGATGCCCGGCAGAACGGAGCCTTCGCACGGGGCGGTCCAGATCTCGCCGCCGATTTTGAACATCATATTCATAGCGCCGACTTCCTCGACATATTTTCTGTTGACGCCGTCGAGCCAGAGCACCTGATGATAGCCGAGCGCCTCGGCCTTTCTCTGCGCGGCGAGGGAGCCGGCATAGTTTCCGCCGCACTTGGTGAAGCCTGTGCCGCCCCGGACCGCGCGGACATACTCGTCCTCGACGTAGATCTTGACCGGGGAAAGGCCGGTGGCATAGTAGGCGCCGACCGGGCTGAGAATGACGATAAACTTATAGCTCTTCGCCGGATGGACGCCGACGGAATTTTCGGTCGCAAACATGAACGGGCGGATATAGAGGGAGGTGTTCGGCTCGGAGGGCACCCAATCCTTTTCGACCTTCACCAGTTCCTCGACGGCCCCGACAAAATCATCGACCGGCATCTGCGCCATGCACAGGCGGTCGTTGGAATTCCACATGCGCTTCGCATTCATCTCCGGACGAAACAGGCGAATATGATTTTCCGTATCGCGGTAGGCTTTCATGCCCTCGAACGTCTCCTGCGCATAATGAAGCACCATGCACGCCGGATCCATCGGAATCGGCGCGTAGGGTACGATGCGGGCGTCGTGCCAGCCAATCTCCCGGTCCCAGTCGCAGACAAACATGTGATCGGTAAAATATTTTCCGAAACCGAGGGCCTTCTGATCCGGCTTTTCCTTCAGTTCCGCCGCTTTTTCGATACGGATTTCCATGTTTTCACCCCAAATCCAAAAATATATTAAAAAACATTATACCACCGAGTCGGCGGAATACAAGGATTTTTCCCATGCACGGCACGATTCGTTTTTTCTTTTCATAAGATAAACCGAGAAAAAAGGAGGTTTTTTTATGCCCATCATCTACTTAAGCCCCTCCACGCAGGAAGCCAACCTGTACGTCAGCGGCGGCACGGAGGAATACTGGATGAACAAGCTGGCCGACGAGCTGGTGCCGTGGCTGCGCTCCTCCGGCATCCGCTATGTCCGCAACACACCTGAGATGACCGCGGGGTCATCCCTGCGCGCCTCCAACGAAGGCACCTACGATTTGCACCTGGCACTCCATACCAACGCCTCGCCGGAAAGCCGGTACGGAGCGAACCGCGGCATCATCGCGTATTACGCGCCGGGCAGCACCAGAGGGAAACGGATGGCCGAGATCTTCGCCGAAAATCTGCGCAGCATCTATCCCCTGCCCGATCAGGTGAAGACCATGCCCACCACCAACCTCGGCGAAGTGACCAAGACAAAAGCTCCCGCCAACCTGCTGGAGCTCGGCTACCACGACAACCCGCAGGACGCGGCGTGGATTACCGGAAACCTTCCGGAGATCGCCAAAAATCTTGCTCTTTCGCTGACGGAGTATTTCGGCATCCCGCTGATTTCCCCGCAGCAGGAGCGCACCGGCCGGGTGAAGCTCCACAGCGGCAACCTCAATATCCGCAGCAAGCCGAACCTGAGCGCTCCCGTGCTGGTTCTTGCGCCGAACGGAGCCGTGCTCACGGTGCTCGGGGAATGGAACGGCTGGTATCTCGTCAATTACAACGGCACCATCGGTTACGTCAAAAAGGACTATATTCTGGTTCCATGAAAGAATCACTTTTTGGAAATTCAAATTATACTTGATTATCTTTCCGAATCAGGCTAAGATGGATTCAGAACGAAACCAGGAGGCTATGAATGATGTCCGTATCCGAACCGATTCTTCTTGAAACATCCGTCCGCCATGTCCACCTCTCCAAAGAGCATCTGAAAATTCTGTTCGGCAGCTCCGAGGGCGTGCTTCACAGCAAGCGGGCGCTCTCCCAGCCCGGGCAATTCGCCTGCCAGGAAAGAGTCGACGTCGTGGGGCCGAAGCGCACGCTCTCCGGCCTGACCATCGTCGGCCCGGCCCGCAGCCAGACTCAGGTCGAGCTCTCCATCTCCGATGCCCGCGCCGTCGGCCTCGATCCGCCGGTGCGCCTCTCCGGAGATCTCGAGGGCAGCGCCCCCTGCAAAATCATCGGGCCCTGCGGCGAGATCGAGCTTGAGGAGGGCGTCATCATCATGCAGCGCCATATCCATATGACGCCGGAGGACGCGGAACATTTCGGCCGCAGGAACAACGAGCTGGTCTCCATCCGCGTGGAGAGCCCGACCCGCTCCCTGACCTTTGACGACGTCATCATCCGCGTCAGCGAAAACGCGGGGCTTGCCATCCATATCGACACCGACGAATCCAACGCGGCCGGCGGCAGCGCCACCACCGCCGTGATCGTGGACCCCTGCGGAAAAGAGGAGAGCTTTGCCCCGGAATACGATTTCAGCCTGCAGGGATAACCGGCGGCTTTTGTCGGCATTTCGCCTTCTCTTTTTCAGGCAGACAGGAAAGGAAACAGATACATGAGCGAACTGGACACGCTGCGCCGGGAATGCCTCGGCTGCCAAAAGTGCGGCCTGTGCGAAACGAGGACCAACGTGGTCTTCGGTACGGGGAATCCGGACGCAAGGGTGATGTTTATCGGCGAAGGCCCGGGCGAGCAGGAGGACCTGACCGGTCAGCCCTTTGTCGGGCGGGGTGGCATGCTTCTTGACAAGATGCTGGAGGCCGTGGAACTCTCCCGGGACAAAAATATCTACATAGCGAACATGGTCAAATGCCGCCCGCCGAAAAACCGGGATCCCGAGGAGGAGGAAGTTCAGGCCTGCCGCGCGTGGCTGCGGGAGCAGATCCGCCTGATCGACCCAAAGCTGATCGTCTGCCTCGGCAGGATCGCGGCATTCCGCTTCATCGGGCCGGATTTCCATGTCACAAAGGAACACGGGCAGTGGAAAGAGGTCGACGGCAGGCTCGTGATGGGCACCTTCCACCCCGCCGCCCTGCTGCGCAATCCGCACCAGAAGCCGGAGGCCATGGAGGATTTCTTCGCCCTCGAAGAAAAGATCCGGGAAATCTGCCCGGAGACCTACGAATGATTCTACAAAAAGCAAAAGAGGAAACGCCGGATGCGTTTCCTCTTTTTTTATGAAGCCGCTCCCGCGGAACAAGATATTTTCGGCTTTCGGCGCATAGCCTTTTGCGGTGATGCTTATGAATCCCTGCGAAACCGCGGCGGCGGTCACGGCACTTGCCGTCCTTCTTCATCAAAATCTTTCAGACGAGGCGGCGGCCTACCTCGCGTCCGTCTTCGTCGCGCTCGGCGACCAGATGACCCTGCTGGCGGCCGCAAAAGCCTGCCTCGAGCAGAAGGAATGACGTCCCCGGCCGTGCAAAGGCGCACCCCGGGCAAAAAAGAAGAACGTCTCGGCAGGCTTGCCCCGTCGGGCACAGAAACAGCGAAAAAAACTCTGCGAAGTAAAAAACGATCCGGCTGCTCACAGCCCCCGGCACGGAGAATATCCGGAATGAAAAAAGACCCCGGCGGTTTCCGCAAAGGTCTTTTTTGAAGCTATGTAGGAGCAGCGGAAAACGCCGCCGGATTTTTTACGGAACCGATCAGCGTTTCTTTCCCATCAGAACAAAGACAAGAATCCCGAGTGCGGAAAAGACCGCGACGCCGATGATAATGAACAGTAGGGTACGGTCGCCGCCGGTCTCGGGGTTGAGCGGTGACGCGCAAGCGTTCATCGCGCCGGCAAAGAGCAGGATCAGAGTCTCATATAGAGCGAAAAAACGTTTTTTCATGGCTCTCCTTTCCGGGGTATGAAGATACTCCCAAACGCAGTTCTATTTTACAGGATATATATCCCTTTGTCAAACCGCTGCGGCCCAAATCGGAGGTGATTTTTCGGGGTCGCTCCATGGAGAAAACGCGGAAAATCCCGCCGCGCCGGAAATTTCCGTCCCATAAAAGAGCGGAACCGAACAGATAATTTTATTCGATAAAAATGCCTGCGGAGGCGCGCCGTTTCGGACGTATGTTTCTTTTTCAAGCGAACCGTTTGGAGATGCCGGCGGATACGGGAAGCCCAAGCGCCTCGAAAAATCGCCGGTATGCCGCTTCCGCAAAGGCGAAGAAGCCGGAAATTCCGTGGAGAAGCCATTCGAAAAAACGGCGTTGTTCCCGGCGCCGCATAAAAGGCAAAAAGGCCGAACGCCCCATCATTGAACGATGTTCGGCTTTTTTTATGCCGTTTGCTTGTTTTGGATGCAGGCTTCGGCGTGAACAGAAAAAAAACGGCTCCCCACCATGTGAGGAGCGCGAGTTGCATGCAGGCTCAGCCTGCTGGAGCGGATAACGGGAATCGAA
>CAYMNV010000005.1:0-22866 GCA_964391915.1 uncultured Oscillospiraceae bacterium
GGAAAGGCTCGATCTCATATTCTTTCCCGACGGAAAGGCTTGATCTCATATTTTTTAAAAGCCTGATTTCAGGGAAACAGAAAAACAGCCGCGTCCGGATGGGTGCGGCTGTTTTATATAGATATATTCCGGGCGCGGGCCGTTTGGGTCAATACCGTTTCCCGGCGCGGCCGCTCTACCTGAGCACGGCAGTACCCGCTTTTTATTCCGGCTCGTTTGCGCCGAAATATTTGTCCATCAGCAGGGAAGAGACGACGCCGATTCCGCAGCAGAGGACGGCCAGTAAAACTTCGCCGAAGCCGCCGTATTCCCGCGGGATAATGTAGAGGGTCGACGCCAGCACGATGCCCATGATCGTGTGGTAGGAGATGGAATACCTCGTCTCAAAGAGGTGGTTGATGAGCTTTGCGGTCAGCGCGATCACGCCCAGGATACCAACCCCCATCGGAATCAGGACGTGAAGATCCAGCGAGGCGATTCCTTCCGCCAGCGGCTGATAGAGGCCGAGGGAGATCAGCATGGAGGAGGAGGTCATCCCCGGTACCACAAGGCTGAGCCCCCATAGGATCCCGCAAAAAAGGTACCACCAGACGTTCGGCTGCAGATCGGCGCGGAACGTGATCTCCGAGATCAGCAGGGAGCCGAACATGAAGAGAAACCCGGCGGCAAATCCGGCCCAGGAGGCAGCGCTGCGGCCCTGTTTCCCGGAATCCCGATAGAGCTGCGGGAAGGTACCGGCAATCAGCCCGATGAAGAGGCAGACCGCCAGCAGGGAGGAGGCCCGGAATACGACCGCGATGATCTGGGCGAAGGAGAGAAACCCGATCCCCCAGCCGATCACGACCGGAATGAACATTTTATAGTAGAGCAGGAAATTCCGTTCGGGGTGAGAGAGCAGCGCCATCATCGGCCGGTAGAGCTTAAATGTGACGCAGAGCACGCCTCCGCTGATGCCGGGCAGAATCGCGCCGCCGCCGATGAGAATTCCCTGAAGCAGCCGGATCATCCAGAGCGAAAAGGGAGAACGCTTCTTCTCCTGAACATGCGGTTCCATGACATCCCTCCATTCGTCGGTATTATAGTAGCACGCCGCCGGAAACTTGTATAGCGAAAAAAAGAAAAAAGCCCTTCCGCCAAAGCGGAAAGGCTTTTTAAAATCGGAAACCTTATTTGATTTCGACGGTGGCGCCGGCCTCTTCCAGTTTCTTCTTGATCTCGTCGGCATCGGCGGAGGAGACTCCCTCTTTGATGGCCTTCGGGCAGGCATCGACGACTTCCTTGGACTCTTTGAGGCCAAGGCCGGTGATCTCTTTGACGGCTTTGATGACGTTCATCTTGGTCTCGCCGACATCGGTGAGGATGACATCCCAAGAATCTTTCTCAGCCGGGGCGGCCTCAGCGGCAGCGGCACCGGCGCCGGCAGCGGCGACCGGGGCGGCGGCAGAAACGCCGAACTCCTCGCAGATCGCCTGAACAAGTTCGTTCAGTTCAAGAACGGTAAGGGCTTTGATGTCTTCAATAAATTTCTGGGTTTTCTCAGAAGCCATAGGAACGTACCTCCTGTAATTTTATAAAGTAAAATTTTTGGATTGGGGCAGTCAGGCTACTTCGCCTGCATTGCCGCCGTTTTCTTTTTCGGCGATGGCATTGAGCGCAACGGCAAGCCCTCTGACCGGGCCGCTGAGCGCGCTGACGAGCATCGAGAGAAGTCCCTCTCTGCCGGGCAGCTTGGAGAGCGCGATCACCTGAGTCTCATTCATGATCTGGCCTTCCATAAATCCGGCCTTGATCGTGAATTTGCCCTTGGAATCCGCGGCGAATTTGCCGAGAATCTTTGCCGGAGCCATCGCATCTTCGCCGCCGAGGGCGATCGCGGTGCTTCCGGAAAGAGTGTGGTCGAGTCCTTCCATGCCGAGCTCATCAAGCGCATGACGGAGAACCGTGTTCTTGACGACGGCATAATGGACGCCGGCCTGACGAAGTTCACGGCGGAGAGCGGTGTCGTTCGCGACGTTGATGCCGCTGTAATTGACCAGAACTCCGGAGGAAGCATTCCTCAGCTTATCGACGAGCTGCGCCACTGTTTCTTTCTTCTGCTGCAGAATAATCTCACTGGACATAAGTTTCACCTCCTGCGAAAAGATAGGGAGTAAAAAAAACTCCCTCCGCGAGCCGTGGAAGGAGCGTTATCATCATAATGAACACTCATCCTCGGCAGGCCGGTTACCCGTTTAAGCGCAAGCGCACCTGCTGTCTTTGGACAGCGTTATAATTATATTGAAGAAACAATGAAATGTCAAGGGATTTCATTCAAATATTCCAAAAACACTACAAATATTACAAGAAGTTGGAATGTCTCCAGAAAACAAAATTCCCATACCATAGAGGAAACCCCGCCCGCGGCCCGATTCCACCGGTGCACCCGGGCGGTCTGAAACCGCTGGCGGATTTTTCCGGCCGGAAGGAGACGATTTCCAACTTACTGGCGGCGCATATCACCCGAAGCCTGTGACCCCTTTCGGAACACGGAGTGGTGCCGCTCAGAGATTCTTTCTCTTCCGGATCGTGCCGTATTTTTTGTGGTTGTAGTTGCGCACGACCATCAGCGCGACATAGAGCAGGATGATAATGATGATCATCACGATGATGAACTTGAACCAGAAGGAGCGGGTGATCTGCGAGAAGGACTGCAGGCCGCTGAGCAGCTCGCTCTGTTTTACGTCCTCGGCGGAAACCAGCGGGATCTCGCCGATCTCCTCGCCGGAGGCGATGAAGTGCAGCGTGCCGATGTGGTCCCCCTTGTTGACCGGCGCATTGACAAATTCCGGCAGCTCGTATTGATAGGTGATCGAGCCGACGTCGATGTCGGCCGGGAGCAGCGCCACATAGTTTTCCCCGGCCATCAGCTGCAGGTAATCCTTCTGCCAGGCGAGCTCCAGCGGCACCTCGCCGACCTGATCGCCGTAGCTGATCACGGATTTTACCTGGAACTCGGAAAACGCCCAGACGTAGAGATTCTTGGCGTCGACCATCGCAAGATTATAAGTATCCTGGTCCAATTCAAACGGCGCGCCCATGTCGACCTGATAATAGGAATATCCGTCCTGGGTGGCGTAGGAGACGATGTTCCTGCCGGTATCTTTGCTGTAGCCGGCCTTGATGCCCTGCGCGGCGGAATAATAATGTACGTTGCCGCTGATGATCAGGCCGTTGTCGGAGTTCCAGGTGAGGTTGGTGTGGTAGTTTGTCTCGCCGCTCCGGTAGGTAGTCAGGGACACGGTCTCCGCAAATTTGTCGAGGCTCATCGCGTATTTGGCGATCAGATACATGTCGTAGGCCGTTGTGTAGTTGGCGGTGTCGTGTAGACCGTGGCAGTTTGTGAAGTTGGTGTTGACCGCGCCGATATCTTTGGCCTTGGCGTTCATCATCACGACGAAATCCTCCTGGCTGCCGGCGATCAGCTCCGCAAGCGCCATTGCGGCGTCGTAGCCGGAGGCGATGACCATGGCATGGAACATCTGGTCGGCCGTCATGACTTCTCCGGCGGAGAGGCCGGTCAGGATCGTGCTGCCGCGGTTTTCATACAGAAAATTCTGCATGGAAGTGGTGAAGGTGGCCTGAGCCTCCCAGCCGCCGACGCTTTCGATATTTTCGATCACAACGATCGCGGTCATCATCTGCGTCAGCTCGGAGGGGTACATCCGCTGAGCGGCGTTTTTCTCGTACAGGACATTTCCGTCCGCATCGGCGAGGTAGACGGCTTCGCTGTTTACTTCCGTGGACGGGACATACTGGAGCGCGGCGTAGGCACAGACGCTGAAGCTGCCGGAAAACAGCAGCACCAGCGCCATCAGCGCGGAAACGAGAGCAGCAGTTTTCTTCATAAAAACACCTCCGAAACGACGGGACCCGGCGGTCCGAATTCAGAAATAATAGTTGCGGATATCCGGTTTTGTCTGTTATACTGATATTATATCAAAATTTGCGCTCAGATGGAATAGGGAATCTTGCAATTTATGAAAAGAGGGGATCCCATGAAGGAAACGGATTACCGGTTCGACACGCTGGCGGTTCGCGCCGGGAAAAAACCGGATCAGGAGAACCACGCGGTCGTACTGCCGATTTATGCGACAACCGCTTATGATTTTGAAAGTGCCGAGTATGCGCGGCGTCTTTTTTCGCTGGAGGAGGAGGGCAATATCTATTCGCGGCTCTCAAATCCGACCAGCGATGCGCTGGAACGCCGGATCACGGCACTGGAGGGCGGTGTCGGGGCAATTGCGGTTTCCTCCGGCCACGCGGCGATCTTTGGCGCGGTGCTCAACCTCTGCTCGGCGGGGGATGAGATCGTCTCCTCTTCCTATATTTACGGTGGCGCCGTCAACATGTTCGGTGTCACGCTCAAACGTCTCGGCATTAACGTCCGCTTTGTGGATCCGGACGACATGGATCAGTGGGAGGCCGCGGTCACCGAGCACACGAAGGCGTTCTTTACCGAGGTGGTCGGCAACCCGAACGCAAACGTCTCCGACGTGGAAAAAATCGCGCAGATTGCGCACCGGCACGGAATCCCGCTGATCGCGGATTCCACGTTCACGACGCCTTACCTGTTCCGGCCTTTCGAATGGGGCGCGGATCTCGTCGTCCATTCTGCCACCAAGTTCCTCGGCGGGCACGGCAACGCGATGGCGGGGCTGCTCGTCGAATCCGGCAAGTTCCCATACAAAGACAACCCGCGCTTTCCGCTCTACAACGAACCGGACGTCAGCTATCACGGCGTCGTCTTTGCGGATATGAAAAACTGCTTCACCAACCGTTTCCGCTGCCTGGTGCTGCGCGACACCGGCTGCTGCATCTCGCCGTTCAACTCCTTCCTGATCGAGCAGGGCATCGAGACGCTCTCCGTCCGCATGGAGCGCCTCTGCCAAAGCGCGCAGAAGGTTGCGGAATATCTGGCCGCGAACCCGTCGGTTAGCTTCGTCAACTATCCCGGTTTGCCCGAAAGCCCTTATTATGAGCTCGCGAAGCGCATGATGCCGAAGGGCTGCGGCGCCGTGCTCACATTCGGACTGAAAGGCGGGCGGGAAAACGGCGCGAAGTTCCTCGATTCCCTTCGGATGATCTCCCACGTCGCCAACCTTGGGGATGTGCGCACGATCGTGACGCATCCCGCCACGACGACGCACTCCCAGCTCTCGGATGAACAGCTCGCCGCCTGCGGGATCCGTCCGGAGACGGTGCGGGTCTCCGTCGGCCTCGAGGACGTGCAGGATATCGTCGACGACCTCGGTCAGGCCATCGAAAAAGCGGTGCGGTGAGCCCGGAGGAGACAGAAAAATGATTTATATCACCGGCGATACCCACGGGGACCTCGAAAGGTTTCGGGCCCCCAAACTGCGCAGACTGAAAAAACATGATACGCTGATCGTCTGCGGCGATTTCGGCTTTATATGGGACGGCTCCGAGCAGGAGAAGAAGGATCTCGCATGGCTCTCGCGCCGCAGGTACACGATCGCGTTCGTCGAGGGGGCGCACGAGAATTACACGCTGCTCAACAACTGCGAGATCGTGGATTTCTGCGGCGGAAAGGCAAGAAAACTCGCCGACCGCATCTACCAGCTGATCCGCGGGGAGATCTTTGAGATCGACGGAAAAAAGATTCTGGCTTTCGGCGGCGGCGACGATGAGGAGACCGATCTCATGGATCTCGACGACTGCCCGGACTTCCGGCGCCTGCCGAGCGGGGAGGATACCGGTCGCGCGCTCCAAAATCTGGAGGCGGCCGGCGGCGAGGTGGATTATATCGTCACCTACGACGTCGGATTCCGGCTGCGCAGTTTTTTAAAGATGGAGACCAACTGCTTCAACAATCTGCACGCGTTTCTGGATGAGCTTGGCGGAAAATGCCGGTATTCCAAATGGTTTTTCGGGTGTTTTCACCTCGACCGGCGCATCCCGCCGAAATATTACGGCGTCTACCGGGAAGTGCTCGACGCGGAAACGGGAAAAGAAATTTGATGGATTGACAACGGAAGATTTTCATACTATAATACTCCGGAATAAGGGAGTAGTCGGCGCAATATGCGCGGCAAAGTCAACATACTGGATTTTTCGTCCTGGCTTTGTATCAAATGATGAGACTTATCCGCCAAGGGCGGATAGGTCTCTTTTTATAACGAAGGGAGTACGGAATTTGGGCTTTTTGGAACTTTTTGCGATCGCGGTCGGCCTTTCGATGGATGCGTTTGCGGTATCCGTCTGCAAGGGGCTGAGCGCCGGGAGGGTGAGGCTGAAACATTTTCTCAGTGTGGGCCTTTGGTTCGGCGGATTTCAGGCCGGCATGCCGCTGCTGGGGTATTTTATGGGCTCCCAGTTTGAGGGCATCGCGACGAAATACGACCACTGGATCGCCTTTGTGCTGCTGTGCATCATCGGCGCCAACATGATCAAGGAGGCGCGTTCCAAAACGGAGGAGCTGAATGCGTCTTTCTCCTTTAGGACGATGCTCCTGCTTGCCGTCGCGACGAGCATCGACGCGCTGGCCGTCGGCATCACGTTTGCGTTCCTGCAGGTGAAAATCGTATCCGCCGTGCTCCTGATCGGGCTGACGACCTTCGTCTTTTCGGCCGCCGGCATCCGGATCGGCAGCGTATTCGGCCTCAAATATAAATCCAAGGCGGAAATTTTCGGCGGATGCGTATTGATCCTTCTTGGCGCCAAGATTCTGATTGAGCACCTGTTTTTCTCATAATTTCAGGATTTAAAAATGTCAAGCAAAATAACTTTACATACATTGCGGGAGGAAACTGAATTGAAAGAATATTTGATGGAAGCTCCGGAGGTGCTCGAAACGCTCGGCAGCCGAGCTTCCGGTCTCGGCGCCGGGGAAGCGGAGGAGCGTCTAAATAAATTTGGGCCCAACAAGCTTGCACAGCCGCCGAAGAAGACACTGCTCCAGCGGTTTTTGGGCGAGCTTGCCGACCCGATGATCCTGGTGCTGATTGCGGCGGCGGTCGTTTCGGGGATCACCGCCGGGTACTCCGGGGAATCCTTCTCCGACGTGATCATTATCATGACGGTGGTTATCCTTAACGCGGTGCTTGGCGTCGTGCAGGAGAGCAAGGCGGAAGCGGCCATCGAGGCGCTCAAGGAAATTACCGCCTCCACCTCGAAGGTGCTGCGCGACGGAAGGCAGCTCACGCTCAAAAGCGAGGAAGTTGTCCCGGGTGACATCGTGATTCTGGAGGCCGGCGATTCCGTTCCGGCGGACGGCCGACTGCTGGAGAGCGCCTCCATGAAGATCGAGGAATCGGCTCTGACGGGCGAATCCGTGCCGGCGGAGAAGATCTGCAAGGTTCTCGGCCTCGCGGAGGGTGAAAAGGACGTCACGCTCGGAGACCGGCATAATATGGTTTATATGGGCAGCACGGTGGTCTACGGACGCGGCCTGGCGGTTGTCTGCCGCACAGGCATGCAGACGGAGATGGGAAAAATCGCCGATGCCCTTTCCAAAGCGGTGGAGGAGAAAACGCCGCTGCAGAAAAAGCTCAGCCAGTTCAGCAAATGGCTCAGTTTTCTGGTTCTCGGCATCTGCGTGGCGATTTTTGCGATCGGCGTCCTCCGGGCCTACCCGGATGTCTCGATGGCGACGCTGCTGGATACCTTTATGATCGCCGTCAGCCTGGCGGTCGCGGCGATTCCGGAGGGGCTGGCTGCGGTCGTGACGATCGTGCTGTCCATCGGCGTGACGAACATGTCGCACCGAAACGCCGTCGTGCGGAAGCTGACGGCGGTCGAGACGCTGGGCTGCGTCCAGATCATCTGCTCGGACAAGACCGGCACACTGACGCAGAACCGCATGACCGTTGTGGAAGCCGTCTCCGACGATAAAACGCTGCTGGCCGCGGCGATGTCGCTGTGCTCGGACGCGGTTCCCGGGGAAAACGGAAAGGCGATCGGCGAGCCGACGGAATCCGCGCTCGTGGATTACGCCGAATCGCTGGGCCTGCCGAAGGGCGGCCTGACCGCGGAGCATCCGCGCGTCGGGGAGGCGCCGTTCGATTCCGACCGGAAGATGATGACGACCGTCCATAAGGATGGGGAAAAATTCGTCGCCTACACCAAGGGCGCGCCGGATATGCTTCTGGAGCGCTGCAAATATTATCTCGAGGGCGGGGTCATACATCCGGTGGACTCCGCGTTTCTCGAAGGAGTCGCCGCCGCAAACAAGGCGATGGCCGACCGTGCGCTGCGCGTTCTCTGTGCGGCGGAGCGGTTTTTCGACGAGATGCCGGAGTGCACGCCGGAAAACTTGGAGCACGACCTCTGTTATATCGGCCTTACCGGAATGATCGATCCGATCCGTCCCGAAGTGAAAGCCGCAATCCAGGAATGCATGGGCGCAGGCATCCATCCGATCATGATCACCGGCGACCACCGGGATACCGCCGCCGCCATCGCGACGGAGCTCGGCATCATCAAGGGGCCGTCGCAGGTCATCACCGGCGCCGCGCTGGCGGAAATGAGCGATGAGGACTTCGAGCGGGATATCGGAAATTATTACGTCTATGCGAGGGTACAGCCGGATCAAAAGGTCCGCATCGTCACCACCTGGAAAAAGCGCGGAAAGATCGTCGCGATGACCGGAGACGGCGTCAACGACGCGCCTTCGATCAAGACGGCGGATATCGGCATCGGCATGGGCATCACCGGCACGGACGTCACCAAAAACGCCGCGGATCTCGTACTCACGGACGACAACTTTGCCACGATCGTTGCCGCCGTGGAGGAGGGCAGACGCATCTACGCGAATATCCGCAAGGCGATCCAGTTCCTGCTCTCTTCAAATCTATCCGAGGTGCTCACGATCTTTACCGCCATGCTCATGGATTTCACCGTGCTCAAACCGTCGCACCTGCTCTGGATCAACCTGATCACGGATACGTTCCCGGCGCTCGCGCTCGGCATGGAGCGCAGCGAGCAGGACAGCATGCAGAATCCGCCGCGCGACCCGAAGGAGAGCATCTTTGCCGGCGGCATGGCGTTCGATATCATTTTCCAAGGGACGGTCGTCGCGGCCATCACGTTTGTGGCCTACCTGATCGGGCATTTTCTGGAGGCCGGAAGATGGGAATTCGTCAACAGTCCGGACGGCATGACCATGGCGTTTCTGACGCTCTCCATGGTCGAAATCTTCCATTCCTTCAACATGCGCTCCAACTTTCACTCCATCTTTACACTCCGGGATCAAAATCAGATGCTCTGGCTGTCGATGCTTGGCTCCATGGTGTTGACGACGGCAGTAATTTATATTCCATTTCTCTCAAATGCGTTCGGGTTTGAGCATATTTCTGTCACGGAGTATTTCGTTGCCATGTCGCTCGCCGTCTGCATTATCCCGATCGTGGAGATCGAAAAAGCGATCAAGCGGAAGATCCGCAGGGCCGGATAAACCGCAGAAAAAAGAGAGCCCCGGAGCCGTTTCGGCATCCGGGGCTTTTTATATTCAAAAAACGCAGCTTTTCAGGCGGTGAGAAACGGGCCCGGATGCCGGCCGAGACAGGTTGTCTCAGCAAGAGGAAGAGGAGACTTCCATCCTGCCTGCGGTTTCCGGCGCTGAAACGGTTTTTTGGTAGAGGGCCGCGCGTCCCCGCTTGCCGCATTTCTCCACGGCGCCGACGAAGGACAGGATATTCAGCCCGGTTCTGGCGGCAAAGACGCTGATATGCGCCGCTTTGGAGAATTCGGCGGTGGTGAAGGGCTCCGGCAAATTTTCCGGAATCAGTTTTCGGAAATCCCCAGGGCCTTCGATCACAATCTCGTCATAAAGCGACTCCGGCACGCGTTCGAAGCGGGTCGAGCCGCTTTTTTTATCCCTGCTCCAGCCGTCGAGGCGGCGGTATTCCACAAGGTCGATCAGCAGGATGCGGAAACGGAGATGTTCCGATTTCAGGTAGGGGATGATCCACCGCAGCTCGAGAAAGCAGTCGCAGGCGGAGCCGGTTTTTGGGCTTTTCCGCCGCTTCGTGACCTCGCCGGTTTCGGGGTCGACCCAGCAGAGCCATTTTTGATGGGCGACGGGGTAGACGACCGTGATGGGGTACTCCGTCAGGAGCGCGTCGAATTTCTTCTTCAAGCCGAAAAAATTGCGCGTCTGGATCTCGATGATCCCGTCGTCCTCCAGAATGTCGGCGACGTTCGCGCCGACCCTGACCTCGTGGCGGGAGACATCCGGCTCCAGATAGTGTTTGAGCACGGCGTGCAGCGTCTTCTCCGCGAGCGTGCCGATGCCGCCGGAGCCGGTCCGGTATTGTTCCGCATTCCTGCAGGTTTCCAAAAAGCGTTCCCTGTCCATGCCGCCCTCCGCCGCAAATTGATAGACCTATTATAACACGGAATCCTCCGGAAAACAAAAAGGCGGGAATCCGCGGGCGGAGCCGGAATTTGCGTTTTATGCGGATGAAAAAGATCGGCGGGTGCAAAATCTTTTCAAACAAACGGGAGGGTTTGTTCCATGTAAGAAGAGGGATTTTTTCGGAATCAACTTTCTTCGGGATGCGGCGGCGACATTTGCTTCGTGTGAGAAGAAAAACTTTTTATCTTCCATGTTTTTTGTGCGGACGGGGCTTCTCCGCCGCGGAATTCCCCGGAAATAAAAAACAGGGGATTTTTTGCGCCACACATAATAAATGATTTTGCCGCCGATGCATTTGCCCGAGCAAACAAGAGTTTTGCCGGTACGAAATTTTCTCGGAAATAAAAAAACAGGCGGCTTTTTGTGCCGCCTGCGGAAGAATCACTGTGCCATTTTCATGCGGAGCCGCAGCTTGTCTGCGATCAGCGCGATAAACTCGCTGTTGGTGGGTTTTCCGCGGCCGCTGTGGATGGTATAGCCGAAATAGGAGTTCAGCGTATCCACGTCGCCGCGGTCCCACGCGACCTTGATTGCATGGCGGATGGCGCGCTCCACTCTGGAGGGGGTCGTGCCGTGTTTTTTGGCCACGGAGGGGTAGAGGCATTTCGTCACCGAGTTGATGATCTCCATGTCGTCCACCGCCATCAGGATCGCCTCACGCAGATAGTGGTAGCCCTTGATGTGCGCCGGTACGCCGATCTGATGGATGATGTCGGTGACGATCATCTCCATGTCCGGTCCGGAGACCTCGGCGCGGCTCTCCACCGGGATCTCGGATTTCCGCTGCGCGCCGAGGATATGGACGACCCGCTCGGCAAGAATTTCCATGTCGAACGGCTTGATGAAAAAATAAACCGCGCCGGCAGAGAGAATCTCGTGCTCAAGCATGGAGTTGTCGACGGAGGACATGATCATAAACAGCGGGTTTTTCTCCAGATTGAGCGCCCTCGTCTGTTCCATTACGGCGAAGGCATCCAGCTGCGGCATGAACACATCACAGAGCACGACGTCCGGTTTATACTCAGAAATGGACTGGAGAAGCTCTTTTCCGTCCCGGCAGACACAATATGCTTCAAATCCGCAGGACTGCATGATCTCCGCGCACTGCCCGCAGAATTCCTGGTTTTCGTCACAAATGATGATTTTTGATTTTTTCTCCATCTGTCCTGCCTTTTCTCCGCACTGCTATCATATATTGCGGGAAGCCGACGTCAAAGTGCGGAAGACGACGGCATTTTCGTTCAGGCCTTACTGTTCCCATAAAAAAGAATACCATATTTTTCCAAACTGTCAATAGATTTACAGGAATTTACATAAATGTTTTGTTAAAATCAGTTCGACGGACCCCGACCGATTTTCCGGAGGAGGGCGGTTATTCGATTTCCTCGGCGATCTCCGCCATGTTTTCGGCAAAGATCGCATAACCCCTCGTGGAGTCGTTGACGAAGACGTGCGTCACGGCGCCGACGAGCCTGCCGTCCTGGAGAATCGGGCTGCCGCTCATGCCCTGCACGATGCCGCCGGTCTTTTCGAGCAGAGCGTCGTCCGTCACGCGGATCACCATATTTTTGGTAGGGTTGTTGTCGCTGTAATTGATTCTTTCAATTTCAATGGCATACCGCGTCGCGTCCTCGCCGTCCACGGTCGCCAAAATCTCCGCAGGCCCCTCCCGAACCTCCTGTTTCGGCGCGATAACCATGGAGACGGCCCCGTCGGGCACGGCCTCCATTGTGCCGTAAATCCCGGATTCGCAGTTCTGTTTCAGGATTCCGATGGCTTCCATATCAAGAAAAATGCCCTTGAGCTCGCCGGGATTCCCCGAGACGCCGCGCACCACGCCCGTGACCGAGGCGCACACGATTTCACCGGAGAGCAGCGGGAGGACGTCGCCGGTGTCTACATCGCAGACCGCATGCCCGAGCCCGGCAAAGGTCCCGGATTCCTCGTCGTAAAAGGTCAGCGTACCGATGCCTGCGGAGCTGTCGCGCACCCAGAATCCTCCCTTGTAGCCGGAGCCGTCGTTCATTTCGGCCGGAGTCAGGGTGATTTCAATCTTTTCGTCACCGCGCCGGACCAAGAGGGAGAGCGCGCTCCCGCCGGAACTTTGAATGATTCCGGCGATATCCTCGTTGGTTGCGACCGCCTGTCCGTTGATGCTGTAAATGACGTCGCCGGTCCGAAGGCCCGCGGAGGAGGCGGGGCAAACAGCGCCCTCCGCCGACTGGAGACGCTCCATGCCGACCACGAGCACACCTTCGGTAAACAGTTTGATGCCGAGCGGCGTTCCGCAGACCCAGACTTCGTTTCCCTCGCTGACCTCCACGTTGACGGTCTTGATATCCATGAAGCCGAGCAGGCGCAGATCCGCACGGAAACGGCTGCGGTTTCCGGCAAAAACTTCCTCGCTTCCGGAATTCCATATCGCGGCGGTGACCAGTTTTCCGTATCGGCTCGAAAAAGAAAAGACGCCGTTTTCATAAATGGTGTAATGATCGGGAAGGATAATGTGGAAAACAGAAACTGCGGCCATCGATGCGGCAACAAAAGAACAAATTACGTATTTTATGCGGTTGAAATTTATTTTATGCATGGTGCTGCGCCTCCTTAGCGTCTTTAGTTTTTTCGGAAGCGGCTGCAATATGTCCGACAATTTTTATCTGGATTGTCAGGGCGCGGCGTGTTATAGTAAGTGTAATAATAAATTAGTGGAAAAAATAATAAGATAAATGCAAAAAAACGCTTGACGAGGCCTGTCCGGTTATGATATAGTAATGATACCTCTAAAAGGGTTTATTTTTTTGTGCAAAAACCCATCCAAAAGAGGGAGGCAAAAAATTCCGAGAATCAGGAGGTGCCGCAATGCGAGTCAAGATCGTGCTCGCCTGCACGGAGTGCAAGCAGCGCAACTACAACACCATGAAAAACAAAAAGAACGATCCGGACAGAATCGAAGAGAAGAAATATTGCAAATTCTGCCGGAAGCACACGCTCCACAGAGAGACGAAATGATGAAAGGAAGGAACTACCGTGGCAAATGAAAATACCGCGAAAAAGCCGTCTTTCATCGCAAGAATGAAGCGCTTCTTCAAGGACATCTACGGTGAGATCAAAAAGATCGTCTGGCCCAATAGAAAACAGGTGATCAACAACACCGGCGTTGTCGTTGTGGCGGTGGTGATTTCTTCGGTCTTCATCAGCCTGATCGATTACTTTTTCGGTCTGGTGACCAAACTGTTTTTCGGCTCTTAAAACGCGAAAGGAACGATGTCTATGGCTGAAACTCCCAAATGGTATGTCGTTCACACGTATTCCGGCTATGAAAACAAAGTGGCCGGCAACATTGAGAAAGTGATCGATAACCCCAGGTTTCATGACTTGATCGTGGACGTGAGCGTTCCGACCGAGAAGGTTGTCGAGGTCACTGACAATGCCAAGCGCGAAGTGGAACGTAAAATTTTCCCGGGATATGTTCTCGTGAAGATGATCCTGACGGACGAATCCTGGTATGTGGTCCGCAATACCCGCGGCGTGACCGGATTTGTCGGCCCGGCATCCAAACCGGTGCCGCTGACCGACGAAGAGGTCGCCAAACTGGGCATCGGCTCCAAGACCGTGGAGCTCCGCTACAAGGTCGGAGACGTTGTGGCAATCGTCGGAGGACCGCTGGAGGGCTTCGAAGGAACCGTCGAAACGATCGATCTGGAGAACAACAAAGTTCGCGTCATCGTTTCCATGTTCGGCAGAAACACGCCGGTGGAACTCGAGCTGGAACAGGCATCCCCGAGAGAATAA
Source organism: uncultured Oscillospiraceae bacterium (assembly GCA_964391915.1). GTDB lineage: Bacteria > Bacillota > Clostridia > Oscillospirales > Ruminococcaceae > UMGS1668. The sequence goes on from CAYMNV010000005.1 coordinate 14,207, forward strand.
CGGGCTTTTTGAAACAGCCGGCCGGGAAGCCGGCAAACGCGGAGATCGTTTTTCCGCGTGTGGGAGGAGCCGAAATTTATCCGATCGGTTCCGCAGACCACGTAATGGTTGGAGGTTAAAAAAATGGCACAGAAGGTAACCGGCTTAATTAAGCTGCAGATCCCTGGTGGCAAAGCCACTCCGGCGCCGCCCGTCGGTCCTGCTCTGGGACAGCACGGCGTCAACATCATGGCGTTTACCAAAGAATTCAATGAACGTACGAAAAACGATATCGGCATGATCATTCCGGTCGTCATCACCGTGTATGCCGACAAATCGTTCTCTTTTATTACCAAAACCCCTCCGGCGGCCGTTCTGCTCAAGAAGGCTGCCAACATCGCCAAAGCTTCCGGCGCCCCGAATAAAACTAAGGTCGCCAAAGTCACTTCCGAGCAGGTCCGCAAGATCGCCGAGCTTAAAATGTGCGATCTGAATGCCGGCTCCGTCGAGGCCGCTATGCGCATGATTGCCGGTACTGCCCGCAGCATGGGCATCACGGTGGAAGAGTAAGGGGGAAGCAAAAATTATGAAACACGGTAAGAAATACGTTGAGAGCACCAAGCTCTTTGAGCATGCGAAGCTTTATGAGGCTCCGGAAGCCCTTGAGCTTGTCACCAAAACCGCGACTGCAAAATTTGATGAGACCGTCGAGCTTCACGTCCGTCTGGGCGTCGACTCCCGCCACGCCGACCAGCAGGTCCGCGGCGCCGTCGTTCTCCCGAACGGAACCGGCAAAGACGTCCGCGTTCTGGTTTTCGCCAAAGGCGATAAAGTTCAGGCCGCCCTGGATGCCGGCGCGGAATATGCCGGTGCGGAAGATTACATGCAGAAGATCCAGGTCGAGAACTGGATGGATTTCGATGTCGTCATCGCCTCCCCGGAGATGATGGGTATTGTCGGTCGTCTCGGTAAAATCCTTGGACCGCGCGGCCTGATGCCGAACCCCAAGGCCGGAACCGTCACTCCCGACGTCGCGAGAGCCGTCAAGGAAGCGAAAGCCGGTAAGATCGAGTACCGTCTCGACAAAACCAACATCATCCACTGCCCGATCGGCAAGGCCTCCTTCGGCACCGAAAAGCTCCAGGAGAACTTCGACACCCTGATGGGCGCCATCGTCAAGGCCCGCCCGGCCGCGGCGAAGGGCCAGTATGTCAAGTCCTGCGTCGTCTCTGCGACCATGGGCCCCGGCATCAAGATCAACCCCGTCAAATTCATCTGATTTTTTCCCGGAAGGGATACTTTGTTTTGAAAGACCGGTGCGGCGAAAGCTGCGCCGGCCTTTTTTTGCCGTGCGGGCGGAACCGGAGCCTGCGGATTCCGCCTTCGGCGCGGCAAAAGACACCTGACTTTGTGAAGGACCGCTCTCATGCGGGAAGAATTCCCCAAAAGGAGCGAAGTGCGGCAAAAGTCATAAAATGCAAGTCTGAACGAGAGTTCCTGCAGGATACGCACGTCCACAGGCGGCAATCCCACGGAGGGCATCAGGATAAATTTATAAAGAATCCCAATTCAAGGAAACTCTGTTAAATTAAGCAGGGAAACGGCCTCTCTTTTATATATAAATATAATACAATATTATAATTATGTTAAAATTATTTGTGCATCATGTGTTCTGATGGGTAAAAAGCAGCGAATTTACAACATTTCAAAACAAAATGATTAAAAAACAGGCAGATATTCCGAATATTTTTTGCTAACTTGACAATGAGGATCCCGACGAATATGATAGTTTCATCATATACAGGATGCGGCATTTATGGCGCATCTCGAAAGACATCCGCAGACGGCGGAAATAGGAACAGATGCGGGGGAATCGGAATGAACGAAAAAATCGACGCAAAAACGGCGCGGGTTCAAATCTGGGAGGAGCTGCTGAAGGTTGCCAGGCCGGATTCCAAATTCAGCTGGCAGTTTTCCGAATTTATCTGCGACTACGAGGGCAGCGAAAAAGGGACGGCCCTGCTGACCGCGACGGAGATGTACCGGCAGGCAAAAGTCATTTTCATCACTCCGGACAACAACCTCGAGACGCTGCGCGAGCAGGCGTTCCGGGATAAAAAAACCGTGGTCATGACGAACTACGGGATCACGCGCGGCTTCTTTCTGATCGCTCCCGGCCAGATTCCCGAGGGCAAGGAGGAGGTCGCCTCTCTGCTCGACGGCGTCTCCCGCTACTGGAAACATCAGACGCTGGCGCAGCTGAAGGAATCGGTCGGCCATGTGGATATGATGGTCACCGGCGCCTCCGCGATCACGCCGAGCGGCATCCGCTTCGGCAAGGGGCACGGCTATTTCGATCTGGAATGGGCGATGCTCTCCTCCTGCGCGATCGCCGACGATTCCACCGTGATTGTCGGTGCGGGACACGACTGCCAGGTGGCGGATGTGGAGGTTGCCGTCGAGGAGTACGACACGGCGATCGACTATATCGTCACGCCCACCCGGATCATCGAGACCCGCCACGAGTTCCCGCGCCCCCAAAAAGGCATCATCTGGTGCCGCCTTGCGCCGGGCATGCGCGAGCAGATTCCGCCGGTGCAGGAGCTTTGGTGCCGCGTCCACTGCAAGTAAACTTCCTTTCTTTTATTGGAAAGTATAAATAAAGGAGGGGCCTATGAAAACGGAAACACCGCTGCTGGAACTGCGTGGGATCACGAAGACGTTTGGAACTTTTGTCGCAAACGACCGGATTGATCTGGACGTGCGCGCCGGGGAAGTGCACGCGGTTCTGGGAGAGAACGGCGCCGGCAAGAGCACGCTGATGAACATCATCTACGGCATGTACCGCCCGGACGCGGGGACCATCCGCGTAAACGGCGAGCAGGTGCAGATCGCCTCTCCGAAGGACGCTTTGGCTCATAAAATCGGTATGGTTCACCAGCATTTCATGCTGGTGAACGTCTTTTCCGCCATAGATAACATTTTTCTGATGGGCGACGAAAAGCCGTGGGCACTCCGGAAGAAGAAAAAAATCGAGGAACGCCTTGCCGAGCTTCAGGAACGCTACCATATCGACGTGGATATCCACAGCCCGGTGGAACAGCTGAGCATCGGCATGCAGCAGAAGGTGGAGATCCTGAAGCTGCTTTATACCGGCGCGGAGATTCTGATCTTCGACGAGCCGACGGCCGTGCTGCCGCCGCAGGAGTGCGACAGCCTGTTTGAGATCATCGCCGGCCTGACCGCCGAAGGGAAAGGCGTCCTCTTTATCAGCCACAAGCTCGACGAGGTGCTGCGCATCAGCGACCGCATCACCGTGCTCACGCGCGGAAAGGTGACGGGCCGGATGGATGCCGCCGAGGCGGATAAGGAGACGATCGTCCGCATGATGGTGGGGGAGGACGTGAAGGTTCCGGAGACGGACCGTTCGGAGTCCTCCGGACAAAATCCGGTGCTGCTCCGGGCCGAACAGCTCCGCGCGAAGGACAACCGCGGCGTTCTGACGCTGGACGGCGTTTCGATGGAAATCCGCGCCGGGGAGATCGTGGGGGTCGCGGGCGTCGAGGGAAACGGCCAGATCGAGCTCGCCGAAGTGCTCTCGGGCGTGCGCCGCGCGGCCGGGGGACGGATCCTGATCGGGGAAAAGGAGATCTCCACCCGTTCCGCGGAGCCGTTCATCGAGCAGAAGATCGCTTACGTGCCGGCGGACCGCAATCATGTGGGCTCCGTGCCGGATTTTCCGTTATATGAGAACTGGATTCTGCGCAGCGGCCGTCTTCCGAAGAAGGGCATTCTGCTGAATTATCCGGCCATCCGGAAGGAAGCGGCCGCGGTCATGGCGGATTACGACGTCCGGGCGCGCGGCATTGGAGACCGCACGGCCGACCTCTCCGGCGGGAACCTGCAGAAATTTATCATGGCAAGAAGCCTGCGGGAGACGCCGCGGGTTCTGATCTGTTCCTATCCGACCCGGGGCCTCGATATCAAAGCCACCTGCTTTATCCGGGAGAAAATCCTGGAGGCCCGGAACCGGGGCTGTGGCATCGTCTTGCTCTCCGGCGACTTTGAGGAACTGTTTTCTCTCTCCGACCGTCTGGTGGTGCTCTGCCGCGGCAGAATCGCCGGGGAAGTGCGGCCCGCCGAGGCGACGGTGCGGCAGGTCGGCATGATGATGATGGGGGTGGCCGGAGCATGAATGCCTTTGGAGCCCGCATCGACGATACGATCCGGAATTTCTCTTCCCGGATGGCGCGGCAGTCCGTCGGCCGGAAGGCGGCAATCTTTCTTCTCTCCGTGCTGGGGGCGCTGGCCATCGGTGCCGTGTTCCTTGCCGTGCTGAAGGTGAATCCGCTGACCGCCTATTACTACCTGCTGATCCGGCCTTTCGGGAGCTTCAACAGCATCGGCGAAATGAGCATCAAGCTCGTCCCGATCCTGCTGGTGGGGGTGGGCGTGTCGTTCACTTTCTCCGCAAAACTGAGCAATCTCGGCGGCGAGGGGCAGATGTGCCTCGGCGCCGTCGGCATGACGATCGTCGGCACCTCCGCATGGGGCGCGGCGCTCGGCGGCTGGTCGATCCCGCTCGGGATGCTGGCCGCGGCGCTCTTCGGCGCCGTTTGGGCCGGAATTGCCGGCCTTGTCAAGACATGTTTTCATGCGAGCGAGATCATCACGACTCTGCTACTTAACTATATCGCGGTGCAGTTCCTGAGCTACTGCGTCTATTATCCTCTGCGGGATCCCGGCGGGAACATCCCGCAGTCCGCCAAGGTGGCCGCCGTGCTGCCGAAGCTTTTTTCCGGCTCGCGCATGAACGCGGGATTCCTGATTGCCCTTGCCGCCGTCGTGATTTATGCGGTGGTGATCCGCCGTACGCCCTTCGGCTACCGGCTGCGGGTGCTGGGCGGCAGCGTGCCGGCCGCGGAATACGGCGGGATCCGCCGCGGCAAATATTATTTGCTGGCCATGATGCTCAGCGGCGTCTTTACCGGGATCGCCGGCGCCGTGGAGGTGGCCGGCACCCAGACCCGGCTGCTGGAAGGGCTTGCCGGCTCCTACGGGTTTGACGGCGTGGTGGCGGCCCTGCTCGGGATGCTGCATCCGTTGGGCGTGGCGGCGGCCTCCGTGCTGCTGGCCGTGCTCAGTGCCGGTGCGGAGACCATGCAGGTCAAGACGGGCGTCTCTTCGCTCTTCGTCAACGTGCTGGAGGCGCTGATCGTTCTGTTCATTCTGTTGGGCATGAGCTACGCTTCCGAAAAGAAAAAGCCCGTGCGGGAAAAGGAGGGTGCAAAATGAGCGAGATTCTTTCCGCCGCATTTCTGATCCCTCTGCTGACTGCGGGCGTGCGGATGAGCGTTCCGCTGATCCTCGGCTCCGTGGGCGAGGTCGTCTCGGAGAAAACCGGCGTCATGAACATCGGCCTCGAGGGGCAGATGCTGACCGCCGCGCTGATCTCCTTCATCACGGCGTATTATACGGGCAGCCTGACCCTCGGGATTCTGGCCGGAGGGGTTTCGGGCATGCTGGGCGCCCTGCTGATTGCCTTTTGGTGCGTCAGCCGCAGGCAGGATCAGTCGGTCGTGGGGATCATGTTCAACATTTTCGCCATCGGCTTTACGAATTTCCTTTACCGGGCGATCTTCGGCGTGAGCACCGAGAAAGCCAAGGTGGAGATTCTGCCGACCATTGAGATCCCGGGCTTTTCCAAAATTCCATGGCTCGGCGAAATCCTGTTCCGGCAGAACATTCTGGTCTATCTCGCGCTGATCGCGGCGTTTCTGGCGCTGTTTGTGCTGCGCAGGACGAAATTCGGCCTCCAGATTGAGGCGACCGGCGAGAACCCGAAGGCCGCGCAGGCTTCCGGCATCCGCGTCCGGCGCGTCCGCTACGCGGGAAACCTTTTCTGCGGCTTCATGGCCGGCATCGGCGGCGCGTTTCTCTCCTGTGGCATCGTCGGCACCTTTACGGAAAATATGTCCGCGGGGCGCGGCTTCATCTGCCTCGCCGTAACCATTCTGGCGCGCTGGAACCCGGCCTTTGCCGTTGTCGCGGCGCTGCTGTTCGGCACCGTGCAGGCGCTTCAGCTCCGGCTGCAGGCGCTGGGCTCCGCGCTGCCGTATCAGTTTTTCGTCGCCCTGCCGTATGTGGTGACGCTCGTGAGCCTCGCCGTCTTCGGCTGGAATATCCATGCGCCCGGCGACCTCGGAAAGCCATACAACGAGGAGAGCCGCTGAGTAGGTAGACCCCGTTCCCGGAAGGGAACTTTGATAAAATTTATGAAAAGTAAGAAGGAGAAAACCATGAAAAACCTGAAAAGAATCCTGACGCTGCTGATGAGCGCCGTGATGCTCCTCACCCTGCTTGCCGGATGCGGCGGCGAAACCGCCGAGGAGCCCTCCTCCGAGCCCTCCGAATCTGCCGCCGTTTCCGGCGAATCCTCCTCCGCCCCCGAAGAAGAAAAGGCCGTCTCCAAGATTGCGATCCTGCTGCCCGGCTATATCACCGACCAGTCCTGGAACCAGGGTGCCTATGAAGGCCTGCTGGAGCTGGAAGCCCAGGGCTATGAGATCGCCTACACCGAGGACGTTCAGGCTGCCGACATGGAATCCACCTTCCGCACCTACTGCGAGGATGGCTACGACTTCGTGATCGGCCACGGCGTGCAGTATGGAGACGCCTGCGTGCGCGTCGCCGCGGATTACCCCGACGTCAACTTCTTCATCACCGGCAATCCGCCCGAGGGCGAGAATCTGCCCGGCAACATCGCTTTCTATGATTATAAAGAATTCGAAGGCGCCTATGTCTGCGGATATCTCGCGGCTCTGATGAGCGAGAGCGGCATCATCGGCTACATCGGCGGCGGAGACAACACCACCCAGTGCTCCGATAAGAACGCCTATGTGCAGGGCGCGAAAGCGGCCAAGCCGGAGATCGAAGTCAAGACCGTCATCACCGGAACCTTCAACGATTCCTCCGTCGGCAAGGAGACCGCCATTGCGATGATCGAGCAGGGCGCGGACGTCATCCTCCAGACCTGCGACGAGACCGGTCTCGGTGCATTTGAAGCCTGCAACGAAAAGGACGTCTTCTGCATCGGCTATACCTCCGACCAGTCCGGACTTGTGGACGAGGGCCTGTGCCTGACCTCTCTGCTGGTCAGCATCCCGACCATGATCACCTCCCAGATCGACATCATCGCCGCCGGAGAATTCGGTGGTCTCGAGCAGCCCGGGCTTGCCGAGGGCGTCATTGGTATCGCTCCTTACAGTACCGAGGTTTCTGCGGAGATTCAGCAGCAGGTCGAAACCGTCAAGCAGTCCCTGATCGACGGCACACTGGTGCTGACCCCGGATTACAGCAACAACTGAGACAAAACGCACAGTTTGGGCGGCCTTCCCTGTGAAGGCCGCCTTTTTTGTATTCCGAGGCCGCACGGCGGAGGAGCCGGATATGGAGAGTGCCGCCCGCGTCGGCAAAATCAAAGCGCGCGGGCGTCTCCTGCCGGAAAAGCGAGGGAAATCCGGCCTTCCTTGCCTGAATCATGAATTTACGAATCCAAATACTTTCAAAAATACCGATAAAAACGGAAAAATGCCGGGGCTTTGTGAATTTATTTGAAAAAACAGTCCTTTTAACTTGTGAAAAAGAGAGCGGTTTGTTATAATAGCGATATCTCACGGTTTGCAGGGGGTAACAGGATGAAAAAACCGCTGATCGGGCTGACCACTTTGATCGACGAGGAACAGGATAGCTATTGGATGCTTCCTTTGTATACAAAAGCCGTCGTCGGGAGCGGGGGAGTCCCCGTGATCCTGCCGCCGCTTTTCGATGCGGATGGGGCGGCTTCGGCGGTCGGCGGGCTCGACGGGCTGTTGTTTACCGGCGGCCACGACATCGACCCGAGTTATTATCAGGAAGAAAAACATCCCGCGATCGGGAAGATCAGCGCGGAGCGGGATATCTCCGAATTTCTCCTGATGAAGGAAGCCGCCGCAGCGGGCAAACCGGTTTTCTGTATCTGCCGCGGATTTCAGCTGCTGAACGTCTTTTTCGGCGGCACGCTCTATCAGGATTTGCCGTCCCAGTACGCTACCAACATCAGACACAGCCAGGAGAAGCCCTATGACGCGCCGGCTCACATGGTCTCCGCCGCGGAAGGCAGCCCGCTTTCCCGGATCGCCGGTGTTGGAACTTTCGGCGTCAACAGCCGCCACCATCAGGCCGTAAAGGAGCTGGGCGGAGGGCTTTCCGTCATGGCGGTTTCGGAGGACGGTCTCGTGGAGGCCGCTTATGCGCCGGAATATCCTTTTCTGATGGGCGTCCAGTGGCACCCGGAGCACATGTTTGAGAAGGATGAGATCAGCCGTAAGCTGCTTTCGGCCTTCCTCGAAGCCTGCCGGTGACGGTATCCTCCGCGAAGACGGTCGGCAGGGGAAAATAATTTCGATGCTCGTGCGATTTTTTCGTACGGGCATTTTTTGTGCCCGGGTGAGTGCCTCCCTTTGGGCGGAAAAAGATCTTTCTTTATGTGCCGCCGAGAGGGCTCTCTCAGCGCGCGGCAATACCCCATATGCGAATCTTCGGGCTCTCCGGGCGAAAGAACCCTCATGGGCGCCGCCCTCTGAGGCGGAAAAAGATCTTTCTTTATGTGCCGCCGAGAGGGCTCTCTCAGCGCGCGGCAA